>JBFFEY010000009.1:0-80047 GCA_041558415.1 Burkholderiales bacterium | reverse complement strand
GGCGCGCGCCGACCGGCGCTCGGCGCAGGCGAGCCTGCGGCTCGCCGAGCAGCTGCTCGAGCGCACGCGCGAGCTGATCGCCAAGGGCTTTCTGTCGCGCCAGACGCTCGACGAGCGTGTGGCGGCGCGCGATCAGGCACAAGCCGCACTGGCGCGGGCCGAAGCGCTCGAGCGCAGCCGCCAGCTCGACCTGGAGCGATGCGTCGTCGCCGCCCCGTTCGAGGGGCGTGTGCTCGCGGAAAAGATCGACCTGGGCGACACCGTGCAGCCAGGCAAGGAGCTGGCGCGCATCTACGCCGCGGACGCGCTCGAAATTCCCGTCTCGCTCACCGACCGCGACATCGCGCTGATCGCCGACCCGTGGATGCAGGACATCGGCCGGAGCGGCGCCCGCGCCGAGGTGCGGGTGGAATACGGCGGCACGGTTTATCGCTGGGCGGCGCACGTCGATCGCGTCGAGTCCGCGGTGGACAGCGGTACGCGAACCTTCAACGTCGTGGTGGCGATCGACGCGCCGGGCGCGCGCGGCGAGCCGTTGCAAAGCGGTGACCAGACCGTGCCGCCGAGCGAGGCTGCGCCGCCACCGCTGCTCGTTGGCATGTATGCAACCGTCGAGATCGAGGGGCGCCGCGAGGGGCGCTACGCCGTCGTGCCGCGCCGCGCGCTGCGCGACGGCAGCAGACTCTGGCTGGTCGATGCCGACGACAAGGTATCGATCCGGCCGGTGCGTCTGCTGAGCGAGAGCGAGAACCGTGCCGTGGTGTCCGCGCAGGGTCTGCCCGATGCCGCGCGCGTCATCGTCAGCGACCTGAAGATCGTGACGCAGGACATGCCGGTGCGCGTGGTCGAAGCGGCGGCCGTGCCGGCGGCGTCCGATGCGCCGCGCACGCAGACCCGCGCCGCAGCGCAGGGGCAGAAGGACCGCGTCACGCAATGAAGGCCCTGATCGCGTGGATGGCCCGCCATCCGGTGGCGGCGAATCTGCTCATGGGGCTCATTCTCATCGCCGGCGTGGTCAACATGCTGACGATGAAGCAGGAGGTGTTTCCGCTCATCGAGCTCGACGTGCTCGAGGCGCGCGTCGAATACCAGGGCGCGGCGCCGGACGAGGTCGAAGAGGCGATCGTCCAGCGCATCGAGGAGCAGATCGAGGGAATCGACGGTATCGATCAAATCACCTCGGTGGCCGTGCAGGGCACCGGCGTGGTGCGCATCGAGCTTTCGCGCGGCGCGCACGTGGCGAGCAAGCTCGACGAGGTCAAGGCGGCGATTGACCGCATCACCACCTTCCCGGACGAGGCCGAGCGGCCGGAGGTCCGCCAGCTGGTAACCCGCCAGCGCGTGGTCGAGCTCGCGCTCTACGGCAACGTGCCGGAGACCGTGCTGCGCGAGCTGGCCTACCGGGTGAAGGACGAGCTCTCGGCCACGCCGGGCATCTCGCTGGTACAGGTCGCGCGGGTGCGGGAGTACGAGGTCTCGATCGAGGTGCCGAACGACGCGCTGCGCGCCTACGGCCTCACGTTGCAGGATCTGGCGGCGACGGTGCGCCGCTCGAGCCTCGATCTGCCGAGCGGCGACATCAAGGCGGCGGGCGAGTCGATCCTGCTGCGCGCCAAGGGGCGCAACTACAACCGTGCCGACTTCGAGAACATCGTGGTGGTGTCCGCTGCGACAGGCGCACGCGTGCGGCTCGCCGAGATTGCGCGCATCGACGACGGCTTCCGCGACGAAGATCTCATCATGCGCTACCAGGGCAAGCCGGCGGCCTTCGTGCAGGTCTTTCGCGTCGGCGAGGAAAAGGTGCTCGAGGTGGTGCGCGTCGTCGATCGCTATCTCGACAAGACCCTGCGACCGGGGGTGCCACCGGGCATCACGGTCGAGGTCTGGCGCGACGATTCGATCGAGTTCCAGAACCGCATGCGCCTGCTCGTCAAGAACGGCCTGATCGGTCTGGCGCTGGTGCTTGGCGCGCTGGCGCTGTTTCTCGACCTGCGGCTCGCGTTCTGGGTGTCGGCGGGCATCGCCGTGTCTTTTGTCGGCGCGTTCGCCGTGATGCCCTGGGTGGGGCTGTCGATCAACATGATGTCGCTGTTCGGCTTCATCCTTGCGATCGGCATCGTGGTCGACGACGCGATCGTCACCGGGGAGAACATCTACGCCGAGAACGAGCGCGGCACGCCCGAAGTCGAGGCGGCGGTGCGCGGCGCGCAGCGCGTTACGCTGCCGGTGGCGCTCGCGGTTGCCACCACGGTGGCGGCTTTCGTGCCGCTGCTGTTCGCGCCGGGCACGCTCGGCAAGTTTCTCTTCCAGATCCCGGCGGTCGTCATCCTCGTGCTGATCGTGTCGGTCATCGAGGCGATGTTCATCCTGCCGCACCACCTCGCGCACCTGCGCATCACCGGCTTCACGCCGCGCACGCGCATCGGCGCCCGGCTCGCCGAGCTGCGCCACGCCACCGACCGCGCGCTGCGCCGCTTCGTCGACGGCCCGCTGACGCGCGCGCTGCGCTTCGTCACCACGCACTACGCCGTGTCGCTGGCCGGCGGGGTCGCCGTGCTGCTGGTCACGCTCGGCCTCATCACCGGCGGCTACGTACGCTTCGTCTTTTTCCCGCAGGTGGAGGGGCGCTACGTCACTGCTTCGCTCGAGCTCGCGCAGGGCGCGACCGCCGAGACCACGCTCGCGACGGCGCAGGCGATCGAGCGCGCCGGACACAGGGCGGCGCGCGCGCTGCCCGATCCGAGCGGACGCAACCTGGTGAGCGCCGTCTATCTTTCGGTCGGTCAGCAGGCGGTCGCCGGGCCGGGCGCCGTCGGCGCGCTCAACCTGCTGCAGGGAAACAAGGCGTCGGTGGTGTTCGAGCTGCTCGATCCCGAGGTGCGCTCGGTGACGTCCAAGCAGTTCGAGCTGCGCTGGCGTGAGGAAGTGGGCCGGCTGCCGGACGTGAAGAAGCTCACCTTCGCCTCCAACGTCATCAATCTCGGCTCGCCGGTGCAGGTCGAGCTCTCGGCGCGCTCGGAGGAGGGGCTGGCGCAGGCGGTGCAGGCGCTGCAGGAGGCGCTGCGCCGCATCGACGGCGTGTTCGACGTGCGCGACGACCGCGAGCCAGGCAAGCAGGAAGTGCAGTTCAAGCTCAAGCCCTCCGCGCGTGCGCTCGGCCTGACGCTCGAATCGCTCTCGCAGCAGGTGCGCGCGGCGTTCTTCGGCGCCGAGGCGGTGCGCGTGCAGCGCGGGCGCGACGAGGTGCGGGTCTACGTCCGCCTGCCACTGCGCGAGCGCGCCTCGCTCGCCGATCTGTCGCGCTACCGCATCCGCGCGCCGGCCGGTGGCTTCGTGCCGCTGCACGAGGTGGCCGAGCTGTCGCTCGGGACCGGGCCGTCGACCATCGTGCGCCGCGGCGGGCGGCGCGTGACCACGGTGTTCGCCGAGGTCGACAGCGCGGTGGTGACCGGTCAGCAGGTCAACGCGCAGCTGATGGGCGAGGTGCTGCCGCGGCTGCAGGAGGCGGTGCCGGGGCTGACCTACGCGATGGGCGGCGAGCAGCGCGAGCAGGGGCGTACGCTGCCCTCGCTCGCGAAGAACTTCGTCCTCGCCGTGTTCTGCATGTATGCGCTGCTCGCGCTCGCCTTCCGTTCCTACATCCAGCCGGTGATCGTGCTTGCCTCGATCCCCTTCGGTCTGGTCGGCGCGACGCTCGGCCACCTGATCATGGGTCTCAGCTTCGGCCTGACCAGCCTGTTCGGCCTGGTCGGGCTGGCCGGCATCATCGTCAACGGCTCGCTGGTGCTCATCGACTTCGTCAACGAGGAGCTGTCGCGCGGCAAGCCCGCGCAGCAGGCGATCATCGACGCGGCCAAGGGTCGTTTCCGGCCGATCGTGCTCACCGCGGTGACCACCTTCCTCGGCATCTTCCCGCTCATCATCGAGCGCTCGATCCAGGCGCAGTTCCTCATCCCGCTTGCCGTAGCGATCGGCGTCGGTGTGCTGCTCGGCACCGCGCTGCAGATGCTGATCACGCCGGCGCTGGCGATGTGGGTCGAAGACCTGCGCACGCGCCGCAGCGGGCCGCGTGCGCAGGCCGCGCCCTCCGAAGGAGCCCAGCTATGAAAACCATCCTCATCACCGGCGCGGCGGGGGGCATCGGCGGTCACCTGCGGCGCGAGCTCGCGGGCCGCTACCGGCTGCGTTTGTCGGACATCCGCCCGGTCAAGCCGCTGGCCGATGGCGAGTCGTTCGTGCGCGCCGACATCACGCGCCTGTCCGACCTGCTGCGCGCGGCGCGCGGCGTCGACGCGATCGTGCATCTCGGCGGCTACTCGGTCGAGGGGCGCTGGGAGGACATCCACCCGGCCAACATCGTCGGCTGCTACAACGCCTTCGAGGCCGCGCGGCGCAACGGCGTCAAGCGCCTTCTGTTTGCCAGCTCGAACCACGCGGTGGGCTTTTACCGGCGCGACGAGGTGATCGATGATCGCGTCATGGTGCGGCCCGACAGCCGCTACGGGGTCGCCAAGGCCTTCGGCGAGGCGCTCGGCCGCCTCTACGCCGACAAGTACGGTCTCGAGGTGTTCTGCATGCGCATCGGGAACGTCAACCCGGCGCCGCTCGACAAGCGGCGCCTGTCGATCTGGATCAGCCCACGCGACATGGCGCAGCTCGTCGCGATCGGCATCGAGCATCCCGACATCCGCTTCGAGATCGTCTACGGCGTCTCGGACAACGCGCGCAGCTGGTACGACAACGTAAACGCGCGGCGCCTCGGCTATGCGCCGCAGGACGACAGCGAGATCTACGCCGAAGCGGTGCTGGCGCGCGAGCAGCCGGGCGATGCGCGCGCCGAGGCCCTCCAGGGCGGCGCCTTCGTCGTCGAGGAAAGTATTCCCAATCCGGCGCCGCGGCCGCGCGCGCGTCGACGCGTGGCGAAGGCAGCCAAGAAGAAGGAAAAGTCCGGCGCAACGCGGAAGAAATAGGCGCGCCGACGGGCGCAGTGGTGGCGCCGGCCGGCGACGTTGGGATACTCTGAAGTCGAATCTTCCCCTCCGCCCCCTCGCCATTTCTAGAGCCGCCGAACGATGTCCGTGACCGCACCGCCCGCTCCGGCCGCGCCGGCGCCGCGTCGGCCGCTCGAGCGTTTCCTGTGCCTGTTCGCCGACGTGCGCGACGGCGAGGGGCTGCAGCTGGTGCTGCTCGCCTTCAACGTGTTCCTCATCCTCACCGCGTACTACGTCATGAAGCCGGTGCGCGAGGCGCTGATCCTCGCCCAGCCGGGCGGCGCCGAGATCAAAAGCTATGCCTATGCGGCGCAGGCGGGGCTGTTCGTGCTGCTGGTGCCGCTCTACAGCGCGCTGGCGACGCGCCTGCCGCGCCGCCGCCTGATCAACGTCGTCACCGCGATGTTCATCGCCTGCCTGCCGGGTTTCTACATGCTGGCCGAGAACAAGGCGCCGATCGGCTTCCTGTTCTTCCTCTGGATCGGCATCTTCAGCCTGATGGTGATCGCGCAGTTCTGGTCTTACGCCAACGACGTCTATTCGCCAGAGGCCGGCAAACGGCTGTTTGCGGTCATTGCCTTCGGCGGCTCGGCCGGCGCGGTGTTCGGCTCCTGGATCGCGAGCCAGCTGATTCGCAGCCTCGGCGTGAACCCGCTGCTGCTGGTGGCGACGAGCATCCTGGCGACGAGCCTGCTGCTCTTCAACTTCATCGACCTGCGCGAGCGCAGCGGCGCGGGGCGGACGCGCGGCGGGGCGACGGATCCTGGCGCGGCGCAGCGCCAGCGCGACGTCTCGATCGGCGACGGCGAGGCCTTCGGCCTGCTGAAGCGCAACCGCTACCTGCTGCTCATCGCGCTGATCACGCTGTTTCTCAACTGGGTGAACTCGGCCGGCGAGTACATCCTGTCGGCGGTGGTGAAGCACGAGGCGGACGTGGCGGTCGCCACCGGCAGCATCCTGCTCTCCGAGCAGCGCCTCTTCATCGGCACTTTCTTCGCCGATTACTTTCAGATCGTGAACCTCGCTGGCATGCTGCTGCAGCTGTTCGTGGTGTCGCGCGCAATCAAGTACCTGGGCGTGCCGGTTGCGCTGTGCATCCTGCCGGTCGTGGCACTTGCAAGCTACACGGTCGCGGCGCTGATTCCGTCGCTCATGATCCTGCGCTGGGTGAAGATCGCCGAGAACTCGGTCGACTATTCGCTCATGAACACGGTGCGCCAGCTGCTCTTCCTGCCGACGCGGCGCAACGAGAAGTACAAGGCCAAGCAGCTGATCGACTGCCTGGTCGTGCGCGCCGGCGACGTGCTGTCGGCGGCGACCGTCTATGTCGGCACCGCGGTGCTGAGCCTCAGCATTTCGGAATTCGCGTGGATCAACGTCGCCGTGGTGTCGGTCTGGCTCGTCCTGGCGATCGCCACCGGGCGCGAATTCCAGCAGCGCGTGGCGACCCACGAGCGCCGCAGCCGCGACCGCACGCCGGAGGCCGTCGTGGCCGCGTCATGAGGCCGCGCCGCGCGCCTGTCCTCGCTTTGCCGGCGGCGCTGCTGTCCTGCGCCCTGGTCGCCGGCGCGGCGCAGGCGGCTGGCACGCCTGACGCAGCGCCGGCGCGCCAGTGGATCACGCAGATGAAGGAAGGGGCGCGTGGCCCGTTTCTGCGTATCCGCTGGTTCTGCAAGGACGGCCGCGTGCTCGAGCCGAAGGACTACGCCTGCGCCAAGAAGGGCGAGGGCTGGCAGCACGGCGAGTGGAGCGAACGTACCAAGCAGCTGCGCGCGCAGGGCTACACCATCGCCAACGTGCTTGCCGGGCTGGATGCACGCGTGACGGTGGCGGCCCCCGATTTCGCCGAGCGCTACGCGCAGTTGCTGATCGAGAAATTTCTCGTTGCGATCGATGACGGCTGGATCTTCCGCAAGGCGCGCTTTTACCGCGGCGCGATCCAGGAGGAGGACGAGCGCGATGCCGCGCGCGCACTGCTCACCGAGATGGCGTCGCGCGACGAGTGGATCGGCTGGCGCTTCCCCGCGCTGCGCGCCGGCGTGCGCCTGCTGCCGCACGGCCGCGATAGCGCCTCGGCGCAGAAAGTGCGCAACATGGCCACGGAGGTGGCCGACCGCGATCCGGCTTTCGCGCCGTTGCGCGTCAAGATCCATGGCAGCCCGGAGGCGGCCGACGCGAAGAGCGTACGCGAGTACGCGGCGAACACGGAGGACGCGGAGCTGAAAAAGGCTGCCGGCGAGCTGGCAAGGGAAATCGATCGGGTATACGCGGCGCCGCCGCTGCCCGGAACACTGGAAGCCAACGCCAAGCGGTTCAGCGCGGCGCCCTGGCTGCAAAAGCAGCTGCGCGATGGGCGCGATGCCTTGAAGCGCAAAACGGGTCCCGCGTACCACTACCTTGTCACTGCGCGGCTGCTCGCCAGCCTGCGCGATGCGCTGCCGAGGGTGAAGTCGCCCGCGGCGCGGCTGCAGCTGCTCGATCTGTCGCTCGCGGTCGAGGCGGAGAACTTCCGCCTGTCGACGCAGCTGCGTCCGACCCTGGGCAGTGCGACGCGCGAAGCGCTGATCCTGACGCTGTCGGCGGGCGCCGAGGCCGCCTACGGCAGCGGCATGATCAACGCACGCGAGCGCGCCCAGCTGCGCAAGGACTTCGAGCAGCTGTCGGCCGGGGCGATCAGCCTGACAAGCTACCGTGCGTCGCTGCGCATGCTCGGCCTCGTTCCGGGCTGGGGCACGCAGGGCCTGAGCCTGCACTTCAGCGTCGCCATGGAGAAGCTCGGCGAGCTCGAGCCGCTGGCGCAGCTGTTCATCCAGGACCAGCTGCGCGGCAGCCCGCTGTTGTTTTATTCCCAGAGCCTCGACCGGTTGTCGCGCGACGCCAACCGGCTGGCCGGCGTGCAGCACAGGCTGTTCGGTACCGACATCGGCACCGGCTTCAACGCCCTCAACCCGGGCCTGGCGCGGGGCACGCTGCGCGCTGCGCCGGACATGACACGCGTCGACGCCTTTACGCCGGACGGCATTTACGTGCTGCCCGAGACGGTCGCCGAGCTGCCGCCGGTGGGCGGCATCCTGACCGCCGGCGCCGGCAATCCGCTCTCGCATGTGCAGCTGCTCGCGCGCAACCTCGGCATTCCGAACGTGGCGGTCGACGAGCCCGTGCTTGCCGAGCTGCGCAAGGCCGATGGCCAGCACGTCGTGCTCGCCGTCAGCCGAGCGGGCCTGGTCGAGATTACCGAGGACGGGCCGCACTGGGACGCGGTGTTCGGGGCGCAGGCCAAGGCCGGCGCCGGCGCGGACATCGTGTTCGAAGCGGACCTGAAAAAGCTCGACCTGTCGATGCGCGACTTCGTGCAACTCGGGGCACTGCGCGCCAGCGACTCCGGCCGCATCGTCGGTCCGAAAGCGGCGAAGCTCGGCGAGCTGAACGCGCGCTTTCCCGGCCGCGTGGCACCCGGCGTCGGCATCCCCTTCGGCCTGTACCGGGCGACCGTGCTCGACCGGCCCTATCGCGGACTCAACAAGACGGTTTACGAGTGGATGGTCGAGAGCTTCCGCGCGCTCGAAGCGCTGCCTGCGGGTTCGGCCAACGCACGCGCGTTCGGCGAGAAGCTGCGCGCCGAGATCTACACCATCGTCAGCACGACCGACCCGGGCCCGCAGTTCCGTGCGCGCCTGCGCGCGGCGATGAACAAGGCCTTTGGCGCGAAGTTCCGCGGCGGCGTATTCATCCGCTCCGACACCAACGTCGAGGACCTGCCGGGCTTCACCGGCGCCGGCCTCAACCTGACGCTGTTCAACATCGTCGGCTTCGAGGACATCGTCGAGGGTATCTCGAAGGTGTGGGCCTCGCCCTACACGCCGCGCGCCTGGGCCTGGCGGCAATCGCATATGAGGGGGCCCGAGCACGTCTATCCGGCGGTACTGCTGATGCAGACCGTGCCGGCCGACATCTCGGGCGTGATGATCACGCAGGATGTCGACAGCGGCGATCCGGGGGTGCTTTCGGTCGCGGTCAACGAGGGTGTCGGTGGCGCGGTAGAGGGACAGGCGGCGGAGTCGGTGCGCATCGACACGCGCAACGGCAGCGTGCGCTTGATGGCCTCGGCGACCGCGCCGCGCCGCATGCTGCCGCTCGCCACCGGGGGCATCGCCAAGCAGCCGGTGTCCGGCGCAGACAGCTTGCTCGGTCCGAACGAAGTGCGGCAGCTGATCGCGTTTTCGCAGGAAATTCCGAAGCAATTCCCGCAGCATGGCGAGGATGGCAAGGCGGTGGCGGCAGACGTCGAGTTCGCTTTCCTCGACGGCAAGCTCTGGCTGCTGCAGATCCGGCCGTTCAACGAGAGTCGCCGCGCGCGTGGCTCGGCGTACCTTGTGCAGATGGACCGGGCGCTCGCGGCGAGCCTCGATCGCAACGTGAACCTCAAAGAGACGATCCAATGAACGCCGAGATGATCTTGCGCGTGCTCGCCTTCGTCGCCGGCACGCTGTTCGCGGTTGGCGCGGGCGGCTACCCGCTCGACGGCTACCGGGAAACCGGCATCCGCCGCCTGGAGGGCAACCGTCTCGCCAACGAAGGCGTGGTGCGCGACGTGAAGCAGCCGCCGGGTGCGTTGCTCGGCCTGAAGGAGGTCGATCTGCGCCTGGTCGGCAAGCGCTTCGACCTGCCGCCGCCCGATCCCGAGTTCACGCGCCAGATCACCGCGATGCTCACCGGCAACATGGACGGCTACGGGCTGGCGGTGCTCGACCTCTCCGATCCGGCGCGGCCGCGCTACGCCGAGCACCGCGGCAACCACCGCCAGAACGTCGGCAGCGTCGGCAAGATCGTCGTCGCGCTGGCGCTGTTCCAGGCGCTTGCCGACGTCTACCCGCAGGACATCGAGGCGCGCAAGCGCATCCTGAGGACCACGATGGTCACCGCCGACGGCTTCTCGCTGTGGGATCACCACACGGTACGTATGTTCGATCCGGCGACACGCAAGCTGGTGCGCCGCACGATCCGCATCGGCGACCAAGCCTCGCTGTACGAATACCTCGACTGGATGGTCTCGCCGAGCTCGAATTCGGCGGCTGGCATGGTGATGCGCGAGGCGATGCTGGTGCGCCAGTTCGGCGCGGCGTATCCGCCGTCGGAGGACGAGATCAAGCGCTTTTTCGACGAGACGCCGAAAGCCGAGCTCACCGCGCTGTTCGAGCGCACCTTTCTCGAGCCGGTGGCCAAGAACGGCCTCGACGCCGAGCAATTGCGCCAGGGAAGCTTTTTCACCGCCACCGGCAAGCGCAAGGTGCCGGGCCCCGGCAGCAGCTACGGCACTGCGCGCGAGCTGCTGCGCTACCTGCTGCGCATGGAGCAGGGGCGACTGGTGGATGTCTGGTCGAGCCGCGAGATCAAGCGCCTGCTCTACGTCACGGAGCGCCGCATCCGCTATGCCTCCTCGCCCGCGCTGGCCGGGGCGGCGGTCTATTTCAAGTCCGGCTCGCTTTACAAGTGCAAGAAAGAGCCGGGCTATACCTGCAAGAAGTATGCGGGCAACGTGCTCAACTACATGAACTCGGCGACGATCGTCGAATCGCCGGCTGCTGCGCGCAGCACCTACTACATGAGCACGCTGGTGACCAACGTCCTGCGCAAGAATTCAGCCGCCGAGCACCAGTCGCTGGCGACGCGGCTGCAGCAGCTGATCACCAAGAACAACGGAGGGCGCTGAGCGGGACGCTCAGCGCTGCGCGACGACGTCGCGCTGCGGCGGCACGACGAGATCGTGCAGCGGTGCGGCGAGCTTCTCCAGCCACTTGCCGCCATCGCGGTGCTGCGCGATGCCGACCAGCACGTAGCGATAACGGCCGGCTTCGACCAGCGCGCTGTCGGCGTGGTAGTCGCGCCAGGTGCCCGACTTGCGGTAGATGCGCGCACCCGGTTTGCTTTCCAGCCCCCTGACGAACTTGTGGCGGATGCCGGGCCTGGACAGCGTTTCCTTCATCAGCGTGTTCATCGGGTGGCTGAGCAGCTTGTCGGTCGCCAGCAGCGTGTAGAAGCGCGCCACCTGGTAGGCGGTGGCGCCATGCGACAGCTTGGCCACGGGATCGCGATGGTAGGCCGGCGCCTTGCCGTAGGCCTTGCCGACCCACAGGCCGCCGTTGCCGGACGCGTCGTAGAAGCGGAAACGCGGCGACTGCAGGATGTCGATCAGCCGCTCGCCGCCGACCCACTGCAGCACGCGCGTCGCATCCTCGTTGCTCGAGTAGCGGATCATCTTGGTCATCGCGCCGACGGTACGCTCGTTTAGCGGCAGCCGCCCGAGCTCGGCCTCGACCATCGCACCGAGCAGGATCGCGATCTTCGGCAGGCTCGCGGCGTACATCATGCGATCGCCGTTCAGCATCGCGAGGCGCGGCTGCGCCGGGTCGCTGACATCGACCAGCGCCAGTGCGAGGCGGCCCGTGACCACCATCGGCTCGAGATCGAGGCCGCGCACGACGCGATCGACGCGCGCTTGCAGCTTCTTGTCGGATGCGGTGCGCAGGCTGTCGAGCGCCGTTTGCGGCTGCGCCGATTGCGCCAGCGCGGCGCCACAGACGAGCGCGCAGCACGCCGCGAGCGTGACTTTTTTCACGCCGCGCGTTGCCGCGTTCCGGATCAGCATTTTCAGTGGCGCGTTAAGCACTTCGAGCGCTTTCCTCGCATGCGCCGGTAACTGGTTGTGGCGCAAGGCCCGAACGGTACAGAACACACCGCAAAAGGTCAACGACAAAGGCCCTCGGCAGAGTCATTTTCCTGCGCTGCCGTGACGCATTTCCCGCCGCGTGGCGCCTGCGCTGACTCGGGCAGAATCGGCACTTCGACCAATCAGGCTGGAGGTGACATGAACTACAAGCTTTTTGGGCCGAGCGGGCTGCGCGTATCGGAGCTGTCGCTCGGCACGCTCACCTTCGGCACGGAAATGGGCTGGGGCGCCGACAAGGCCGAGAGCCGGCGCGTGTTCGACCTGTATGCGGAGGCAGGTGGCAACTTCCTCGACACCGCGAACAAGTACAACGAGGGCACCAGCGAGAGCTGGACCGGTGAATTCATCGCCGGGCAGCGTGACCGCTTCGTGGTGGCGACCAAGTTCTCGCTCAACATGCGCGAGGGCGATCCCAACGCCGGCGGCAACCACCGCAAGAGCATCGTGCAGTCGCTGGAGGCGAGCCTCAAGCGGCTCAAGACCGACTACGTCGATCTCTACTGGCTGCACCAGTGGGACTTCACCACGCGCGTCGAGGAGGTGATGCGCGCGCTCGACGACCTGGTGCGCGCGGGCAAACTGCTCTATCTCGGCATCTCCGACGTGCCGGCGTGGATCGTCGCGCAGTCGAACACGCTGGCCGAGCTGCGCGGCTGGAGCGCGTTTGCCGGCGTCCAGATCGACTACAGCCTGATCGAGCGCACCTCGGAGCGCGAGCTGCTGCCGATGGCGCGGGCCTTCGGCCTGGCGGTCACGCTGTGGGGCGTGGTCGGGCAGGGCATCCTCACCGGCAAGTTCCACCGCGCGGCGGATCCCAAGGCGCCCGCGGACACGCTGCGCGCCGGCATGGCCGCACGACGGATTACGGAGCGCAACCTGGCGATCGCGCGGGCGGTCGAGGAGATCGCGAAGGAAAAGGGCTGCACCATGACCCAGGTGGCGATCAACTGGGCGCGCCAGCAGGGGCAGCAGATGATCCCGATCGTCGGCGCGCGCACGCTGGCCCAGGCGAAGGAGAATTTCGGCTGCCTCGCGCACCCGTTGACGGAGGCCGAGCTGGTGCGGCTGGACCAAGTGAGCCGCATCGAGCTCGGCTTCCCGCACGACTTCCTCGCCCTCCCGCGCATCATCAGCCAGCGCTTCGGCGGTACCGAGAACGCGCTCGAGAACCAGCGCCCGCTGACGCATCTCACGCACCTGCCGCGCTGATGCCGCTCGGCGCCTGGCCGCTCGCCGACGCCTTCAGAGCGCTTCGACGAGACCCTCGATCAGTTGATTGATCGCCTGCGCGGCCTCGATTTGCGCGAAATGGCCTACGCCGCTCACGGTTTCGATGCGGGCGCGCGGCGCGCGGCTGCGCACCAGCTCGAGCCAGGGTGTCGTTTCGCCGGGCTTGATCGGCACGCGCTCGCGTGCCGGGTTGAGGTAGGTGCTCTGGATCACCAGCATCGGCTGGCGCACCGTGGCGAGCGCGCGCTCCATGTTGACCGCGTCCCAGGTGGCCATGCGCGGGAAGAGCGCGGCGCCGATGGCTTCGGGCATGGCAGCGGCGCGGGCGACGATGGCCGATCTGAGCGCGGCGTCGCTCGTCGGGAAAAACATCGCTTCGAAGAACGTTCGAGCGAACGCCGCGTAGCCGCCCAGCGCCGCCACCGTGTCGCTCGCCGCGCGCGCGGCGCGCGCGGCATCGCCTTCGCCCATGCGGCTGCCGTCGATCAGCACCAGGCCGGCGACGCGGCCGGGCGCGTCTAGCATGGCCTGCAGCACGACGCGGCAGCCCATGCTGTGCCCCACCAGCACGGCGCGCGGCAGGTCGAGGCTGCGCAGCAGCTCGGCAACGTCGGCGCCATAGGTCTCGATCGAGCACTCCGCTGGCTTGCCCGCGGTCGAGCCGTGGCCGCGCAGGTCGCAGGCCACGGCGGTGCGCGTCGCGCCGAAGTGCACCAGCTGCGCGTGCCAGTCGCTGTGGCTGCAGGCAAAGCCGTGCACGAACACGACGGGCGGCGCACCAGAGCCGATGCGCACGTGGTAGGGCAGGGGGGTCTCGGCCACGCTCATCGCGGCGCCCGTGCGCTCAGTCTTCGACGTGCGCTGGCTTGTGCTGCTCGACCAGCTTGGCCTGAAGCGGCGGGGGCGCCGGCTCGTAGTGGCTGAACTCCAGGGTGTAGGCGCCGTGGCCGGCGGTGAGCGCCTTGAGCCGCGACGGGAAGTTCTCCATTTCCGACAGCGGCGCCTGCGCGGTGATCTCGACGGTGCCGGGGCGCGGCGCATCCTGTCCTTTGATGTGGCCGCGACGCCCGGCGAGGTCGCCGGCGATGTCGCCCATGTTCGACTCGGGAATCACGACGTCGACGTTGACGATCGGCTCGAGCACGATGGCACGCGCCTTGCCGAGCGCGTCCATGAACGCCTTGCGGCCCGCGGAAACGAAGGCCACTTCCTTCGAGTCCACCGGGTGGTGCTTGCCGTCGTAGACGATGACGCGGATGTCCTGCAACGGGTAGCCGGCGACGAAACCCGATTCGAGCACCGCGCGCACGCCTTTCTCGACCGCCGGAATGAACTGGTTCGGAATCACCCCGCCCTTGGTCTGGTCGAGGAACTCGAAGCCCGCGCCGCGCGCGAGCGGTTCGACGCGCAGATAGACCTCGCCGAACTGGCCCGCGCCGCCGGTCTGTTTCTTGTGTCGGTTGTGGCCCTCTGCCTTGCCGACGATGGTCTCGCGGTAAGGGATCGAGGGCGGCTTGGTGTCGAGCTCGAGCTTGTACTGCGCCGCCATCTTGTCGAGCACGGTCTTCAGGTGCAGCTCGCCGAGACCGCGCATCACGGTTTCGTTCGCCTGCACGTTGTGCTCGATCCTGAGGCAGGGATCCTCGGCGGTGAGGCGGTGCAGCACGTCCGAGATTTTCTGCTCGTCGCCGCGCTTCTTTGCCTGCAGTGCGAGACCGAACACCGCGCTCGGCAGCTCGAGCGGGCGCGCATGAATGTGGGCATCCTCCGCCGCGTCGTGCAGCACGTGGTCGAAGGCGATCTCGTCGACCTTGGCCAGCGCGCAGATGTCCCCGGGCAGCGCCTCGCCGACCTCGGTCTGCGTCTTGCCGCACAGGCGGTAGAGGTGCGCCGCCTTGATCGGCTTCTTGCCTTCGCCGACATAGAGCTGCGAGCCGGAGGCGATGCGCCCCTGGTGCACGCGGAACACGGCAAGCCGTCCGACGTAGGGATCGATCTCGATCTTGAAGACGTGCGCCAGCGCGTGCGCCGACGGATCGGGCTGGGTGGTGAGCTCGGTCGGCGCGCTGCCATCGGCCGGGGTGTTGATGTAGGTCGGCGGATTGCCTTCGGTCGGGTTGGGCAGGAGCTTCACGATCACGTCGAGCAGCTCCTTGACGCCGGCGCCGCTCTTCGCCGAGGTGAACACCACCGGGATGAGGTGGCCTTCGCGCAGCGCGCGCTCGAGCGGCTCGTGCAGGGCCTCCGGGGCGACCTCGCCCTTTTCCAGGTATTCGGCCATCAGCGCTTCGTCCACCTCAACCACCTGGTCGACGAGCTGGCGGTGCGCGTCCTCCACCGAGGAAAAATCCGACTCGCCCGATGGCGCGAAGAAGCAGTCTGACACGCGGCTCGCGCCGCCCGCCGGCAGGTTGAGCGGCAGGCATTCCTTGCCAAAGTGCGCCTGAATCGACTCGAGCAGGGCGGGCAGGTCAACGTTTTCGGCGTCGATCTTGTTGACGACGATGATGCGATCCAGCCCGCGATGCTCGGCCCATTGCATGAAGCGGTTCGACATCATCTCGACGCCGTTCTGCGCGTTGATCACGACGGCCGCCGTTTCCACGGCGGCGAGCGCCGGCATCGAATGACCGACGAAATCGACGTAGCCCGGCGTGTCGAGCAGATGCACGCGCGTCTCGCCCTCGGCGTCCTTCACGTCGAAGCTGGCGACCGCCAGCTTGAGCGAGTGCTGCAGCTCCTTTTCCAGCGGCGTGTAATCGCAGACGGTCGATCCGCGCTCGACGCTGCCGGCCGCGGGAATCGCGCCCGCCTGTGCCAGCAGCGCCTCGGTCAGCGTGGTCTTGCCGGAGCCCGACTGGCCGACGAGCGCAATGGTCCTGATGTGTTGGATGGAATGGCTGCCCACGGCCTCCTCCTCCTTGGTCGACAGGTGGGTAATCCCGGACGGCCCGCTGGCGGGGCCTGCAGGCAGTTATAGCAGCATCCCGCAGGGCGGGGGAAGAGCGCGGCGCGATCCGTGCGCCGGCCGATCAACCGTAGGCGATGCAGGACTCGCAGACCGTGCCGCGCACGTCCTTTTTCAGGTGCGCTTCGCGCAGCGCGACGAAGGCGGCCGAGTTCCAGGCATCCATGAACGGGGTCTGGGTGAGATCGCCCATGGTCCAGTTCGCGGTCGCGTCGAAGCAGCAGGCCGACAGCTTGCCCTCGGCGGTGACGTGGCCCTCGGTGAAGGCCGACCAGCAGGGCAGCGGTTCGCGCAGCGCACCGAGCCGCCCCTGGTTGCCGGCGGTGGGACGGTAGCCGAGCTCCTCTTCGCGCTGCGTGGCGAAGGCCCCCATCGAGTAGAGCGGCAGCCAGTAGTGCTGGTCGACGTAGGGCCGCACGCGCGCGTTTAGCAGCTGCTCCATGCGCTGCTGCTGCGCGCCGTCGTAGCGGATCGACGACGCATACAGCCCCGTGGCGTAGCCACCGCGCTGGCGCGTGTCCCAGGCGGCGGCGATGTTGTCGAGGGCGCGGTGGAACAGCTTTCCCGAGACCCCCATGACGTCCTCGAACTGCGCCTCGTCACAGGCGTTCACCGACCACTTGAGCGAGTCGAGCCCCGCCTGCATGCAGGCTTCCACCGCTTCCGGAAAGGCCATCGACGCGTTCGAGGTGAGAAACACGTAGGGCATCGCGATCTCGCGCTTGAGATACGCAATGCAGTCGACCAGCAGGCGCGGATTCATGAACGACTCGCCGAGGTAGAACACGCCGATTTCCTCGACGCCGGCCTCGCGCATCTCGCGCGTGATGCGCTTGAACAGCGCGAAATCCATGTCCCACTTGGGCTGCACTTCGCGCGAACGCAGCGCGCAGAATCCGCAGCGGTAGTTGCAGCGCGGCGAGATTTCGATCTTGACGCTCTTCGGCGCCTGCAGACGGGCCTTGAGAAAGTCCGCCGGGATGCGGGTGACGTTGTCGATGCGGTCGGTGATCTGTGCCATGCGGAACCTCCGATGGCCGCCATTGTGCGACGTCCATCGCCGAACGCCGTGTTAATTCATGATCGCTTTTGACGTACGTCAACCCCGGGAGAGCCGGGTGTTGACTTTGTCACGCTTACTTTTTGTCTTCCTTCTTCTCGAGGAAGATCGCGCGCTTCTGCAGCACGTCCTCGAGCTTGATCTTGTCGATCAGCAGCACCTGCGCGGCGAGTGCTTTTTCGCGCGCCAGGCGTTGCTCGAGCTTGGCCAGCCGCTCGGTGAATGCCTTGTCGTGCTTCGCCTTGTCGGCCTCGCTTTCGCCGGTCTTCGGCGAGCGCGTCTTCGCCGGCTCGCCTTCGATCGTGATCGCGAGGTAGCGCTTGCCATCGACCTCCTTGCCGATCTTCAGCGCGTAGGTCAGGCCGTCGAAGGTCGATGCGGTGACGATGCTCGGCTTGTCGAGCCCGGTCTCGGCCGGCGTGATGTCCGGCGGCGCGACGTCGGCGATTTCCAGCAGGCTCATCGAGTACGACGCGGCGTTCGCCTTGGTTACCGCGAGCTGCTGGCCGGCGGGGATCTCGCCGTCGAGCGACCATTCGGCGTCCTCGTCGGTGCGCTGAATCTTCCAGCGCTCGCCGTCGGCGAGCTGCGCCTGCAGTGTCTTGACGCCCTCTGCGGCAAGGCCGCTGCGCTCCACCCAGCGCGCGCTTTGCGGCGACGCCGGCTCGAGCGGGTCGGAAACGATGATTACCGTCTTCGGGTCCTCGGGACGCAGCACGAAGCGGCCGTCGGCCGGCGCCTGCTCGGCATCGTCCGGCTGCTGCTTGAAGTACTTCTTGCCGACGATCAGGCGCGCGAGCGGCTTGCCGTCGGCCGACGCAAAGGTCAGCTGCGTGCCCGCGCCTTCGCCGCTCTCCTGTAGCGCCAGGCGCCTGCGGTCGGCGGCACCGATCGGCTCGCTCTGCCCGACCTTCAGCTCGATCGCCTTCAGCACGAAACTGCGCACTTTTTCGAGGTCGGCGGGAAAATTCTTGCGCTCCGCGATCGTCCAGCGATCGCCGCTGCGCGAAATCGACAGGCTTGCCTCGGGCGCCTCGATGCGGATCGCGGCGACCTCGGCGGCCTTGAGATCCTTCAGCACCGGCTGGCCGAGCGCCGCGACGTTCGCGGCTTCCTGGCCGCGCTGCTGCTGGACCATCAGCAGCGCGCCACCGCCCAGCAGCAGCAGCAAAACGATCAGGATCGCGAGCCCGCGGCCGCTCATTGCGCGCCTCCGGCGGCGAGGCTGCGCTGCGCGCGGCGCCGGCGCAGCAGTGCGACGCCGAGCCCGATGCAGGCGAGCGCGAGCGGCGGCACGGCGATGTTCAACACCTTGGTCCAGAAGGCGAGCGCCTCGGAGTCCTTGCGCAGGTTCTTGCGCACCGCCTTCAGCTCCTTGCGCGTCTGCGCGACGCTCTTGCGGAAGCGCTCCAGTTCCGTCTGCTGCTCCGCGGTGAGGATCTGGCCGGAGCCGGAGCCCTTCGCGCCCTGCAGTGCCTGCAGCTTCTCGCTGGTCTTCTGCAGATCCTGCTCGAGCGCGCTGATCTTGCCGAAGTACTGCTTGGCGGCTTCCGCCTCCAGCGCGCGCACCACGGTGAGCGGGCGGAACGCCGCGGCACGGCTGCGCAGCGAGATCAGCTCGTCGCCCGAGGCGAACTGCTCGACCATGCCGAGCGCGAGGGCGAGATTGCCGTTCGACGGCACGATGATCTTCTGGCCAAAGAGCTCCTGTACGTCCACCGCGGCCGGGTCGGCGAGCAGGTCCATGTCGGCCACGAGCAGCACCGCGTTCTCCTTGTCGGCTTTCGCGCGGTGCGGCCCCACGACGGCCGGCGCCGGCTTCTTGTCCTTGGCCTCCGGTGCCGGCGGCGGGCCGTCGGCAAAGGCGCTCTTGAACACGCCGCTCAAGCGGAGGGCGAGCAGCTTTGCCTGGCCGTCGGGCAGGAAGCCCTTGAAGGCCTCGTCGCCGGACGTCGTCGCTTTGGCGCTGTCGACCAGCATTGAATTGCCCGAGCTCCGGATCAGGGGCTGGACCTTGAGGCCCTCCGCTGGCTTGACCTCGAAGGCGCCGCCCCAGGGATAGAGCACCGATTCGATCTGGCTGGTGACGACGTCGTCGCGGTTGAACGCGGTGCGGTTGAGGGTCAGCACGGTCGGCGTCTCGCGCTGGCCCGCACCGGAGCGGTATTCCATGTCGGCGACCAGCTTGTTGTCCGGCAGCGTGACACCCCAGGCCTTGAACAGCGTCGGCAGGCTCGAGCTGGTGCCGATCGGCGGCATGCCGGGGATGCCGGGCTGCGCATCGAAATAGGCATAGGGGTCGACGAAGGCGATCAGCTTACCGCCGCGCAGGATGAACTGGTCGAGGGCGTACTCGGCCTGGGGCTGGATGTTGCGCGGGTGAATCAGCAGCAATACGTCGATGTCCTTCGGGATCTCGGCGACGCCGAGCGGGATCTGCGCGACGTCGAAGTCGCGCTTGAGTTCGGCGGCCAGCACCCAGGGCTCCGCAGGCTGGCGCGTCATCGGGTTGAAGCTCGCGCCAAGCACCGGCGGCCCGGCCATGACACCGACTTTCGGCCGCGAGGCGCTGCCGACGCGCGCGATGGCGCGCGCCAGATCGTATTCGAGCAGCCGCTCGCGGCGCGGGCTGACGCTCGGGATCGCCTGCTTGCGATCGATCTGCGTCACGGCAATGCCGAGGTAGAAGACGTCGCCGCTGGCGAGCTGCTGCGGCTCGACGCCGTCGAGCTGCGCGGCGTCTTCCTCGTCGGAATCCGGTTTCGGGTTGTAGCGCTCGACGATCAGCTTGCCCTCGGCCGCGCTGCGGAACTCGTCGACCATGTCCTCGACGCGCTTGGAAAAGCTGCGCATCGGCACCGGCATCGCCTCGCCCTGCGAAACGTAGAGCCTCAGCTTCACCGGCGTGTCGAGGCGCCCGAGGATGCGGCGTGTGCCCTCGGAAAGCGTGTAGAGCTTGCCTGCGGTGAGGTCGGCGCGCAGCGCCACCGTCGAGGCGAGGTAGTTGAACGCGATCAGCGCCAGCAGCAGGACGATCAGGCCGACGGCGGAAAACAGTACAGTGTTGCGGTTCGTCATGGCGTCAGCCCGCCCGGTGGTTGCGCAGGATCACGCTGGTCGCGAACAGCGCGAAGCCGATGACCGAAAGGAAAAACAGCAGGTCGCGCGAGTCGATGAGGCCGCGCTGAAAGGCGTCGAAGTGCGTCATCACGGAAAAGGCCGCGACCGTGTCGACGAAAGCCGGGCTCGCCCAGCGCACCAGCAGGTCGGTCACCGGCGTGAATCCGGCGAGAATGAGGAACAGCAGGATCACCACCGAAACGATGAACGCCACCACCTGATTGCGTGTCATCGCCGAGGTCATGCAGGTGACCGCCAGGTAGGCGCCCGCCATCAGCAGGCTGCCGAAGTAGCCGGCGAAGATCTGGCCGTTGTCGGGCTCGCCGAGTACGTTCACCGTGAGGACGACCGGGAACGTGAGGCCGAGCGCGATGGCGAGAAACAGCCAGGAGGCGAGGAACTTGCCGAGGATCGCCTGCCACGGCGCGATCGGTAGCGTGAACAGCAGCTCCAGCGTGCCTGCGCGCCGCTCCTCGGACCACAGGCGCATGCCGACGGCCGGCACCAGCACCAGGTACAGCCAGGGATGCCACATGAAGAACGAGGCCAGGCTTGCCTCGCCGCGCTCGAAGAATGCGCCGGCGGTGAACGTGAAGAAGCCGGTCAGCAGCAGGAAGATGACGAGAAAGACGTAGGCCACCGGCGAGGCGAAGTAGCTCGCCAGCTCGCGCCGGGCGATGGTCGAGATCAACGGCCAGGCGCTCATGGGCGGTGCTCCTTGACCGTGTCCGGCAGCGTGATGCGCCGGAAGACCTCGTCGAGCTGGCCTTCCTCGGTACGCAGCTGGTCGAGTCGCCAGCCTTCGCGCTCGGCGAGCTCGACGACCGCGCGCACCAGTGCGCCGCCGGCGGACTTTTCCTGCGGGTAGGCGCGCAGCATGCCGTCCACCGCCTCGACGCGCGCGACGCCCTCCAGCGCGGCGAGCTTGGCGGCCATCGCCTCGGGCTGCGTGCCGCTCGCGTGCAGCGTGACGGCGCCGGCGAATGCCGACAGTGCGCGCAGCTCGGCAGGCGTGCCATTGGCGACGATCTTGCCGCGATCGATGATGATGGCGCGCGTACAGGCGGCATCCACTTCCTCGAGGATGTGCGTCGAGAACACGATCGCCTTCGCTGCGCCGAGCTCGCGGATCAGGTTGCGTACTTCGTGCTTCTGGTTGGGGTCGAGGCCGTCGGTGGGCTCGTCAAGGATGAGCACTTCGGGATCGTGGATCAGCGCCTGCGCGAGACAGGTGCGGTGGCGGTAGCCCTTCGACAGGGTATCGATCGACTGATGAACGACCGATGCGAGGAAGCAGCGCTCGACCACCTTGCCGATGGCGCGCTTTTTTGCGTCGCCGGCGAGGCCGCGCATGTCTGCGGCGAACGACAGGAAACCCTCC
The DNA here is from genome assembly GCA_041558415.1 of Burkholderiales bacterium. Classification (GTDB taxonomy): domain Bacteria; phylum Pseudomonadota; class Gammaproteobacteria; order Burkholderiales; family SG8-39; genus SG8-39. The sequence goes on along the minus strand of JBFFEY010000009.1, from coordinate 58,570 downwards.
ACCGTCATGTCGGGGTAGGAAGGCGCCGCTTCCGGCAGGTAGCCGATCAGCCGCTTCGCTGCGAGCGGCGCTTCGACGACGTCGTGACCGCCCACCCGTACGCTGCCTTCGGTCGGCGGAATGAAGCCGGTGACCATGCGCATGGTGGTCGACTTGCCGGCGCCGTTCGGGCCGAGAAAGCCGAGCACCTCGCCGCGTTCGACGGCGAAAGACACGCCGTCGACGGCGCGTTTTGCACCGAAGGTCTTCACGAGATTTTCGATTCGTATCATGACATTACAACCATCACGCGCGGCCGGCGCCGAAGCGTCGCCCCAGGTGGCGATCGGCCCCGCAAAATTCAGCCCACGCGCCGACCGTCGGCGTCGCAAGCATCGGGATTCGCCCGACCGGTCGTGGTGACGAGTACCGGGGGCGCACGGCGGGCGCGATTGTCCCACAAGTACGCCTGCCTGTTGACCGGCGCCGGCGCCGGCGAGTTCCGGGCCCGCGGCGCAGCGCGTAAAATTCGAGCGCTGCCTCTTTCGAAGCGAGGCGAATCGCGGGCGAACCGCTTCGCCGCATCCGTTACCGCAAACACCGAGGACCCTATGGACAAGGCATTGCTTGCGAAGACGGCGGCCGCCATGGTCGCCAGGGGCCGGGGCATCCTGGCCGCCGACGAGTCCGCCGGCACCTGCGAGAAGCGCTTCCAGTCGGTCGGCGTCGCCTGCACCGAGGAGAATCGCCGCAGCTACCGCGGCCTGCTGTTCGCCACCCCGGGCGTCGAGAAGTTCCTCTCCGGCGTCATCCTGTTCGACGAGACGATCCGCCAGAAGGCCGACGACGGTACGCCGTTCGCGGATTTCCTCGCCGCCAAGGGCGTCATCCCCGGCATCAAGGTGGACAAGGGCACGGTCGACATCCCGCTCGCCGCCGGCGAGAAGGTGACCGAGGGGCTCGACGGCCTGTCGAAGCGTCTCGAGGAGTACTTCAAGCTCGGCGCGCGCTTCGCCAAGTGGCGCGCGGTGATCACTATCGGCGAGGGCATTCCTTCGCACAGCTGCCTGTACGCCAACGCGCATGCGCTGGCGCGCTACGCGGCGGCCTGTCAGGCGGCCTCGATCGTGCCGATCATCGAGCCCGAGGTGCTGCTCGACGGCAATCACACGGTGGCGCGCTGCGAGGAGGTGACCGAGGCCACGCTGCGCGCGACCTACGCCGCGCTCGCGGCCTACAACGTTGCCCCCGAGTACACGATCCTCAAGGCGAGCATGGTCGTCTCGGGCAAGGACTGCCCGCGCCAGGCCGGCGTGCAGGAGGTCGCGGAGCGCACGGTGCGGGTGCTCAAGCGCACCGTGCCTGCGGCGCAGCCCGGCGTGGTGTTCCTCTCGGGCGGCCAGTCCGACCTTGACGCGACCGCGCACCTGAACGCGATGGCCGCGACGCCGGGGCTGCCCTGGCCGCTCACCTTCTCCTATTCGCGCGCGTTGCAGAACCCGGCGCTGAAGACCTGGCAAGGGCAGGCGGGGAACAAGGACGCCGCGCAGCGCGCGTTCTATCACCGCGCGCACATGAACGGGCTCGCCGCGCAGGGCAAGTGGAAGCCCGAGCTGGAGAAGCGGGCGGCCTGAATGCGGGCGGCGGGCCCGGCCTCGCGCTCTTTCTGGGGCGGCCGCGTGGAGCGGCAGGCCTGCGCTCGGTACGGCGTGGCGCGGTGAGCGGCGCGCTGTTCGACTCGACGCTGGAGAGCCTGCCGCGCATCGGTCGCGGAAAGGTGCGTGATCTTTACGCGGTCGGCGCCGATCGGATGCTGATCGTGGCGAGCGATCGGCTGTCGGCCTTCGATGTCGTGCTGTCCGATCCGATTCCCGACAAGGGTCGCGTGCTGACGCGAATGTCGAGCTTCTGGTTCGCGCGGCTCGCACACGTGGTGGCGAATCACCTTACCGGGGTCGATCCCGAGTCGGTGGTGCGGGGCGCCGCGGAGAAGGCGCAGGTACGCGGCCGCGCGGTGGTGGTGCGTCGGCTCAAGCCGCTGCCAATCGAGGCCGTGGTGCGCGGTTACCTCGCCGGCTCGGGCTGGAAGGATTACCAGAATAGCGGTGCGGTATGCGGCATCACGCTGCCGGCGGGCCTGCAGCAGGCGGCGAAGCTGCCGGCGCCGATCTTCACGCCGGCGACCAAGGCGCAGGAAGGTCATGACGAGAACATCTCCTTCGCGCAGGCCGAGAACCTGATCGGCAAGGACCTCGCCGCGCAGCTGCGCGACGTCAGCATCCGCCTCTACCGCGAGGCGGCGGACTATGCGGCGACGCGCGGCATCATCATCGCCGACACCAAGTTCGAATTCGGCCTCGATGAGCGGGGCGCGATCGTGCTGATCGACGAGGCGCTCACCGCGGACTCGTCGCGCTTCTGGCCGGCGGACGCTTACCGCGAGGGCATCTCGCCGCCGTCGTACGACAAGCAGTACGTGCGCGACTATCTCGAGACACTGGATTGGGACAAGACCCCGCCCGCGCCGCGACTGCCGCCCGAGGTCATCGCGCGCACCGCGGAAAAATATCGCGAAGCTCTGTTCCGGCTGGCAGGAGAGCGACTGTCATGAGTGCCGCACGATCGAAGCAGAAGAAATCCGTAGCCCGCAGGGCGGTGGCAAAGCCGCTGGTCGGCGTGGTGATGGGTTCCAAATCGGACTGGGAGGTGATGCGCGAGGCCTGTAGCGTGCTCGCCGAGTTCGGCGTGCCGTACGAGGCGAAGGTGGTGTCCGCGCACCGTACGCCCGACGCGATGTTCGGTTACGCGAAGCGCGCGCGTGCGCGGGGCTTGCGCGCGATCATCGCCGGCGCCGGTGGCGCCGCGCACCTGCCCGGCATGCTCGCCTCGAAGACCACGGTGCCCGTGCTCGGCGTGCCGGTGCCGAGCAAGCATCTCGCGGGACAGGATTCGCTGCTGTCGATCGTGCAGATGCCGAAGGGCGTGCCAGTTGCGACCTTCGCCATCGGCCAGAGCGGCGCGGCGAATGCCGGACTGTTCGCCGTGGCGTTGCTCGCGGCGGGCGACCGGCGCTTGTCCGCGCGGCTCGAGCGCTATCGCGGCAAGCTGCGTCGCCTCGTCGCAAAGATGCGGCTTGCCGATGCCCCCTGAGGGCGCGCGCGCGACGCTGCCGATCCTTCCGTCGGCCACGCTCGGCGTGCTGGGCGGCGGCCAGCTCGGCCGATTTTTCGTCATCGCCGCGCGCCAGATGGGCTATCGCGTGACGGTGCTCGACCCGGATCCTGAAAGCCCCGCCGGCGGCCTCGCCGACCGGCACATCGCCGCCGCCTATGACGATCGCGCGGCGCTCGATCGGCTGGCCGCCGACTGCGCGGCGATCACCACCGAATTCGAAAACGTTCCTGCCGAGAGCATGGCCTACCTGGCGCGCGCCTGTCGCGTCGCGCCCAGCGCGAGCTGCGTCGCAGTCTCCCAGGACCGCATCCGGGAGAAGGCGGCGCTCGATCAGGCTGGCTTCCCGGTGGGGCCCTACGCTGCCGTGACGCGTGAAACGGACCTGGAGCGCGCCGATCTTTATCCAGGCGTGCTCAAGCGTGCGCGCTTCGGCTACGACGGCAAGGGCCAGGCGCGCGTCGCCTCGCCCGAGGCGGCGCGCCGGGCCTGGGCGGCCTTCGATCGCGCGCCCTGCGTGCTCGAGCGCATGCTGCGGCTCGACTGCGAGGTTTCGGTCGTCGTGGCGCGCGGCGACGACGGTGCCACCGCGGCGTTCAGCGTTGCCGAGAACCGGCATCGGCACGGCATTCTCGACGTTTCCATTGCGCCGGCGCGCGTCGATGCGACGCTCGCGCGCGAGGCGCAGGCCATGGCGGCGCGGCTTGCCGCCGTGCTCGGCTACGTCGGCGTGCTCGCGGTCGAGTTCTTCATCGCCGAGGGCCGGCTGCTGGTGAACGAGATCGCGCCGCGGCCGCATAACAGCGGCCACTACACGATGGAGGCTTGCGTCACCAGCCAATACGCGCAGCAGCTGCGCGCTCTGTGCGGGCTGCCGCTCGGCGACGTTCGTCTGCTCTCGCCCGCGGTGATGGTGAATGTCCTGGGCGACGCCTGGCGGGCGGGTGAACCGCCTTGGGCGGAGGTGCTTGCCGAGCCGCGGGCGAAGCTGCACCTCTACGGCAAGCGTTCGGCTCGGCCGGGACGCAAGATGGCGCACATCACGGTGCTCGACGCGCAGATCGAGCGTGCCCTCGAGGCGGCGCTCGCGCTGCGCGCGCGCCTCGGCATCGGCGATGGCTGATGCGGCGGCGATCGGGCGCGCCGCCGAAATCCTCAGGCGCGGCGGGCTGGTCGCTTTCCCCACTGAGACCGTGTACGGCCTCGGCGCTGATGCCTCGAACGCCGCGGCGATCGCGCGGCTGTATGCCGTCAAGCGCCGGCCCGTGGACCATCCGGTGATCGTGCACTTCGCCAGCGCCGAGCAGGCCTTCGCCTGGGCGCGCGACATTCCTGCGGCGGCGCGAACGCTCGCCGCCCGATTCTGGCCCGGGCCGCTGACGCTCATCCTGAAGCGCTCGGCGAAGGCGGCCGATTTCGTCACCGGCGGGCAGGACAGCGTGGGGCTGCGTGTGCCCGGGCATCCGCTGGCGCAGGCGCTGCTGCAGGCGTTCGGCGGCGGCGTGGCGGCGCCGTCGGCGAACCGCTTCGGACGCGTCTCGCCGACCACCGCGGCGCACGTGCGTGCCGATCTCGGTGACGACGTCGACTGCGTGCTGGAAGGCGGCGCGAGCGAAATCGGCATTGAATCGACGATCGTCGATCTCTCGGGCGAGCCGCCGGTCGTGTTGCGGCCCGGCGCGATCGGTCGCGCGGCGCTCGAGCAGGCGATCGGCGCAACCGTCCAGGACAAGGCGGTGGCGGGGCCGGCGCCACGTCACTCCGGCGGTCTCGAGCGGCACTACGCGCCGCGCACGCCGGCGCGCCTGGTTGCGCCGCACGCGCTCGATTCGGCGATCGAGCAGGCCGGCGGCCGCCTCGCGGTGCTCGCCTTCTCGCGCCCGGACGCACGCGCGCGAACCTGGCGCCGCCTGCCGCGTGAGCCGCAGGCTTACGCGCAGGCGCTCTACGCCACGCTGCGCGAGCTCGACGCCGCCGGATGCGACGCGATCCTCGTCGAGTCGCCGCCCGACACGCCGGCGTGGGCCGCGGTCAACGACCGCCTGCGCCGCGCCTGCAGCGCGGCGTAGAATGGCCGCATGCGCGCGCTCGCTCCCGTGTTGCTCGTCGCCGCGCTGAGCGGCTGCGCGGCGCAGTCGTACACGCACATCAGCGCCGGCGCGCGCGCCGTCAGCAGCGTGCCGCCGCCCGGCACCAGCCGCTACTCCGGCTACGTCAACGTCTCGGCGGCGAGCAGCTCGGCGGCGGCTGCGCTGGCCGGCATCGCCATCCTCGGTTTCGTCTTCCACGGTTACCAGCAGGACGACTGGAACGAGAACCGCGGTTTCCTGCGGCGCGACGTCGTGCCCGAGCTGGCCGCCGACCGCGTCGTCCACGAGCAGGACTGTTCGAAGCCGATCGAGAATCCGACGGCGAATCTGCGCTGCCGCTAGCGCGCGACTAGGCGACGCTGCCGAAGCCGCGGTCGGTGGCGCCCGCCGGTGCCTCGAGCCCGGCGAGGCGGCAGCCCTGCGCCACCGGCCCGCCCGGAAACAGCTGGTAGAGGTGCTTCAGGCCGCCGCTGCGATGGAAGGTCTCGTCCAGGGCGTCGTGCAGCTCGCGCAGGCGCACCGCATCGCGGCCGTGGCGGAAGAAGTATTCCTGCAGCGCGTGCAGCGCCTGCCAGTGTGCCTCGCTGAGCGCGAGGCCTTCTTCACGCGCGCGCTGCTCGGCGTGCGCGGGCGTCCAGCCTTCCGGCGCGTGCGGGAAACGCGGGTCGGGCGCGGCGGCGCCGTGGCCGCTGAGTTCGTCGATGAGCGAGGTCATGGCGCGGGGTGTCGGTCTTCGCTCGGGCGTCAGCGCCGGCGGATGTGGAAGCGGTACTCGCCCGGCGCGCTCTCCCAGGCCTGCGCCAGCTGGAGCGAGGTCGCCTTGACCCAGCTGCGCACGTCCGCGCGGATGCCCGGGCAGTCGCTGATGAGCTCGAGCACCTCGCCCTTCTGCATGCCGCGGAGCAGCTTCTTCGCCTCGATGACCGGCCCGGGGCAGCTCGCGCCGCGCATGTCGAGCACCGCGTTGGCCGACACGCGGCCGGCCTCGGTCTTGCGCAGGTAGTACGCGGTCGCGCCCGCGGCGCGCTTCTCGGTCCTGGCGATCTTGACGTCGGCGTAGCGGGTCCAGGCGCGCAGGTCGTCCTTGGTGCCCGGGCAGTCGGAAATCAGCAGCATGACCTGGCCGGCGAGCAACTCGTCGAGCACGCGGCGCGCACCGAGCAGCGGACCCGGGCAGGCCATGCCCTTCATGTCGAGCGTGACCTCGGCCTTGAGGCGCGAAGCCGGCTTGCGTGGCGGGGTTTTCGGCATGACGGCGACGCTCGTGCGGCCTGCGGGACGGGCTTGAAGTTATACGCGCGCGCGCAGTGATGCGCAATCGGGCGCAGCGTTTCGCGCCCGGCGGACGCGCGCGCGCCGGCGCCGCTTCAGGAAGACGCTCCGTCGGCGGCCGGCGCCACCTGTTCGACGAGTTTGTGGGCGAGGCGCACCATCTCGGGCGCCTCGATGTCGATGACCTGCTCCACCACCCACTTGTTGTCGCCGGGCGCCATCGCCTCGGCGACCTTGCCGGCGAAAAAGCGCAGGCAGTCATAGCCGGGCGCGTCGCCGGCGTACTCGAAGCACGCGTAGTCCTCGAAGCGCGCGTTCAGCGTGGCGATGAACGCGGCACGATGCTCGCCCGGGCCGAGCAGGTCGAGCAGGTTGTTTTCCATGGTCGCGGCGAGATGGCGCGACGCCTCGCCCACCAGCGCCGCGCGGTCCGCGTCGCTCAGCCTGGCGTAAACCGCGCGGTCGACGAGCTGCAGCATGAAGGCAATGAACTCGGTCAGCACGTCGGCCACCAGGCGGTCGCTGCCGAAGCGAAAGCCCTCCTTCTCCATGTGCCGGAACAGCTCCATCGACACCTTCCACACGTTTGCGCCGACGACGCCCGCGCGCTCGGCGAGCGAGCGTGCGCCCTTCATGCGCCAGCGCGTCTTGAGGAGCCCTACCGTGGGGCGGCTGCTGATGATCGCCATGTGTCGCACTCGCTCTGCCTGATGCGCAGATGATAGTCTGCCGCATCGGGCGCGTCAGGCCCGCACGGAGCGTTCATGCAGGACATCGATCTCGCCAGCGGCATCGCCGCCTTCGAGGCAAAGGAATTCGCGCGCGCCATGCAGCTGCTGCTGCCGCTCGCGGAGAAAGGCGAGCCGCAGGCGCAGTACCGGGTCGCGATCATGGCGCAGGTCGGTCTCGGCATGGTGAAGAACTGCGCCAGCGCGGTGAAGTGGATGCGCGCCGCGGCCGAGCAGGGCTTCGCGCTCGCCGAGCACGGGCTGGGGTTCATGTATTTCCAGGGCGAATGCACCAAGGCCGACCCGGCGGAGGCGGCGCGCTGGTTCCGGCGCGCCGCCGACCAGGGGCTCGCCGGCTCGCAGGAGACGCTGGCGATGATGTACGAGAAGGGGGTCGGCGTGGCGCAGGACGCGGCCGAGGCTGCGCGCTGGCGCGCGCGCGCCGCGCGCGGCGAGGGCACGGCCTAGGACTTCTTCACCCAGGCGTCGAAGCCGTCCGTCTTCGCCTCAAGGCCGTGCGCGTAGCCGGTCTCGTAGGCTTCGTTCACGCGCTGCTCTTCGCGCTTCGGGTTGCGCAGGAAGCCGCCCGCCCAGCCGTTCACGTACTCGGGGTCGACCCCCTGCTTCTGCATGCGGTCGATGGTCTGGTAATAGATTGGGTTCATGGCCACTTTGGCTCCTCTGATCGAACCGGACTATGGTATTGAAGTGGGGGCAACTTTCAATCTGGCCGAAAGAGATATGCGCTTCAAGGTGATCGTCGGCGACCAGACCTACGCGGTGAACGTGCCGGAGGCGCTGATGCGCGAGGCGGACGAGTTCCACGCGCGCCTCGACCGCGACATGGACCGCGGCTGGCAGATGAGCCGCAGTTTCGTGTCCATGCCGGACCGGCTGCAGCGCTGCCAGATCGCGGCCGACAAGCTGCTCACCAGCCTCACGCAGGGCAACGAAGCCACCGCGATGCTGATGGCTTCGTACATCGCGGCGCGCATGCCGGGTGTGGTGGGCGTGGACGTCGACGCGGCCGGCGAGATGCAGAACACCGAGCTGCTGTTCGCCTGAGCCGTGATCATCGCCGGCGCGCCACTCCGCGAGCTCAAGCCGCTCAGCTTCGTCTGGGAAGCCGAGCGCGCGCTGCCGGGCGACGTGTGCCGCGAGATGATCCGCCGCTTCGAGGCGAACCCCGGGCAGCAGGTCGCCGGCCGTATCGGGCAGGCCGCCGAAACGGCGCCCGAGGTCAAACGCTCGACCGACCTGCGCATCAGCGGGCGCGAGGACTGGGCCGACATCGACCGCATCCTCGCGCAGCAGCTTTCCGCGGCGCACCAGCTCCTGGCGGGCGAGTTCCCATTCTTCGCCGCCAACCGCTTCAAGGACATCGGCTACAACCTGCAGCGCACGCGCCCGGGCGAGTACTACCACTGGCACGTCGACTCGGGGCCGGGTGCGTTCAGCGACCGCCAGCTGGTGGCGATCTGGTACCTGAACGACGTCGAGGGCCCGGGCGGGGAGACCGAGTTCCCGCTGCAGGGCGTCTCGATCCGGCCGCGCGAGGGCAAGCTCGCGCTGTTCCCGCCGTTCTGGACCCACCCGCACCGCGGCGCGACGCTCGAGCGCGGCGTGAAATACATCGCCACCACCTGGGTCTGTTTCGCCTGAGCCCGCATGCTGCTCATCGTTCCCGGCGTCCTCAAACCTGACGAGCTCGCGCTCGCGCGCAGCTGGCTCGAGGGGGTGCGCTTCGTCGACGGCAAGGCCTCGGCGGGCGCCGCCGCGCGGCGCGTCAAGCACAACCTCGAAGCCGAGCGCAGTGCCGGCGCGCTCGAGCGCCTCGACGAGATGGTGATGGGAAAACTCGCGCACCACCCGGTGTATCGCGGCGGCGCGCTGCCGCTGCACGCCGCGACGCCGCTGTACGTCCGCTACGCGCCGGGCATGGAATACGGCGAGCACCTCGACGATGCGATCATGGGCACGGGCGGCGTACTGTATCGGTCGGACGTCGCGGTGACGGTTTTTCTCAGCGCGCCCGAGGATTACGACGGCGGCGAGCTGGTGATCCGCGGCGCATCGGGCGAGCAGGCCGTGAAGCGCCCGGCGGGCGACGCCGTGCTCTACCCGGCGGGCACGATCCATCGCGTCAGCCCGGTGACGCGCGGCGAGCGCCTCGTGGCGGTGACCTGGGTGCAGAGCGTGGTGCGCGATCCGGCGCGGCGTGCGCTACTCTACGGCCTCAATCTCGCGCGCGAGAAGCTGCTGCGTACCGCGCCCGATGCCGAGGAGACCGCGCAGGTGAACGCCGCCTATTCGAACCTGATCCGCATGTGGTCGGAGCTGTGAGCGAGACCGAGCTTTCGATGGAAGAGCGGATCCTGCAGGCGGTGAAGCACACCCTCGCCGGCGTCATCCGCGATACCGCGACGCCGCATGGCATGCGCCACCCGCTCTCGGACGCGACCATCGAGGACCTGCGTCAGTGCCTGGCGCTGATCAGCGCGCGCGAGCGCGAGCTTGCGCAAGCCGCGGGCCGCGACCCGAGCGCGCGCCCGCGCTACGCCGACGAGCCGGCGGGCGCAAAGCAGGCCATAAAGCTGGTGCGCAAGCCCGGGAAACAGGATGACTGAGAGCGCCTGCAGCGAGCTCGAGCCCTACGCCTTGCGCGTGCTCGGCGACAGCATGGAGCCGGAGTTCCCCGATGGCTGCATCGTCATCGTCGACCCCGGCCACGTCGCGAAGCACGGCTCGTACGTGATCGTCGAGTATGCCGGCGACATCTTCTTCCGCCGCCTCGTGGTGGACGGCGAGCGCCGATATCTCGAGCCGCTCAATCCGAAGTACGGCGGCTTCGAGCTCGTCCCGCCCTACACCATTCGCGGCGGCGTGGTGCAGCGCGCGGGCCGACGCCGCGCACAGCGCAAGCACTACGCCTGAAAGCCCGGCGCGCAAGGGGCCGCGTGGTCATCAATGGTCACGGCGGCATGCCGCCGCGCGGCGGCACGGTCGGGCTGACCGATGCCGAGCTGCGCGACGCAGTGATCTGCATGATCAGCTGCCCGAACGTGCCCAAGCCGGCCGAGCGCAGGTAGTTCCCGCGGCGCCAAGCGCAAGCGGCGCAGGGCGCCCGAGCGTCATCGAGCGCGCGCGCCCGGATTTATCGGGCGATCCGAAGTAAGATATCCCGCGTGGCGCAGGCCCCTGATTCTTCGATGCAACGCCGGCTCGGCGCGTTCCTGAGCGCCGACGTCGCCGGCTACAGCCGCCTGATGGGCGAGGACGAGGTGGCGACTGTGCGCACGCTCGCCGAGTACCGGGCGTTCATTTCGAGCTCGGTCGCCGACCATCGCGGGCGGATCGTCGACATGCCGGGCGACAACGTGCTCGCCGAGTTCGGCAGCGCGGTCGACGCGGTGCAGGCGGCGGCCGACATCCAGGCCGAGCTCGCGCGGCGCAACGGCCGGCTGCCCGAGAACCGGCGCATGCAGTTCCGCATGGGGATCAACCTCGGCGACGTGATCGTCGAGGACGGGCGGCTGTACGGGGACGGCGTGAACGTCGCCGCACGGCTTGAGGCGCTCGCCGAGGGCGGCGGCGTGTGCGTTTCGGCGAAGGTGCACGATGAGGTGCGGCGCAAGCTCGATCTCGTTTTCGAGGACGCAGGCGAAGTCGAGCTGAAGAACATCGCGACTCCGGTGCGCTGTTATCGCCTGCGGCTCGGCACCGGCGCGGCGCGCGAAGGCGCCGCCGCGCCGGCGCAGCAGGTGAAGCCCTCGATCATCGTGCTGCCGTTCACCAACATGAGCGGCGACCCCGAGCAGGAGTTCTTCGTCGACGGGCTCACCGAGGACATCCTCACCGAGCTGTCGCGCTTCAGGGAGCTGTTCGTCATCTCGCGCAACACCGCGTTCAAGCTGAAGGGCCAGGCGGTCGACGTGAAGAAGGTGGCGCGCGAGGTCGGCGTGCAGTACGTGGTCGAAGGCAGCGTGCGCAAGGCGGGCAGCCGCGTGCGCATCACGGTGCAGCTGATCGACGGCGAATCGGACCACCACGTCTGGGCCGAGCGCTACGACCGGCAGCTCGAGGACATCTTCGACATACAGGACGAGGTGACGCGCGCGATCGTCGCGACGCTCCCCGGGCGGGTCGAGGCGGCGGCGCGCGATCGCGCCGAGCGCAAGCAGACGCACAACATGGCGGCCTACGAGTGCCTGCTCGCGGCCAAGGTCCGCCATCATCGCTCGCAGCGCGACGAGAACGCCGCGGCGCTGCAGCTGGCCGAGCGCGCGATCGAGCTCGATCCGAAGTACGGGCATGCGCATGCCTGGAAGGCCTGCATCCTCGGGCAGCAGTGGGGCTACGGCTGGTGCGCCGACCGCAAGGCGACGGAGGACGTCATCGTGCGCGAGCTCGACGCCGCGCTCGCGCTGGACGACAACGACAGCGACGTGCACCGCATCTATGCCGCGGTGCACATCGTGCAGAACCAGCACGACAAGGCGATCTACCACCAGGAGCGTGCGCTCAGCCTGAACCCGAACGACGACCTGATCGTGGTGCAGCACGGCGAGCTGCTGACCTGGCTCGGCAAGCCCGAGGAAGGCATCGAGTGGATCCGCAAGGCGATGCGCCTGAACCCGTTCCACCCGGACCGCTTCTGGTCTCACCTCGGCCGCGCTCAGTTCGCCGCGCACCGCTATGACGAGGCGATCCAGTCCGTGCGCCACATCAGCCCGCTCGACGTCATGCATCACCTGATGCTGGCAGCCTGTTACGCGAAGCTCGGTGATGCCGCGACGGCGGCGCAGCACATGAGCGAGGCGCGCAAGCGCGACCCGGCGCTCGACCTGGAGGCGGTCATGGCGACCGCGCATTACCAGAACGAGGCCGACTTGATCCACTGCCGCGACTGCATGATCGCGGCCGGTCTGACGACTTGAGGGTCTGAGCTGCGCGGCGCGCGGACCGATCAGCCGGCGTCGTCGACGTTGAATGCGCGCGGCACTTCGCCGGCCTGGCGGATCGACCACATCCGATCATAGGCGCGCTCGAGGGCACGCACGGTGCGCGCGGTGTCGAACAGCGGAGCGCTCGCCGGGCGCGCGAGCAGGCGGCTGCAGATCAATTCCCGCCTCGGCGCATCGCGCGCGAGCGAGATCGCCGTCTGGATATGGTCGGCGCTGCTGCGCGACGCGAGCTCGGGACGGATAAGAAATCCCTTCGCCCTCATGCCGCGAATTGCGCGTGGTTGGGGCGTGTTTCGGCTCGGTGAACGGTGCTTGGGGCGATGGTCGGTCGTGGCCGCGGCTGCAAGGCCGGCGCGCATGGGGCCTTATGGTAAATAAAGTTTGGAGATTCGGGGGACGCAGCAGGGGCGGTCCGTGGCCCGGAACTCGCACACGTTCCGATTCAAGTGCCGGAGCGCCGCGAGCGTGGGCTCGGCGAACGATGCTCGCTCGAAACAGGGGATTTGAATTTCCTATACGCGCATGAAGTTTACCCGGCAGCATCGCTGCATACTCTTTTGCAAGTACACTGCAGGCCGGCACAGCGTCTATCTTTCGGGTCTGACACATGAAAAAATGGACTGCACAACATCGGTTTTCGGGTCTGCTTGGCGCTGCGCTCTGCGCGGTTGCCATCACGGCGACCAGCCACGCACAGAGCGAATATCTGTTGAACGACCCGCAAGTGGTTGGCGAAATCGAAGCGCTGGTAGCTGATTACAACCGGGCCCTGCTGACGAACGACGTCGCGTCTCTCAACCGGTTTTTCCTCGACAGTCCGACGTCAGTCCGCTTCGGGAATGCCGAGAATCTGTATGGCATTGAGCAGATCCGTGCTTACAGGGCCTCGGTCACCGCGCCGCCGTCGCTTGTTCGGGAGTCGGTGATTGTCACCACCTACGGCAGAGACTTCGCAACCGTCGCCATGCGCAATGTCCCGGGCGGTGGCCGGATCGGCCGGACGATGCAAACCTGGGTTAGGTTTCCCGGGGGCTGGCGTATTGTCGCTGCTCACGTCAGCACGATGACAGCACCGTGAACATACCGACGCAGGCCTATACGGCCCGCTGCCAGGGTAGCTGCGGTAGTCGCAAACTGACAATGTTCGGGCGGCGTCGTGCCGGCCGCGGCGGGCACGGCCGGCAAGTGCCCGCGCCCGAGGCTCAGTCCAGGTGGCGCCTGAAAAAGCCTGTGGGGTGCGAATTCCTATCGCCGGGCGATCGGCCTCCATGCGGCGACAAGCGCGGGCCACTGTTCCGCGGACCAATGCCGGCGGTGACCGGATGACATGGCGGTTTGGCGGTCAACACGATTGCAAGCGCAAGCGTTGAAGCACGATACGGAACCGAAGCGCACGAGCCTTTCGGACGCCGATCGGGCGCGGCCAGCGGGCCCAACCTAAAAATGGCGCGGCGCCTAGGTATCACCCGCGTACCGGCCGAGCGATCAGAAGCGCATGCGAGGCTTTCTCCCAGTGGCAGCCGGGTGGGCGCAGCCGAGCGCGGCCGTCCGCTCCTGGCCGGTCGGTGACGGCCAAGGCTGGCTTGAAGCGGCGCAAAAGAGACCGTCGAATGTGCCGTCGGCGAGTATTCGCCGGCCGCCGCACGCGCCCCGAACGGCGCTGACGGGCAATATAAAAATTTAGCCTTTTCGATGCACTCCCCGGGAGTGATCCGAGCGCGTTTAGCGGTACATTAATTATGTTGGCAAGCCCCTGATTCGACGATTTCCTTGGGGCACCGGACCGCGATGGTCCGGCCGGGGGGGGGACGTTCGGCATGGTGAAGATCGCGATCTTCAACCAGAAGGGCGGGGTGGGGAAGACGACCACCTCGCTCAACCTCACGGCGGCGCTCTCCCGGCGCGGCTACAACCCGCTGTCGATTGACCTCGATCCCCAGGCCCATTTGTCCTACGTCTGCGGCGCCACCGTCGAGCGCTCGGAGGAATCGGTGTTCGGCTTCTTCCACCAGTCCAAGCCGCTTACCCAGCTTATCCGGGCCTCGACCGGCGGCTGGCTGGTGATTCCGGCACATGTCGAGCTGTCGAAGGTGGACACGCAGTTCGGCAAAGGGGTGAACGTGCTGAACCGACTGAATCACGGCATTGTGCGGGAAAACCTAAACACCGGACGGCCAATCGTCATCGACTGCTGCCCGATGCTCGGCGTGCTGTCGCTGTCGGCGATCTTCGCCGCTGACCGCGTGCTGATCCCGGTGTCGGCCGACTTCCTGGCAATCAAGGGCGTGCAGCAGAGCGAGAAGACCCTCAAGGCGCTCGAGCACGTGCTCAAGAAGCGGGTCGTGCGCCGCTACGTAGTCACGCGATTCGACACCCGGCGCAAGCTATCGCACCAGATCCACGAGGCATTGCTCGAGCGTTATGGCGACGAGATCTGCCGTACGCGCATCCCGGAGAACGTGGCGCTCGCCGAGAGCCCGGCGGTGCGCAAGGACGTGTTCGCGCATGCCCCGGAAAGCAAGGGCGCGCAGAACTACGACGCGCTGGTGGACGAGCTGGTGCAGACCGGCTTCGTCGAAGCGCGACCCGTCTAGCCGTCGGATTTCTCGTCCGGCTGTCGCGCGATGAGCGAGATGATGCTATCGAGATTGAGCGCGTCGTCGCCGATCGCCGACTGGATTTGCCGGCACTCGAGAATCTCGCAGCTCGGGTAGATCTGGTTGATCTTGCGCTCGGCCTCAGCCTGGTCGCGCGCCTGCACCGCGAGGTTATCGACTGGCGTTCCGCCGCGGGTGCGGATGCGGAAGCCGTACTTGGTCATCAGGGTCGAGTCGGGCGCGGTCATGGCGGCCCATTCTGTCACCAATTCTTACTCGCGGCGCGGCACGACCGGAGTGCCAATACCGGCGTCTCGCTCGAATCGGCTCCCTCAGTACCCGCCCTTGCGCATGCTCTCGGGCAGCCCGGCGATCATGCCGGCCTGCTTCGAGGGATTGCCCGGAAAGAGGTCGAACAGCGTCTTGTTGTCGACTTTGCGGCCGGCCCACTTCTCCTGCATGGCCTTGAGGATCGCGCGGTTGTTCGGCTGCTCGCCGTTATGCTCGAAAAACGCCTCGCGCAGGTAGTCGATCACGTCCCAGTGATCCTGGGTGAGGGTAAGGCCTTCAGTCGCCGCGATCACTTCAGCGACGTCCCGGTCCCAGTCGTCCTGCGAAACGAGAAAGCCGTTCTCGGTGGTTTCCAGCACTTTGCCGTTCACTTCGTAATTCATGGTCGCCTCTAAACTCGGAAAAGAAAATCGTATCTAATAGGCACTGCCCTTAAGTCATCGCAAGGAGCCAACCTCATGTTCGATCCGATCACGCTGCCCTTCGGCGCGAAGATGCTGTTCAACACCGTCAAGCTCAAGCCGGGCGTGACGTTCGAGGACATCGAGCTCGCCGTCGGCGAGATGTGCAACGTCGTCAAGGAGACCTACGGCGGCGACAAGGGCGGCTTCATCGCCGGCCAGGTGTTCAAGTTCTCCGGCTTCGTCTCCGAGGAAGGCTCGCTCAACGCCTCGAAGAGCGCCGACGAGCACTATGTCATCGTCACCTACTGGCACTCCTTCGAGGCGCACGAGCGCTCGCACGCCGACGCCACGTTCTCCAACAAGTTCGAGGCGGTGGCGAAGATGTGCGCCGAGACCCAAGAGCTCGGCTACGACATGCTCTGGCAGGGTGCGCCGGAAGGCCAAGGCTAGTCCCAGTCTTCGCGCGTGCGCGCCTCAGTGCGCAGGTCGCCTACGTCCTTGTGGGGGATGAAGACGCCGCAGCCGAGCTTGCGCGATCCGCCGAGGCCCTCGCGCTGGAGCGCGAGCGACTGCGCGGGCGTCGCGACGGTCAGCATCAGGCTGCGCGTGCGGTAGCTGCCCTGCGGCGTGCTGAGCGTCACGTCGCGCCCGCAGAGCATCGTGGAGGCCTCCACGTCGAGGGCGCGCAGTGCCTCGGTCGCGGCGGCGACGAACGCCGTTTCGTCGGCGGCGCCTTCGAAGATCACGCTGCGCGAGAAGAGCGACGCGATGCGCAGGAGCGGGCGTGCGGACAGCCGCCCGACGCGCATCGCAGAGCCCGCGACATCGAGCGTCCGGCCGCTGAGCGCCGACGCGTCCGCCATGCGATGCACGGGGAGCCGCAGCACGAGCTTCGTGCGCCGGGAAAGCTGCAGCTGCGCGTGCTCGCCCTCGGGTCGCTGCCAGCCCGCGCCCGAGGCCGCACCGTGCACCGTGTGCAGGCCGGCGCGCGGCTCGTCGACGAACCAGGGCAGAACCGCCTGGATCGCCTGCGACAGCGCCCAAGCATGATCGACCGGTAGGCACGCACAGTCGATCCCGAACACCGCGTCGACGACGTCGCCTGCCGGAGTCGTCGCGGGATCGTCCATGCGTTGCGCGAGCGCCGCGCTCATCCCGTCGGCAACGCGGCTTGCAGCGCGTCGCGGTCGAACCACCAGTCGTCCTGCACCAGTACGTCGACCACGTTGCGCAGGCGCGGCAGGAACAGCGCCGGGTCGTTCAGCTCGAGCGCTTCGATCCAGCGGTCGAAATCTTCCTGTCCCTGCACGCCACTATGCCGGCGGGCGACCGTGGCGAGCAGCTGGTTCGTGTAGATGAGCAGGTGCTCGCGCTGCGGCTCGCGCGCGCGCAGGTCGACGAGGTAGCAGGCGGTGATCGCAGCCACGGCGGCGCCGTCGGCGTCCGGTGGCGTCTCGTCGACGACGTGCTGCAGCAGCGCGACCGACAGTTCCGGGTCGATCGGGTAGGTCACCGCGATCCAGATGCCCTGCCCGAGCGCGGCGAGCGACTGCGGCTGCTCGGCGAGAAACATGACGTCGCAGGCCTGCGCCGCGCCTTCGCGCGCCTGCGCGGCCATGTACAGATCGAACGCCTCGCGCGCGGCGGCCCAGGCCGCGGCGTGGTCCTCCAGGCGCACCTGGGCGCGGCCCAGCTGCAGCAGCAGATCGGCGCGGCGCAGCGGGTCGGCGCCGGGCGATAGTGCGGCGAGCCGCTCGCTGAGGTCCTCGACCAGCCGCTTCAGCAGGCCGGTCGCTTCCCTGGCGTCCGAGGCGTCATCGGCGTTGCCGACCGAGGGGTCCTCGCGGATGAACTTGAGCGGGATGTGCTTCATGCCATGTGCTCGCCGACGCGCGCGCAATAGCGCGCACGATACACGCGCCGGCCGGCGCCCGGCGCATCGCTGAAGGCGCTGCGCTCGTGCAGCACGTTGTTGCAGACGATGCCCATGCCCGCTTCCAGGCGCAGCGCGAGCACGGGCGGCGCGTCGCGCGCGAGCAGCGCCTCGAGGCACTGCAGCGCGGCGCGCGTCGTCGCGTCGTCACGCCATTCGATGCTGCGCGTGCGCGAGGTGTAGCGCATGTGCAGCGCGCCGCCGATCACCGAGAACACCGGCCCGCTGCAGGCGGGGCGGATCTCGACGCCGTCGACGACGTTGGCCGGGATCGTCATCGCGTCCGGCGCCGAGAGCGCGGCGATGTAGGCCGGGTCGGCGTCGCGCAGCGCGATGTAGGCGAGCTCCGGATCGAGCAGGCGGTTCGCGCCACCGCTCTGCGCTGGTCGCAGGCAGTGCAGGATGAAGGCGCGGATGCGCGCGCTCGGCGCGTTGTAGTAGCCGTCGGTATGCCACAGCAGACGGCGGTTCGAGTAGGGGATGTAGCCGCGCGCGGCCTTGGCGGGGTTCGCCTCGAGCACGCTCAGCGCATCCTCCTCGGAGAGCAGGTTGGCCCGCGGCGCGGCGAGGCCGAGCTGCGTGCCGAGCTGTCGCGGCAGGTCGCGGTCCTCGACACCGGCGAGCGGGCTCGCGTAGACCGCCATGTTGGCGTGCGTGCAGCGCTCGAGGATTGCCTGGGTCTCGGCGCCACTCAGCCGGCGCGGGTCGCGCACTTCGACCAGCAGCGCCGCGGCGCTGTGCGGCGCGCGCGCGAGCTTGCCCGCCCGCCAGCGCGCATAGGCCTGCGGCGCGTCGAGCGAGAACGGGTCTTCGGAACGCTTCTGCAGTGCGGGGTTGGCGCGATCCACGTGCCGCGGCGATCAGCTATCGATTCTGGGCGTCCGAAACTACCGCATCGCGGGCGCGCGCGGAATGTTGCGGTGCGACGAACTGATGGTGCCATCAGGACCCGACAACAGTGATTGGAGGGGCGCAACCCTCTGAACGAAAGACAGAATTCAGGATCTTCCCGGCGCGCCTATCTCCAAAGGGATAGGCGCGGCGGTTCGCGAGCTACCCCATAAGATCACTGATGCCCGTGCGCGGTGCGTGGCTAAACTCCAGCTTCACCGTCGCGCACATCGTCGAGGAGGCACCCATGCCGCAGACGCCGCCGAAGGACCCGACCCGGCACAGCAGCTACCTGCCGAAAGAGAAGAAGTCCAGCAAGCCGTTTCATGCCACGCCCATGCTCGATCAGCTCGAGAGCGGGCCGTGGCCGAGCTTCGTCACGGGCCTCAAGCGCCTCGCGCACGAGAACAACATGATGGTCGACCTGCTCGGCCAGCTCGAGCACTCGTACAAGACGCGGCTCGGCTACTGGAAGGGCGGCACGGTTTCGGTGTTCGGCTACGGCGGCGGCATCATTCCGCGCTTTTCCGAAGTCGCGAGCCTGTTCCCGGAGTCGAAGGAATTCCACACGCTGCGCGTGCAGCCGCCGGCGGGCAACCACTACACGACGAAGATGCTGCGCCAGCTGTCGAACTCCTGGAGCAAGTGGGGCTCGGGGCTGATCGCCTTCCACGGCCAGACCGGCAACATCATGTTCATCGGTGCCAGCACCGAGAACACGCAGCACTTCTTCGACGAGATCAACGAGTACGGTTTCGACCTCGGCGGTGCAGGTCCCTGCGTGCGCACCGCGATGTCCTGCGTCGGTGCGGCGCGCTGCGAGCAGTCCTGCACCAACGAGCACCGCATCCACCGCACGCTGGTCAACAACTTCATCGACGACATGCACCGGCCGGCGCTGCCCTACAAGTTCAAGTTCAAGGTCTCGGGCTGTCCGAACGACTGCATGAACTCGATCCAGCGCGCGGACTTCGCGGTGATCGGCACCTGGCGCGACGACATGAAGGTCGACCAGAAGGAGGTCAAGGCCTACATCGACAGCCACAGCCGCAAGTACACCATCGACAACGTGATCGCACGCTGCCCGACCCAGGCGCTCTCGCTGAACGACGATGACACGCTGGACGTCGACAACAAGAGCTGCGTGCGCTGCATGCACTGCATCAACGTCATGACCAAGGCGCTCAAGCCTGGCGACGACAAGGGCGTCACGGTGCTGATCGGCGGCAAGCGCACGCTCAAGATCGGCGACACCATGGGCACGGTCATCGTGCCGTTCATGAAGCTGGAGGGCGACGAGGACTTCGAAAAGCTGCGCGAGCTTTCCGCCACGGTGATCGACTTCTGGGCCGAGAACGGTCTCGAACACGAGCGCTGCGGCGAGATGATCGAGCGCATCGGGCTCGCCGCCTTCCTCGAGGGCATCGGCATCGAGGTCGACCCGAACATGATCACCCATCCGCGCACCAGCTCGTACGTGCGGCTCGATGACTGGGACAAGGAGGCGCAGAAGTGGGTCGAGCGTCACCAGGACAAGGCGGCATGAGGCGCGCCGCGCAAGGCCAGCAGGCCGCCTGAGGCGGGCTGCGGCGTAGACGGAGGAGCAGGCGATGGCACAGGCACAGGCGGCGGAAAAGAAGCAGATGCGTCCGCCGATCGAGAGCGGCTGCCCGGACGGCATGCAGTACATGCACCCGCTCATGTTGAAGAATTTCGGCAACTGGAAGTACCACGACCGGCCGCGGCCGGGCGTGCTGCACCACGTCGCCTACTCGGGCGACGAGATCTGGACCGTGCGCGTCGGCACGCAGCGCCAGCTCGGGCCCTACGAGATCAACCTGCTGTGCGACATCGTCGACAAGTACGGCGAGGGCTACGTGCGCTTCACCATCCGCTCGAACCTCGAGGTCATGGTGTCGAGCTGGGACAAGGTCGAGCCGCTCATTCAGGCGTTCAACGACGCGGGCTATCCGGTCGGCGGCACTGGCAACTCGGTGACCATGATCTCGCACACGCAGGGCTGGCTGCACTGCGACATTCCCGGCACCGACGCCTCGGGCGTGGTGAAGTCCCTGATGGACGAGCTCTACGAGGAGTTCATCAAGGAGGAAATGCCCAACCGCGTGCACATCACGACATCGTGCTGCCAGATCAACTGCGGCGGCCAGGGCGACATCGCGATCAACGTGCAGCACACCAAGCCGCCGAAGATCAACCACGACCTGGTGGCGAACGTGTGCGAGCGGCCCTCGGTGGTGGCGCGCTGCCCGGTGGCGGCGATCCGCCCGGCGATGGTGAACGGCAAGCCTTCGCTCGAGGTCGACGAGAAGAAGTGCATCTGCTGCGGCGCCTGCTACCCGCCCTGCCCGCCGATGCAGATCAACGATCCCGAGCACTCCAAGCTCGCGATCTGGGTGGGCGGCAAGAACTCGAATGCACGCTCCAAGCCGATGTTCCAGAAGCTGGTGGCGGCGGGCCTGCCGAACAATCCGCCGCGATGGCCCGAGGTCGCCGAGGTGGTGAAGAAGATCCTCTACACCTACAAGAAGGACGCGCGCGACTGGGAGCGCGTCGGCGACTGGGTGGAGCGCATCGGCTGGCCGCGCTTCTTCGAGATGACCGGGCTGCCGTTCACCAAGTTCCATATCGACAACTGGCGCGGCGCGCGCAACAGCCTAAACGCGTCGACGCACATCCGCTTCTGAGGCTCGCGCGGCGATGAAGCTCGGCATCTTGGTGAACGAGGGGCCCTACACGCACCAGGCCTCGGACACGGCCTACCACTTCGTCAAGGCGGCGCTCGACAAGGGGCACGAGATCTTCCGCGTGTTCTTCTATCACGACGGCGTCAACAACGGCACGCGCCTGACGGTGCCGCCGCAGGACGACCGCAACATCGTCAAGCGCTGGAGCGAGCTGGCGGAGAAGCACGCGCTCGACCTGGTCGTGTGCATCGCCGCGGCGCAGCGCCGCGGCGTGATGGATCCGGGGGAAGCCAAGCGCCACGGCAAGGATGCCGACAACATCGCGCCGGGCTTCCGCATCTCGGGGCTCGGACAGCTGATCGAGGCCGGCATCCAGTCCGATCGCCTCGTGGTGTTCGGCGACTGAGCGCAACGGGGAAAGAACGATGTCCGAAGAACACGCAGGCAGCGAGGTCAAGCGCTTCCTCTACGTGAACCGAAAGGCGCCGCACGGGACGATCTACGCGCACGAGTCGCTCGAAGTGGTGCTGATCGGCGCCGCGTTCGAGCAGGACGTGAGCCTCGCCTTCGTCGGCGACGGCGT
Source organism: Burkholderiales bacterium (assembly GCA_041558415.1). Classification (GTDB taxonomy): domain Bacteria; phylum Pseudomonadota; class Gammaproteobacteria; order Burkholderiales; family SG8-39; genus SG8-39. Next base: position 36,962 of record JBFFEY010000009.1, on the reverse strand, counting down.
CTACCAGCTCGTCAAAGGGCAGGACACCAAGGCACTGGCAGTGAAGAATTTCTCGCCAGCCTTCCGCGCGCTCGACGACTACGACGTGAACAAGCTCTACGTCGACGAGGATGCGCTGCGCGCGCGCGGGCTCAGCGAGGCCGATCTCATGGTGCCGGTGCAGCTGGTCAGCGCCGAGCGCATGGCCGAGATCATGGAAAACCAGGACGTCGTACTGAGCTTCTGAGGTGCAGGCATGCTGCATACGGTCAATAAATCCCCGTTCGAGCACAACGTGCTCGCCAGCTGCCTGCGCTACGCGCGGCCGGGCAGTGCGGTGCTGCTGATCGAGGACGGCGTGTACGCCGCGGCGCGCGACACGGCGCTGGCGCAGCAGTTGCAGGATGCGATGCAGCGGGTCTCGGTCTACGCTCTCAAGGCCGATGTCGAGGCGCGCGGCATGCAGAACCGGGTGATGGACGGCGTTCGGCTCGTGGACTACGGCGGCTTCGTGGATCTGGTGGTCGAGCACAACGCCGTGCAGTCATGGCTTTGACTTAAAGGAGAGACACGACATGAGCATCGAAGTGAACGGCAAGACGCTGGAAACCGACGAGGAGGGCTATCTCGCAGATCGCGGCGACTGGTCGGAGGACGTGGCCAAGGAAATGGCGCGCATCGACAACTGCGATCTGACCGACGCCCACTGGGAGGTCATCAACTTCCTGCGCGAGTACTACGACGAATACCAGATCGCGCCGGCGGTTCGCGTGCTGACCAAGGCGATCGGCAAGAAACTCGGACCTGACAAGGGCAACAGCAAGTACCTGTACGAGCTGTATCCCTACGGGCCGGCAAAGCAGGCCTGCAAGTACGCGGGCCTGCCCAAGCCCACCGGTTGCGTCTGATCGGCGCTGCGCCAGCGGCCGGAGCGGACCCTTGTCCGCGCTGAGCATTTTCTACGCGCTGCTGTTCTACGCCGCCACGGCCATCCTCGTCGTCGGCGTGGCGGCGCGCTGCCTGCGCTACGCGCGCACGCCGCAGCCGCTGAAGATCCCGATTCCGCCCGCGCCGACCACGCGCGGCGGCGTCGTGCTGCGCATGCTGCTGGAGGTGACGCTCTTCAGGAGCCTGTTCCGCTCGAACAAGTGGATCTGGCTCTTCGGCTGGATGTTTCATGTCGCGCTGGCGCTGGTGCTGGCGCGGCACCTGCGCTACTTCACCGAGCCGGTGTGGTTCTGGGTCGAGTGGGTGCAGCCCTTCGGCCTGTACGCGGCCTTCGCGCTTGCCGCCGGTCTGGCCGGCCTCTGGGCGCGGCGCGTGCTCGTCGACCGGGTGCGCTACGTCAGCGCGCCGTCGGACCACCTGATGCTCGCCCTGCTCGCCGCGATTGCGGCGAGCGGCCTCGCCATGAAGTACGTCGCGCATACGGACATCGCGGCATTGAAGGCCTTCTTCATCGGCCTCATGACGTTTTCCTGGGAGCCGATTCCGAGCGATCCGCTGCTGCTGGTGCACCTCGCGCTGGTCGCGTTGCTGATGATCGTGTTTCCAATCTCGAAGCTGCTGCACGCGCCGGGCGTGTTCTTCAGCCCGAGCCTGAACCAGGCGGACGACGCGCGCGAGACGCGCCATACGGCCGGCTGGTCGGCGCGCCTGGCACAGCCCGACGCCGCGCGGACCCGCTGATGGCCGAGAAATTCGAGACGCCGGCCATCGGCGAGTATCCCGTCATTCCCCTCGTACGCGAGGGCACGATGGCGCATTCGAAGCCCTTCGTCGCCAAGGCCGAGCACCAGCAGGGCATCGGCTTTCCGGGCGCGCTGGTGCCCGACTGGGAAAAGGTCGCGGTGACCAAGCTGGGCGAGCTGGTCTCGGAATCGCGCGCGCTGCGCGTGTTCCTCGACGCCTGCGTGAAGTGCGGCGCCTGCACCGACAAATGCCACTACTACCTGGGCACGGGCGACCCGAAGAACATGCCGGTCGCGCGCCAGGACCTGCTGCGCTCGGTCTACCGTCGCTACTACACCCTGGCCGGAAAGTACTTCCCCAAGCTCGTTGGCGCACGCGACATGACCAAGGACGTGCTCGACGAGTGGTACGCCTACTACCACCAGTGCTCGCAGTGCCGACGCTGCTCGGTGTTCTGCCCCTACGGCATCGACACCGCGGAGATCTCGATGGCGGCGCGCGAGATCATGGACGTGGTCGGGCTCGGCCAGAAGTACTCCAACGAGATCATCGGCAAGGTGCACAAGATCGGCAACAACCTCGGCCTGCCGGAGCCCGCGCTGCGCGACACGCTCGAGGGGCTGGAAGAGGACGTCAAGGAGGACACCGGCGTCGACGTGCGCTTCCCGCTCGACGAGAAGGGCGCCGAGGTGCTGCTGATCACGCCGAGCGCCGACTTCTTCGCCGAGCCGCACATCGACGGCCTGATCGGCTACGCCAAGGTCTTCCACGCCGCCGGCATCTCCTGGACGCTCTCGTCGCATGCCTCGGAGGCGGCGAACTTCTCGCTCTTCATCGGCAGCCACGACAACCTGCACCGGGTCGCTGCGCGCATCCGCGAGGCCGCGCTCGAGCTGGGCGTCAAGCGCATCGTGGTGGGCGAATGCGGGCACGCCTGGCGCGTCGCCTACAGCTTCTGGAACACACTGATCGGACCGTTCGACTTCCTCGACCCGCGTTATCCGGCGCCGCAGCACATCTGCGAAGTGACCTGGGACCTGATTCAGCGCGGCGCGATCACGCTCGACAAGAGCGCGAACGACGACAAGGTGGTGACCTTCCATGATTCCTGCAACGTCGCGCGCGGCTCGCGCATGGGCGGCGTGCCGGGCGGGCAGTTCACCATCCCGCGCGAGGTGATCCGCGCCTGCGTCAACAAGTTCGTCGACATGCCGCCCGAGACCATCGGCGAGACCACGTTTTGCTGCGGCGGCGGCGGCGGGCTGCTCACGGACGACCTGGTCGAATTGCGCGTGAAAGGTGCGCTGCCGCGCATGCAGGCATTGCAGAGCGTGGTCGACGAGGACGGCGTGAACTACCTCGCCGCCATCTGCGCCATCTGCAAGAGCCAGTTCACCAAGGTTTTGCCCTACTACAAGCACCCGATGGACATGATCGGCAGCGTGCACGGTCTGGTCAGCAACGCGATCGTGCTCGGGCCAAAGAACTGATCGGAAATCACGGAGCCAGGCATGTCATCCTCACCCCCCGCCAAGTCCGAGGCGAAAACCGGACACACCTTCCGTCGCTTCAAGGACGGGGACAGCCAGTGGCGCTCCTACCAAGAGCGGATCTTCGCGGGCGACGAGACCGACAAGTGCCCGACCTACGTGCACAAGACGCCGCCCTGCCAGGCGAGCTGCCCCTCGGGCGAGGACATCCGCGGCTGGCTCAACATCGTGCGCGGCGTCGAGAAGCCGCCCAAGGGCACGGTGATGCAGGAGTACGCCTTCCGCCGCTCCACCGACGCCAACCCCTTCCCGTCGATGATGGGGCGCGTGTGCCCCGCACCCTGCCAGACCGGCTGCAACCGCAACAAGGTCGAGGACACCGTCGGCATCAACGCGGTCGAGCAGTACATCGGCGACTACGCGCTCGCCCAGGGCTACGCCTTCGAGGCGGGTCCCGACACCGGCAAGCGGGTGGCGGTCATCGGCGGCGGGCCGGCCGGGCTCTCGGCCGCCTATCAGCTGCGTCGCAAAGGGCACGCGGTCACCGTGTTCGATGACCACGCCGAGCTCGGTGGCATGGCGAAGTACGGCGTGCCGGGCTACCGGCTGCCGCGCACGCATCTCGATGGCGAGATCAACCGCATCATCGCGATGGGCGTCGAGGTGAAGCCGGGCACGCGCGTCGGGCGCGACGTCGCGCTCAAGGACCTGGAAGCGCAGTACGACGCGGTGCTCATCGCCATCGGCTGCAAGGCCGGGCGGGCCTTGCCGGTCCCCGGTGCGGACGCGCCGAACTGCATCAGCGGCGTCGCCTTCCTGGAGGCCTACAACCAGGGCCGCCTGAAGACGGTCGCCGGCCGCGTGGTGGTGGTCGGCGGCGGCGACACGTCGGTCGACGTGGTCTCGGTGGCGCGGCGGCTCGGCTATGTCGAGAACGTGAAGGAGACCGAGCGGCCGGAGTTCGTCGTCATGGGCCATACCGCGCACGACGTCTCGACGCTCGCGGCGCGCCAGGGCGCCGACGTGACGCTCACCTCGATGCAGCCGCTCGAGGAGATGAACGCGGCCAAGCACGAAATCGAGGATGCGCAGCGCGAGGGCGTGAAAATTCTACCCAACCTGCTGCCCACCAAGGTGCTCCTCGACGAGAAGAGCGGGCGCGCGGTGGCGCTGCGCCTGGTCCAGGTCGAGTGGATCAAGGGCAAGCCGGTCGAGAAGCCGGGCACCGAGATGGACCTCGAGGCCGACCTCATCGTCTCGGCGATCGGCCAGGCGGGCGACCTTGCCGGCATGGAGGAACTGGACAACGGCAAGGGGCTGATCGCCGCGGACCGTTTCTACCAGGTGCCCAACCGCCCCGGCCTGTTCGCCTGCGGCGACATCATCCGGCCGCACCTGCTCACCACGGTGATTGGCCAGGGTTCGATTGCCGCGGACACCATCGACCGCTACCTCGCGAAGCAGGAGCCGGCAAAGCGGCCGAAGGTCGACGTGCATCACTTCAACCTGCTCGACAAGCTGCGCGAGGCGCAGCTCGAGCCTGCGAAGTTCGAGGCTTCGGAGGCGAACGGGCCGCGCCCGATCGACCAGGGGCTGCGCGGCACCTCGCTCGCCGGCAAGGCGGTCGGCGGCTACGCCATACACAACTACGAGGACCGCAGTGCTGCCGAGGTATGCCTGTCGGGCGAGCTGTTCCTCGGCCACTTCCCGTATCAGGAGCGCATCAAACGCAGCGAGGTCGGCCCGAATGCCGAGGAGGTGCTGGGCCACTTCGAGGAGCGCATGGTCGGCCTGAGCGACCAGCAGGCGGTCGCCGAAGCCAAGCGCTGCATGAGTTGCGGCATGTGCTTCGAGTGCGACAACTGCGTGATCTACTGCCCGCAGACCGCGGTCAAGCGCACGCCGAAGTCGGAAGCGACCATGGGTCGCTACGTCTACACCGACTACGACCTGTGCATCGGCTGCCACATCTGCGCCGACGTCTGCCCGACCGGCTACATCAAGATGGGCATGGGCGACCACTGAACGGCCGGGCCGGATGAGCGCGCGCATCGTAACCGCAGTGCTCGTCGCCGCGCTGGCGGTCGCCGCCGCGGTCGCCGGCGAGCGGCGCGCAGCCGCGCCCGGGGTGGCGGCGGCGCAGGGCGAGGCCTGCGTCGCGCCGACCGACGAGATGCGGCGCAATCACATGAAGTACCTGCTGCATCAGCGCGACCGCACCATGCGCGAGGGCTTCCGCGATCCGCGCTTCAGCCTGAAGCAGTGCGTCGAGTGCCACGCCGGCCGCGACTCCGGCAGCGTGCTCGGCGAGAAAGGCTTCTGCGCGAGCTGTCATGCCTACGCGGCAGTGAAGATCGACTGCTTCGAGTGCCATACGCCGCTGCGGCAGCCGGCCGCGCGCGGGAGCGCGCGATGAATCCGGAACGGCGGCGGGTGCTCGGCTGGGGCGCGGCCGCCGCGGCCGCGTTGTCGATCGCGCCCGGGCTGAGCCTGGTCGAGCTCGCGCGCGCGCGCTCGCCGCAGGAAACCGCCTCGGCGCTCAGGCGCTGGGGCCTGCTGATCGACGTCACGAAGTGCTCGGACTGCGACGCCTGCGTTAGCGCCTGCCACGAGGAAAACGGCGTGCGCGGCAGCGGCCGCCCCGAAATCGACGCGCACTGGATCCGCAAGGTCGAGCTGCGCGACCGGCACAGCGGGTTCGTGCAGACGCTGCCGCTCATGTGCCAGCACTGTGCGCACCCGCCCTGCGTCGACGTCTGCCCGACCGGCGCCTCGTTCAAGCGCGCCGACGGCATCGTGCTGGTCGACAAGCACACCTGCATCGGCTGCCGCTACTGCGTCATGGCCTGCCCGTTCGGCGCGCGCTCGTTCATCCACGAGGCGGTGAGCGGGCAGAAACCCGACGTGCCGCGCGGCAAGGGCACGGTCGAGTCGTGCACGCTGTGCGTGCATCGCGTCGACCGGGACGAGACGCCGGCCTGCGTCGAGGCCTGCGGCCGCGACGGCGGCAAGGCGATGCTGTTCGGCGACCTCGAGGACGCCTCGGGCGCGCTGCGCCGCGCGCTCGCGCGCGCGGCCTCGTCGCAGCTGCGCGCCGACCTCGCGCTCGACACCGGCGTGCGCTACCGGGGCCTGTGACGCGGAGGCGATGAACGTGGCGAACGTCCAGTATCGCGCGATCGAGGGCCGCGACGCCGGCACGCTCGCGCTGCTCGGCACGCTGGCGGCGCTGGTCGCGGCCGGCCTCGGCGCAGCCTGGATGATGGAGCACCACGGCCACGCCATCACCGGCATGACCAACCGCGTCGTCTGGGGCACGCCCCACGTGTTCGCGGTGTTCCTCATCGTCGCCGCCTCGGGTGCGCTAAACGTGGCCTCGATCGCCTCGGTGTTCGGCCGCGAGCTGTACAAGCCCCTGGCGCGGCTCTCCGGGTTGCTCGCGGTGGCGCTGCTGGCCGGCGGGCTCGCCGTGCTGGTGCTCGATCTCGGTCGGCCCGACCGGCTGATCGTGGCGATGACGCACTACAACTTCAAGTCGATCTTCGCCTGGAACATCTGGCTCTACACCGGCTTCTTCGCGGTGGTCGCGCTCTACCTGTGGCTGATGTTCGAGCGCCGCATGAACGTCTACAGCAGCCGCGCCGGTCTGCTCGCCTTCGTCTGGCGTCTCGTGCTCACCACCGGTACGGGTTCGATCTTCGGCTTCCTCGTCGCGCGCGAGCCCTACAACAGCGCACTGCTTGCGCCGCTGTTCATCGCCATGTCGTTCGCTTTCGGCACGGCGGCGTTCGTGCTGGTGCTGATCGCTGCCTGCCGCTGGAGCGGCCGCGCGCTCGGCGAGGCGCTGCGCGCACGCCTCGGCAGCCTGCTCGGGGTGTTCGTCGCGGCCGTCCTGTACTTCGTTGCCGTGCATCACCTGACCGCCCTCTACCTCGCGCGCCAGCACGCGCTCGAGCGCTTCCTGCTGCTGGACGGCGGCGTCTACACGCTGCTTTTCTGGGGCGGGCAGGTGGCGATCGGCGGGCTGCTGCCGCTGCTGCTGGTCTTCGCACCGCGGTTGCGGCAGCGCGCGGCTGCGCTGCCGCTCGCCTGCGCGGCGGTGATCGCGGGCGGCCTGGCGCAGCTCTACGTGCTCATCATCGGCGGGCAGGCCTGGCCGCAGCAGATGTTCCCGGGCAAGGACGTGCGCAGCGCCGCCTTCGACGGCGTGGTCGCTGCCTATGCGCCGAGTCTGCCCGAGGTCGCGCTCGGCGTGGGCGGCGTGGCGCTCGCGCTCGCGATTACCGTCGTCGGCCTGCGGGTGCTGCCGTTCCTGCCGGCGAGCCTTGCCGACCACGCGCCGCGGCAGGCCAGCGCGTGAATCGCCTCTTCGTCTCGGCGGCGCACAAGTCCTCGGGCAAGACCACGCTCTGCATCGGCCTGGCCGCGGCGCTCGCGGCGCGCGGCGAGGCGGTGCAGCCGTTCAAGAAGGGGCCCGACTACATCGACCCGCTGTGGCTCGGGCGCGCTGCCGGGCGTGCCTGCTACACGCTCGATCCGTACCTCTGCGGCGCCGACGAGCTCCGCGCAGAGTTCGCCGCGCGCATGCGCGGTGCCACGCTCGGGCTGATCGAGGGCAACAAGGGGCTGTACGACGGGCTCGATCTGCACGGCAGCAACAGCAACGCCGCGCTTGCCGCCCTGCTGGGCGCACCGGTGGTGCTGGTGATCGACGCGCGTGGCATGACGCGCGGCATCGCGCCGCTGATTCTCGGCTTCCAGGCGTTCGATCGGGCGATCCGCATCGCCGGCGTGATTCTCAACCAGCTCGGCGGCGCGCGCCACGAGGCAAAGCTGCGTGCGGTGATCGAGCACTACACCGACGTGCCGGTGCTGGGCGCGGTGCAGCACGACGTGCGCATGGCGATCGACGAGCGGCACCTGGGGCTGGTGCCGGAGAACGAATCGACGGCCGCGCAGGCACGCATCGACGAAATCGCCACGCGCGTTGCCGCACAGGTCGATCTCGAGCGTCTGCGCCAGGTCGCGGGCGAGGCGCCGGCATGGCCGCAGGCGCCGGCCGCCGCGCCGGGGGCATCCGCCGCCGCGGGGCCGCGCGTACGCATCGGCATCGCGCGCGACGCCGCGTTCGGCTTCTACTACCCGGGCGACCTCGAGGCGCTGCACGCCGCGGGCGCCGAGCTCGTCTTCTTCGACGCATTGCGCGATGCGCGCCTGCCGCCGCTCGATGCGCTGTTCCTCGGCGGTGGCTTTCCGGAAACCCACATGGACGCGCTCGCCGCCAATGCGTCGATGCGCGCCGCCGTGCGCGAGGCGATCGAGTCCGGCCTGCCGGCCTACGCCGAGTGCGGCGGGCTGATGTACCTCGCGCGGCGCATCGAATGGAAGGGCCGCAGCGCCGCGATGGCGGGGGCGATCGAGGCCGACATCGTGGTGCACGAGCGGCCGGTGGGCCGCGGCTACGTGCACTTGCGCGAGACCGGGCTCGGGCCATGGCCGGCGCGGGCGGCCGGCGAAGCGGCGCTCATTCGCGCGCACGAGTTTCACTACTCGAGCGTGGAGAACCTCGCGCCCGGCGCGCGCTTTGCCTACGCCGTCGAGCGCGGCCACGGCATCGACGGCCGGCACGACGGCCTCGTGCACCGCAACCTCGTCGCCTCGTACGCGCATTTGCGCGACGTTGCGGCGCATCGCTGGACCGGTCGCTTCGTCGAGTTCGCGCGCCGCTGCGCCGCGCAGCGCGCCTGCCTCGCCGGCGCCGCCGCCTGAGGCGTCCAGCGTGGAGCGGCAGCGCCTGCGCGAGGACCCGCCCGTCGAGCTGGACGACCAGGGCTACCTCATCGATCCTGCCGACTGGAGCGAGGCGCTCGCCGAGGCGCTCGCGTGCGAGGAGGGCATCGTGCTGACTGAGGCGCACTGGGCGGTGATCCGCTTCGTGCGCGAGTGGTACGCGGTGCGACGCATCGCCCCGGATGCGCGCCACGTGATCAAGCACCTGGCTGCCTGGCGCGGCGAGAACAGCGAGGGGCGCAACGAGCTGTTTCGCCTCTTTCCCTACGGTTACGTGAAGCAGGCCTGCCGCATCGCCGGCATGCGCAAGCCGCGCGCCTGGAGCACCGGCTGAGCGAGGCACGAAAGGAGCAGCCATGATCATCGTTACCGCCGAAGCGGCCGAGCAGATCCGTGTCTCGGCCCGCCAGACGGGGCAGGAGGGCGCGGGCCTGCGCATCGCCGCGCGGCTCGACGCCCAGGGCACGGTCGAGTACGGCATGGGCTTCGACGTCAAGGCCGACGACGACCTGGTGGTCGCCGCCGGCGACATCTCGATCCTGATCTCGCCCGGCTGCGCCGAGCTGCTGAGCGGCGCGACGCTCGATTACGTCGAGCTCAACCCGGGCGAGCGGCGCTTCATCGTCATCAACCCGAACGATCCGTCGCACAAGACGCCCGCCAAGCCGCGCTGAGGACCACTGGACGCCGCTACGGCGAGCGATTAGGCTCGATGTCCCGTCGAGCCAGACCCGTCCGCAGACACGAGGATCGCAGCGTGCCCGAGCCCCCTGTTCCGCACGCCCGCGCGGCGCCGCCCTCGGTCCGTCTCGCGCGCAAGACCCAGTCGCTCGACGTGCTCTACGCGGTGGCTTCGAGCCTGAGCCAGCCGGGCAGCCTCGAGCAGCAGCTGGAGGGGTTCCTCGATACCTTCATCGAGTTGGTCGACGCGCGTGCCGCGAGCGTGCGCGTCACCACGTCCGACGGCAACACGCGGCTGCTGGCGAGCCGTGGGCTGACCTCCGAAGTCGCCGAGCGCGACCGCCTGATGCCGCTCGAACGCTGCGCCTGCGGTCAGGTCTCGCGCGAAGGCGGCCTGCGCATCCAGCGCGGCAGCGCATCCTGCGCGAAGGTCGTCGGCTGCGCCATGCTCGAGCCCGAATGCGAAGAGTTCGTCGTCGTGCCGGTGCAGTACCAGGGGCGCGTGCTCGGCGTGTACAACCTGTTTCTCGACCGGCCGCTCGCGGCGATGGGCGAGGACATGCAGGATCTGCTGATCAGCGTCGCGCGGCACCTCGGGCTCGCCTTCGAAAAGGCGCGCCTGGAGGGCGAGGCGCGACGCCTCGCGGTGATGGAGGAGCGCAACCTGATCGGCAACGACCTGCACGATTCGCTCGCGCAGTCGCTGATCGGCATGCGGCTGCAGCTCAAGATCCTCGGCGAGGCGCTCGCGCGCAGGGACATCGGCGCCGCGCAGTACGAGGTCAAGGCGCTGCAGCGCGCCATGGCGCAGGCGAACAAGGACCTGCGCAGCCTGCTCACCGATTACCGCCTGAAGATCGAGGGCGCCGGGCTCGCCGACTCGGTGGCGAAACTGCTCGAGCGCTTCGGCCGCGAATCGGGCATCGCGGTCTTCTTCCAGAACGACTGCGCGACGCTCCCGCTCGCCGCGGCGCAGGAGATCCAGCTTTACTACATCATTCAGGAGGCGCTCGCCAACATCCGCCGGCATAGCGGCGCGCAGAATGTGCGCGTCATGCTCGCCAACGAGGGCGATCTTTACACCGTGCTGATCGAGGACGATGGCCTCGGCATGGTCGAGCACGAGCCGCGAGGCGGCGGGCACGCCGGCCTGGAGATCATGCGCGAGCGCACGGCGAAGCTGCCGGGCCAGTTCGTGATCGAAAGCGAGCCTGGCGAGGGGACGCGCATCGTGATCATCTTCAATGCGCCACCGGCCACGCCCGGCGGCGCGGCCACCTGAGATGCGCGTCATCCTGATCGATGACCACGCGCTGGTGCGCAAGGGCATCGAGGAGCTGCTGCGCAGCCGCGGCGTGCAGGTCGTCGCCTCGGTCGGTTCGGGCGAAGAGGGACTGCGCCGCGCGCGCGAGCTGCAGGCCGACGTGATCCTGCTCGACGTGCGCATGCCGGGCATGAGCGGCATCGAGACGCTGCGCCAGCTGCGTGCCGGCGGCGTCGAGACCCCGGTGGTCATGCTCACCATGAGCCGCGAGGAAAGCGACCTCGGCGAGGCGCTGCGTGCCGGCGCGCGTGGCTACCTGCTCAAGGACATCGATCCGGAGGAGCTGGCACCTGCGCTGCGGGCAGCGCTGGGGGGCGAGAAGACGGTGGCGCGCGACCTGGTCGGCGCGCTCGCGCGCCTGATCGGCGAGGATGCCGGCGCGCCGCAGTCACAGCCGCCGCGTGCGACGACGCCCTTCGGCGAACTCACGCCGCGCGAGCTGGAGATCCTCGAGTATGTTGCCGGCGGCTACAGCAACAAGATGATCGCGCAGGCGCTCGACATCACACCCGGCACCGTCAAGCTGCACGTCAAGTCGATCCTGCGCAAGCTCGGCCTGCGCTCGCGCGTCGAGGCCGCGGTCGCGGCGGTCGAGCACGGCATGGGCCGGCGCCGGCGCAGCAGCGGCCGGGCGAGCGACGGCTGAGGCGGCGCTCAGCCGTCGCGCGCTTCGACGAAGAGCTGGGCGCGTGGCAGTCCGCGCTCGACGAGCTGCGTGCCGAACGCCTGCGCCCAGTCCGGCGGCCCCGAGACATAGACGTCGTGCCCGTCGAGCCTGGGGTGGTCCTGTGCGATGCGCGCGAGCGCGCCCGCGTCCTCGCCGACGAGCGGCACGTAGCGGAAGTCGTCCAGCGCGTCGCTCCAGGCGCGGCACAGGTTGTCGAGATAGTGGTGGCGGCCGGCCGACGCGATCCAGTACAACACGAGCGACTCGGCGCTATCGAGCGCCATTGCGTGCTCGATGAGACTCTTGGCCGGCGCAAAGCCGGTGTCGCGTGCGACGAACACCAGCGGTCGCGGCGATTCCTCGTCGAGCACGAAGGTCCCGCGAGGACCGTCGATGTGCACCGCCTCGACGTGCTTCAGCCCGCCGAACACCTGCGCCGCGAAGCCGTCGGCCGCGTCATGCGGAATGTGGAACTGCAGGTTGCGCTCGTCGCAGGGGCAGCTCGCGACCGGGTGAGAGGCGCTGCTGCCGTCGGGCAGCGTAAGCCTCACCGACTGTCCGGCGAGGAAGCGCAGCCGGTTGCTGCGCGGCGTCTGCAGATGCAGCAGCCGCATGTCGTCAGCGATCGCGCCGACCGACTTGACGCGCGCATCGATGCTTTGCAGCGGCATGTCTTCTGCGCCGTGCGCCTCGCGCGCCTCGATGACAAGGTCGCTGAGCGCTGTGTGGCAGCACATGAGCACGACATTCGCGTTCTTCTCCGCCGCGCTGAGGGCGTAGTCGGAGTGCTGCGTGCGGTGCACCTGACCGGAGACGACGCGCGCCTTGCATTTGCCGCAGCTGCCGATGCTGCAGCCGTAGTCGAGCGACAGGCCGGCGCGCAGCGCGGCCTCCAGCAGGCTGTCGTTGCCGTCGACGAAGAACTCCCGGCCGCTCGGCCGGACCTGTACGTGCGCCGTGACCACTCTCAACAAGCTCTCCTGCGCGAGCAGCGGCGGCTCGCCCTGCCCTGCGGGCTCGAGGCGCTGCCTGAGCCAGGCGAGCACCGCTCCGGCGTCGCGCGTCGCGCCGAGTTTTTCCTGCAGTTCGAGCACGATCGCGCGGTAGTGCTCGAGCGCGGCCTGCGCCTCGGCGCGCTCACGGCTCAGCTCGGCGAGGCGCGCCACGAGCACCTGTGCGCTAGGCAGCAGCCGCTCGCGCATGCGTCGCGTGAAGGCCGCGTCCTTGATCGCGTCGAACCGCTCCAGCCCGGCATTGTCCTCCAGCCCGGCCTGCGGGTAGACGCGCAGCAGGTCCTCGGCCGACACCCTGCCCTCGAAGGCGGCCAGTTCGCCGCTCCGGATTTTGCTTTGCAGCGCGCCGCGCCGCACGCCGACCAGGCGCGCCGCGCGGGACAGTGTCAGGAGCCGAGGCATGCGCCTTCCGCGTTTCAATCTATCATAGGCCTGCGCCCCTGCGAGCGGCCGAAGCGGTTTGAGGCGTCGCAGACGGGCGCAGCCACGTAGCGAGCAGGGAATGGCGGAAAAATTCTTCGATGCCGGGCCGGCGGATGCGCTGCGCGCCGGAACCATGCGCTGTGTCGAGATCGGCGCACGGCGCGTGCTCATCGCCAACGTCGAGGGCCGCTACTACGCGACCGACGACCGCTGCACGCACGAGGACGCCTCGCTGTCCTCCGGCGTGCTGAAGGGCGCGCTGGTGCGCTGCCCCCTGCACGGCAGCCGCTTCGACCTGCGCACCGGCGCGGCGCTCGAGGAGCCGGCAGAGGAGAACCTGCGCAGCTATGCCGTGCGCGTCGAGGGCGGGCGGTTGCTCGTCGCCTGCCCGGAGGGGACGCAGGCGTGAGCGAGGCCGTGCAGGCGCGGGCGCTGATGCGCTCGATCATCGGGCGCATCGCCACCGGGCCGGAACTCTCCAAGGACATCTCGCGCGAGGAGGCCTGCGCCGGCATGCGCGCGGTGCTCGACGGCGCGGTGGATCCGGTGCAGGCCGGCATCTTCCTCATCGCGCTGCGCATGAAGCGCGAGACCGACGAGGAGAACTGCGGCGTGCTCGACGCGGTGCGCGAGGCGACGCGGCGCGTCACCGCCCCGGTGGACGAGGTCGTCGACCTCGCCGATCCCTACGACGGCATGAACCGCAACCTGCCCGCTGCGCCGTTCACGCCGGCGCTGCTCGCCGCCTGCGGCGTGCCGGCGTTCTCGCACGGCGTCGAGCGCATGGGGCCGAAATACGGCGTGACGCACCGTCAGGTGCTGCACGCCGCGGGCCTCAAGGTCGACGCCACGCCGGAGGAGGCGGCGGCGCGACTGGGCGATCCGCGCGCGGGCTGGGCGTATCTCGACCAGTCGGTGTTCTGCCCGAAGCTGAACGCGCTTACCGATCTGCGCACGCTGATCGTCAAGCGGCCGGTGATCACGACCGTCGAGGTGCTGGCGCAGCCGCTGGTGGGGCGCAGGAAGACGCACCTGGTGACCGGCTACGTGCACAAGCCCTATCCGCGCGTCTATGCGCTGCTTGCGCGGGAAGCGGGTTACGACACGGCGCTGCTGGTGCGCGGGGTGGAAGGCGGCGTCGTGCCCGCGCTGGCGCAGGGGGGCAAGGTGTTCCGCAGCGTCGGCCGCGGCGAGCCGTTCGCGGTGGAGTTCCGGCCGGCGGAGCTCGGCATCGAGCAGACGCTGCGGGCACCGCAGATTCCGCCGGCGCTCGCCGGCGAGGGCGAAGGCGCGCAGGCGAAAATCGATGCGAATGCGGTGGCGAAGGTCGCCGCGCAGGCGGGACTGGATGCGCTCGCCGGGGAGAGGGGGCCGACGCGCGACGCGCTGGTGTACGGCGCGGCGCTCGTGTTGTGGCACCTCGGCAAATCCCGCTCGCTGCGCGAGGCGGCCGAGGTGGCGCGCACGGCGATCGACGACGGCTCGGCGCTCGCCAGGCTGCGCGCGCAGGGCTGAGGGCGGGCGCTGCGGCTCAGGCCTTTCGCGCCCCCGGCGTGCCGTCCTCGACGACGAAACGCGCGCGCGTCGCGCGCAGGCCGAGCGGCGAGGCGGCAGCCAGTGCCAGCAGGAACTCGCGTGGCGTCGGCATGCAGGCCTTAACGGTCGACGCAGCGAAACCGTGCGCGGCGAATGCCGCGCGCGGGCTCGCCGCGGTGGATAATAGCGCCCCTTCGAACAGCGGGAAGCAGGCCGGGGCGAGCGATGATCCATTTTGTGGTGCACGAGGAGGGCGACGGCGTGGGGGTGGTGGTCGTCGAGGGGGTGAAGGCGGGCCAGAAGCTGGTCGGCTGGATCATGGAAGACGACAAGGACCTCGAGGTGCAGGCCAGGAGCGACGTGCCGATCGGCCACAAGGTGGCGCTCAGGGACTACGAGCCGGGCGACACGGTGATCAAGTACGGCGTGGACATTGGCAAGGTGGTGGCGCCGATCAAGCAGGGCGAGCACCTGCACGTGCACAACGTCAAGACCAAGCGCTGGTAGGCCGGGGGGGGCATGGCAATGGATCTTTCGAAGGCCAGTTTCTGGGGCTACCGGCGCGAGAACGGCCGGGTGGGCGTGCGCAACCACGTCATCATCCTGCCGGTCGACGACATCTCGAACGCGGCCGCCGAGGCGGTGGCGAACAACATCAAGGGCACGCTGGCGCTGCCGCATCCCTACGGCCGGCTGCAGTTCGGTGCCGATCTCGATCTGCACTTTCGCACGCTGATCGGCACGGGCTGCAACCCGAACGTGGCGGCGGTGGTGGTGATCGGCATCGAGGAGGGCTGGACGCAGAAGGTGGTCGAGGGCATCGCCAAGACGGGCAAGCCGGTGGCGGGCTTCGGCATCGAGCTGCACGGTGATCTGGACACGATCCAGCGCGCCTCGCGCGCGGCGAAGGCATTCGTGCAGGCCGCGGGCGAGCTGCGCCGCGAAGAGCGCCCGTTGAAGGAGCTGTGGGTCTCGACCAAGTGCGGCGAATCGGACACCACCTCGGGCTGCGGCGCCAACCCGACGGTGGGCAACGCCTTCGACAAGCTCTACGGCGAGGGCGTGACGCTGTGTTTCGGCGAGACCACCGAGCTCACCGGCGGCGAGCACCTGGTGGCGGCGCGCTGCAAGAACGACGCGGTGCGCAAGAAGTTCCAGTTCATGTTCGACCGCTACCAGGCGGTGATCGACCGGCACAAGACGAGCGATCTGTCGGAATCGCAGCCGACCAAGGGCAACATCGCCGGCGGGCTCACCACCATCGAGGAAAAGGCGCTCGGCAACATCCAGAAGATCGGGCGCAAGTGCGCGGTCGACGGCGTGCTCGACAAGGCCGAGGAGCCCACCGGGCCGGGGCTGTGGTTCATGGATTCCTCTTCGGCGGCCGCCGAGATGGTGACGCTGTGCGCGGCGGCGGGCTTTGCGGTGCACTTCTTTCCGACCGGGCAGGGCAACGTGATCGGCAACCCGATCCTGCCGGTGATCAAGCTGTGCGCCAACCCGCGCACGGTGCGCACCATGGGCGAGCACATCGACGTCGACGTCTCGGGGCTGCTGAGAAAGGAGCTCTCGCCCGACCAGGCCGGTGATGCGCTGCTCGCGTGCATGCTGCGCACGGCCAACGGCCGGCTCACCGCGGCCGAGGCGCTCGGCCACCGCGAGTTCGTGCTGACGCGGCTGTACGAGTCGGCGTAAGCCGAGCGGCGCGGAGACATGGCGACGCTGCGCGGCGCGGATCTCGTCGCGCGCGCCCTGGCGCGCGGCGGCGCCGAGCGGCTGTTCTCGCTCTCGGGCAACCAGGTGATGGTGCTGTACGACGCCGCCGTCGACGCGCGGCTCGGCATTGTGCACACGCGTCACGAGGGCGCCGCGGTGCACATGGCCGACGCCTGGGGACGCTTGACGGGCGAACCGGGCGTGGCGCTGCTCACTGCCGGACCCGGCCATGCCAACGGCGTCGGTGCGCTGTACAACGCGCTTGGCGCCGAAGCACCGCTGGTGCTGCTCTCCGGCCATGCGCCGCTCGGCCAGCTGGGCCGTGATGCGTTCCAGGAGCTGCGCCAGGCCGAGGTGGCGGCACCGCTGTGCAAGGCGGCGTGGACGGCCGAACAGGCCGCGACGCTGGGCGAGGACGTCGCACGCGCCTTCCGCATCGCCAAATCCGGGCGGCCTGGACCGGTGCACGTCAGCCTGCCGTACGACCTGCTCGAGGCGACGCTCGATGCCGCCGCGGTCGCCCCGCCCCATGCGACAGCGTTCGACGCGCTTGGGCAACCGCTTGCCGACGAAGCCGCGCGCGCGATTCTCGATGCGCTGGCGCGCGCGGCGCGTCCGCTCATCGTCGCCGCGCCGGCGATGGCGGCGGGACGCGGCCAGCGGCTGCGCGAAGCGCTCTGCGCCGCGACCGGGATTCCCGTCGTGCACAGCGAAAGCCCGCGTGGCATCGCCGATCCTTCGCTCGGTGCGCTGCCCGATCTTCTGGCCGAGGCGGACCTCGTGCTGTTGCTGGGGCGCAAGCTCGATTTCACGCTGCGTTTCGGCCAGCCGCCTGCGTTCAGCGCGCACTGCCGCTTCATTCACGTCGATCCCGAGGCCGAGGCGCTGCGCCGCAGTGCGGTCGCCATCGGCGACGCCGCGCGCCTGCTGAACGCGGTGCAAGCCGATGCATTCTCCGCGGCCGAGGCATTGATCTCGGCTGCGCGGCGCGGCTTTTCGCCCGTCGCCGCGCAGGCGGGGTGGAAGCAGCAGGTCGACGCGGCGCTGGCTGCGCGACCGGCCGAGTGGGCGCAGGCGCCGTCGGCGGAGGGCGCCGTGCATCCGCTGGCGGTCGCACGCGCCGTGCAGCAGGCGCTCGCCGCGCGGCCGGACGCGGTGCTGGTCTGCGATGGCGGCGAATTCGGGCAGTGGGCGCAGGCCTGCGCCAGCGCCGCCACGCGCATCACCAACGGCCCGGCCGGCGGCATCGGCGGCTCGATTCCGTACGCCATTGCCGCCAGCCTGGCGCATCCCGGTGCGCCCGTGATCGCCACCCTCGGCGACGGCTCGGCCGGCTTCTATCTCGCCGAATTCGAAACCGCGGTGCGCTGCGGCGCGCCGTTCGTCGCCGTCCTCGGCAACGACGCGCGCTGGAACGCGGAACATCTCATCCAGCTGCGCAGCTACGGCCCGGCGCGCGCCGTCGGCTGCGAGATGCAGCCGACGCGTTACGATCTGGCGGTGGCGGCGCTCGGCGGGCATGGCGAGCATGTCACCCGCGCGGCGGAGGTCGGCGCGGCGCTCGAGCGTGCGCTGGCCGCAGGCAAGCCAGCCTGCGTAAACGTCGAAATTGCGCCGCTCGCGGCGCCGAGGCTGTCGCGCACCGGCACGCCGCCGGGTGGTGCGCATTGAGGAGACGGCGAGACATGCAGACCCTGCGCGTGAGTGTCTGGCGCGGCGCCGAGCAAGGCGCCTTCCAGAGCTTCGAGGTGCCGCGCCACGCGAGCCAGACGGTGCTCGACGTCATCACCCACATCCAGCGCCATATCGACGCGTCGCTCGCCTACCGCTTCGCCTGCCGCGTCGGCATGTGCGGCTCCTGCGCGATGACGGTGAACGGCGTGGCACGCTGGACCTGCCGCACGCATGTCGACGCGGTGGCCGACGACGGTGCGCTTGAGGTCGCGCCGCTCGGCCACCTGCCGGTGATTCGCGACCTGGTCACCGACATGGCGCCGTTCTTCGACAAGTGGGCGCGCGCGCGCGGCCAGTTCAGCGGCAGCCGGACGCGCCACGAGGACTTCGCGCGCATCTCGCCCGAGGACGCCGTACGGCGGCAGGCCGACGCGGGCATCGAATGTATCGGCTGCGGCGTGTGCTACGCCTCCTGCGACCTGGTGGCCTGGAACCCGGACTATCTGGGCCCCGCGGCGCTGAACCGTGCCTGGACGCTCGCCTGTGACGCACGCGACACGGCGCAGTCGGAGCGGCTGCGTGCGGTCGGCGGCGACGCGGGCTGCCACGCCTGCCACAGCCAGATGGGTTGCAGCGAGCGCTGCCCGCAGAAGATCTCGCCGACGGCGGGCATTGCCGGCCTCAAGCGCAGGCTGGCGCGCGCGCTGCTGAAGGGCACGCTGTGAAGGCGCGCGGCGAAACGATTCTCTGGCTGGCGCAGCGCGCCAGCGCCGCCGTGCTCGCGTTCTGCGTGCTGGTGCACCTGGTGACGATCATCGCTGCGGTGCAGGGCGGTCTGTCGGCGGCGGAGATCCTTGGCCGCACGCGCGGCAACGTTCCGGGCCTGGTGTTCTACGCCACCTTCGTCGTCGCCGCTGCGGTGCACGCGCCGATCGGGCTGCGCGCCACGCTCGGCGAGTGGCTCGGCTGGCGCGGCGCCTCGCGCGACGTGGTTCTGGTTCTGTTCGCGATCGCGCTGGCCGTGCTCGGCCTGCGCGCAGTTGCGGGAGTGTTCGGCGGTGCGGCGTAACGATTCTCGGGCGCGCAAGCACCCGGCCTACGGCGCGTTCCTCGTGCACCGCGTCTCCGGCATCCTGCTGGCGCTGTTCCTGCCGGTGCATTTCTGGGCGCTCAGCCAGTCGCTGCAGGGTGCGGCGCAGTTCGATCGTTTCCTCGCCTGGACGGCGCTGCCGGCGGTCAAGTTCGCCGAGTGGGGCATCGTCTTGCTGCTGGCGGCGCACCTGGCGGGCGGTTTGCGGCTGCTCGCGCTCGAGTTCCTGCCCTGGCGCGACTGGCAGAAGAGCCTCGCCGCCGCCGCGGCCGCGCTCGCGCTTGCCATGGGCCTCGCCTTCGCCCTCGCCCTGTAGCGCGCCCCGCCAGACTACAATCGAGCGCATGAAGGTCGATCTCAAGCAAGTCGAGGAAGCTGCCAAGCAGCTCTACATCCGCGCGGTCAAGCTGCTGCCGCCGGACATCAAGCAGGGCTTCGCCGGGCTAGACGCCGCGGAAAGCGACCCCACCGCAAAGCGCATCCTCGGCACCATGATCGCCAACATCAAGGTTGCCGAGGAGACCGACAACCTGCTGTGCCAGGACACCGGCATCCCCATCTACAACGTGGTCATCGGACGCGGCGTCGAAGTGGACGGTGCCGGCCTCAAGGCGGCCATCCGCGAGGGCTGTGCGCGGGCGACGCGCGAGCATCCGCTGCGCTCTTCCGTGGTGCACCCGGTGACGCGCAAGAACGAGCACAGCTCCTGCGGCCGCAGCGTGCCCGTCATCCACTTCGATTTCTCGGAGGACGCCGAGCGCCTGTCGATCGAGATGGTGCCGAAGGGCTCCGGCTCGGAGAACAATTCCTGGTTGCGCATGGCGATTCCCGCCGAGGGTGTCGACGCGATCAAGACCTTCGTCATCGACTGCGTACTCGCTGCCGGTGGCAAGACCTGTCCGCCGACGATCGTCGGCGTCGGCGTGGGCGGCACCGCGGATCTCTGCGTGCATCTCGCCAAGGTCGCGGCGACGCGGCCACTCGGCACGCGCTGCGGCGACCCGGAAGGCGCGGCGCTCGAGCAGGCGCTCGCGCCGGCCGTGAACCAGCTGGGTGTCGGCCCGCAGGGACTGGGCGGCGATGCGACCGCGTTCGCGGTGCACGTCGAAACGGCGGCGACGCACATCACGATGAATCCGGTGGCGGTCAACATGCAATGTCACTCGGCGCGCCGCGCACGGGCGACCATCGGTCCGCAGGGCATTGAGTACGGGTACTGAGATGAGAGTTCTGGCTGCAGTGTTGCTGTCTGCGATCATCAGCCTGGCGCAGGCGGCCGAAGTCGAAGGCGTCAAGTTCGCCGAGAAAATCGACGGACCCGGCGATTCAACGCTCGTGCTGAACGGCGCCGGACTGCGCAAGCTTCTGTTCCTCGACCTCTACGCGATCGGCCTGTATCTGCCGGAATCCAAACGCAAGGCCGAAGAGATCCTGCTGCTGCCAGGACCGAAGCGTGTGGCGATCCGCATGCTGCGCGATGTCAGCGCCGAGGCGTTTACGCAGGCGCTGATCGACGGTCTGCGCAAGAACCACAGCGACGCGGAGATGGTGCGCTTGGGGCCGCGCATTTCGCAGCTGACGAGGATCATGGCCGACGTACAGGAAGCCAAGGAAGGCATGGCGATCGACATCGACTGGGCGCACGGCGAAGGCCTGCGGCTGCGGATCGATGGAAAGCCGTCCGGGCAGCCGATCGTCGGCGAGGACTTCTACCGCGCGCTGCTGCGCGTCTGGCTGGGCCTGAACCCGGTGCAGGACGACCTCAAGGCCGCGCTGCTCGGCGCAGGTTCCTGAGGCACGCAGCGATGGCGCACCACGATTTCACGATGCCGGTGCGCGAGGCGCAGGTCCGCGCCCTGCGTGCCAACGATACGGTGACGCTGAACGGAACGCTTTACGGCATCCGCGACGCGACGCAGATTCACATGTTCGACCGCGGGCGCAGGACGCGTTTCGATCTGAATGGGCACGCGGTGATCCACACTGCGCCGAATGTGCGCAAGGTCGAGAAAAGCCCCGCCAACCCGAGCGGTTACGCATCGGTGTGCATCGGCACGACGACCAGCGATCGCATGGAGCGCTTCACCCGGCCGCTGATGGAGCAGTACGGCGTGCGCATGATCATCGGCAAGGGCGGCTTGCGCGAGGCCTCGTCGGCCGCGTTCCGCGACCTCGGTGGCGTGTATCTCGCGATCATCGGTGGCACCGCGGCGCTGGAGACGACCTGGATCGAGGCCATCGAGGACGTCGATCTCGACGACCTCAACCCGGAATCGCTGTGGAAGTTCCGCGTGCGCGGTTTCGGCCCGCTGCTCGTCGCCATGGACAGCCATGGCGCGAGCCTCTATGACACGGTGAACGCCGCTGCCCAGGCGCGCCGTGCCGCTGCGCTCGCCAGCCTCGGCGTCCGCTAGACGGGCGTACGCAACAGCACCGGGGGCGTGAAGGCGTGAAACGGGCGCTGCGCGAGATTCACAGCGACATCCTGATTCTCGGTTCGGGCGGCGCCGGGCTATTCGCCGCGCTGCATGCGCACCGCGCGGCGCCCGAGCTGGCGATCACCGTCGCGGTCAAGGGCCTGCTTGGCAAATGCGGCTGCACGCGCATGGTGCAGGGCGGCTACAACGTGGCGCTGGCGCCGGGCGACTCGATCGAGCGCCACTTCATGGACACCATCGAGGGAGGCAAGTGGCTGCCCGACCAGGAGCTTGCCTGGCAGCTGGTGACCCTCGCGGTGGAGCGCATCCGCGAGCTGGAAAACGAGCTCGGCTGCTTCTTCGACCGCAATCCGGACGGCACGATCCACCAGAAAGCCTTCGCCGGGCAGACGTTTGATCGCACGGTACACAAGGGCGACCTCACCGGCATCGAGATCATCAACCGGCTCGCCGAGCAGGTCTGGGCGCGCGAGATCCGCCGCCTCGAGGAGCACCGCGCCGTCGAGCTCATCCCGGCGAGCGCGGGTGACGCGCTCGCCGGCGTGCTGATGATCGACATGCGCAGCGGCGAGTATCTGCTGGTGCGCGCCAAGGCGGTGCTGCTCGCCACCGGCGGCGGGCCGACGATGTACCGCTACCACACGCCCTCAGGCGACAAGAGCTGCGACGGGCTGGCGATGGCGCTGCGTGCCGGGCTCGCGCTGCGCGACATGGAGATGGTGCAGTTTCATCCGACCGGCCTACTGGCCGGCCCGCACACACGCATGACCGGTACGGTGCTCGAGGAAGGTTTGCGTGGCGCCGGCGGCACCCTGCTGAACGGTGCGCGCGAGCGCTTCATGCAGCATTACGACGCGAAGCTCGAGCGCGCGACGCGCGACATCGTCTCGCGAGCCATGTACGCGGAAATGCGCGCGGGCCACGTGACCCCGAACGGCGGTCTGTACATCTCGATGGCGCACCTCGGCCCCGAGCGCGTGCGGCGCGACTTCAAGGGCATGGTGGAGCGCTGCGCCGACTGCGGCTTCGACCTGGCCGGCGGGCTGGTCGAGGTGGTGCCGACGGCGCACTACATGATGGGCGGCGTCGAGTTCGCTGCCGACTGCAGGACCGCGCTCGCCGGCCTGTTCGTCGCGGGCGAGGATTCCGGCGGCGTGCACGGCGCCAACCGCCTTGGCGGAAACGGAGTGGCCAATTCGACGGTGTACGGCGGCGTGGCGGGCGATGCGATGGCGGCGTGGGTGCGCAGCGAAGGCACCCTGCGCACCCCTGATCCGAGCGCGATCGAGTCTGCTATCGCGCGCTGCGAGCGGCCGTTCGGCGGTGGCGCAGGGCGTCATGGCGCGCTCGAGGTGTTGCGCGAAACACTGTCTGGCGTGATGTGGGATCGTGTCGGTATCATTCGCGACGCCGCGGGCTTGGCCGCGGCAGAGCGCGAACTGTCGGCGCTCGACGATGCGCTTGATGGCATCGCGCTGCCGGACACCGGTCGCGCGTTCAATCTCTCCTGGCACGACTGGATGAACCTGAAAAGCCTGACGCAAGTGAGCCGCGTGATCGCTGCCGCGGCGCGTGCGCGCGAGGATTCGCGCGGCGCGCATTTCCGTTCCGATTTCCCCGAGGCGGGGGTGCTCGAGCGCTCGGCCTACACCAGCGCGCGCCTGGTCGATGGCGGGGTCGCCATCGCGCACAAGTCGGTGGCCTTCACGCGCGTGCGCCCGGGCGAGACGCTGTTGCGGGACGCCGTGCATGGCGCGGCGAGGGACGCGGCATGAACGCGCCGCAGGCCGCCGGCGTCGACTGGCCGCTGGAGGTGCACGGCGCGCTGAAGGCGGCCGGCATCTCGATCGTCAGCTACGTGCCGGATGCCGGGCACAAGCGGCTCATCGAGCTGTGTCATGCCGATGCCTCGATGCGCAGCGTCGTGCTCGCCACCGAGGAGGAGGGCCTCGGCCTCGCGACCGGCGCCTGGCTCGGCGGGGCGCGTGCGGTGCTGCTCATGCAGTCGAGCGGCGTGGGCAACGTCATCAACGTGCTCGGCACGATCAAGGAATGCCGCATTCCGCTGCCCATGATCATCACCATGCGCGGCGAGTACGGCGAATTCAATCCCTGGCAGATCCCGATGGGACAGGCCACGCCCGCGGTGCTCGAGGCGATGGGCGTGATCGTGCAGCCGGCGCTCGAGGCGAAGGCGGTTGCGCCGGCGGTCGATGCGGCGCTGCGCCTGGCGTTCAACGGCTATGCCGCGGTCGCGGTGCTCATCTCGCAGCGCGTAATCGGCATCAAGAGCTTCCAGGAACAGGCAGCGCAATGAGCGCGACCCTGCACCGACGCGACGTCGTTTCCGCGCTGCTCGCCGAGCGCGGCGAGCTGCTGGTGGTCGCGGGGCTCGGCTCCACCGCCTGGGATTGCACCGCGGCGGGCGACCATGACCTGACCTTCCCGCTGTGGGGTGCGATGGGCCAGGCGGCGATGATGGGCCTCGGCCTGGCGCTCGCGCAGCCGCAGCGGCGTGTGCTGGTGATCACCGGAGACGGCGAGATGCTCATGGGGTTGAGCGCGCTGGCGACGATCGGTGTGCAGCGGCCGGCGAACCTGTCGGTGGTCGTGATCGACAACGGCCGCTACGGCGAGACCGGCATGCAGGAAACGCACACCGCGCACGGCGTCGACCTCGCCGCGATGGCGCGCGCCGCGGGCTTCGCCGACGCACGCACGGTACGCGCCGCGAACGAACTCGACGCGCTGCGCGCGGCGATTCATGCGCACCCCGGGCCGAACTTCGCGACGGTCAAGGTGCGCGCCGAAAAGGTGCCGATCATCCTGCCGCCGCGCGACGGCGGCCTGCTCAAGGCGCGCTTCCGCCGCGCCTTGCTCGGCGCCGCCGCCGACCTGCAGTAGCCCGCGCGCAGGGCGTGCAGCGTACGCGTTGCGTACGCTGGGCTTAGCCGAGGTGCTGGCGGAAGAACGCCAGCGTGCGCTCGCGCGCGAGCTTGGCGCTCGCCGCGTCATAGGAGCCGCGCTGGTCGCAGTTGAAGCCGTGCGGCGCCGGATAAAGGTGCACGGTGACCGCCGGGTGCGCGGCGGCGAGCTTCTTCACGCCGTCCACCGGAATGTGCTCGTCCTTCTCGCCGTAGTGCGCCAGGACCGCGCACTTCGGCTTTTCGGCGATCGCCTCGTCGGTCGTGCTGCCGCCGCCGTAGTACGGCGCCGCACAGGCCAGGCCCGCCACGCGTGACGCAGCCATCCAGGTAATGTAGCCGCCCCAGCAGTAGCCGACCATGCCGACCTTGCCGGCCTTGGCCGCTTCCTTCACCGCGGCCTCGGCGTCGCGCAGCGCGGCATCGAGTTGCGCCTTGTCCTTCAGCGCGCGGCCCTTGGCGACGTCGTCCGGCGTGTAGCCGACTTCGAAATTTTCATCCAGCCGGTCGTACATCGCCGGCGCGATGGCGAGGTAGCCGTCCGCGGCATAGCCGTCCGCCACCGCGCGAATGTGGCTGTTGACGCCGAAGATCTCCTGGATCACGACGACGGCGCCACGCGGTTTGCCGGCGGGGTCGGCGCGGTAGGCGGACAGCGGGTGCCCGTCGCTGGCGACGAGCTCGATGAACTTGCCCATGGTCTCCTCTCTTCTCTGGAATCGTTCCGCAAGCGCCGTATTCTAGCGAGCTAACGAGCCGTCGCGGTGGCGCGAGTAGAATCGCGCGCATGAAAAAGCCGCCCGCCGAACTCCTCGAGCTCGCACGCCGCGCGCTCGAGCGAGCCGGCGCGAGACCCCGCATGGCCGAGCGTGCCACGCAGCATCTGCTGCAGGCCGAAGCGCAGGGCCTGCCGACGCACGGCCTGTCGCGCGTGCCGTTTTACTGCGCAATGCTGCAGAACGGCCGCGCGGACGGTGCGGCGACGCCGATCCTGCGCGCCGAGCGTGCTGCGGCCTGCCTGATCGACAACCGCGACGCGCTGCCCTACGAGGCCTGCGCCTGGGCGATCGACGAGGTCGTCGCGCGCGCGCGGCGCAACGGCATCGGTTTTGCCGGCATCACCAACAGCGGCCACGTCGGCGTGCTCGGCATCCACCTGCTGCCGGTGGGGCAGGCGGGCATGGTCGGCTTCGCCTTCACCAACTCGCCTGCGGCGATTCCCGCCTGGGGCGGGCGCAAGGCGCTGTTCGGTACCGATCCAGTGGCGGCCATATTCCCGCGCGCCAGCGCCGACCCGCTGGTGATCGACCTCGCGCTGACGACCGTAATCCGCGGCAAGATCATGCTTGCCGCGCAGCGCGGCGAGCGCATTCCCGAGGGCTGGGCGCTCGACCGCGACGGCAAGCCGACCACCGATCCGAAGGAGGCGATCGAGCACGGCAGCATGTTCCCGATCGGCGGCGTAAAGGGCGCCATGCTGGCGCTGATGTTCGAGCTGATCTGCACCGCGCTGACCGGCGCCGCGATCGGACCCGAGGCGGATTCGTTCTTCGCCGAGCAGGGGAACCGGCCGCGCGTCGGCCAAGCCTTCCTCGCCATCGACCCGGGCGCGCTCGCCGGACAGGCGCGCTACTTCGAACGCGTCGAAGCGGTGGTGGCGGCGATGCTCGCCGATGCGGAGGTGCGCCTGCCCGGCGCACGCCGCTTTGCCGCCGCGCAGCGCGCCGCCGAGGGGCTCGAGGTGCCCGACGCGCTGCTCGAGAAGATCGAGGCACTCGCGTCGGGATGAGCGCGGCGATCGACGCGCAGGACGGCCGCTTGCTGGACGCGTTCTGCGATGCGCTGTGGCTCGAGGACGGCTTGGCGCACAACTCGATCGAGGCCTACCGACGCGACCTGGAGCAACTCGGCCTGTGGCTGGCACGCGAGCGGCGCGGCCGGCTGACCGCGGTCGACGAAGCGGCGCTGCACGCGTTCTTCGCCGAGCGCCACCGGCGTGCGCCGGGAAAGCGCGCCCCGCGCAGTTCGAGCGATGCGCGGCTGCTCTCCAGCCTGCGGCGCTTTTACCAGTACTGCCTGCGCGAGCGCCGCATCAGCGAGGACCCGACGCTGCGCCTGGAGCCGCCGAAGCGCACGCCGCGCTTTCCGAAGAGCCTGTCCGAGGCCGACGTCGAGGCGCTGCTCGCTGCGCCCGACACGGACAGCCCGCTCGGGCTGCGCGACCGGGCGATGCTGGAAACGCTCTACGCCTGCGGCTTGCGCGTGTCCGAGCTCGTCGCGCTGAAGACGGTCGAGGCGAATCTGGACGCCGGCGTGGTGCGCCTGTTCGGCAAGGGATCGAAGGAGCGGCTGGTGCCGTTGGGCGAGGAGGCGGTGGGCTGGATCGAACGCTACCTGCGCGAAGCGCGGCCGTCGCTCGCCAGGCGCGTAAGCTCGGCCGCGCTGTTCGTCACCGCACGCGGCACGCCGATGACGCGCCAGGCGGTCTGGTACCTCATCCGCCGCTACGGTGCGCGCGCCATTCCGGGCAAGACGCTTTCGCCGCACGTGCTGCGCCACGCCTTCGCCACGCATCTCATCAACCACGGCGCGGACCTGCGCGTGGTGCAGATGCTGCTCGGCCACGCCGACATCTCGACGACGCAGATCTACACGCACGTCGCACGCGAGCGCCTCAAGGCGCTGCATGCCAAGCACCATCCGCGCGGATGAAGCGCCCGAGCCACAGCGAAACGCCGGCGACGCAGTTCCTGCGCCAGCATGGCGTCGCATTCAGCGAGCACTTCTTCGAGTACGCCGAGCACGGCGGCACGGAACGCGGCGCCGAGCTGCTCGGCGTGCCCGAACACGCGGTGGTGAAGACGCTGGTCATGGAAGACGAGCGTGCGGCCCCGCTCGTCGTGCTGATGCACGGCGACCGCAGCGTGTCGACCAAGAATCTGGCACGCCAGGCC
The DNA here is from genome assembly GCA_041558415.1 of Burkholderiales bacterium. Classification (GTDB taxonomy): domain Bacteria; phylum Pseudomonadota; class Gammaproteobacteria; order Burkholderiales; family SG8-39; genus SG8-39. Next base: position 9,571 of record JBFFEY010000009.1, on the reverse strand, counting down.
GCGTGCAAGCGCGTCGTGCCCTGCAGGCCCGAGGTGGCGCAGCGCCACTCCGGCTACCAGATCGGCGGTACCTCGCCCTTCGGACTGCGCAAGGCGATTCCGATCTACATGGAACGCTCGATCCTCGCGCTGCCGGCGATCTACATCAACGGCGGGCGCCGTGGCTTTCTGCTGTGCCTCGATCCCCGAGAGGCGGAGCGCCTGCTCGCGCCGGTGCTGGTCGATGTCGCGCTGGAGGGCTGAGCGGCGATCGATTCAGCGTCGGCGCTCGACGCTCACGCCGACCCGTCCGGCGTCCTTCATCACGCCCCGCTTGGCCACGCTGACGCGGGCGTAGGCCGCGCCGAACTCGTCGAGCAGCAGGCGCGCGATGCGATCGGCGACGGTTTCCACCAGGTTGAAATGCCCCTCGCCGAGCAGTGCGCGCACGCGCTCGACCACCTTGTCGTAGTCGATGCAATCGGCCACGCGGTCGCTCGCGAACACCGCGGCATCGGCGATGCCGATCTCGAGATCGAGCTGCAGTGTCTGCGTCGCGTAGCGCTCGCGCTTGTGGAAGCCGATGCGCGCATCGAGCCGCAGATCGTGGATGAAGATGTGATCCATCGGTCGGCGGCATTACACCATAGCGCGCCGGCCGGCGCGTAGAATCGCGCTGCCATGCAAACCGCGCTGATCATGCTCGCGGCCTACCTGCTCGGCTCGGTGTCGTTCGCCGTGGTCGTCAGCAGGGCCTTGCGGCTGCCGGATCCGCGCAGCTACGGCTCGAAGAACCCGGGCGCCACCAACGTGCTGCGCTCGGGCAGCCGCTTGGCTGCCGCGCTTACGTTGATCGGCGACGCCGGCAAGGGTGCGGCCGCGGTGGGCCTCACCGTGCTCGTCACCGGCGAGACTCCGGTGACCGGCGTCGACGCGCCGCTCGCCGGCGCGATGGCGTTCCTCGGCCACCTCTATCCCGTGTACCACGGCTTTCGCGGCGGCAAGGGCGTGGCGACTGCGGCCGGCGTGCTGTTCGCCTTCAACCTCTGGCTCGGGCTCGGCACGCTCGCCAGCTTCGGCATCATCGTCGCCTTCTTCCGCATCATCTCGCTCGCCTCGATCATCGCCGCCGTGTTCGCGGTGTTCTGGGCCTGGTTCCTGTTCGGACTGGCGCCGGTCACGCCGGCGGTCGGCGCCATGACGCTGCTGCTGGTCTGGCGTCATCGCGAGAACATCGGGCGCTTGGTGCGCGCGGAGGAGCCGCGCATCGGGCAGCGCGCTAGGCCGTAGCCGCCAGTTCCCAACGCGGTCGCACCGAAAACGCGCGCGTCGGCGTCGGCATGCCGCTTTGCAGGCGCAGCGCGCAGGCGAAGGCGATCATCGCGCCGTTGTCGGTGCACAGTTCGGGTGCCGGGTAGAAGACGTCGAAACCGCGTTGCGCGCCGGTCGCGTCCAGCGCGGCGCGCAGCGCCCGGTTGGCGCCGACCCCGCCGGCGACCACCAGGCGCGAAAGGCCCGTCGCTTCCATCGCCTGCGCGCACTTCGCCACCAGCACGTCGACCACCGCGTCCTGGAAGGCGCGCGCAATGTCGGCGCGCACCGCCGGCCTGCGCGCAGCCTCGGCGGTGTCGCGTACCAGCAGCGCCACCGCGGTCTTCAGCCCGGAAAAGCTGAATTCGAGGTCGCCGCTGTGCAGCATGGGACGCGGCAGCGCGTAACGCTGCGGCTGGCCCCCGTCGGCGAGCGCGGCGAGTGCCGGGCCGCCGGGATAGCCCAGCCCGAGCAGCGTCGCGGTCTTGTCGAATGCCTCGCCTGCGGCATCGTCCTGGGTCTCGCCGAGCAGTTGATAGCGTCCGACGCCGTCGACGCGCATCAGCTGCGTGTGCCCGCCGGAGACCAGCAGGGCGACGAAGGGAAACGCCGGCGCCGGACGCGCGAGCAGCGGCGAGAGCAGGTGACCTTCGAGGTGGTGGATGCCGATGGCGGGCAGCCCCCGCGAAAGCGCCAGCGCGTGGCCGAAGGCCGCGCCGACCAGCAGCGCGCCGGCGAGCCCGGGCCCCTCGGTGTAGGCCACGGCCTCGAGGTCCGCGACGCGGCGCCGGGCGCGCAGCAGTACGTCGCGGGTCAGCGGCACGATGCGCCGCAGGTGGTCGCGCGAAGCGAGCTCTGGCACCACCCCGTCGTAGGCGGCGTGCAGGTCGCTTTGCGAGTGCACCACGTGCGCCAGAAGACCGTCCGCGGGCGGCGCGCCGCGCGCCAGCACCGCAGCGTCGTACAGCGCGACGCCGGTCTCGTCGCAGGACGTTTCCAGCCCGAGGATCAGCATGGCCGGCGATTCTACTGGGGCTGGCGGGGGCGCCGCCGTTGCGGCTATAATCCGCCCCTTTTCGGCGACCTGGAGACTGGATGCCCACCGTTCGCGTCAAGGAGAACGAGCCGTTCGAAGTGGCCCTGCGCCGTTTCAAGCGCACAATCGAGAAGACCGGGCTGCTCACCGAGCTGCGTTCGCGCGAGTACTACGAGAAGCCGACCACGGAGCGCAAGCGCAAGCTGGCGGCGGCGGTCAAGCGGCACCACAAGCGCCTGCGTAGCCAGATGCTGCCGCAGAAGCTCTACTGAGCGGCACAGGTCCAGCGCAACCACTCGGGACGCCCCGGCTGCTCAGCGACGCCGGGGCGTTCGTGTTTCTGGCGCCGCCGCGCGCGGCATGAGTCACCGGACGATGACCCTCAAAACCCGCATCACCGACGACATGAAGGCCGCGATGCGCGCCAAGGACGCGGCGCGCCTGTCGGCCATCCGTTTGCTGCTGGCGGCGATCAAGCAGAAGGAGGTCGACGAGCGCAGCGAGCTCGACGACGCCCAGGTGCTGGCAACGGTCGAGCGGCTGCTCAAGCAGCGCCGCGAGTCGATCGTGCAGTACGAAAAGGCGGGCCGCGACGAGCTCGCCGCCAGGGAACGCTTCGAGGCCGACGTGCTGACCGCCTACCTGCCGGCGCAGCTGGGCGACGCCGAGATCGACGCTGCGGTCGAGGCGGCGATCGCGGAGAGCGGTGCGGCGGGACCGAAAGACATGGGCCGCGTCATGGCGGTGCTCAAGACGCGTCTTGCCGGCCGTGCGGAGATGGGCCCCGTCTCGGCGCGGGTGAAGGTCAGGCTCGCCGGCTAGCCGCCACCGCTTACACTAGCGGGATCCGCGCGTGATCCCCGACAGCTTCAAGCAAGATCTCCTCAACCGCGTCGACATCGTCGACGTCGTGTCGCGCTACGTCCAGCTGAAGAAGGGCGGGGCGAACTACCTCGGGCTGTGCCCGTTTCACGCGGAAAAGACGCCGTCGTTCACGGTCAGCCAGAGCAAGCAGTTCTATCACTGTTTCGGTTGCGGTGCGCACGGCAACGCGATCGGCTTTCTCATGGCTTACGCCGGGCTCGGCTACATCGACGCGCTGCGCGACCTGGCCGGCTCCGTCGGCATGCAGTTGCCGGAGTCCCGTCCGCGCACGCGCGAGCAGGCCGCGCGCGAGGAGCGCGAAGCCGGCCTCGGCGCGATGCTCGAGCAGGCGATGGCTTTCTACCGTGGCGAGCTGAAGAAGTCCGCCCGCGCCATCGAGTACCTGAAAGGCCGCGGTCTGAGCGGCGAGATTGCCGCGCGCTTCCGCCTCGGCTACGCGCCGGACGACTGGCAGGGTCTGCGTGCCGCATTCCCGGAGTACGAGGCGCGCGGCCTGGTGGAGGCCGGGCTGGTGATCGAGAACGAAGGCAAGCGCTACGACCGCTTCCGCGACCGCATCATGTTCCCGATCTTCTCGACCCGCGGTACGGTCATCGGCTTCGGCGGACGGGTGCTCGGTGCGGGCGAGCCGAAGTACCTGAATTCGCCCGAATCGCCGCTGTTCGAGAAAGGCCGCGAGCTCTACGGTCTGGTGCAGGCGCGCGAGGCGATCCGCAGCGCCGGCCGGGCGCTGGTCGTCGAAGGCTACATGGACGCGATCTCGCTCGCGCAGCACGGCATCGGCTATGCGGTGGCGACGCTCGGCACGGCGACCACGCCGCACCACGTCTCGCGCCTGCTGCGGCTCGCCGACCAGCTGGTGTTCTGCTTCGACGGCGACGCCGCGGGACGCAAGGCGGCCTGGCGCGCGCTCGAGGTGAGCCTGCCGCTCGCCCTGGACCACAAGCCGATCCGCTTCCTCTTTCTGCCGCAGGGCGAGGACCCGGACAGCGCCATCCGCGCGCACGGCGCCGAGGCCTTCGAGCGCGCCGTGCGCCAGGCGCAGACGCTATCCAGCTTCCTGCTCGGCGAGTTGCGCGCGCAGGCCGACCTGGCCACACCGGAAGGGCGCTCGGCGCTGCTCGCCGCCGCGCGGCCCCATCTGCAGCGCACCGAGGCGCCGGGCTTGCGCCTGCAGCTCGTCAAGGAGGTGGCCGAGCTCGCGCGCGTGTCGCAGGAGGAGGCCGAGCAGCTGCTCGGCCTCGCGCAGCCGAATGCGCCGCGCCCCCGTCCCGCCGTGCGGCGCAGCGCGCCGCCGATCGCCGCGAGCCAGGAGCGGAACCTGCTGTGCTGCGTGCTGGTCAAACCGGATCTCGTCGATGAGCTCGAGCCGGCGCTGCTCGATGCGCGCGCGGCGGAGAGCGCGGCGCTGCAGGCGATCGTGCAGTGGGCTGCGGAAGGCGGCGAGATGAGCGAGGCGCTGCTCATCGAGCAGTTCCGCGACAGCCCGCATGCCGAGGCGCTGTACCGCGCGCAGGCCGCCGCGCTCGAGCAGAATCTGAGCGCAGAGGACTCTGCGCGCCAGTTCCGTCAGATCCAGCTCGCGCTGCGCATCCAGCGCAAGAACGAGGAGTTCGAGGCACTGCGGCGCGAGGCGGCGGCCGGCGGCGCGAGCCGCGACCTGATGCTCGAGATCGATCGTCGCGCAAAGGAGCTCGCCGAGCTGAAGGCGCAGCGCCTTTAACGGCTCTGGTAACTCGCTGGAAAATTGATACAATCCACGGTTTTCCCGGAAATCCGCGATTCCGCCGGAAACCGGCTGTCACGCGAGGCAAGAATGGCCAAGGTCAAGCCCAAAGCAAAGTCCAAACGCTCCCCGGCGGCAAGGAAAAAATCTAAAGCAATCAAAGCGTTGAAAAATCGCGCGACGCTCAAAGTGCGTCCGGCGCGCAAATCGGCAGCGAAAGCCAAGGCGGCAGCGCAGAAAGCCAAGGCGCAGAAACTCAAGCAGGCGAAGCTCAAGGCAGCGGCCAAGGCGAAGGCGCAAAAGCTCAAGCAGGCCAAGCTCAGGGCCAAGGCCGTTGCCGCCAAGGCGCGCGCGGCAAAGCTCAAGGCGGCGGCCAAGGCGAAGGCGCAGCGCGCGCAACAAGCCAAGCTCAAAGCGGCGGCCAAGGCCAAGGCTGCGGCGCTCAAGCTCAAGGAAGCCAAGGCACGCGCGGCGCTCAAGCTCAAGGAAACCAAGGCACGCGCGGCGGCGAAGGCCAAGGCGCGCGCGCTGAAGCTCAAGGAGGCGGCCAAGGCCAAGGCGCTGAAGGAGAAGGAGCGCGCCAAGGCGAAGGCAGCCAAGCAGAAGGAAGCGCAGCTGAAGGCGCTCGCCAAGGCCGCCGAGAAGGCCAAGGCGGCGGCGGAGAAGGCGGCCAAGAAAGCGAGCATCAAGAACGCCAAGCAGGCGCTCGAACTGCTCGAGGCGCAGGTCAACGAGGGCCTCAAGGCAGGCAAGGGCAAGGGCCGCGGCCGCGGCGGGCGCAAGTCGCGCCGCGAGGAATGGCTGGCGTCGATCGCGCAGCTGCCCAAAGAGGACGCCGAGACGCGGCGCACCCGGCTGAAGGTGCTCATCGTGCTCGGCAAGGAGCGCGGCTTCCTGACCTATTCCGAGATCAACGATCACCTGCCGGATGACCTGGTCGACGCCGAGCAGATCGAGGCGATCATCTCGACTTTCGGCGACATGGGGATCCAGGTCTACGACCAGGCCCCGGACCAGGAATCGCTGCTCGTAAACGAGGCGGCGCCGGTGGCGAGCCCCGACGAGGACGTCGAGGAGCAGGCCGAGGCAGCGCTGTCGACCGTCGACTCCGAGTTCGGCCGCACCACGGACCCGGTGCGCCTGTACATGCGCGAAATGGGCTCTGTCGAGCTGCTGACGCGCGAAGGCGAGATCGAGATCGCCAAGCGCATCGAGGAAGGCCTGCGCCACATGATTCAGGCGATCAGCGCCTGCCCGACGACGATTCGCGAAGTGATCGAACTCGCCGAGAAGGTCGAGAAGGACGAGATGCGGATCGACGAGGTGGTCGACGGGCTGGTCGACCCGAATGCGAAGGACGATTTCGATCCGAAGCGCGCCGAGAGCGATTCCGAGGACGAAGACAGCTCGGTATCGGAAGACGAGGGCGACGAGGACGAGGACGACGAGGGCGCCGCGCAGCGTGCCAGCCTGATGAAGCTGCGCACCGAGGCGCTCGAGAAGTTCGCGCGCATCCGGCGCCTGTTCGAGCGCCAGAAGCGGGTGCTCGAGAACAAGGGCTCGAAGGACAAGGAATACCTGCGCCTGCGTGACCAGGTCACCAACGAGCTGATGGCGATCCGCTTCACGGCGCGCACGGTCGAGCGGCTCTGCGATGGCGTGCGCAGTCTGGTGGACGACATCCGTCAGAACGAGCGCGAGATCCTCAGCATCTGCGTCGACAAGGCGCAGATGCCGCGCCAGCACTTCATCAAGATCTTCGCCGGCACCGAGGGCTCCAAGCGCTGGCTGACGGCCGACATCAACGCCGAGCATCCGTGGAGCGAGATGCTCAAGCGCGTCGAGCCCGACATCCTCGAGCTGCTCGGCCGCGTCCAGGGGGTGCAGCAGAAAATCGGTATCTCGGTGAAGGAGCTGAAGGACATCAACAAGCAGATGTCGACCGGCGAGGCCAAGGCGCGCCGCGCGAAGCGCGAAATGACCGAAGCCAACCTGCGCCTGGTGATCTCGATCGCGAAGAAGTACACCAACCGCGGCCTGCAGTTCCTCGACCTCATCCAGGAAGGCAACATCGGCCTGATGAAAGCGGTCGACAAGTTCGAGTATCGCCGCGGCTACAAGTTCTCGACCTACGCCACCTGGTGGATCCGGCAGGCCATCACGCGCTCGATCGCGGATCAGGCGCGCACCATCCGCATTCCGGTGCACATGATCGAGACGATCAACAAGATGAACCGCATCAGCCGGCAGATCCTGCAGGAGACCGGGCAGGAGCCCGACCCGGCGACGCTTGCGGCGCGCATGGAGATGCCCGAGGAGAAGATCCGCAAGATCCTCAAGATCTCCAAGGAGCCGATCTCGATGGAGACGCCGATCGGCGACGACGACGACTCGCATCTCGGCGATTTCATCGAGGACCAGTCGACGCTCGCGCCGAACGACGCGGCGATGTACGCCGGCCTGCGCGACGTGACCAAGGACGTGCTCGACACGCTCACGCCGCGCGAGGCCAAGGTGCTGCGCATGCGTTTCGGCATCGAGATGAACACGGATCACACGCTGGAAGAAGTCGGCAAGCAGTTCGACGTCACGCGCGAGCGCATCCGCCAGATCGAGGCCAAGGCGCTGAGGAAGCTGCGCCACCCGTCGCGCTCGGAGCGGCTGAAGAGCTACCTCGACCAGGAAGGTTGAGCGCCGGCGGAGGAAAGGAAGGGCCGCGCGAGCGGCCCTTTTACTTTCGGGGCATGAAATGGACAAAATCGTCGACTACTACATGACGCCGAGCTCGCCGTGGACCTATCTCGGTCATGCACGCTTCGGCGAGGTTGCGCGGCGTGGCGGCGCCACGGTGCGCGTCAAGCCCGTCGACTACGGCGTCATCTTCCCGCAGTCGGGGGGGCTGCCGCTGGCCAAGCGCGCGCCGCAGCGCCAGGCCTACCGCCTGGTCGAGCTCAAGCGCTGGGGCGAACATCTCGGCATCCCGATCAACATCCAGCCGAAGCACTTCCCGGTCAACGCGACGCCGGCGTCCTGTCTCATCCACGGTGTGCCCGAGGTGAGCCGCTTCGCGCTCGCCGGGGCGCTGCTACGCGCACTGTGGGCAGAGGAAGGCGATATCGCCGACCCGGCCACGCTCAAGCGCCTCGCCGCGCAGCACGGCGTCACTGACGCGGCCGCCGCGATCAAGGTCGGCGAGACCGCCTTCGCCGCCATGACCGACGAGGCGCTCAAGCGCGGGGTGTTCGGCGCGCCGACCTACGTCTGTCGCGACGAGCTGTTCTGGGGCCAGGATCGGCTCGAGTTCGTCGAGCGCGCACTGGCGCGGGGCTAACGCGAGGGCCGCGCAAGCGCATTCGACGTGACCACGACGACGCAGGAACGCATCTTACGGCGCACCGAAGCCGGCAGCGACGTGCTGCGCACCGATGACGCCGCGGTGCCCTCGGACTATCGCCGCCTGCTCAAGCTGATCGGCCAGGAGACGCACATCGACGTGGTGCGCGGCTGCCTGCGACAGTACCCGGATCACCTGATCGAGGCGTGGCTGGAGGAGCTGGTCGAGCTCGGCTACCTGGATCGCGCGGCACCCGCGGACCCGACCGACCTCGATTTCACCGCGTATTTCGCGAAACCACCGGCGGCGGCCGAGGTCATGGCCGAGGATGCGCGCAAGCTGGAAAAGGACGCCAAGGCAGCCGACTCGGCGTTGTCGCGCGCGGGGGCGTTCTTCCACGAGGAGCGGCTGAAGAACCGAGCGCCCTCGCAGAAAAAACCGGAAGACACCGTCGTCATGATCGTGGAGGACGATCCCGACCAGATGGCGCTTGCCGACCTGCGCGTGTCGATGGCGGGCTACCGCGTGCGCGTTGCGCGCGGCGCGGCCAAGCTGCTCGAGGAGCTGAAGCGGGACCCGCGGCTCGATATCCTGCTGCTGGACGTCATGCTGCCCGACGGCAACGGCTTCGACATACTGGCGAAGTTCCGTCACCATCCGGCCTTCGCGCTGCTGCCGATCGTCATGCTGACCTCACAGGACCGGGCCGCCGACATCAAGAAGGGCCTCACGCTGGGCGCCGATGGTTACGTGACCAAGCCTTACAGCAAGAGCATTCTCATCGAGGCGGTGAGCAAGGTGCTGAAGCAGCCTTTGGCAACGTAAATTGTCGGTTACGGGGGGCCGGTAGCTCAGCCGGTTAGAGCAGGGGACTCATAATCCCTTGGTCCTTGGTTCGAATCCAAGCCGGCCCACTTTCTAACGTCGCGCGCGAGTCAAGCGATGAAACGACGCGTCTGTGTGACGCATTGCACATTCGCGCGCAAATAGGCCGCCAGATCTTCCAAAATCTTGCTGAATCGGCAACCTGCGCAAGGCTCAGACGCGTAGTCTCGGACCTGCGAACTCCGGGATCCCCCCGGATCCAGACAGGAGAACTCGAATGAAGAGAATCCAACGAGGCTTTACCCTCATCGAGCTGATGATCGTCGTGGCGATTATCGGCATTCTGGCGGCGGTCGCGCTGCCGGCCTACCAGGACTACACCATCCGCGCCAAGGTGTCGGAGCTGATCCTCGCCGCTTCGGCGGTGCGTACCTCGGTGACCGAGCAGGGCCAGAACCTGAACGGTCTGACGAGC
>JBFFEY010000008.1:0-88903 GCA_041558415.1 Burkholderiales bacterium | reverse complement strand
CCGGCCAGCGCCGCGACCGCGATCGCGACACCGATCCTCAGCTTGAACAGGTTGAGCAAGGCACGCATCCCGGCGGTCCTATTTGAGCGGCCAGACCGTCGACAGGTACTTCCAGTTGACGAAGTAGTACAGCACGAACGACGCGAGGAACACGAGCGCCAGCACGAACGTGCCCGGTGCCACCATGCCCCAGGCGCCGATGCCGGCATGCGCGCCCGGCTGCTCCGGCGCCGCCGCGGGCACCGCCCCCACGCCCTCGCGCGCGCTGACGTGCTTGAAGCCCGGTGTCTCGATCTTCTGGCCAAAGAACACCGAGCACACCGTGATCAGCAGGTACAGCGCGCCGCCGGCAAAGGCGATCAGCGCCGAGACCCCCATCAGACCCATCATCAACCAGGCCGCGCCCGGGAACTCGTAGCCGAACACGTTGCCGGCGAAGCTGATGTCCCAGTGCCGGCGTGGCACGCCGAGCGTGCCGGCGCCCATCATGAACAGCGCCACGCCCGCCATGCCGATGCCGAACAGGTAGGGCTGGTACTTCGCCAGCGGCTCGAACATGATCTTGCGCCGGAACAGCGTCGGGATGAGGAAGTAGGTCACCGCCATGAAGGCGAGCGTCGTTCCCGTGGCCACCGTGGCGTGGAAGTGCCCGGGCACGTAGATCGTGTTGTGGATGATGAGGTTCAACTGCTCGGTGCCCATCATCACGCCGGAGATGCCGCCGAGGAAGCCGAAGATGATGATCGACAGGAAGATTCCCGCGAACGCCGGGTTGCCCCAAGGCGCCTTCCTCAGCCACTCGAACAAGCCGTTGTTGTAGCCCTTGAGGCGCTGCGCCACCTCGATCGAGCCCGGCACCGTGAGGCCGTGCACCATCGAGGCGAGCACGGCGAGGTACATCGCGTAGCTCGTGTTGAAGATCTTCCAGTTCGACGTCAGCCCCGGGTCGGCGAGCAGGTGGTGCGCGCTCGCGATCTGCAGGAACAGGATGTAGAGCAGGAACGCCACCCGGCTCACCTTCTCCGACATCGGCTTGGCGCCGAACACGATCGCCGCGCCCGCGTACCACAGCGCCACGTGCGCCGCGACGTTGATCTGCTGCGACGAGTGGCCGAAGCCCCACCAGATCGTGCGGTACATCAGCGAGTCGATGTGCTCGATCAGCCCGAGCGACCAGAGCAGCGTCGGGATCAGGATGATCGCGCCCGAGGCGATGGTGAACACCGCGATGATCGCCGCGGTGATCGCGCCGAAGGTCACCAGCGATACCGACCCGACGTAGGTGCGCTCGTTCTTCGCCACCACCAGCGTGCCGAAGAACACGAAGCAGGCGATCAGCGCGCCCACCGCGAACAGGATCAGGCCGAGGTAGAAGGTCGGGTGCGCGCCCATCGGCGCATACGAGGTGAACATCACGCTCGAATCGCCCCGGATCACCGAGTAGTTGTTCATCAGCGCGCCGAGGATCATCAGCCAGAAGCCGACCCAGGCCATGGTCGGCGTCGCCAGGCGGCAGCGCAGCAGCGTGCTGGAGGCGAAGTACAGGACCGCGATCTCGAAGAAGATGATCCAGAACACCAGCATGTTCAGGCCGTGCGCGGTGAGCACCTGGTAGAAGCCGCTCGCATCGAGCATGTGCACCGCCTGCCAGCGCGTCAGCGTCACGCCGATCGCGAGGATGCCGCCCACCAGCAGGAAGACGACCGCGACGACCGCGTTCCAGCGCATCAGCTTCTCGGCCGGCTCGTGAAAGACCAGCCCGCTCGACGGGCAGGTGCGGAAATTTCTATTGGTTGCCATGGCCGCCTTCCCCTATTTCACGTACAGCTTGCTGATCATGGTGTGGTGGTTGATGCCGCAGTACTCGTTGCAGATGATCGAGTACGTGCCCTTGTGGGTCGGCGTCACCGTGAGGACGTGGTCGTAGCCCGGGTGCACCTCGATGTTGATGTTCTCGGGCTGCAGCGAGAAGCCGTGCAGCCAGTCCATCGACATGAGGTGGATGCGGTAGGACTTGCCCGACTCGAGCTCGAGGATCGGGTACCAGTTCCACAGCCGCGCGACGAGGTAGACGTCGCTGCCGGCGGGCGGTGCCACCACCGGCACCTTCTGGCCCTCGGCGCCCTCCTCGCGCACCTTGTATTGCGCGACCATCGCTTCGGTCTTCTTGAGGAAATCGGCCGGCGTGGTGCGGAAGGCCTCGTTGGCGAGGTTCTGCTTACCGTACACGTGCCAGTACGGCATCATGAAAAACATGATCAGGCACCAGACCAGCGCGATCACGACCCAGATCAGCTCGACCCGATCGAGCGGCTGCTTCCACCAGACCCGTTCGCTCGGCGGCAAGATGGCACTCATGGCGTTCTCCCTTGGCTTGTGTGCGCGCCGCGCGTCACTTGGCGATCGGCAGCGAGACGATCTCCATCACGCCCCACACGATGTAGAGCACGGTGGGAATCGCGATGCCGAGGAACAGCAGCAGGAACGGGTTGTCGAGCAGCTGCTGCATCGCTGGGACCGGTTCGTCAAAGACATCGTCCGGGCCGGGGTTGCTGGTTTGCGTCGCGTTTGCCATGTTTTCCCCCATGAGTTCGCGTCGTGGCGCGCCTTGGGCGGCGCATGACGCCGGAGTTTCCGGGGAGCAGGAATGCACCGACTTGATGCGCATCAAGCTTTGTTCCGTTGTGGCAGGGCAGCATCGGATCCCGCGGGTTGAGCGGCTGGCAGAGCTTGACCGGCGTCATAAAACGAATTGCGTCATGACCAAGACCGACCGATTCCGCGTTGCAGCATGGCTCCTTGTCTGTGCGGCGCTGGTGTTCGCCATGGTGGTGGTCGGCGGCGTCACCCGCCTCACGCATTCGGGACTGTCGATCGTCGAGTGGCAGCCGCTGGTCGGCACCTTGCCGCCGCTGAGCGACGCCGAATGGCAGACGCTGTTCGAGAAGTACCAGCGCACGCCCGAGTTCAAGCAGGTTAACTTCGACATGAACCTGGAGGGCTTCAAGGGCATCTTCTGGTGGGAGTACTTCCACCGCCTGCTCGGCCGCACCATCGGGCTGGTTTTCCTGCTGCCCTTCCTGTGGTTTCTGCTGCGGCGCAGGCTGGATGCGCGCCTCGCCTGGCAGCTGGGCGGCATCTTCCTGCTCGGCGCGTTGCAGGGCGCGCTCGGCTGGTACATGGTCGCGAGCGGCCTGGTCGACAATCCGCGCGTCAGCCACTTCCGCCTCACCGCCCATCTCGGCGTGGCGCTCGCCATCTTCGCGGCCGAGCTGTGGCTCGCGCTGCGCCTGCTCTCGGCGCATGCCCCCGCAACCGGTCGACTCGGCCGCCCCGCGCTGTGGCTTGCCGCGCTGATCTTTCTCATGGCCCTGACGGGGGGCTTCGTTGCCGGCCTGCGCGCCGGCTACGCCTACAACACCTTCCCGCTGATGAACGGTCACTGGGTGCCGCCCGAAATCCTGATGCTCGAGCCCTGGTGGCAGAACTTCCTCTACAACTTCGCCACCGTCCAGTTCGTGCACCGCTCGATCGGCTGGCTGCTCATCCTGCTGGTGCCTTGGTTGTGGTGGCGCGCGCGACGCGAGCCGCTCGGCGCGCAGGGCCGGCTGGCCTGCAACCTGCTGCTCGCGACGCTGGCCGCGCAGGTCACGCTCGGCATCGTCACGCTGGTCAACGGCGTGCCGCTGGTGCCGGCAGCGGCCCACCAGGGCGGCGCGGTGCTGCTGCTAGGCGCGGCCCTGTGGGCGGCGCACGCCCTGCGCAGCGCCCCGGCGAGCGCTCCGGCGCCGCAGGCCGCCGATGTCCGCGCCGCCGCCTGAACGCCGGCGCGCGTTTGCGCTCGCCGTAGCTGTTGCGCTGGCGCTGATGTTCGTCGTCGTCGCGGCGAGCGCCTACATCCGCTTCTCGCTCGCCGCCGACCCCGCGGCAACGCTGCCTGTGGCGCGCGGCGTGCACCGCGCCGCGGCGACGTTCACGGCCGTCGCGGTGCTGGTGCTCGTCGTGCTCGCCTGGCGCAGCGCCGTGCTGCGGCCACGCTTCGGCCTCGCGGCGGGGGCCGCGCTGCTGCTGACGCTGGCCCTGTCCGCGCTCGGCGTTGCGACCGGCACCACGCCGCCGCCGGCGGCGCAGTTCGCCAACTTGTTCGGCGGCCTCGCGCTGCTTGCGCTGCTCGCCTGGCTTGGCGGTCGCGCGGACGGTGGCGAAGCGCCGCCGCCGCTCGAGAAACTCGGCCAGCTGGCGCGCGTCGCGCTCGCGCTCGGTCTCGCGCAGGCGGCGCTCGGCGGCGCGCTCGCCACGCTGTGGAGCCCGTCGGACGCCATCGCGCTGACGCTGCACGTGCTGAGCGGGCTCGTGACCGCGGCATTCGCGTTTGCACTGGGCATCCGCCTGGTGAGCGCGGGCGCACCGATTGCGCTCGGCCTGATCGGCGCCGCGCTGGCCGCGCCCCTCGCCGGCACGGTGTCGGCGCTGATCGAGCTTGCGCCGGCGGTCGCGCTGGCGCACCCGCTGCTCGCTGCGGCGACGCTCGCGCTGCTCGCGCGGCTCGACGGCCGCTGCCGTGCGTCGCCGCGTCCCGCTTGACTCACATCAAGGCCGGCACGGCCCCGGCTCGGACAACGTGCGGGCATCACGCGCACCAGGTCCGTCATGACCAGCCTCGCCGCTGCACTTACCGAGCATCACCGACTGTGCGATGAACTGTTCGAGTCGGCGAGCGAGGCCGCCCACGAAGGCGACTGGCCGGCGATGCGCGCGCAGCTCGCGGCGCTGTCCGACGCCCTGCTGCGTCATTTCGCGTTCGAGGAAGAAGACCTGTTCCCGGCCTTCGAGGCCGCCACCGGCATGCACGAGGGGCCGACGGCGGTCATGCGCCACGAGCACGCGCACATGCGCAACCTGCTGGACGCGCTCGCGGCCGCCGCGCCGGAGCACGATCCGGACGGCTGCCGCGCAGAGCTCGATAACCTGTTCGTCATGCTCCAGCAGCACAACGCCAAGGAAGAAGGCGTGCTGTATCCGGCCTGCGAGCAGCAGTTGGCTGCGGCGCGGCTCGGTCCGCTCGCCAAGGATGCCGCACAGCTCGTGCCGGGCGCGCCCGGCACGCTCGATGTGCGTGCGCTCGAGCCGCCGGAACCGTTCCTGCGCATCCTGCAGCGGCTGCGCGAGGCGCCCAGGGCGCCGCTGCGCGTGCGCATTCACCGCGAGCCGTTCCCGCTGTACGAGGAACTGCACACGCTCGGCTACCGCTACAGCACGCGCGCGCTCGCCGACGGCAGCTTCGAGATCCTCATCGAGCCGGCCGCGGAATCCCAGCAGGCTTGACGCACCGCAAGCGCGGCTGCGCCGCGTCTGCTATCTTCGCGCGCCATGCTTCGAGCCGAATCGCTAGCCTGCGAGCGCGGCGGGCGGCTGCTGTTCAAGTCGCTCGCCTTCACGCTGGTGCCGGGCACGCTGCTGCGCGTCGCGGGTCCCAATGGCGCCGGCAAGACCAGCCTGCTGCGCATCCTCTGCGCGCTCGCGCGCCCTGCGGCGGGACAGCTGCTCTGGTCCGGCGAAGACGCGCACGGCCTCGGCGAGGAGTACACGCGGCAGCTGCTCTACCTCGGCCACCTGAGCGCCATCAAGGAAGACCTCACGCCGCGCGAGAACCTGCGCTTCGCCCTGCGCCTGGCGGGTCTCGAAGCGCCGGGCGCTGCGCTCGATGCGGCGCTCGCGCGCCTCGGTCTCGCGGGGCGTGAAGCGGTGCCGGCGCGCTACCTGTCGCAGGGGCAGAAGCGCCGCGTCGCGCTGGCGCGCCTTGCGCTGGCACACACGCAGCCGCTGTGGATACTCGACGAGCCGCTTGCCGCGCTCGACGTCGACGCCATCGACACCGTGATGGCGCTGGTCTCTGCCCATCTCGACGCCGGCGGCATGACCGTGCTGACGACGCACCAGGAGGTCGAGATCGCGTCGACCTCGGCCTCGGTGCTGCGCCTGGTGCTCGGCGCCTGAGGCCGCATGCTCACCGCGATCGCCGGCATCATCGAGCGCGACCTGCGCCTCGCGTTCCGGCGCAAGGGTGACGTGGCGCAGGTGCTGGTGTTCTTCGTCATCGTTGCGAGCCTGTTCCCGCTCGGCACCGGCGCCGAGCCGAACCAGCTGCGCGCGATGGGCCCGGGCGTGGTGTGGGTCGCCGCGCTGCTGGCTGCGCTGCTGTCGCTCAACCGGCTGTTTGCCGCGGATTACGCCGACGGCAGCCTCGAGCAGATGCTGATCGCGGCACATCCGCTCGCCGCCACGGTAACCGGCAAGACCGTCGCCCACTGGCTGACCACGGGCCTGCCGCTCACCCTGCTCGCGCCACTCATCGGCCTGCAGTACGACCTTCCGGCAGCCGCGCTCGGCGCGCTCGTCGCCTCGCTCGCGCTCGGCACCCCGGTGCTCAGCCTGATCGGCGCGGTGGGCGCTGCGCTGACGCTGGGGACGCGCGGCGCGGCGGTGCTGCTCGCGCTGCTCGTGCTGCCGCTCTACGTGCCGGTGCTCGTGTTCGGCGCCGGCGCGGTCGGCGCCGCACTCGCCGGCCTGCCACACGCCGCGCACCTCTCGCTGCTTGGGGCGTTCCTGGCGTTTTCCCTCGTATTCGCACCCTGGGCGACCTGCGCGGCGCTGCGTATCGCGCTGGAGTGAACGCAACGCCCCCGCGTCGGTCATCATTTAAAATTGCAGGCTATTTCCCCTTTTCGGATCAGGGTTTGAACACCAAAGAGCTTGAGTTTGGCGAGCGCGCATCGCGCGGCGAGTGGTGGCTGCGCTACGCCGCGCCGCAGGCGTTCTACCCGCTTGCCGGACAGCTGATTCCCTATTTCAGCATCCTGGCCGTGGTGTTCGCCGTCGCCGGGCTGTACCTCGGCTTCTTCGTCGCGCCGACCGATTTCCAGCAGGGCGACGCCTATCGCATCATCTTCCTGCATGTGCCGGCGGCTTGGATGTCGATGTTCCTTTACGTCGTCATGGCGCTGTGGGGCGCGCTCGGCTTCATCCTCAACACCCGCCTGTCCGGCATGATGGCCTCGGCGATCGCGCCGACCGGCGCCCTGTTCACCTTCCTCGCCCTGTGGACCGGAGCGCTGTGGGGCAAGCCGACCTGGGGCACCTGGTGGGTATGGGACGCGCGTCTGACCTCGGAGCTGATCCTGCTGTTCCTCTATGTCGGCTTCATCGCCCTCAAGGCATCGATCGACGATCCGCGCCGTGCCGACCGCGCCGGCGCGGTGCTGGCGCTGGTCGGCGTGGTCAACGTGCCGATCATCTATTTCTCGGTGCAGTGGTGGAACACCCTGCACCAGGGCGCGAGCGTGAGCCTCACCAAGTCGCCCTCCATGGCGACCACCATGCTGTGGGGCATGCTGCTCATGGCGCTGGCGGCCTGGATGTACTCGATCGCCGTGTGCCTCGCACGCGTGCGGCTGATCATCCGTGAACGCGAGCGGGAGATGGCCTGGATGCGGGAGCTGGGAGGGTGAAGGGGTGAACTGGGGCAGTGTGGATGCATTCCTCGACATGGGCGGCTACGGCCTGTTCGTGTGGGGCTCGTACGGCGTGGGCCTGCTTTGCGTCGTAATCGAACTGATCGCGCTCAGGGCGCGCGCGCGGCGGCTGGCGCACACGATGGGAGAAACCGCATGAAACCGCGTCACAAACGCCTCGTCGCGGTGGTGGTCGGCGTCGCGGCGCTCGCCGTATCGGCTGCGCTGGTGCTGAACGCGTTCCGCTCGAACCTGGTGTTCTTCTTCAGCCCGAGCGAGGTCGCCGAGAACAAGGCGCCGCTGGGGCGCACCTTCCGCCTCGGCGGCCTGGTCGAGACGGGCAGCGTCACGCGCGCCGCCGACGGCCTCACGGTGAGCTTCGTCGTCACCGACACCGCCCAAAGCATCCCCGTGCGCTACACAGGCATCCTTCCCGACCTGTTCAAGGAGGGCAAGGGCGTCGTTGCGCAGGGCCAGCTCGGCGCCGACGGCGTGTTCACCGCCGCCGAGGTGCTCGCCAAGCACGACGAGAACTACATGGCGCCGGAAGCCGCCGAGGCGGTCGAAAAGGCGCGTCAGGCGCACGAGCGCGCGGTGAAGAGCATGGCGCAGAGCGCAGGGAGCGCGAAATGATCCCCGAACTCGGACACTTCGCGCTCATCCTCGCGCTGTGCATTGCCCTGCTGCAGGGCACGCTGCCGCTGGTCGGCGCCGCGCGCGGCAACGACGCGCTCATGGCGCTGGCGCGACCGGCCGCGCAGGGCCAGTTCGTCTTCGTCGCGCTCGCCTTCGCCGCACTCAGCTGGTCGTTCGCGCAGAACGATTTCTCGGTGCTCTACGTCGCGGAGCACTCAAACTCGAAGCTGCCGCTCGCCTACCGCCTGTCGGGCGTGTGGGGCGGCCACGAAGGCTCGCTGCTGCTGTGGATGCTGATGATGACGGTGTGGATGCTGGCGGTAAGCGTGTTCTCGCGCACCCTGCCGGAGGCCATGGTGGCGCGCATTCTCGGCGTGCTGGGACTCATCGGCGTCGGGTTCTACGCCTTCATGCTGTTCACCTCGAACCCCTTCGAGCGCCTGCTGCCCGCGGCCGCCGATGGCCGCGACCTGAATCCGCTCCTGCAGGATCCGGGCATGGTGTTCCACCCGCCGATGCTCTACATGGGCTACGTCGGCTTCTCGGTGGCGTTCGCCTTTTCGATCGCGGCGCTGCTCGACGGCCGCCTCGACGCCTCCTGGGCACGCTGGTCGCGCCCCTGGACCACCGCGGCGTGGATCTTCCTCACCCTCGGCATTGCGCTCGGCAGCTACTGGGCGTACTACGAGCTCGGCTGGGGCGGCTGGTGGTTCTGGGATCCGGTGGAGAACGCCTCGTTCATGCCCTGGCTGGTCGGTACCGCGCTGATCCACTCGCTCGCCGTCACCGAAAAGCGCGGCGCCTTCCGCGCCTGGACGGTGCTGCTCGCCATCTGCGCCTTCTCGCTCTCGCTGCTCGGCACCTTCCTGGTGCGCTCGGGTGTGCTGACCTCGGTGCACGCCTTCGCCACCGACCCCAAGCGCGGCATCTTCATCCTTGCCTTCCTCGCGCTGGTGGCGGGCATCTCGCTCGCGCTGTTTGCCTGGCGCGCGCCCAAGATCGGCCTTGGCGGGCGCTTCGAGCTCGTATCGCGCGAATCGATGCTGCTGGTGAACAACGTGGTGCTGGCGGTCGCCGCGGGCACGGTGATGCTCGGCACGCTCTATCCGCTGTTCCTCGACGCCCTCGGTCTGGGCAAGATCTCGGTCGGCCCGCCCTACTTCGAGGCCGTGTTCGTGCCGCTCATGGTGCCGGCCGTGTTCCTCATGGCGGTCGGCCCGATCGCGCGCTGGAAGGAAGCCCGGCTGCCCGAGCTTGCGCAGCGCCTGCGCTGGGCGGCCGCGGTCGCGGTCGCGACGGCGATCCTGCTGCCGCTCACGCTGGGCAGCTGGCGCCCGCTCTCGGCGCTCGGTTTTCTGCTCGCCGGCTGGGTGATCGCGGCAAGCTTCACCGCCTTCCTGCAGCGCCTGCGCGTGCAGCCGGCGGCGCTGTCGCTGCGGCAGAAGCTGCGCGCGGTCGGCGGCGCGCCGTTCGGCATGCTGGTCGCGCATGCCGGGGTCGGCGTGTTCATCATCGGCGTCACCGCGGTGCAGGCCTTCGAGACCGAGCAGGACCTGCGCATGCGACCGGGCGAGACGGCGCGCGTGGGCGGCTACACGCTGCGCTTCGACGGCGTGCGCGACCGCGAAGGGCCGAACTACAGCGCCGCGCGCGGCACGCTGCAGCTGCTGCGCGACGGCAAGACGCTGCGCACGCTGCACCCCGAGAAGCGCGTCTATCACGCGCAGAACCAGCCGATGACGGAATCGGCGATCGACTCCGGACTGACGCGCGACCTGTACGTCGCGCTCGGCGAGGCGCTCGAGGGCGGCGCCTGGAGCGTGCGCATCCACTACAAGCCAATGGTGGTGTGGATCTGGCTGGGCTGCATCGTCATGGCGATCGGCGGCCTGCTTGCCACGCTCGACCGCCGCTACCGCGTCGTCACGCGGCGCCGCGAGGAACGCGCATCCGGCGCGCGCCGCGCACAGCCCGCCGGGGGCAGCGCGACATGAAGAAGTTCTTGCTGCCGCTCGCGGTGCTGGTCGTCCTCGTCGGCTTTCTCGGCGTCGGCCTCAAGCTCAACCCGCGCGAGGTGCCCTCGCCGCTCGTCGGCAAGGCCGCGCCGCCGTTCACCCTGCCGGTGCTGCACGAGCCGGGCAAGACGATCTCCAACACCGAGCTGAAGGGCCAGGTGTGGCTGCTGAACGTGTGGGCGTCTTGGTGCGTGGCCTGCCGCGAGGAGCACCCGGTGCTGGTCGAGCTGGCGCGGCAGAAGGTCGTGCCGATCTACGGCCTGAACTACAAGGACAAGTCGGACGACGCCAAGGCCTGGCTCAAGCAGTTCGGTGATCCCTACGTGCTGTCGCTGGTCGACGCGAAAGGCCAGATCGGCATCGACTACGGCGTTTACGGGGTGCCGGAAACCTATGTCATCGACCGCGACGGCGTCATCCGTTACAAGAAGATCGGCCCGGTGACGCCGGAAACGGTGCGCGAAAAAATCCTGCCGCTCGTCAAGCAGCTCAAGGGATGAAGCCCGCGCTCGCCGCCCTGCTCGCTGCCCTGGCGCTCGGCGCCGCGGCACTGTCGTCTGCCCAGATGCGCGAGGCACCGCCGCTCGCCGAGGATCCGGCGGTCGAGGCGCGCGTCATGAACCTGTCCACCGTGCTGCGCTGCCTGGTGTGCCAGAACCAGACGCTCGCCGACTCGAACGCGGAACTCGCGGTCGACCTGCGCAACCAGGTGCGCGCGCAGGTGAAGGCCGGACGCAGCGACGCGGAAATCATCGACTACCTCGTGGCGCGTTACGGCGATTTCGTGCTCTACCGCCCGCCGGTTAAGACCACGACCGTGCTGCTGTGGGCCGGGCCGTTCGTGCTGCTCGTCGCCGGCCTCGCCGGCTTGGTCATCGCACTGCGCCGCCGCGCACGCGCCCAGGCGGCGCCCGCCGCGGCAGAACCTGGTTCGGGCGACGACGCGGCGCGCGCGCGCGCCAAGGCGCTGCTCGACGAACCCGGCGGGCGCGCATGATCGCATTCGTCCTGCTGGCCGCGCTGCTCGCGGCGTTCGCGCTCGGCTTCGTGCTCCTGCCCCTGCTGCGCCGCCGTGCGCAGTCGGCGGCCGGCGACCGCGCCGATTCGAACGCCGCGATCTACCGCGACCAGCTCGCCGAGCTCGAGGCCGAGCGCGCGCAGGGCCTGGTCAGCGCTGCACGCTTTGAGGAGACACGCGCCGAGATCGAGCGGCGGCTGGCCGAGGATCTCGCCGCCGGCGAGTCCGCCGGCCCGGCGCCGAAGCTGCAGTGGCAGGCATCACGCCTTGCGCTGGTGCTCGGCCTCGCGCTGCCGCTCGCCGCCGTGGGCCTGTACGCCGTGATCGGCACGCCCGGCGCGCTCGACCCGCCCGCGGGCGCCGGCGCGGGCAGCGCGCAGAACCAGCACCAGGTCACGCCCGAGCAGATCGACGGCATGGTTGCACAGCTCGCGGCGCGCCTCGAGCGCGAGCCGAACGATCCCGAAGGCTGGCGCATGCTCGCGCGCTCGCTGGGCGCGCTCGAGCGTTACGCGGAAGCGGCCAAGGCCTACGCCAAGCTGATCGAGATCGGCGGCAAGAACGCCGACGTGCTCGCCGACTACGCCGACGTACTGGCCATGGCCGCGGGACGCAACCTGCAGGGCGAGCCGATGCGGCTCGTCGAGGAAGCACTGGCGCTCGATCCGGACCACGTCAAGTCGCTCGCGCTCGCCGGCACCGCCGCGTTCGCGCGCGGCAACTACGACGCCGCGATCGTGCACTGGGAGCGGCTGATGAAGTCGCTGCCGCCGGACTCGCCGCTGGCCGAGGGCGTCATGAGCGGTCTTGCCTCGGCGCGCCAGCGCAGCGGGCGTTCAGTCGTGACGGCGCCGGCGGCGCCCGCCGCGCCGTCTGCGCCGAGCACACCCGCCGCGGCCGCCGGCGCGGAAGCGGTGCAGGGCATCGTCATGCTCGACGCGGCGCTTGCCGCCAACGCCAGCCCGGACGACACCGTGTTCGTCCTGGCGCGCCCGGCCGAGGGCCCGCGCATGCCGCTCGCGGTCAAGCGCATCGCGGTACGCGACCTGCCCTACGCCTTCCGCCTCGACGACGGCATGGCGATGGCGCCGGGCGCCAAGCTGTCGCTGCACGCGCGCGTCGTCGTCACGGCGCGTGTCTCGAAGACCGGCACCGCCGCGCCGAACAAGGGCGACCTCGAGGGCGCAAGCGAGCCGATCGCGCCCGGCACCAGCGGCGTGCAGGTCACGATCTCGAAGATCGTCGAGTAGTACGCGGCGCGCGCCCAGTTGCGCGGCGCTGACATCGCTCGTCACCCCTCGCCGCCGTGGGCGGCACTCCCTGCGAGCAGCGCCTCCGCCGCGCGCCGGCCCGAGTACAGCGCCCAGTTGATCGTCGGCGCGTTGTGGTACTCGCCGCAGACGTACAGCCCGTCGGCGCGGCGTGGATCGACCGCGCGGGGATTCGCGACCGGCGGCGTCTGCAGCGGCAGCGCATGCCGGATGCGCAGGGTCTGCAGGTGGCGCCAGCGGTCGACGACCGGGCCGTACCAGCCGCGCAACTGGGCGCGCACCGTCGCCGTCAGCGACGCGTCGTCCTGCGCCGGAACGCCCAGGACGTTGACGGCAATGAGCGCATCGCCTTCCGGCGCGTAATCGCGCGACAGCAGCGACGGCACGACCAGGCTGTTGACCGGACCCTGCGCCTCCGCGTTTAGCACCAGGATCGGCTCGTCGATCGGTGCGGCGTCGGCCGTGAAGTACAGGCAGGTGGTGCCGCGCGTACCCGGCCGCGCCCCGTCGCCAAGCAGACGCGCCGCGGCGATGCCGTCGGTCGCCAGCACGGTCGCGTCGGCCGCTACGCGCTCGCCCGAGTCGAGCGTCACGCCGCCCGCGCGCAGCGCGGCAACACGCGCGCCCGTGCGGATCACCGCCTGCGGCAGCGCCGCGGCGAGCTGCGCCGGGATCGCGCCCATGCCGGCCGCCGGCAGTGCGGTTCGATCGGCGGCAAAGGCCCGGAAGCAGAACTCGAAGGCGCGGCTCGACACCGACAGCGTCGGATCGAAGAACACACCGGCAAAGAACGGCCGGAAGAAGCGCTCGATCATCGCTTCGCTGAAGCCCTGCGCGCGCAGAAAGGCATCGGCCGTGGTCTCGCGGCGGGCGTAGATCTGGTCGACGCTCGCGCCGAGCGCCTGACGGCGCAGACGCGCCATGCGCAACTTGTCGGCGAGGCTGCCGATCGGCGAGAACAGCGTCTTCAGCGCGGAGAACGGCTGGCGCCAGGGATCGGCCAGCCGGTGGAAGCGACCCTCGTAGCGGATCAGCGCGCCCGGCACGAAGGCGCGCAGGTCGAGCGCCTCCAGGTCGAGCGCGCGCTGCGCTTCGGCATACGCCGTCTGCAGCAGCTGGAAGCCGCGGTCCAGGCGGTAGCCGAAACGCAGCTCGGTGCCGATGCGCCCGCCGATGCGGTCGCTCGCCTCGAGCACGCGCACCGAGCGTCCGGCGCGCAGCAGCGTGCGCGCACAGCTCAGCCCGGCGAGTCCGGCGCCAACGACGACGACATCGGTCCGACTCATGCCATGCGCGCCTCGTTCATCTTTCCCGCCCGCGGCGACAGCGCCCGCCGCGCCGCACCGCCATGTCAGGGCCGTCGGAACGGGTCCGTGCGCCAGCCGCCCCCATGACGCCAGTCGCCGACCGAGCGCCCGGAGCCGGGCGCCGGTCCCAGCAGCTCGTCGAGCACGCGCTGCGCCTGCGCGTTGCCGCCTTCTGCCGCCTGGGCGTAAAACTCGAGTGCGCGCGCGTAGTCCGGTGCGCCGAACTCGCCCGCGTCGAGCGCCTGCGCATAACGCAGCATCGCGCCGGTGTGTCCCTGCTCGGCGGCGAAGCGGACCTGCGCCGCGCCGCGCGCGGTCTCGCCGCCGCCGCTCGCCGCCGACAGGCGCAACGCGCCCGCGCGGTACGTCGCGTCCAGGCTGCCCTGCGCCGCCGCGCGATCGAACCACGCCAGCGCCTGCGCCGGCCGGCGCGCACCCGCGGCATCCGAATTCAGCAAGCGCCCGGCGCCGACCTGCGCCTGCGCCAGGCCGAGCTTCGCCGCAACGAGATACCACTCGAGCGCGCGTGGCACATCCTGCGTAACGCCTTCTCCGGTTTCCAGCAGAGCGCCGAGCCACAGCAGGGACGCCGCGTGGCCGACCTTCGCCGCTCGTGCATAGCACTCGGCCGCGCGTCGCGCGTCGCGCGCAACCCCCAGCCCGGTCTCGTAGAGATGGCCGAGGTTGACCCAGGCCGGCGAATAGCCCTGCGCCGCCGCGCGCTCGTACCAGCGGCGCGCCGCATCGAGATCGCGCGGCGCGCCGATGCCGTGCTGGTGGAAGAACCCCAGCCGATTCTGCGCCTGCGCCTTTCCCTGTGCAGCCGCGCGCGCAGCGGCTTCGTAATCCTCTTCCGACCACTGCGCCCGCGTCGCGGTGGGCAACAGCAGCAGCAGCACGAGCAACAGCGGCAGCGCGTGACGCATCAAGGGATAAAACCTCATCGCCGGAAATCGCTCCGCGCAGGGCCTGGTCGGACGAGCGGATCGCGCATGCCCTGGATTCTACGCAGCGCTCAGCTCCGCGCCGCCCAGGCCTCGACCTCGATCAGCATGTCGGGGCTCGCCAGGCCGGCGACGATGAGCAGCGTCGACGCCGGCCGCAGCGCATCGCCCAGCACCCGCGCGCGCGCCGCGCGGTACTCGGCGATGTGGCGCGCGTCGGTGAGGAACACAGTGAGTTTCACCAGGTCCTGCTTGCGCAGACCGTTCTCGCGCAGGCAGGCGAGCACGTTGCGGAACGCCTGCTCGGCCTGGCGGCGGATGCCGGCCGCGAGCCGCCCGTTTTTGTTCATGCCGACCTGGCCGGCGACCGCGATCCAGCGCGCGCCCGCTGGAACACTCACGCTGTGGCTGTAGACGCCGACCGGCGCGTGTACGGACTTCGGATTGAGTGTCTGGTTCATGCAGCCTCCTCTTCGGCAGCGCACACTTTAACGCAGCGCCGCCGATCGATCACTCGGCCGCCCCCGTGCGTTCATCGAGCGGCCCGGCCCAGCGCATTGTGCGGTAGTCGAACTTGCGTTCGATCGTCGGCTTGACGATCTGGAAATACGGCGAGACGTCGAAGTCGCGCGGCGTGAACAGGCTGTGGTGGCGAATATGGCGCATTTCGCCGATCAGCGTCTCGCCCTTGGCCGACCCTTCGACGAAGACGCTGCTGACGAGCGGCAGGATCGGATAGCGCACGGCCTGGAACGCCTGCGCGATCAGCGTCGAGCAGATGGCGCGCGTCGGATCGCCGGAGCCGAGCGCCAGCATGCGCCGACGCCAACGCAGCGGCACCGGCGGCTGCGGCAGCAGGTAGCGCATCAGGTCGATCACGTTGCGCATGTCGTAGCGCTTGCCGAGACTGCCGATCATGTAGTCGACGACGGCGCGGCAGTCCTCCGGCGTCAGGCCGACCGGGCGGCAGATGCGCGTGTTGTCGGTCGCGTACTTGCCGAGCGGCACCGCGATGACGCCGCGCTGCAGGTCGGCCTCGATCAGCGCGCCGGCCGGCGCGCCCGGGCGGCGCTTCATCAGTGCGTCGCCGACGTACAGCGCCGCGTGCGACCAAGTCGATTGCGTCAGGTACTTGATCGCCAGGCTGATGCGGCTGGTGCCCTCCACCAGCAGCACGTCCCCCGGCCGCAGGCAGGCCTGCAGCGTCGCCGGGTCGACCGCGTCGAAGGGCGGCGGCTGCGACAAGGGCTTCTCGAGGAAGCGGGCAAGCAGCAGGCCGATGCGATTCACGAGCGCATCCTCATGCGATGCCGCAACTTACATCAGACCGGCACATCCTGTCCGCCTCAAGGCACTGCGCTGAAACGCGCTCGAAACCCGGGCGTCATCGTCACCGCGCCGTCGGCGTCGACGATCAGGCCTTCCACGCCCGGCGATTCTGACAGCCAGCGCACCCCCTGCGCACGCCCGCGCACCATGATCGCGACGCCGAGGCCGTTGACGTCTTCGAGCCGCTCGCCGTAGAGCGTGACGCCGTGCGGCCCCGTGGCCGGGAAGCCGGTGCGCGGGTCGAGGATGTGGTGGTAGCGCCTGCCCTCGCGCAGGAAGGCGCGCGCGTAGTCGCCCGAGGTGACGACGAAGCCGCGCTCGACGCGCAGCACGCCGAGCAGGCGTTCGGGCGCGCGCGGATCGCGCACGCCGACGCGCCACGGCCGTTGCGGGCTGCCGCCGATCGCCGCGACATCGCCGCCGCCGTTCACCAGGGCGCGGGCGACACCGTGCCGACGCAACACCTCGATGCCCGCGCGCACGATGTAGAGCTTCGCGATGCCGCCGAGGTCGATGCGCATGCCGCGCTCGGAAAGGAACGCGGCCGACCGATCGAGCCGCAGCTTCTGCCAGCCGACCCGCGGGAGCTGCGCCGCAACCTGCGCGCGCGAGGGCGTACGTGGATCGTCGGCGCGAAAGCGCCAGCCCCGGATCGAAGCAATGGTGACGTCGAACGCGCCCCCGGTGCGGCGCGACATCGCCTGCGCCATCGCGAGCACCGCGGCGAGCTCGGTTGGCGTGGGCACGGCGCGCAGCCCCGCGGCATCGTTGATCGCGCTCACCACGCTCGCCGGATCGTAGTGGTTCATCATGTCCGACAGGCGCTGCATCTCGCGGTAGGCGGCATCGATCGCCGCATGCGCGCGCGCCGCGTCGCCGGC
Source organism: Burkholderiales bacterium (assembly GCA_041558415.1). GTDB lineage: Bacteria > Pseudomonadota > Gammaproteobacteria > Burkholderiales > SG8-39 > SG8-39. Next base: position 71,991 of record JBFFEY010000008.1, on the reverse strand, counting down.
CGGCGGCTCGACGCCGAGCTCGACGAGCGTGCCCATCAACGGCCGCGCCTCGCGCAGCGGCTCGGTTGCGCCCGCGAGCGTCGCCAGGCCCAGCAAAAGCATCGCCGCGCCGCGCAATGAATAGACCCGCATGGTCATTGCCTGGATCATATTGGTGCCGCTGCGCCCCCCGGACTTGATCCGCGTCAATGCGGCATGGGCGCCCGTGCCTGAAAAGAGCGGAATTGCCAGGGACCTGCCTGTGGACACGCAACGCTACGTACGCGGCATCTTGAGCGCGCTCATCGCGCTGGCGGCGCTGGTCATGCCGTGGGCGGACGGCGCGGCGCAGAGCATCGCCGAGCGCCACCCCCAGGCGAAGAGCTTTTTTCCCCAGGCCACCCGCTTCGGCGCGCTCGAGGGCGCGCCGCGCGCGGCGCCCGTGTACCGCGACGACACGCTGCTCGGCTATGTCTTCCTGACCGCCGACCTGGTGCGCATTCCCGCCTACTCCGGCAAGCCGATCAACACGCTGGTCGGCTTCGGCCTCGACGGGCGCATCACCGGCATCGCCATCGTCGAGCACGAGGAGCCGATCCTCGCGGTCGGCGTCACCGAAGCGCGGCTGCACGCCTTCGCCGACCAGTACCGCGGCAAGCGCGTCTTCGACAAGGTGACGGTCGGCGCCGCGCGGCCCGGCTATGTCGCGGTCGACACGATTTCGGGTGCCACCATCACGGTGATGGTGCTCAGCCAGACCATCATGAGCGCGGCGCGGCGCGTCGCCGAGTCGCGCGGCCTGACGCCCGGCGGGCCGCCGCCCACCGCCGTGCCGCCGGCGCCGCCTGCCGAGCCGGTGCTGAAAACGGCGCCGATCCAGACCGCGCCCGACGAGCCACTGTGGATCGCGGTGTGGCAGGCGCGCATGTTCCAGATCGGCGTGCTGCTGGTGGGCCTCGCGGCACTGACCGCCATTTTGCTGTTCCAGGATGCGCTCGCGCGCCACCCCAACTTCCTCGTCGTCGTGCGGCGCGGCTTTCTCATCTACACGGTGTTCTTCATCGGCTGGTTCGCGCTGGCGCAGCTGTCGATCGTGCAGGTGCTCACCTTCCTGCACGCCGCGATGAGCGGCTTTCGCTGGGAGACCTTTCTCATCGACCCGATGCTGTTCCTGCTGTGGAGCTTCGTCGCCATGACGCTGCTGCTGTGGGGACGCGGCGTCTACTGCGGCTGGCTGTGCCCCTTCGGCGCGCTGCAGGAGCTGATCAACCAGGGGGCGCAAAAGCTGAAGCTCAAGCAGTTCGAGTTCAGCGAGGTGGTGCACGAACGGCTGCTCGGCGTGAAGGTGCTGGTGCTGGTGGCGCTGTTCGGCCTCTCGCTGCAGTCGATGGGCGAGGCCGTGCGCTACGCCGAGATCGAGCCGTTCAAGACCGCCATCACGCTGCGCTTCGATCGCGAATGGCCGTTCCTGCTCTACGCCGGCGGACTGCTGCTGATCTCGGCGGTCAATCGCAAGTTCTTCTGCAAGTACCTCTGCCCGCTCGGCGCCGCGCTGATGTTCCCCGGCCGCTTCCGCATTTTCGACTGGCTGCGCCGACGCAAGGAATGCGGCCGGCCCTGCCAGACCTGCGCCAACCAGTGCGAGGTGCGCGCGATCCGGCCGACCGGCGAGATCAACGCCAACGAGTGTCATTACTGCCTCGATTGCCAGGTCACCTACTACAACGATCGCAAGTGCATGCCGCTGATCGAGCAGCGGCTGAAGCGCGAGCGGCGCCAGGCCTCCGCCCCGCCGGCCCCGGCCGGCGACCGCGACGCGCCCGCGACCGGGCCCTCCTGAGGCCGCCCGCGCCCGTCTGCGCCCCGGGGTGACCGGGAGCTTGATCCAGGTTAAGTCCCCCTGCAGTCCGGTTCCCTAGATTGGCACGTGGGACATTTGGGCCACGAAAGAAAAGGATTTCCCATGCGCACTCAGTCGCTTCGCCTCAAAGCCATCCCGCTCGCCGTCGCCGCGGCGCTCGCGATGGGAACCGCCTACGCACAATCCAAGGACAAGCCGGTTCACCCCGGCACGCCCAAGGAAGAGATGATGTACAAGGGCGCCCCGGTACCGATCAAGCCGGGCGAAGCGCCCGAGGTGGTGAGCCCGAAGGCGCCGCCCATGAGCACCGAGGAGTTCGCGCGCGCCAAGCAGATCTATTTCGAGCGCTGCGCCGGCTGCCATGGCGTGCTGCGCAAGGGCGCCACCGGCAAGCCGCTCACCCCGGACATCACGCAGCCGCGCGGCACGGACTACCTCAAGGTGTTCATCAACTACGGCTCGCCGGCGGGCATGCCGAACTGGGGCAGCTCGGGTGAGCTGTCCGACAAGGACGTCGACATCATGGCGCGTTTCCTGCAGCACGAGCCGCCGGTACCGCCGGAATTCGGCATGAAGGAGATGAAGGCCACCTGGAAGGTGATCGTACCGCCCGAGAAGCGCCCGAAGAAGAAGATGAACAAGGTCAACCTCGAGAACGTCTTCTCGGTGACGCTGCGCGATACGGGTGAGGTGGCGCTGATCGACGGCGACAGCAAGGAGATCGTCAACATCGTCAAGACCGGCTACGCGGTGCACATCTCGCGCCTGTCGGCCTCCGGGCGCTACGTTTACGTCATCGGGCGCGATGCCAAGATCAACATGATCGATCTGTGGATGGAGAAGCCGGACAACGTCGCCGAACTGAAGATCGGGCTGGAAGCGCGCTCGGTCGACACTTCGAAGTACAAGGGCTTCGAGGACAAGTACGCGATCGCCGGCTCCTACTGGCCGCCGCAGTACGTCATCATGAAGGGCGACACGCTCGAGCCGCTGAAGATCGTCGCCACCCGCGGCATGACGGTGGACACGCAGGAATACCACCCCGAGCCGCGCGTCGCCTCGATCGTCGCCTCGCACTTCCACCCCGAGTTCGTGGTGAACGTGAAGGAGACCGGGCAGACGCTGATGGTGAACTATTCGGACCTCAACAACCTGAAGGTCACCTCGATCGGCACCGCCCGCTTCCTGCATGACGGCGGCTGGGACGTCACCAAGCGCTACTTCCTGGTGGCCGCCAACCAGTCGCACAAGATCGCGGTGATCGACGCCAAGGACAACAAGCTCGTCAAGCTCATCGACGTGGGCAAGATTCCGCACCCGGGCCGCGGCGCGAACTTCAAGGATCCGAAGCACGGCGCGGTGTGGGCGACCGGCCACCTCGGTGACGAGACCATCGCCGTGATCAGCACCGACCCGAAGAGCAAGAACGCCTGGAAGGTGGTGCGCACGCTGAAGGGCCAGGGCGGGGGCAACCTGTTCATCAAGACCCACCCGAAGTCGAATCACCTCTACGTCGACACGGCGCTCAACCCCGATCCGAAGGTCAGCCAGTCGATCGCAGTGTTCGACATCAAGAACCTCGACAAGCCCTACAAGGTGCTGCCGATCGCCGAATGGGCCGGCCTGGGCGAGGGTCCGAAGCGGGTCGTCCAGCCGGAGTACAACAGGGCCGGCAACGAGGTGTGGTTCTCGGTGTGGAGCGGCAAGGAGCAGGAATCGGCCATCGTGGTGCTCGACGACAAGACCCTGAAAGTGAAAAAGGTCATCAAAGACAAGCGCCTGGTCACGCCGACGGGCAAGTTCAACGTTTATAATACGCAGCACGACGTCTACTGAGCCCGCGCGGGTTCGGTGGGCGAACGCCGCCCTGTCGACCGGGGCGGCGTTTGACGCGTTAAGGACCCGTTGAACGGCATTGACTGAGAAAGGAGCACCACCGATGCACAAGCGCACTGTCCTCGTTGCCGCCCTGGCGGCCGGCCTGCTGGCCGTACCCGTGGCGCAGGCCGACGAGGCGATGGCGAAGAAGTACAACTGCACCGCCTGCCACCAGCTCGAAAAGAAGGTCGTTGGGCCGTCGTACAAGGACGTGGCCAAGAAGTACAAGGGCCAGGCCGGCGCGGCCGCCAAGCTCGCCGAGAAGGTGAAAAAGGGCGGCTCGGGCGTCTGGGGTCCGGTGCCGATGCCGCCCAACCCGGCAGTGCCCGACGGCGACATCCAGAAGCTGGTGGCCTGGATCCTCGCGATGTGACGGCGCCCAGGCGCCGACGCAAAAAAGCCGGGCTCGCCCGGCTTTTTTTTGCCCCCCGCGGGCCGCTCAGCGCCGCGGGAATTCCGGGGCGTCGCTGCCGCGCAGGCGCGCCAGGTCCGGGATGTGCACCCGCCGGCCGTCGACCTCGATCAGGCCGCTCGCCGCGAGATCGTGCAGGATGCGCGAGAAATGCTCCGGGGTCATGTTGAGCCGCGAGGCGATGACGCTCTTGCCCGGCGAGAGGTTGACCTCGACCGCGCCCTCCGACTGGCCGTCCGGCACGTCGCGCAGCAGGTAGCCGATCACCCGCTCGGCGCCAGAGCGCAGCGTGTAGGCCTCGACGTCGCGTACCAGGCCGTGCAGCTTGCGCGAAAGCCCCGAGAGCATGCGCCGCGCAAAGCCCGGATCGCGCGCGAGCTCCTCCAGCACGGTGCGCTTCGAGACGTGCAGCAGCAGGCTGTCGGCGAGCGCCTGTGCAAAGACGATGTACGGCTTGTCGAGAAACATCAGCGCCTCGCCGAAGCTCGAGCCCGGACGCACGATCTCCACCACCTTTTCGACGCCCTGCGGCGACGTAAAGCCGAGCTTCACCTGGCCATAGACGACAACGTGAAAGCCGACGCAGGGATCCCCGGTGCGGAAGACGATGTCGCCCTTGGTGGCGTGCTGCGCTTGCGTGCCCGCGGCGACGCGATCGAGCTCCTCGCCGCTCATCTCGCTGAACATCGGCAGGTTCGCGAGAAAGGCCTGCACCTTGATGGCAGGCTGGCGCCCGCGGCGTGTCGGCAGACCGTCGCTCGGATCGTTCATGGCGGCTAGTGGCTGGTGCCCTCGGAGCGCGTGACCTTGTTGTGCACGTTGTACTTGCCCGAGGGTTTCTTCATCGGCAGGCGCTTGACTTCCTTCAGGGTCGCCGCATCGTACACCACCAGCGCCCCGTCCATCTCCCAGACGCTGGCCAGCGCATAGCGGCCGTCGGCGGTGAATTCGATATGTGCAACGGTCTTGCCCGGCGCCGGGCGCAGTTCCGCGACCACCTCCAGGCTGCGCTTGTCGATCACCGTCAGGGTGTCGCGTCGCGGACTGTTGAACGAGTCGGTCCAGGCATAGGGCGTGTTCTCGTGGCTGCGCAGGAAGAACCCCGGCCCGGGCGTCGCGATTTCCTTCACGACCTTCCAGCTGCCGGTGTCGATGACGCTCACCACCGCCGCCTTCAGGTTCGGCGTGGCCAGCACGCGCCGCCCCTGCCATTCCCAGGTGATCCCCGAGCCGAGATGCGGCAGCCCGGGCAGGTCGATCGACTCGATCGCGCGTTTGACGTGCAGATTGACCACCTGGCCGCGCTTGGCGCCGCGCGCGGCGCCGACCAGATTGGCGTAGGCCGGATCGAAGAAGAAGTCGTCGAGGTAATCGTCGACCTGGATCTGCCGTACCGGGAACGGACCGGTCTCGGCGATACCTTCCTTGAAGCGGTAGTCGTGCACCAGGCCCTTGTAGACCGGCTCGGCGTCGGCGCGGTAGGGAATCTCCCAAATTTCCTTCACGTCCTTCAGCGCGGCGATGAAGCTTCCGCGCGGCGCGGCGTCGTACACCGCCGAGACGCGCGAGCTCTTGCCGTGCCGGTCGCGCACCTCGATCACCTTGAGCGGCTCGAGCGTGGCGGCGTCGAGCGCGACCAGGCTGTGCGGCAGGTAGTTCGCCACCATGACGAAGCGCCCGTCCGAAGACACCGCGATGTTGCGCGTGTTGATGCCGGCACGCACTTCGCTCACCATGCGCAGGTTGTAAAGGTCGTACTTGGACACCCAGCCGTCGCGCGAGCCGAAGTACACGAAGCGACCGTCGGGCGAGAACTTCGGCCCGCCGTGCAGCGCGTAGCGCGTTTTGAAGCGCGCGATCGGCTCGAGCCGATCGCCGTCGAGCAGGGTCGCGTGGTGGTCGCCCGTCTCGACGACGACGAACAGGTTCATCGGATCGGCGCCGTGCACCGGCCGCGTGACGTCGGGCTTTGCGGCCGGGTGCTCGATGCGCGACGCGCGAATGTCGGCCAGCGTCCAGCGCGGCGCCTCGGCCGGCGGCAAGTAGATGTAGTCGGCCAGCTGCCGGATGTCCTCGGCCGAAAGCTTGTCGGCGAAACCCAGCATCTGCGTCGCGATGCGCCCCTTGGCGATGACCTCGACCGCGGCCTTGCGCCGCAGCCGCTGAAGGTTCTCGGGCAGCAGCGCCGGTCCGGTGCCGCCGAGGCGCGTCGGTCCGTGGCAGACCGCGCAGTGCTGCGCGTAAAGCCTGTCGACCGGTGCTGCGCCGAGCTCCGCCGCCGCAATCAGCGCCAGCGCCGCGAGCGTCAGGCGGAGCGCACCCACGTCACGCCTTTGCCTCGGTACGGTAGCACCGGCACGCGCTCGCCGGCCGCGGTCACGCCGATCTCCTCGTCGCTGAGATAGCAGCCCGGATCCTCTTCCCAGGCATCGCCGGTCAACTGCAGCGCGCGCACCCGCGTGTTGCCGCCGCAGATGTCGAAATAGGCGCAGGCCGCGCAACGCCCCTTCACCGTGCGCGGTCGCGCCTTGAGTCCGGCCATGATCGGGTCGCTGCGGTCCTGCCAGATCGCCGAGAACGGCCGCTCGCGCACGTTGCCGAGGGTGTGGTTCCACCACATGGTGTCCGGGTGCACGTTGCCCAGGTTGTCGATGTTGGCGACGTTCACCCCGGAGGCGTTGCCGCCCCACGCGGCGAGCTTGGCGCGCATGTGCGCTTCGCGCTCGGGAAAGCGCCGGCGCACCCAGAGCAGCAGGTAGACGCCGTCGGCGTCGTTGTTGCCGGTGACGAATTCCTTCGCCGCGCCGCGCTGCTGATAGTCCCAGGCGGTGTCGAACAGCCGGTCCATGGCCTGGCGCGTGGTCTGGAAGTGCGCGTCGGTGCCGCGGTTCTTGTTGCCGCGGCCGGCGTAGTTGAGGTGAGAGAGGTAGAACTTGTCGATGCCCTCGTCCTCGGCCAGCGCGAGCAGCCCCGGCAGGTCGGCCGCATTGTCCTGCGTGACGGTGAAGCGCAGGCCCACCTTCACGTTGCGCGCGCGGCACAGGCGCAGCCCGGCGAGGGAGGCGTCGAAGGCGCCCGCCTTGCGGCGGAAGCGATCGTGCGTCTCGCGCAGGCCGTCGAGGCTGATGCCGACATAGTCGAAGCCGAGCGCGGCGATGCGCTCGGCCATCGGCGCATCGATCAGCGTACCGTTGGTCGACAGGCCGACGTAAAAGCCCATCGCCTTGGCGCGCGCCGCCACCTCGAACAGGTCCTTGCGCAGCAGTGGCTCGCCGCCCGAGAGGATCAGCACCGGGACGCGGAACGCCTTGAGATCGTCCATCACCGCATAGACCTCCGCCGTCGACAGCTCACCGGGGAAGTCGACGTCGGCCGAAATCGAGTAGCAGTGCTGGCAGCTGAGGTTGCAGCGCCGGACCAAGTTCCAGATCACCACCGGCCCGGGCGGGTCGTGCCGACCCGACAGCGGCGTGGGCTGCGATAATTCCTGCATGAACTGGGACACACGAAACACGGTCGGCGAACCTCCGTCGGAAAGTCGAATCATGCTATGTGTGCGGTGCCTGCCGCAATTGACCTGTGTCAAGCGCGCCACCGCGGGCGACGCCTGAGCCGCGGCAAACCATGTCCGCCATCCGCAAAATCACCGTCACCACCGGCATCTACTGGATCGAGGTGGCAGACGCCGACCTGCGCCTGCTGTGCGGCTGCCCGGCCGACGTCGTCAAGCACCTCGCGCGGCGCGGCCTGATCCTGCCGATCGAGGTCGAGGGCGTGGCCTGCGAGAGCGGGCCGAACGCGATTCTGCTCTCTGACCTCGGCATCCAGAACGGTCAGCCCTGCAATCGCGCCGAGTTTCCGGTGCTACAGATGCTCTACCTGCAGGGCATGCTGGTGCCCGGCCATCCGAACAACACCGGCCGCCGCCCGCGTCTGATCGGTTCGCGCCACGAGATCGAAACCCAGATGACGTACCTGTTCCGCGGCAACTACGGCCTCGCCTCGCAGGACGAGCTGACCGAGGCCGGCGTGCCGCCGGCCCAGGCCGCGGCGATCATGCGCATGAAGCTCGCTTTCGCCTTCGGTCGCATCCGGCCGACCGAGGAGCTCGTCGAGCCGATGCCGCTCGAGCAGGCGCCGCTCGCGCTGCAGGGCGGCGTCGAGCTGCGGCGGCTGCGCACCAACGTGTTCGAAATCCGCTACGGCGGCGAGAGCGTCGAGGTCGATCTCAACCTCGCGCCCGGCGCGCACTACCCCTCGCCCTACACGCTCGGCAACTACCTGCTCGAGCCCGATTATTTTGCGGTGGCGCACACCGGCGACGGCGACGGCTGGGACACGAACCGTCCGGCGATGGGCTGCATCGTGTTCTTCCAGGGTCGCGTCTACCTGGTCGACGCCGGTCCGAACGTCGAGAATGCGCTCGCCGCGCTCGGCGTCGGCGTCAACGAGATCGACGGCATCTTCCAGACGCACTGCCACGACGACCACCTCGTCGGTCTCACGTCGCTCATCTCCGGCGACCGGCGCATCGCCTACTACGCCGTGCCAATGGTGCGCGCCTCTGCGTTCAAGAAGCTGTCCGCCGTGATGCAGCTCTCGGAGCCCGAATTCGGCCGCCTGTTCGACGTGCGCGACCTGCAGCTCGATGCCTGGAACGACATCGGCGGGCTGGAGGTCAGGCCGATGCTGTCGCCGCACCCGGTGGAGACCACGGTGCTGTACTTCCGCGCACTGTGGGAGGGCGGCTACCGGGTGTACGGCCACCTCGCCGACATCGCCTCGGAGCGCGTGATGAACGCGCTCACGGCGCCGGACGATGCGCCGTACGGGCTGTCGGCCGCGCTGCGCGACCAGGCGCTCGCCGCGTACCGCATGCGCGCCGACGTCAAGAAGATCGACATCGGCGGAGGGCTGATCCACGGCGAGGCGCAGGACTTCCGCAACGACCCGTCGGGCAAGCTGATCCTGGCGCACACCGCGCGCCGGCTGACCGAGGAAGAGCGCGCCATCGGCTCCGGGGCATCGTTCGGCACGGTCGACGTGCTGATCCAGGGCAGCTCCGACACCTTCCGCCGCCGCGCCTACGAATACCTGCACGCCTACTTCGCCGACGTACCGAAGTACCGCATTCGCCACCTGCTGAACTGCGAGCACGTCGTCTTCAACCCGGAAGTGCTGCTGCTGCGCGCCGGCGAGCCGGTGAGCAACGTTTACGTCGTGCTGAGCGGCTCGATCGAGCTGCTGCGCCCGGGCGTCGCCGGCGCGAGCCTGCTGTCGGCCGGCTCGATTCTGGGCGAGGCCTTCGCGCTGCTCGACATGCCGTCGGCGGAGTCGTACCGCGCGCTCGGCTTCGTGCGCGCGCTGCGCATCCCGCGCGACCTGTACGTCGATTTCGTCACCCGCAGCGCGCTCTACCGGCAGACCGTGCAGTCGCACGACAAGCGCGAGTTCCTGCGCAGCGTGCCGCTGTTCGCGGACGGCGTTTCGGGCATCACGCTAAACCGCCTGGTGCAAACGGCCGAAGCCGTCACGATGCGCCGCGGCGACCGCCTGCTGCCGCCGCAGGAGGAGCTGATCCTGCTCCAAGCCGGCAGTGCGCAGCTTGCCACCTCCGCGGGCTACCGCGAGCAGCTCGCCGCCGGATCATATTTCGGCGCCGTGCGGCTCGCTGGCGTGCCGATCGAAGGTGCCGATATCGAGATCCTAGAGGACGTGCAGGCCTACAGCCTGCCGATGCAGGAGGTACTCGAGCTGCCGGTGGTGCGCTGGAAGCTGCTCGAGACGCACCGGCGGCGCTACATCGACCGCTAGCCGTCCGCCGGCTTCGTCAGCTCCGCTCTCCGGGTGGCTGGAACACGCGGGCGAAATAGTCCTCGGCCGGCACCTCGACCGGCCCCTCGGCAATGCCCGAGAGCGCGCGCGCGAGCTGCTTTTTGAATTCGACCTGCATGGCGCGCGCGATCTGCACGCGCTGCGCCTGCGGCGAGCCGGCGCCGTGCATCGATTCGGTGAGGTAGCCGACCGCGTTGCGGCCGAGGGTCATGTTCTCGATCAGCCGCAGAATACGGATGCGGTCCTCGGTCGGAATCTCCTCGCGCCCCTTGAGGTACTTGCGCACGAGCTCGCCGATCTCGGGGTGGCGCAGCTCCGCCTCCGACGGCAGGGTGACCATCAGCCCGCCGGCGAGGTCCTGTGCCAGGCGGCCGATCTCGTAGGGCAGCCGCGTGACGTGGTGCTTGCAGACGTTGGACAGCATGTCGTCCGAAAGGTAGACGCCGGACTGCATGCGCGTCGCCTGGACGCTCGCCGAGATGCCGGTGGCGTAGATCGTCTCGTTCAGGTGCGTCATCTCCACCAGCTTGTCGCGTATGTGGGAGGCCTTTTCCACGCCGTTGTGGTCGGCGATGACCGCCGCCGCGCCGATCAGCACGTCGCCAACGCCGCTTTTGCAGACGTAGCTGCGCCGGTGGTAGCAGGTAAAGCGCTCGACCAGCATCGCGGCGAATTCGTGCTCGCCGTCCATGAACACCTGCGCCCAGGGGATGAAGGCGTCGTCGAACACGATCATCGCTTCCTGGCCGGCGTAGCGCGCGTTGCCGGCGTCGATCTCGCCGCCGTCCGTGCTGCGCGTATCGCAAGACTGGCGGCCATAGATATAGGTGATGCCCGGCGCGTCCACCGGCAGCGCACCGACCACCGCATAATCCTTGTCGCCCGCGCCGAGCCGGATCGTCGGCATGACGATCAGCCAGTGCGAGTTCAGGCATCCAGTCTGGTGCGCCTTGGCGCCCTTGATGTAGATCCCGTCCTTGCTGCGGCGTGTGACGTGCACGTACAGGTCGGGGTCGGCCTGCGCGCACGGCGCCTTGCTGCGGTCGCCCTTGACGTCGGTCATGGCACCGCCGATCACCACGTTGCCGCGCTGCGCCATCGCGACGAACGCCTTGAAGCGCGCGTGATAGTCGGTGCCGTGCTGCGCGTCGATTTCGAAGGTGACCGAGTGCAGCGCATTCAGCGCGTCCATGCCGACGCAGCGCTGAAAGCAGGTGCCGGTGAGCTGGCCGAGCCGGCGCTGCATCTTGTTCTGCATGACCAGGTCCTCGGGACTCTGCGCGATGTGCAGAAAGCGGTTCACGCGACCCTCAACGTACGGCGAGGCCGCGCTGCCGAGCGCCGGATTGCGCAGCGCCAGGTCGTAGGTTTCGGCGACCGCGTTTATCGAGGGACGGATCACCGGATGGTCCACCGGCTCGGCGACCCGCTCGCCGAAAAGATAGACCTTGAGCTTGCGGCCTCGCAGGCTTTCGATGTACTCGGCGCCGCTGCGGATCGGCGCAGCTTCGGCAGCGCGCGTTGCAGCCGCTGCCCTTGCGACGGACTCTGTCATGGCATCTTCCTCCGTACGCGCGCCGCGGTCGTCGCCCTTTGCCGGGCAAAAACCGTAACGGCGCGCTGCATTGTGTCCTTCGATCCGCGGCCGCTCAACTCAGCCGCAGGCCGGTCTTTTTCAGGATGCGCGTGCTGTAAAGGACGTCGCTCGCGCGCAACGCCGAACCGAGCACGCCACGGATCATTTCCAGTTTCTCGGCAACCTCCTCGCGCGAGCGCGCATGCACCATGGCGAACAGGTTGTAGGGCCAATCCGGCAGCCGACGCGGCCGCCGGTAGCAGTGGCTGACGAACTCGAGCGCGCCCACCTGCGGCCCAAGGGCTTCAATTTTCTCGTCGTCCACGTCCCACACCGACATGCCGTTCGCCGTGTAACCCAGCGCGTAGTGGTTCGGCACTACGCCGATGCGCCGCACCCGCCCGTCGGCGAGCATCGTCTGCAGACGCTCGATCACCTGCGCTTCGCTAACGCCCAGCGAAGCCGCAATCGCGGCGTAGGGGTCGGGCACCAGCGGCAGTCCGCTCTGCGTCGCGCGCACCAGCCGTTCGTCGAGGAACGCGTCGCTCATGCCGCCAGCCTCAGCTCGATGAAGTACTCCGCTTCGCGCGGAAAATCGTAAACCCTGAGGCCGGTCTCGGCTTCGATCGCCGCGATCACGCGCGCGATGTCCGCGCGCGCGGCGGTCGCGAGCACGAACCACATGTTGAAGGCGTGCTCGCGCGCGTAGTTGTGCGCCACCTCGGGATGCGCGTTGACCTGCGCCGCGACGCGCGCGAAGTCCGCCGCCGGCACGCGCAGCGCGCACAGCGTGAACGCGCCCCCGAGTCGCTCGGCGTCGAACAACGGCCCGAAGCGCGTCAGCGTACCGTCCTCGAGCAGCGCGCGGATGCGCCGAACCAGCGTCCCCTCGTCGCTGCCCAGCTCGGCCGCCGCCACGGCGAAAGGCTGCGCGCAGAGCGGGAAGCCGCCCTGCAGACGGTTGACGATCGCGCGGTCGAGCTCATCCATGCGCGGCCTCCTGCGCAACCTCGGCGGCAGCGCGCGCGTAGCGCGCGCCGCGCTGCATGAAGCATTGCCGGCTGAACAGCACCTGGCGCGGATGGCCCGACAGGCCTGCCTCGCGCGCAACGTGCTCGATCGCCGCCTCGACCTCGTCACGCGCGCGCCCGTGCAGCATGCAGTACAGGTTGAACGGCCATGCCGGCCGCCGCCGCGGGCGGCGGTAGCACAGCGTGACCTGCGGCAGGGCTGCGGCGCGCAGTCCCGCGGCGCGCACCTCGCCATCCGGTACGTCCCAGACCACCATGGCGTTGGCCGCGTAGCCGAGCGGGCGGTGGCGCAGCACCACGCCGAAGCGGCGCATCACGCCGAGCGCGAGCCAGTCGTGCAGCAGGGCGATTACGCCTGCCTCGTCGAGCCCGGCCGCGGCGCCGAGCGCTGCATAGGGTGCCGCCACCAGCGGAATGCCTTCGCCGAGGGCATCGACCAGCGCGCGCTCCCCGGCCGAGAGCCTGCGCGGCGTGCGCGGCGCCTCGAACGGCAGGCGCGGCACCGCACCGCTATGCAGGTCGAAGCCGAGGTCGATGTGATACTCCTCGACCAGCGGTAGGCGCAGCACCGCGAACCCGCTCGCCTGCTCGATGCGTCGCAGCGCGCCTTCGAGGGCCGTGGCGTCGGCGGCGGTGGCAACGAACCACAGGTTGAGCGCATGTTCGCGCTCGTAGTTGTGGTTCACCTCGGGCTGCGCGCTGACCTGCGCCGCCACGCCTGACAATGCGGCGGGCGGCACGCGCATTGCGGCGAGCGTGCTGGCACCGACTGTATTCGGCCGGAACACCGCCCCGATGCGCGACAGCGCACCGTCCTCCGCGAGCGCCTGGTAGCGCGCCAGTACAGCCGCCTCGTCGAGCGCGAACTGCGCGGCGATGCGCGCGAACGGCCGCGGCTCGAGCGGAAAGTCGCGCTGCCAGCGGTTGAGCAGCTCGAAGTCGACGGTGTCAGTGAGGTCCATGGGCGCAGGATCGTTCAAAAGCCCGTCATCAGCGCACGTGCGGTGAGGAAGATGCCGCTCGGCCGCTCAGCGGACAGGCGCGCCCGCTCGGCATAGCTCGCCGTGTCATAGACTACGACGACGTTGTCGTCGCGCGAGGAAATCCACACCTGCTCGCCGCGCGGCGTGAACTCGAGATGCAGCACGGCGCGTCCCGGCTGCAGTTCCTTCACCACCGACAGCGTCGGCACGTCGATCACCTGCACCACGCCGTTCTTCGGGAAGGCGAAGTTGACCCACACCCGTCGTCCGCCGGGCTGCGCCACGGCGAACACCGGCTGGCCATGCACCTTGACGCGCCCCGCCTCGCGCCAGGTCTCGGTATCGACCACCAGCACCTCGTGGCGCCCGATCGCCGGCAGGAATGCGAGGCGCCCCGCGACCGCCCAGCCGCGCAGGTGCGGCATCTTGTAGACCGGCAGCGGCGCTTCGCCGCGCCCGTAGCCGGCGAGGATCTTGCGCGCGCCGCGCTCGAGGTGCCACAGGTCGACCAGCGCGAGGCCGTCCTCGCCGTACAGGCCGGCGATGTAGTGCCGCCCGTTCGGCGTGATGAAGCCGTCGTAGGGTTGCTTGCCGATGCCGAACAGCTTGGTGACCTTGGGCGTGCGCGGCGCGGACGCGTCGACCACCCAGATCTCGCCCGCCTCGAACAGGCTGAAGACGAAGCGGTTGCCCGGCGCGTCGGCGATGCCGACCACCTTGGCGCGCTGCGTGCCGTCGCCGTAGGTGGTGGCCACCTCCGAGAGCGGCTCGAGGGTGCCTGCGTCGAAGATCCGGATGCCACCCGGCGTGTAATTCGCCGCCACGATCAGCGTGCCGTCCTGCGAGATGGCGCCGCCGATCGCGTTGCCCGACTGCACGATGCGCTTGTCGAGACGCGCGGCGAGCAGGTCCACCTTCGACAAGCCGCCGTCGCGGCCGAAGACGTAGGCGTAGCGCCCGTCGCGCGAGTAGACCACCGAGGCGTGCGACAGGTCGCCGAGTCCTTCGACGCGGCCGAGCACCGAGCGTTCGCTGGTCTCGATGAGCATCACGCGCCCCGCAGCACGCTCGATGATCACGCCCATGTCCCCCGTGCCGCGCAGCATCTCGGGGTTCGCACAGCCGGCAAGCATCAGCATGCAGACGATCCACCCACAGGTTCTCATTCCGGCCAGCCTTTCTTCAGTTGCCCGGCGATCCAGCGCGCCTCGTCCTCTGTGAGGAACGGCCGCCAGGGCGGCATCGCGGTTCCCGGCCGCCCGTTCAGGATCACCGATTCCAGCAGCGTCACGTCGCGCTCGGCGAGCGCCTCGGGCAGGAGCGGCGGGCCGAGGCCGCCCTTGAGTGTCAGGCCGTGGCAGGACCCGCAGTCCTGCCGCACCAGCTCGATCAGTTCCGCGCGGCGTGCGCCCTGCGGCTCGGCGGCCTGCGCGCCGAGTGCCAGGCCGAGGCTCACCGCGGCGAGAAGGCGGGTGCGGAACATGTGCGTCAAGATGCCGCAGCGACGCGGAATCGCACTTAACATAGATCAAAGTCGATAACCCCGGCGATCCGTAGGGTCTTGATCCATGTGGAGGAATTTCGCGTGACCGAGCGCATCGCACCTGCGGCCGACCGCAGCTACTTTGCCGCCTTTCTCGACCTGCGCGGCAAGCGCGCCATCGTCGTCGGCGGCGGACCCGTCGCGGCGCTCAAGGCCGAAACCCTGATGCGCTCCGGCGCTCAGGTCACGGTGGTCGCACCCGAGCTGTGCGCGCGGCTTGCCGAATTGACGCTTGTCGGTGCGCTGCGTCACGAGGCCAAGCGCTTCCAGCCGGGCGACCTGGTCGGCGCCGAGATCACCATCGCCGCGACTGACGACCCGGCGGTAAACGAAGCCGTCTCGGCCGCCGCCCGCTCGCTGCGCATCCCCGTGAATGTCGCCGACAACGCGGCGCTGTCGTCGTTCATCATGCCCTCGGTCATCGACCGGCCGCCGATGCAGATCGCGATCTCGACCGCCGGCGCATCGCCGGTGCTGGCGCGCAAGCTGCGCAGCCTGATCGAATCGCTGCTGCCCTTTGCCTACGGCCGGCTGGCGGCCCTCGCGGCGCGCTTTCGCGCGGCGTCCAAGGCGCGCCATCCCGACCCGGACGCGCGCCGCCGTTTCTGGGAAGACGTGATGGACGGGCCGGTCGCCGAGATGATGCTCGCCGGTCGCGAGCCGCAGGCGGTCGAGGCGCTCGAGCGCATGCTCGAAGGCGGCGGCAACGACACACCCCCTGGCATGGTGTATCTGGTCGGCGGCGGCCCGGGTGACCCGGGGCTGCTCACGCTGCGCGCGCTGCAGGTCATGCAGCGCGCCGACATCGTGCTCTACGACCACCTCGTCGCCAAGGGCATCCTCGATCTCGCGCGGCGCGACGCCGAACGCGTCTACGTCGGCAAGCAAGCCGACAACCATTCGCTGCCGCAAGAGGACATCAACACGCTCATGGTGCGCCTGGCGCGCGAAGGCAAGCGCGTCGTGCGCCTCAAGGGCGGCGACCCCTACGTCTTCGGCCGCGGCGGCGAGGAGATCGAGACCCTGTCGCAGGCCGGTGTGCCCTTCGAGGTGGTACCCGGCATCACCGCCGCCTGCGGCGCCGCCGCCTACGCCGGCATTCCGCTCACGCATCGTGAATACGCGCATTCCTGCGTGCTCGTCACCGGGCATCTCAAGGATGGCACCCTCGACCTGAACTGGGACGTGCTGGCGCGCCCGCGCCAGACCGTCGTCATCTACATGGGCGTGCGGGGTCTGGCGCAGCTGTGCGAGCAGCTCGTCGCGCACGGGCTGCCGCGCGACACGCCCGCCGCACTGGTCGAGAAAGCCACGCTCGATCTGCAGCGCGTCGTGGAAGGCACGCTCACGACGCTGCCCGAGCTCGCCAAGCAGGAGAACGTGAAGCCGCCGGCACTGGTCATCGTCGGCGAGGTCGTGCGGCTGCGCAGCAAGCTCGCCTGGTACGAGCGGGTTGAGACCCCCGTCGGGGTCAGACCCCTTTCGAAGGCCTTTGATTCTTCAACGGAAGAAAAAGGGGTCTGACCCCTGGAATATCCCGCCGCGATCGGTGTTGGCAGGCTGACCACGAACGCTCGTGGTTCCCAACCGATCGAGGAGGATCTATGAAGAAAGCCCTGTTCGTCGCGCTGGCGTTCACCGCCACGAGCGCATTTGCCGCGCATTGCCCGAAAGACATGAAGGCCATCGACGCCGCGCTGCCCAAGGCGAAGCTCTCCGCGGCGCAGATGACCGAAGTGAAGAAGCTGCGCGCCGAAGGCGAGGCGCTGCACAAGGCGGGCAAGCACAAGGAGTCGGTCGAGACGCTCGGCAGAGCGATGGACATCCTCGGCATCTCGGGCAAGTAGCCCTTCCGGCAATCCCGAACACGCCGCCTGCGGGCGGCGTTTTCATTGCTGCCGGTCCCGCACTCGAGGGATCAGGATTTTCGCTCTTCCGGCAGCCTGACGACGTTGTCGGCCGCGGGCTCGTCGAGGTCGGCCGACTCGATCCTCTGGAACTGCTGGCTGATCTTGCCGCCGGTGATCTGGATCTTCTCGACGTCCTCGTGCGCCTGGCGCACGTGCCGCGCCAAATCCCGCAGGCGCTCGTCGAAGCGGCCGAACTCCACCGCCAGGCGCGCCAGCGCCTCCTTGATGACGTGGATCTGCTTGCGCGTCTCGACGTCCTTGAGCACCGCGCGCGCGGTGTTGAGCACCGCCATGAGCGTGGTCGGCGAGACGATCCACACGCGCTTCTGGTTGGCGTAGTCGACCACCTCGGCATGATAGGCGTGGATCTCGGCGAACACCGCTTCCGCCGGCACGAACATTACCGCGCCGTCCGAAGTTTCGTTCGGCAGGATGTATTTCGTCGCGATGTCGTCGATGTGCTTGCGCACGTCGGCACGAAACTGGCGTTGCGCGAGCGAGCGGTCGACCTCGTTCACGTCCGGCTCGAACATGCGGTGGTAGTTGGTGAGCGGAAACTTGGAGTCGACGCACACCAGCCCGGTCGGCTCGGGCAGGCGCAGCACGCAGTCGACGCGCGCCCCGTTCGACAGCGTGTATTGCAGCTCGAACGCGGCGGATGGCAGCACGTTCCGTACCAGCGCCTCGAGCTGCACCTCGCCGAAGGCGCCGCGCGACT
The DNA here is from genome assembly GCA_041558415.1 of Burkholderiales bacterium. Classification (GTDB taxonomy): domain Bacteria; phylum Pseudomonadota; class Gammaproteobacteria; order Burkholderiales; family SG8-39; genus SG8-39. The sequence goes on along the minus strand of JBFFEY010000008.1, from coordinate 54,265 downwards.
GCTTGTTGCCGAGCAGCTCCTGCAGGCTCACCACGCTGCCGGTGAGCGTCTCGATCTTCTTCTGCGCCTCGTCGATCGTCGCCAGGCGCTGCATGACGTTGACGAAGGTCTCATTGGTCTTTTTGAAGCCCTCGTCGAGCCGCTCGTTGACGCGATTCGAAATCGCGTCTAGCCGCGCGTCGATCTTGGCGTTCAGCTTCTCCGCGGTCTCGCTCAGATTGGCGCCGAGTGCAAGCTGCAGCGCGTGCAGCGTTTCGCGCGTCTGGCGCAGTTCGTCCCCGACGGCGCCGCGCAGACGGTCGGTGGACGTGGCGAGGCTCGCGTTCAGGCGGTCGGTCTGGCCGGCGAGGCCGGCGTGCAGGTCGGCGAGCATGGCGCGGTGCTTTTCCTCGAGCGACTTCTCGAGCGCCTCGCCCGTCTGCGCGCCGCGCTGCAGGCGCCACAGCGCGAAGGCGATCGCGACGACGGCGACGACGGCGGCGACCAGTGCCAGCTCAGCCATGCCGCATTCTACGTCTCCTCGCGCAGCGTGAGCGCGGGCGAGGCGCGCAGCACCTTGCGCGACGACAGCCAGGCGTTGAGCGAGAGCAACGCGAGGCCCGCGAGCGGCCCGACGACGAGCAGCATGCCACTGGGCGGCAGGTCGAGCTCGAACACGCGGCGCGCGAGCAGCTGGCCGATCACGGCCGCACCGGCGGTGGCGAGCACGCCGGCCAGCATGCCCATGGCGAGGAACTCGACGCGCTGGCTGCCCGTGACGTGGCGCCGCGAGGCCCCGACCACCCGCATCAGCGCGGCCTCGCGCCGGCGCTCGTCCTCGGTGGCGACCAGCGCCGAGTACAGCACCAGCACGCCGGCGCCAAGGGCGAAGAGGAAAACGAACTGCACCGCGGTGATCAGCTGGTCGATCACCGCCTGCGCCTGGCGCACTGCGGCGCCGACGTCGACCACCGTCAGGTTGGGAAAGCGCTCGGCGAGCGTATTCATCACCGGCTCGCGCCCCTGCGGGATGCGGAAGGCGGTGATGAAGCTGGCGGCGTAGTCGGCAAGCAGCTGCGGCGGCGCCATGACGAAGAAGTTCACCTTCATCGAATCCCAGCGCAGGCGGCGTAGCGAGGTAATGCGCGCGCTGAACGAATCGCTACCCACCGCGAAGGTCAGCCTGTCGCCCAGCTTCCAGCCGAGCGTATTGGCGATGCCCTCCTCCACCGAAACCTCCTGCGGCACGCCGCCGCCCGGTGCCCACCAGCGGCCCGCGGCGATGCGGTTGTGCGACGGCAGCGTCTCGGCGTACGACAGGTTGAAGGCACGCTCGACCATGCGCTTGGCGCGCTCGCCCTCGTAGGCTTCGCTGTTCACCGCTGTGCCGTTCACAGCGGTGAGGCGCCCGCGCACCATCGGATAGAGATCCGGCACCCTGATGCCCTGCTCGGCAAAAAACGCCTGCACCGCCTCGAGCTGATCGCGCTGAATGCCGAGCACGAAGCGGTTCGGCGCGTCGGGCGGCGCCGCGCGCCGCCAAGCATCGACCAGGTCGTTGCGCGTGAAGGAAAGCAGCAGCACGGCGGTGAGGCCAAGCGCCAGGCTCGCCACCTGGACCGCGTTGGCGCGCGCGTGGCGCCGCAAGTTGGCAAGGCCGTACCGCAACGCCGGGCTGCCTGCGCCGAGCCGCCGCGCGACCGCGCCACTCGAGAGCAGCCCGAGCGCGACCCAGGCGACGAGTGCGTACAGCACCACCGCCCCGGCGAAGCCGCCGACGATGGTCAGGCCGAGCCGCACGTCGCCCGCCTGCCAGACAAGCAGCAGTGCCAGCAGGCCGAGGCCGATGGCGTAGGTCGCCGCCGCGCTTGCCCTGGGCGCGCCGGCTTCGCGCCGCATGACGCGCAGCGCCGACACGTTCTTTAACTGCACCAGCGGCGGCAGCGCGAAACCGAGCAGCAGCACCAGTCCGACGAGAAAACCGCGCAATGCCGGCACGAGCGTCGGCGCCGGCAGCTCGGCACGCAGCAGGTCGGCGAGCGTGCCGGCGATCACGCCCTGCGCGGCAAAGCCGAGCGCGCTGCCCAGCGCGCAGGCCGCAAGCCCGAGGACCGAGAACTCGACGGCGAACAGCCCGAGCAGCCGTCCCTGCGGCGCGCCGAGACAGCGCATTACCGCAACGCCGTCGAGGTGGCGCTCGACGAAGCGCCGCGTGCCGAGCGCCACGGCGACGCCGGCGAGCACCGCGGCGAGCAGCGCGGTCAGCCCGAGAAAGCGCTGCGCACGGTCGATCGAGGCGCGCACGTTCGGACGGCCATTCTCCAGCGTGTCGATGCGCTGGCCGCGCCCGAGGCGCTTTGCCGCCCAGGCTTCGAACGCGGCGAGCGCCGGGCGCGCGCCCGCAGCGGAGAGGTAGTAGCGCACGCGGCTGCCGGGCTGCACCAGGCCGGTGGCGGCGACGTCGTCCAGATGCATCATCAACCGCGGCGCGATGTTGAAGAAATTCGCGCTGCGCTCGGGCTCGAGCGTCAGCACCGCGCCGACGGTGAATGTGCTGCGTCCCAGGCGCAGGCGGCTGCCGACCGGCGCACCGAGCGCGGAGACGAGGCGCTCCTCGATCCACACCGTGCCGCGCGCCGGGCCTTCGGCCGCCGGCGCGTCCGTCGCACCGAGCGCGGGCGCGACGCGCAGCCGGCCGCGCAGCGGATACGCCGGACTCACCGCCTTGACGCCCGCGAGCTGGCTGCGCGGTCCTTCGTCCTTCGCCGCCGGCGCCTCGAGCGTGCGCACCATGCTGATGAAACTCCATGCTTCCGCGTCGCGCAGCCCACGCGCCACGATCGCCTCGCGCATCGCGGGATTCCAGGCATGATCCGACACCATGACGAGGTCGGCGCCGAGCAGCTGGTGCGCGTCGCGCACCAGCGCCTGGCTGACACGATCGGCGAAAAAGGCAACGCTGGTCACGCTTGCCACCGCCACCACCAGCGCCGCGGCCAGCACGCGCAGTTCGCCCGCGCGCCAATCGCGCGCCAGCATGCGCGCCGCCAGGCGCAGGGTTGCGACCACTCCCGGCCGGCGGCTCACGTCTGTGCTGTCCCGACGATGCGTCCGGCCGCCAGCCGCACGATGCGCGAACAGCGCTGCGCGAGCGTCTCGTCGTGCGTCACCATCACCAGCGTCGTGCCCGCCTCGCGGTTCATGTCGAAGATCAGCTCGATGACGCCGGCGCCCGATTCCGCGTCGAGGCTGCCGGTCGGCTCGTCGGCAAGCAGCAGCTTAGGCCGCACGACGAAGGCGCGCGCAAGCGCGACGCGCTGTTGTTCGCCGCCGGAGAGATGCTTCGGGTAGTGCTGAAGGCGCTCGCCGAGGCCAACGCGCTGGAGCACCCCGCGCGCCGCGTCCTCGGCGCCGGCCGCACCGGCGATCTCGAGCGGCAGCATGACGTTTTCCAGCGCCGTCAGCGCAGGCAGCAGCTGAAACGCCTGGAAGACAAATCCCACCGCGCGGCCGCGCAGTTCGGCGCGCGCATCCTCGTCAAGCGCGCCCAGCTCGGCGCCGTCGAGATGCACCGTGCCGGCGCTCGGCTGATCGAGCCCGGCGAGGATCGCGAGCAGCGTCGACTTTCCGGAGCCCGAAGCACCCACCACCGCCACCGCCTCGCCCTGCGTGACCGCGAGGTCGATGTCGCGCAAAATGACGAGGTCGCGATCCCCGCTTTTTACCGTCTTGCCGATGCCGCGCGCCTCCAGCACCGTCTTCGTCTCGATCATCGTCTGGCTTGCATCCATTGTCGCCATCGCTATGGCCGGCGCCGCGTCGGCGGCGCCGAGCATCCTGGTGTACGGGGACAGTCTTTCGTCTGCCTATGGCATCGCGCAGCAGCGCGGCTGGGTCGCGCTGCTCGAGGCACGCCTGGCGCGCGAACAAACAGATTATAACGTCGTCAATGCCAGCATTTCGGGCGAAACCACCCAGGGTGGACTCGCGCGCTTGCCGAAAGTTCTCGCACAGGTGAAACCGGCGATCGTCATCCTGCAGCTCGGCGCCAACGACGGCCTGCGCGGTCTGCCGATCGCGCAGATGAAGCGCAACCTCGAGGCGATGATCACGCAGTCGCAGCGCGCCGGCGCCAAGCTGCTGCTGGTCGGCATGAAGCTGCCGCCCAACTGGGGACCCGAGTACACCGAAGCCTTCGAAAACGCCTACCCGGCGCTCGCCGAAGCGCACGGCACCGCCCTGCTGAAATTTCTGTTCGACGGCCTCGCGGACGGACCGGTCCACTTCCAGCCCGACCGCCTGCACCCGAACGAAGCGGCGCAGCCGGTCATCCTCGAGTCCGTGTGGGCGAAGCTCGCGCCGCTGCTCTGAGCGCGGCGTAGAATCGAGCGCCATGCGACACGGCGCACGTACCTCGGTGGCGATGACGGCTTCGGTCCTGTCGAGCTTCGACACGATCGTCGACGTGCGCTCGCCGTCCGAGTACGCCGAGGATCACCTGCCCGGAGCGATCAACTTGCCGGTACTGGACGACGCCGAGCGCGCACAGGTCGGCACGCTCTACAAGCAGGTCTCGCCGTTCGAAGCCAAGCGCGTCGGTGCCGCGCTCGTCGCACGCAACATCGCGCGCCACGTCGAAGGGCCGCTGGCCGGCAAAACGCGCGGCTGGCGGCCGCTCGTCTACTGCTGGCGCGGCGGCAAGCGTTCGGGCGCGCTCGCGCATGTGCTGCGCGAAATCGGCTGGGATGCCAGGACCCTCGAAGGCGGCTACAAGGCCTACCGCCGCCAGGTCGTCGAGTCCCTCGAGCGCCTGCCGCGCCGCTTCCGGTTGCGCGTGGTACACGGCGTCACCGGCAGCGGCAAGAGCCGCCTGCTCGCGGCGCTCGCCGAGGCCGGCGCCCAGGTCCTCGACCTGGAGGCACTCGCCGAGCACCGCGGCTCGGTGCTCGGGGCGCTGCCGGACCGCCCGCAGCCCTCGCAGAAAATGTTCGAAAGCCGCCTGCTCGAGGTGCTCGGCGCGCTCGACCCGGCACGCGCCGTGTTCGTCGAGGGCGAAAGCCGCCGCATCGGTCAGGTTCAGCTGCCCGGCGCACTGATCGAGACCATGCGCGGCGCCGCCTGCCTGCGCCTCGAGGCGAACCTGGACACCCGCGTCGCGCTGCTGCTCGACGAGTACCGGCATTTCTTCGCCGATCGGGCGGCGCTCGATGCGCAGCTCGACTGCCTGGTCGATCTGCACTCGCGCGCGACGGTGGACGAGTGGAAAGCGCTCGCCGGGCGGGGCGACTGGCGCGCGCTGGTGCTGCGTCTGCTCGAGGAGCATTACGACCCGGCCTACCGCCACTCGGCGACGCGCAATTTCCCCCGCCTCGCGGAGGCCGAGACCGTCGCCGTGACGGATGCGGATGGCGAGAGCTTCGCGCGTCTCGCTCGACGCCTCGCCGAGCGCAGCGAGGCGCCGCGCGCTGCGCCCAGCGACGCGCTGCTTGGCGCATGATGCTCGGCCGCCTACTCGCGCTGCTCGCGCTGGCCGCCGGCGTCACGGCCGCCCGGGCGCAGCCGCTCGAGGACGCGCTCACGCAGGGCGACCTGATCTGCGAATTCCGCGACGGCTGGCGCCGCAGCCTGATCGCCGATCTGGTCGACGAACCCGACGCGGCGGCGCTGCTGCTGGTCTACGAAAACGTGGCGCGAACGCACGCGGCGGTGCTGTCTTCCAGGGTCCCCGGGCGCAAGCCGGTCGCGGTGCGCCAGACCGATGCCCTCGTGCACTTCATCGAGCGCGTCGGACAGAGCGTGCGCGTCACCACGCTTACCGGCTGCGCGCGCAGCAAGTGGAAGGACGGCGTGGAGACCTGCGTGCGCTTTCCCGCGAAGCACGCCTGGCATTTCGACACCGCCGCGCTGCGCGAACCCGACGCGGCGTTCGCGCGTCAGCCGAGCGGCGCGTCGGTCGGCGCCTGCGAGCCCTGGAACCTCGATTGACAGCCGCCGCCTCGCGGCTCAGGCGATGCCGGCGAGCACCTTGACGTGCTGCACGACGCAGCGCCCGAGCGCATCCAGCGCGTAGCCGCCCTCGAGCGACGAGACGATGCGGCCGCCGGCGTGGCGCGCTGCGACCTCGACCAGCCGCTCGGTGACCCAGACGTAATCGGCGTCCTGCAGCCGCAGCATCGCCATGTCGTCATCGACGTGCGCATCGAAACCCGCCGAGATGACGACCAGCTCGGGGCGGAAGGCGTCGAGCGCCGGCAGCCAGACGCGCTCGACCGCGGCGCGGAAGGCCTTGCCGTCAGCGCCGGCCGCGAGCGGCACGTTCTTCATGTTGGATGCCGGATCCTGCGTGCCGCTGTACGGATAGAACGGATGCTGGAAGGTCGACACCATGAGCATGTTGGGGTCGTTCTCGAGAATGTCCTCGGTGCCGTTGCCGTGATGCACGTCGAAATCGACCAGCGCGACGCGCGTGAGGCCGTGCGCCGCGACCGCGTGACGCGCGGCGACCGCGACGTTGTTGAAGATGCAAAAGCCCATCGGCCGGGCGCGGCAGGCGTGATGCCCGGGTGGGCGCACGCTGCAGAACGCGCTGTCGGCCTTGCCCGTCATCACCAGGTCGGTCGCCAGGACGGCTGCGCCGGCGGCGCGCAGCGCCGCCGTCAGGCTGTAGGCATTCATCGCCGTGTCCGGATCGAGGTGCACAATGCCGTCGGTCGGCGCGAACTCGCGGATCGCGCGCACGTATTCCATCGGGTGGGCCAGCGCGAGCTGCTCGTCGCTGGCGAGCGGCGCCTCGTAGGGTGCAAGGAATTGTGAGATGCCCGAGGCGATCAGCTGGTCGTTGATTGCCGCAAGGCGCGCCGGGCATTCCGGGTGGTGCGCGCCCATGTCGTGCTTGAGGCAGTCGCCGTGTGAAATAAACGCCGTCGTCATGCTGCGCGCGATCATAACGCAACATGCGTCACGCTTCGCTCGCCCGGGGTTGAGTACAATCGGGCGATGCTGCTAAACACCCAACTGCGCCCAAGGTCCACCACGCCGACCGCCGTGGCGCGTGCCATCGACGCCGTCGGCAGCATCGTGCTCGGCAAGGATACCCAGGTGCGTCTCGCGCTCGCCTGCCTGCTCGCGCGCGGACATCTGCTGATCGAGGACCTGCCGGGCGTCGGCAAGACCATGCTGGCGCACGCCCTCGCGCGCGCACTCGGTCTCGCCTTCCAGCGCATCCAATTCACCAGCGACATGCTGCCGGCCGACATCGTCGGCGTCGCCGTGTACGACCGCGACGCCGGCGGTTTCAAGTTCCACCCGGGCCCGATCTTCGCGCAGGTGATCCTCGCCGACGAGGTCAATCGCGCGACGCCGAAGACGCAGTCGGCGCTGCTCGAGGCGATGGAAGAGCACCAGGTGACGACCGAGGGCGAGACGCGCCCGCTGCCCGAGCCGTTCTTCGTCATCGCGACGCAGAATCCGCTCGAGCAGGTCGGCACCTTCCCGCTGCCCGAGTCGCAGCTCGATCGCTTCCTGATGCGCCTTGAGCTCGGCTACCCGGATCGCGAGGCGGAGCGCGCGCTGCTCGGCGGCACCGACCGGCGCGACATGCTCGCCACGCTCGAGCCGGTGATGAGCCCCGCCGAGCTGATCGAGTTGCAGGGCGAGGTCAAGGATGTGCACGTCGCGCCGGCGCTGCTCGACTACGTGCAGGCGCTGGTCGAGTACACGCGCCGCACGCCGGACTACGTCGCCGGCCTGTCGCCGCGCGCCTCGCTCGCGCTGGTGCACGCGGCGCGCGCCTGGGCCTACGTCGAAGGCCGCGACAAGGTGATCCCCGAGGACGTGCAGGCGGTGCTGCCCGGCGTGGCGACGCACCGGCTGCGCCCGGCGCACGACAGCCAGCGCCGCGTCGACATCGGCGCGCAGCTGGTCGCTGCCGTCCCGATTCCCTAGCGTTTGAGCGTCTAGAGAATCAGCCCCGCCGTCGCCGCCGTCAGGCAGGTGGCGAGCAGCCCCGCGACGATCGACTTCATGCCGAGCGCGACGATCTCGCCGCGCCGCTCCGGGCACATGGTCGCCAGCCCGCCGATCATGATGCCGAGGCTGCCGAAGTTGGCGAAACCGCACAGCGCGTAGGCCAGCAGCACCCGGCTGCGCTCGGACAGCGCTTCGCTCTTGGTGAGCTGCACGTAGGCCACCAGCTCGTTGAGCACCGTCTTCACGCCGAGCAGCGCGCCGGCGGCCTGCGCCTCGGCCCAGGGAATGCCGGCGAGCCAGGCAAGCGGCGCCAGCCCCCAGCCGAGCATGCGCTCGAGCGTGAGCGGCGCACCGCCGACCGCCGGCAGCAGGCCGAGCGCGAGGTTGGCGAGCGTCACCAGCGCGACGAATACCACCAGCATGGCGACGATGTTGATCAGCAGCTGCGCGCCGTCGAGCGTGCCGCGCGTCACCGCGTCGACGCTGCTCGTCGCCTCGCTTTTCAGCGCAATGCGCCCGCCGGTGGGTGCACCCTCGCCCGGCACCATCACCGCCGCCACCGCGATCGCCGCCGGCGCCGAAAGGATCGAGGCGATGAGCAGGTGCGCCAGCGCGCCCGGCACGCGCGGGCCGAGAATGCTGGCGTAGAGAAACAGCACCGTGCCGGCGATGGTCGCCATGCCCACCGCCATCAGGGCGAACAGCTCGCCGCGCGTGATGCGCGCCAGCCAGGGGCGCACGAGCAGCGGCGCCTCGACCATGCCGACGAAGATGTTGGCCGCCGCGGACAGCCCCAGCACGCCGCCGACGCCGAGCGTGCGCTCGAGCAGCCAGGAAATGGCGCGCACCAGGGCCGGCAGCACGCGCCAGTAGAAAAGCAGCGCCGACAGCGCGCTCATCACCAGCACGATCGGCAGCGCCTGGAACGCGAGGATGAAGCTCGCCCCGGCATGCGACTCGGCGAAGGGCAGCGCGCCGCCGCCGAGGTAGCCGAAGACGAAGGCGGTGCCGGCGCGTGTCGCGGTCTGCAGCGCAAGCAAGAGGTCGTTCAGGGCGAGGAAGGCATCCTTCACGCCGGGCAGCTTGAGCAGCAGCAGGGCGAGCACGAGCTGCAGCGCGAGCGCGGAGAGCACCAGGCGCCAGGCGATGCGGCCGCGCGCCTCACTCGCCAGCCAGGCGAGGCCGACGAGCCCGGCGATGCCTGCCAGCGCGTGCGCGGCCTCGTCCATCTCAGGCCGGGAACGCCGCGGCGATGGTGCGCTGGATGCCCTCGGCCGCCGCGCGCGGGTCGGCGGCGTCGCGGATCGGCCGTCCGACGACGATGTAGTCCGCGCCGTTGGCAAAGGCCTGCGCCACGTCGACGGTGCGCTTCTGGTCGTCCGCCGGACGATTCTCGACGGGGCGGATGCCGGGCGTCACCAGCAGCAGCAGGTCGCCGAACGCGGCCTTCAGCTTCGGCGCCTCGAGACCGGAGGTAATCACTCCGTCGCAGCCAGACTCCAGTGCACCGCGCGCGCGCGAAAGAACCAGCGCCTCGACGCTCGCGCCGGGACCCATCTCGGCCAGATCGCGCGCATCGAAGCTCGTCAGCACCGTGACCGCGAGAATCTTGAGCGCGCCCTTCTCGCGCACTGCCGCCTCCATCACCGAGCGGTGGCCGTGCACGGTGAGGAAGGTCGCGCCGCTGCCGCGCAGGTTGGCGACCGCACGGCGCACCGTCTCCGGAATGTCGTACAGCTTGAGGTCGGCGAACACCTTGCAGCCGCGCGCAGCGAGCCACTCGATCAGCTCGAAAGCGCCGCCGGCGCTGAACAGCTCGAGCCCGACCTTGTAGAACCGCACGGCGTCGCCCAGCCGCTCGACCAGCGCGCGCGCGTCGGCGGGGCTCGGCACGTCGAGCGCGACGATCAGGCGTTCCTCGCGCGCCGGCCGCATCATCGCGGGGCCTCGCGCCGGCCGATTTCCTTCAGGTTCATCGACAGATCGCTCTCCACGTGCTTCCAGTGTTCCGTCAGCGCCGGCGCCTCCCCGGAAAGCGCCTCGGGCTGCAGCACGAACGCGCGGTAGACGTCGGCGACGCGCAGCGAATCCGCCTCGCGCGCCAGCAGCCAGGCGTCACGCTCGGTGCGCACCGCCCAGCCGAGCGCCGCGCAGCGCTCCAGCACCTGCTCGCAGCGGTGCGGCATGCGCCGGATGCGCCGCGCCAGGCGCGTGACCGAGACGACTTCGCCCCGTTCCTGCGCCCGCGCCAGCGCGCCGAGCACCGCGAGGGCGTCCTCCAGGTCGCGCCCGGGCGGCCGCTTGCGGTCCGCCTCGTCGGCGCCGTAGGCCGGCAGCATCGCGGTGATCGTCGCGCCGACCAGCGCCACGAGCCAGGACAGGTACACCCACAGCAGGAAGATCGGCAGCGTCGCGAACGCTCCGTAGATCAGCGCGTAGGTCGGGAACTTCTGCAGGTACAGCGCGAAGCCGCGCTTGCTCGCCTCGAAGGCGATGCCGGCGCAGAAGGCGCCGACCAGCGCGTGCCACAGCACGATGCGCCGGTTTGGCACCACCAGGTAGATCAGCGTCAGTGCGGCCCAGGTGAACAAAAACGGCACGCCGCGCAGCACGTCCTGGGCGAACGCCCCCATGCGCAGCCAGCCGAGCGAGGCGCCGACCAGGAAGGTGGTGAGCGACAGGCTCATGCCGATCAGCACCGGGCCCAGGGTGAGCACGCCCCAGTACATGAGCAGCTTCTGCCCCAGCGGGCGCGGGCGCTGCACGCGGAACACGCGGTTCATGCTTTCGTCGATGGTCAGCATCAGCATGATCGCGGCGACGGCGAGGAACGCGAGGCCGATGGCGGTGAGCTGGCCCGCCTTGGCGGTGAACTCGTTGAGCTGCGCGGCGACGGCCTTCACGCCCGTCGCCTCGGGCAGGAAGTTCTCCAGCACGTATTTCTGCAGCGCCGCGGTGGCCTCGCCGAACACGGGGAAGGCGGTCGCCAGCGCGAGCGCCACCGTGATGAGCGGCACGAGCGACAACAGCGTAGTGAACGTCAGGCTGCCCGCGGTCTGGATGCCGCGATCCTCGAAGAAGCGGTGCGCGAGCGCGGCGAGAAAGTGCCACAGCCGCCGGGCGAAGACGGCGGCCACCGCGGGTGTGGCGCTCTGCGACGAGGGTTCGGTCATGGCGGTCGTCTATGATACCGGCCAATGGCCGAACTCCTGGTTCTCTATTACAGCGCGGGCGGCTCGGTGCGCCGCATGGCCGAGCTGATCGCCGATGGCATCGAGCGCGTGCCGGGTGCGGCGGCACGCCTGCGCACCGTGCCGCGCGTGGCGCCGGTCGCGGAAGTCGAAGCGCGCCCGCCCGAGCCCGCAGTGCCGGCCGCCGGCGCCCCGTACTGCGAAGTCGCCGATCTCGAGGCCTGCGCTGGCCTCGCGCTCGGCAGCCCGGCGCGCTTCGGCAACATGGCGGCGCCGCTCAAGCAGTTTCTCGACGGCACGACGCTGCTGTGGAATTCCGGCGCCCTCGCCGGCAAGCCCGCCTGCGTGTTTACCTCGAGCGGCAGCCTGCACGGCGGCCAGGAAACGGCGCTCGTGTCGATGATGCTGCCGCTGTTGCATCACGGCATGCTGATCGTCGGCCTGCCCTACACGCTGGCCGAGCTGAACGCGACGCGCAGCGGCGGCACGCCCTACGGCGCCAGTCATTTCGCGGGGACTGCGGACGATCTGCCGGTGACCGATGACGAGCGCAAGCTGTGCGTCGAGCAGGGCCGGCGCCTGGCGCAGGTCGCGCTCAAGCTGGCGCGCTAGAGCGAGACGCTCGCGATCTCGCCGTCGATGGCGAACGCTTCGCGCAGGTAGTCGATCGCAGCGGCCTCATCGAACCGGGCGCAGGTATAGAGCAGCACCGAAATGAAGCGCGCGCTCGCCCAGTAGTAGAGCGAGATGCCCGAGTCGGCGAGCGGCAGAAAGGCGTCGAAACCCTGGTTGCCGGCGCGCGCCGCGCTGCCCGGCGCGAAGATCACCGGCGCGGCGTAGGCGCGCAGGCCAAGGTGCGCGGCCAGCCCGTTCATCGCCGCTTCCAGCATCTGCCGGTCGACCGCTGCCTTGGTGTAGCCTTCGACCAGAAACCGCTGACGGAATAGTTGTGGCGCAAGATTCTTCACGGCAGGGCCAGCATAGCGCCACGCGGCGCGAAACGCTCGATTGGCTTCGCGTGGGCGCCTCGGTCAGCCTGTTCGGCCTGCTCGCCCTCTGCGTCGCCTGGGAACTGTGGCTGGCGCCGATCCGGCCGGGCGGATCGCTGCTCGCCTACAAGGCGCTGCCGCTCGCGGCGCCGCTCTACGGCATCGTGCGCGGCTGGCGCTACACCTACCAGTGGTCCGGCATGCTGGTGCTGTTCTACTTCGTCGAGGGCGTGATGCGCGGCTGGAGCGAGCGCGGGCTTTCGCAGCAGCTTGCGCTCGGCGAAATCGCGCTCAGCATCGTGTTCTTCTTCTGCACGGTGGCCTACGCGCGGCTGAGCCGGCCGGCGGCCGCCTGACGAACGCGGGCCGCGCGCGTCAGTTGTCGAAGCGCCCGGCGCGGCCCGCCGGGTAGGCCCGTTCCCAGTTGCGGCCGTCGGTCTGGCCGATCGTCATCTCCTCGACCGTGCCCTCGTCCAGGCAGCGCGCGTTGACGCTGATGCCGTCGGGATGCGAGCGCGGCACGTAGAACGACTTGACGCCGCAGACCGAGCAGAACAGGTGCTTCGCCTGCCCGGTATTGAAACGGTACTCGGTGAGCGCCTCGGCGCCCGAGAGCAGCGTGAAGCGCTCCTGCGGCACCACCAGGTGCAGGTAGCCGGTCTTGCTGCAGATCGAGCAGTTGCACTGGTTGACGCGGATGCGCGCCGGCGCGAGCAGCTCGAAGCGCACCCGCCCGCAATGGCAGCCGCCCGCATGCTTGATCAGGTCCATGCGGGGCTTGCCAGCACCACCGAGGTTTCGATCTGGCGCGCGGGGACGTTCCAGAAGCGGCGCAGCAGGCGCTCGGTCTCATCGCGCGGCAGCAGACGGAAACCGTTCTTCTCGTAGAAGCGCACCGCCCAGCGCGCGTCGGCCCAGGTGCCGACGAGCAGCGGCTTTTGCGCCGAGGCGACGAGCTGCGCGAGCAGCCGCGTGCCGACGCCCCGGCGCCTTGCGTGCGTGCGCACATAGGCGTGGCGGATGAGGTCGACTTCGCCACGGCGCTGGATGCCCATCACGCCCTGCAGCACGCCGTCGGCCTCCTCGCCCCAGAATTCGACGCCGTCGGCGATTTCGCGCCGCAGTTCCTCGAGCGGCATGTAGGGCTCGTGCCAGCGGTCGGGCGGGATCACGCCCCGGTAGGCCTGCGCCGCGTCGTTGATGATTTCGAACAGCGCCGCAATGTCCGCTTCACCACAGCGCCGGATCATCGGATACGCCGTCGCCGACCGTGCCTCAGGCGCCCAGCACCTGCACCGCGATCACCACCATCGCGAACCACGCCACGGCGAAGGACAGCGTGCGCAGCCAGGGCACCGCGAAGGTGTAGCTCAGCGCGTGCACCAGGCGTGCCCAGAAGTACACCGCCGCCGCAGTGGCGATGGTCGGGCCGCTCACGCCCACCGCCTGGGCCGTGAGGATCAGCGCCGCGAACAGCACCAGGTTCTCGACCGCGTTGTTGTGCGCCTTCATCAGGCGCTGCGCCCAGGGCGACTGCGGTTTCGGATTCTCCGGATAACCGACCGCGTCGATCAGCCCGCGCACCATGATCCGATCGAGGATGTACGGGATCCAGAGCACGCCGGTCAGCACGGTTGCCCATACGAGATACGCCAGTTCAGGTTTCATTGCCGCCTCCTTGCCGTGTCAGCGGCAAGGAGCATACGCCCGGAACCGGGCGGGCGGTCGCGTTCAGCGGCCGAGGTACGGCAGCAGCGCGACCACCAGAGCGAGCGCGGAAACGCCGATTGCGGCAGCGCAAAAAACCAGCGCGCGGCGCAGCCGCGCCTCCGCCATCGTCGCCCCCTGCTCGAGCGCGGCGACCGTGCTCTGCAGCTGCTCGGCCAGCTCGCGCACGTGCGCCGCGTTCTGCGACGCAGCCGCCTGCAGCTCGGTGATCTGCTGCTGCAGCAGGAATGCCTGGTTGGCGACCGTTTCGTCGCTCTTCTTGGTGAACACCGGCGCCGCCGCCGACACGATCGTGCCCACGTGCGGCAGCACCGCCTTGAGTGCGGGAATCAGCCAAGCCGCCATCGATTTAAGCCCCTTTCTTGCGCGTCACCCAGATCTTCGCCACGCCCATCAGCCGCTTGAGCGGCCCGCGCTCCGCAGTCGCCTCGGCGAACAGGCGCTGCACGCCGGGAAAGGCGTCGATCACGTCGTCCAGCACGATGTAGCCGCCGGGCGCAACGAACGGCAGCCAGGCTTCGAGGTCCGCTTTCACCGCCTCGTATGCGTGATCGCCGTCGATGAACAGCAGCCGGATCGGCCGCCCGTCCCACTTCGCCGCCGCCTGCAGCGAGGAGGCGACCTGCGGTTCGACGTGCGCAGAAACGCCGGCGCGCTCGATATTCTCGCTGAAGCGGTGAAAGGTCGTGCCGGCCTCGCGCAGCACCGCCATGTCCTGGTGCTCGGCGCTGCCCTCGAAGGTGTCGATGGCGTGCACCGGCTCGCGCTTGCGCGCCAGGCTGCCCGCGGCGAGCCAGGCCGTCGACTTCCCCATCCAGCTGCCGATCTCGACGATCGCGCCCTCGCCTTCGCCGTCGCGGGCGAGACGGTACAGCACGTAACCCTCGATGTCGCTGATCCAGCCCTCGATCGCGGCAAAGCGCCGCGCCAGGCCGAGGAATTCGGAAACGGCGAGAATCTCGCGAAGCGCTGCGCCTTCCATTGCAGGAGATTCTAGAGGGACTGACGCTGCCTCACACGCCCTGCGGCGACCAGGGCCCGTCGGCCGACAGCGCCTCGCCCGCGCCCGGCCAGGGCGGCAGGCTGATGCCGAGCACGCGCAAGGTCTGCGCGCCGCGCGCCCGGAACTGGAACTGCGTGCCGCAGGGAATCGTGAGGCAGACGCCCGGCTCGAGCGCCACGGTCTCCTCGCGCGCGCCCTGCCGTCGCCACAGCTCGCCGGCGCCGGCGAGCACGTACCAGATCTCGTCGATCGTGCGATGCACGACGGCGCGCGAGGTGCTTCCCGGCGCGAGCTCGAACTCCGCCACGCTGGCGCCCGGCAGGCGCGCCAGCGGCCGCAGGCGCGAGCCGTCGGGCGCGGTCTGCGTCGCCGCGGTGGCCCGCGCCGAGGTCGTGAAATGGCGCATCGGCTAGGCCGCGCCCGCGGGCGGCAGGCAGGGGTCGCGGCATTCGCGAATCGGACGCAGCAGTCGCATGCGGTCTTCTCGTCGGCGGGGGTTGACTTTACACCTTACTTTAAGGTTTAAGCTTGCTTCGACTTCCTGGAGAAACTGCCATGTCGACGGTCACCATCGGGAAACTCGCCAAGGATATCGGTATCGGCGCCGGCGCGCTGCGCTACTACGAGCGCCTCGGCCTGCTGCCGCCCGCGAGCCGCACCGCATCCGGCTACCGCGTCTACGACAGCGATGCCGCGACGCGGCTGCGCTTCATCCGCCGCGCGCAGGCGCTCGGCTTCTCGCTCGAAGGGATCGCTGAGCTGCTCGCGCTGAGCGACAACCCGCGCGCCCGCGCGCGCGATGTGAAGCGTGTCACGCAGGCCAAGATCGCCGACCTGGAGCAGCGCATCGATGCCCTCAAGCGCATGAAGCGCGGCCTCGCCGCGCTCGAGGCGCGCTGCAGTGGCCATGGCGTCACCGGCGAATGCCCGATCCTCGCGGCGCTCGCGCGCGAGGACGACTGAGCGAGGACGACTGTATGAAGACGATCGAAATTGCCGTGCGCGGCATGACCTGCGCCAACTGCAGCGCACGCGTCGAGCGCGTGCTGCGCAAGCTGCCCGGCGTGACCGAGGCCAGCGTGAACCTCGCCACCGAACGTGCCAGCGTGCAGTTCGATCCGGCCGCAGTCGGTCCCGACGCAATTGCGGCAGCCGTCACGGATGCCGGCTACGAGCCGGTGAGCGCCCAGCTCGAACTCGCCATCGGCGGCATGACCTGCGCCAACTGCTCGAACCGCGTCGAACGCGCGCTGCGCGCCACGCCCGGCGTGATCGCGGCGGACGTGAACCTCGCCACTGAGCGTGCGAGCGTGCGCTATTTCCCAGCGACGGTTTCGCCCGAAGCGCTGCTGCAGGCGGTGGCGGACGCCGGCTACACGGCGCGGCCGCTCGACGCGCAAGACGGCACCAACGCCGAGGCGCAGGCACGCGAGGCCGAACTGCAGGCGCGCCTGCGCGATACGGTGATCGCGGCGGTCCTGTCCCTGCCGATCGTCGTGCTGGCCATGGGCCCGATGCTGCTGCCGGCACTCGGCGGACTGCTCGAGCGCGTCGCGCCCACGCCGCGCTTCTGGGAGTGGCTGCAGCTCGTGCTCGGCAGCGCGGTGGTCTTCGGCCCCGGACGGCGCTTCTTCAGCAGCGGCTGGGCCGCCTTCCGGCACGCGTCGCCCGACATGAACAGCCTGGTGATGACCGGCGTCGGCGCGGCCTGGCTCTACAGCGCGGTCGCAGTGCTCGCACCGGGACTCCTGCCGGCCGAAGCGCGCCACGTCTACTTCGAGTCGGCGGCGGTGGTCGTCACGCTGATCCTCATGGGCAAGTACCTCGAGGCGCTCGCCAAGGGCCGCACCGGCGCCGCCATCCGCAAGCTGATCGGCCTGCAGGCGAAGACCGCACGCGTGCTGCGCGACGGCGCCGAACAGGACGTGCCGATTGCGAGCGTGCTACGCGGCGAACAGGTGATCGTGCGCCCCGGCGAGCGGGTGCCGGTCGACGGCGAAGTGCGCGAGGGCGAAAGCTATGTCGACGAATCGATGCTCACCGGCGAGCCGATGCCGGTGGCGAAGCGCGCCGGCGACCGCGTGGTCGGCGGCACCGTGAACCAGCACGGCCTGCTGCGCGTCGAGGCACGCCAGGTCGGCAAGCAGACCATGCTGGCGCAGATCATCCGCATGGTCGAGCAGGCGCAGGGCTCGAAGCTGCCGATCCAGCGCCTCGCCGACCGGGTGGTGCGCGTGTTCACGCCGATCGTGCTGGCGATCGCCGCGCTCACGTTCGTCGTCTGGCTCGCGTTCGCGCCGGCGCCGGCGATCACGCTGGCGCTGGTGAGCACCGTGGCGGTGCTGGTCGTTGCCTGTCCCTGCGCCATGGGACTCGCCACGCCCGCCGCGATCATGGTCGGCAGCGGGCGTGCCGCCGAGCTCGGCGTGCTGTTCCGCAAGGGCGAAGCGCTCGAAGCGCTGAGCCACGTCGACGCGGTGCTGTTCGACAAGACCGGCACGCTGACGCTGGGCCGGCCGCAACTCACCGACATCGAACCGGCGCCCGGTCGCGAGACCGCGGAGGTCCTGCGCTTCGCCGCCGGCGCGGATGCCGGCAGCGAACACCCGCTTGCCGCGGCGATTCTCGGCGCCGCCCGGGCGCGCGGCGTCGCGCATCCACAGGCGGAACGCTTCGAAGCGATTCCCGGCTATGGCGTGAAGGCCATGGTCGAAGGCAAGAGCGTGCTGCTCGGCGCCGAGCGCCTGCTGGCGCGCGAAGGCGTCTCGGGCGAGTCGCTTGCCGCGCGGGCGGCCGGGCTCGCCGAGCGCGCGCGCACGCCGATCTGGCTCGCGGTCGACGGCGTGGCCTGGGGCGTGCTCGGCGTCGCCGACCCCCTAAAACCCGAGTCGGGCGCGGTCGTCGCCGCGCTCAAGGCGCGCGGTCTGCGCGTCGGCATGGTCACCGGTGACAGTACGCGCACCGCGCAGGCCATCGCACGCCAGGCGGGACTCGACGATGTCGCCGCCGAAGTGCTGCCCTCGGCCAAGGCCGAAGCGGTGCAGCGCCTGCAGGCCGAAGGCCGCCGCGTGGCGTTCGTCGGCGACGGCATCAACGACGCGCCCGCACTGGCGCAGGCCGAGGTCGGGGTCGCCGTTGCGACCGGCACCGACATCGCCATCGAGGCGGCCGACGTTACGCTGACGCGCGGCGACCTCGGCGGCCTGCTGAACGCCTTCGAGGTGGCGCGGCGCACGATGCGCACCATCCGCGGCAACCTGTTCTGGGCCTTCATCTACAACATCCTGCTGATCCCGCTCGCCGCGGGCGTCTTCTACCCGGCCTGGGGACTGACGCTCAACCCGATGCTCGCCGGGCTGGCGATGGGGCTGTCCAGCGTCTTCGTGGTCACCAACAGCCTGCGCCTGCGGCGCGTGCCTGCGCAGGGCGGACCGCCGGCGGTCGGTCCCGGCCGCGGTGTGCACGTCGCCCCTGGCACCGCGCCTGCAACCGCGGCGCACTGAAGATCCCACATTTTCGAAGCACGAGGAGTACGACGATGCAAGCCACCACTCTCAAGGTCAGCGGCATGACCTGCAACCACTGCGTCGCGGCGGTGAGCCAGGCGCTCGCCAAGGTGCCCGGCGTCGAATCGGCCGACGTCAGTCTGGAAAAGGCGCAGGCCGTGGTCCAGGGCAGCGCCGACGCACAGGCCCTGATCGCGGCGGTGAAGGAAGAGGGCTACGAGGCAGCGCTGCAGAGCTGAGCGCGGCGCGACTACGCGCAACCCAGCTGCGTCGCCAGATCGAGGAAGTCGCGCGCCTCGAGGTCGGCGCGGTAGGGCGTCTCGTCGTAGGGTAGGTCGTAGCGGTTGACGTAGGCCGCACGGTAGCCGGAAGTGCGCGCGCCCACCGCATCGAAGCTGTGCGCCGAGACCATCATGAGCTCGTGCGGCTCCGCGTTCAGCACGCGCGCGGCATAGCGGTAGACCTGCGGATTGGGCTTGAACACGCCGACCTCTTGCACCGAGATCACGGCCGCGAAGTCGAACGGCATGCACTGCTTCACCAGGTAGGCGAGATAGTCGCGCTCGCCGTTCGACAGCACTGCGAGCTTGAAGCGACCCTTGAGCCGCGCAAGCCCCGGCAACGCGTCGGGAAAGGGCTTGAGTTCCTGCCAGCCTTGCATGATGCGCTCGATATCGGCCGCATCGAACGGCAGCTTGAGGGCGCGCAGCGTGTAGAGCAGCGCGCGGCGGCTCGAGTCCAGGTAGCCGTAGTGGCCGGCGCAGAACTGGTTGTCCTGGTACTGCTCGATGCGCTGCCGCGTGCGCCAGCGGCCCCACAGCGTGGCCGCCGTCATCTCCACGCCCTTCGCCTCGAGGAACGCCGCCAGGCGCGGCGCGTGGCTGCCGCCCAGGTCGAGGATCGTGCCGAAGGCGTCGAAGGTCAGCGTGTGCACGCGATCGAGCGCGTTCATCCGGTTCTTTCCATCCGCGCGAGCAGCGCTTCCTGCTCTCGCACACGTTTATGGTCCGCATCCGACACCGCGCGCACGGCCTCGAGCGCCGCGATGTAGGCCTGCGGCAGGCGATGATGGCGCGCGCCGGCGACCACCAAGCGCTTGTACCAGTGAAAGGGACTGAGCGACCGGTCGATGTGCGACGCGCTCGCCGCGTAAAGGAACGACGCGTAGCGCTTGCCGCCGACCGACACGTCGAGTCGTTCCTCGTCGTAGCCCCGTCCCGCGCCCTCGACGCGATCGAGCTGCACCTTCTCGGTCTGCGCGATCTCGTAGAGCACGCCGAAGACCACGTCACACGGATTCTGCGTCAGGTAGAGCAGGCACTTGCCGGAAAGATCCCTGCCGCGCTTGTGGAAACTCAGCCTTCGGCCGTGCAGCGGCACCACGCCCAGGGGCCGCGCCGACGGCACGCGTGCGGCGAGCCGCTGAGGGTGCAGATTCGAGCCGTAGGCGAGGTAATTCAGCGTTTTCATTGCACGGGCGGTGTGCGTCGCGTCAGCCGACGCTACGGAGCGCATGCGATTGTATCGTCACGTTGTCGGACGCAGCTCAATTTCTCCGTCAATCTCGACAGGAATGCCGAACGGAAGTTCCGCAAGCCCGACCGCGCTGCGCGCATGCGCGCCGATGGTTGGACCGAACGCCTCGACACTGAGGTCAGTGCAGCCATTGATCACGGCGGGCTGGTTGTTGAACCCGGACGTGGAGTTGACCATGCCGGACAGGCGCGGGCAGTGCGCGGTGCGATCTCGGCTGCCAAGCTCGCGATGTGTCGCCCGGCTCAGGCCTGCAGGCCCTCGGCGCGCAATTCAGTGAAGACCCGTGTCGCGACCAGCATCGCGTCGCGCACCAACGGCGCCCCCACGTAGCCGAGCAGGTGAAGGATGGCCTCGCTCAGCTCCTCTTCGGTCCAGCCCTGGCGCCGCGCCATGCGCAGGTGAATCGCCAGCTCGGGCTCGCGGCCAGTCGAGGCGTCCGAGATCAAGGTGATCAGCGTGCGCGTCTTGAGATCGAGCCCCGGCCGCGTCCACAGCGTGCCGAACACCGTCTCGCTGGCGAGATCGATGAACTTTCGCATCAACGGGTCGCTATAGGTGGTCGCCGCGGTCCGGTCGACGTAGGCGTCACCGAGCAGTGTGCGCCGCATCTCGCGGCCCTTTTTCAGATCCGTCTCCGACATTGCACTCTCCTTGGGGGTGTGGAACCTGCTCCTGCGTCACAGGTCGATGACCGTTTCTCGTCGACCCGCTAACCGAGCGACCTTTCAGGTCGCGTCGCGCTGCTGCTTGCCGCGCGCTGCAGGCGCTGGATCTGACGATCCTGCACGGCCGATAGCAGCCACAAGGCCGTCACCGCACCGATCACCGCGAGGAACATGTCGGACTGCGTGTCCCAGACATAGCCCTGCGTGCCGAGGAACTCCTCCGCACTCTGGCCGAGCACCAGGGCGGCGGCCCACTCGATCAGCTCGTACGCCGCGCTGATCGCGAGGACGATGCAAACGACAATGAAGGCCAGCATGTTGCGGCCGCGCAGGTACGCGCCGCGGATGAGAATTTCGCGCGCGACGAGCGCCGGGACGAAACCCTGGAAGAAGTGCCCGATCTTGTCGTACGGGTTCCGCTCCAGTCCGAGCAGCTCCGCAATCTGGAAGCCGAGCGGCACGCGCGCGTAGCTGTATGCCGCGCCGAGCATCAGCACGAGCGCGTGCAGGAAGATGCAGACATACAGCAGCGTGGTAAGAGGGAAGCGACGATACGTCGCCCACAGGACGGGCACCGCGATGAGGATCGGCGCCACTTCCAGCAGCCAGGTCAGGCGGTCGTAGGGCCTGACCCCGGAAAGCACGAGCAGCCCGAGCAGCACGGCGAGGGCGACGAGAAGCGATCGGCTGCGGGTCAAGGCCATACGGCGAGCAAACCGATGTGCCGGCGCAGCCTGAGCCGCCCTATTCCAGCGCGAAGCCCTGCGCGCGGACGAAATCGCCAAAGTCAGCGCGGTGGGGTACCGCGTACTGGCGCGCCTTGTCTTCCGACCAGCTGTAGGGCTCGACGATGCCGAAACGCCCGGCGTCGCGCTGCTTCGCGCGCGGCGTCGGCCGCGCGGTCTCGCGGCGCCGGTCGTAGGCCTCGAGCTGCGCTTCGAAATCGCGGTCGTCGTAGCGGTCGGTCTGCACGGTCAGCGAGAGCGGCAGGCGCATGTGGATCTCGCCCGGCGTCGCCGGATAACCCAGCGCAAGCCCGGCGACCGGGAAGACGTACGGCGGCAGTTCGAGCAGCCCCGCCAGGTCGCGCGCGCGGTCGCGCACCAGGCTCAGGGGACAGCAGCCAAGGCCGGCGGACTCGGCCGCGGTGACGAAAGCCTGCAGCACGATGCCGGCGTCGACCGCTGCATTCATGAACATGTCGAGCGTGTCGTTGGGGAACGGCTTGCCGCGTAATTCGGCGATCCTGCGCGTGCGCCGGTTGTCGCCGCAGAAGATCATCAACTGCGGCGCAGCGGCGATCCACGGCATCGACGCGAGCCAGCCCTCGAGCGTGGCGCGCTTCGCGGGATCGATCACGCGCAGCACGGTCGCCTGCTGCAGGTCGGATTTCGACGGCGCCGAGAACGCGGCGGCGAACAGCAGCTGCATCAGTTCCTCGCTCACCGCTTGGTCGGTGTAGGCGCGGCAGACGCGGTGCGAGAGCATCGTGGCGAGCGTGCCCTCGGCGGACATCTCTCGACCCGCCCCGGCGGCAAGACCGAAGCGCGCCGTGATCAGCGCGGCGAAGTCGGTGCGCATCGGCGCCGGCTCAGGTCTTCCGGTGACGCCGCGCCACGGTGAAGTGCAGCGCCGTCTCGCCCACTGCCTCCGCGTGCGGCGTGCCGGCCGGCACCTCGAAGCTTTCGCCCGGGTGGTAAGTACGCGTCGCACCGCGCATGGTGATGGTGAACTCGCCCTCGGTCACCAGAATGCGGGCGTCGAAGGCATGCTGATGCTCCGCGTCGCGGAATCCGGCGGGCATCTCGCGCTCGACGATCTCGTCGTAGCCTTCGGCGCGTGCTGCAGCAGTAAATGCTTGCGTGTCCATTTCGCGTTTCTCCTTCATTCAGTAAGACTTGGGCAGACCGAGCACGCGCTCGGCAATGAAGCAGAGCACCAGCTGCGGGCTCACCGGCGCGATGCGCCCGATGAGCGACTCGCGCAGGTAGCGCTCGACGTGATACTCCTTGGCGTAGCCGAAGCCGCCGTGGGTCATCACCGCCTGCTGGCAGGCGTCGAACGAGGCCTCCCCCGCGAGGTATTTGGCGGCATTCGCCTCGGCACCGCAGGCCAGGTTCTGATCGTAGAGCCAGGCGGCCTTCATCACCATGAGATTCGCCGCCTCGAGGTTCATCCAGTTATGCGCCAGCGGATGCTGGATGGCCTGGTTCTGCCCGATCGGCCGATCGAACACGACGCGCGCCTTGGCATAGTCCGCGGCGCGCGCCAGCGCGCAGCGCCCGAGGCCGACCGATTCGGCCGCGATCAGGATGCGCTCCGGGTTCATGCCGTGCAGGATGTACTCGAAACCGCGTCCCTCCTCGCCGATGCGGTCGGCCTCGGGCACCGGCAGGCCGTCGAAGAACACCTGGTTCGAGTCGACCGCCTTGCGGCCCATCTTTTCGATCTCGCGCACCTCGATGTGGCTGCGGTCGAAATCGGTGTAAAACAGCGACAGTCCGTCGGTCGGCTTTTTCACCTCCTCGAGCGGCGTGGTGCGCGCCAGCAGCAGCACCTTCTCGGCGATCTGCGCAGTCGAGATCCACACCTTCTGGCCGGATACGAGGTAGCGGTCGCCCTTTTTCTCGGCCTTGGTCTTGATACGCGTGGTATTGAGGCCGGTGTTCGGCTCGGTCACCGCGAAGCAGGAACGCTCCGTGCCGGCGATGAGCGGCTGCAGCATGCGCTGTTTCTGCTCCGGCGTGCCGAACACCACGACCGGATTGAGGCCGAAGACGTTCATGTGCACCGCGGAGGCGCCGGAAAAGCCGGCGCCCGACTCGGCGATCGCCTGCATCATCACCGCGGCTTCCTGGATGCCGAGCCCCGCGCCGCCGCAGTCCTCGGGCATCGCGATGCCGAGCCAGCCGTCGCGTGCCAGCGCCTGGTGCAGCTCGAGCGGGAAACCGCCTTCCCGGTCCTTGGTCAGCCAGTACGCGTCGTCGAACTGCGCGCAGAGCTTGGCGATCGCCTCGCGGATGCGCTGCTGCTCGGGCGTGAAGGCGAAATCCATCTTCGCTACTTGCCTTTCTTCTGCACCAGCGCGGCGACGCCGATGACGATCAGCACCATGGGCCACCAGGTGCCGACGATGGCGCGCAGCTGGGCGAACGGCAGATAGCCCAGGTTGTGCGCCAGCAGCACCACCCCGAGCACGATCATGATGACTGGCCAAACGGCATTGCGATTCATCGTTCCTCCTTCGCTGCGCCGGCGCTAGCCGAGGCGCACCGCCTGCGCACGCACCAGTTCAGCGATCTCGCCGTCGTCGAAGCCCAGTTCGACGAGCAGCTCGCGCGTATGTTCGCCGAGCCGCGGCGCCGCGCGGCGGATGGTCGTGGCGCGGCGCGCACCGCGCGCGGTCTCGGCGATCACCGGGAAGCGCGCGTAGCGCGCACCGCCCGACTCGACCACGCCGCCGCGCGCCGCAATCTGCGGCAACGTGGCCGCGTCCGCCGGCGACAGGCAAGCATCCACCGGCACGTCGTTCGCGGCGAGCAGCGTGAGCCATTCGTCTGCCGTCTTCATGCGCAGCACCTCCGCCAGGCGCGCCGACAGCGCATCGCCCGCCGTACGGCGTTTGTCATCGCTCGCATACGCCTCGCCGCCGAGATCCGGCGCGATGTCGGCCACGCAACGGACGAAGTTCTGCCAGAAATGCTCCTCGAGGATACCGAGGGTGAGGCGCTTGCCGTCGGCTGTTTCGAATACGTCGTTCACCGGGAAAAGGTGCGCGCGCGGATCGACCCCGGCGTCGAGGCCGTGGCGCATCGCGACCCAGAAGAACGCGGCCTCGAACAGCGACAGATCGACGCGCACGCCGCGCCCGCTGCGCGCCCGCTCGGCGAGCGCCGCGAGCACGGCGATCGCCGCAAAGCTCGCACCGCCCATGTCGGCAAAGGCCACCGAGGCGCGCCCGGGCGGCTGGCGCCACTGTCCCGGATAGGCGAGCCCGCCGGCCGCAGCGATGTAGTTCACGTCGTGCCCGGGACGCTCGCGCCACGGTCCGCTCTGGCCGTAGCCCGAGATCGAGCAGTAGACAAGGCGGCCGTTCAGCTTGGAAAGCGTCCCGTAGTCGATCCCCAGGCGCTCGGCGACGCCGGGGCGGAAGCCTTCGAGGACGATGTCGGCCTGGCGCACGAGGCGCGCGACGACCGTGGCGGCGGCGGGCGACTTGAGGTCGATCGCGATCGAGCGCTTGTTGCGGTTTTCCGGGCCGAACTGCGTCGGGATGAAGCGGCGCGCAGGGTCACCGCGCGGCGATTCGACCTTGATCACGTCGGCGCCGAGGTCGGCGAGAATTGCCGAGGCGAAGGGCCCCGGCACGAGCATCGAGAAATCGACCACCCGCAGGCCCTCCAGCGGCTGCCAGCCCGCCTTCGGTGGCGTCTCGGCGGCGTCAGTCCTGGCCATGCGTTACGCGGCGCGCCGGATTCTCCTCGTAGGGCGGCGCGTAGATCACCATCACCTTCGCGCGCGCGCTGGTCACGGTGAACACATGCGGCGCATCGGGCGGAAAGAAGCAGGCCTCGCCGGGCGCCATGTCGAAGGCCTCGCCGGCAACCTCGACGTGCGCCGTGCCCTCCAGCAGGTAGCAGACCTGCTCGATGCCCGGATGCGCGTGCGCGAGCGCGCCCTTGCCGCGCGCGATCTCGCCGATCAGCATCTCGAGCTGCTTCGCGCCGACCGTCTCGGCGCCGATCAGGCGGCGGTTGCGCGTGCCGACGTGGTTCGCCGGTGAATAGGGTTTCACGTCCGCGGGGCGGACGTGGTATCTGGAAACGGCCATCAGCGCCTCTGGATTCGTCCCTGGCGCGGACGACTTAGCCGCGCCGATCGATCCAATTATGCAATGCGATGCCGCCGTCGACGACGATCGTCGTGCCGGTGACGTAGGCGGCGAAGCGCTCCGAAAGGACGGCGAGCGCCATGGCGGCGACGTCCTGCGGCGTGCCCATGCGCCCCATCGGGATGCACGCGAGCAGCCCGGGGTTCTGCGCCGCGTTGAAGCCGCCGCCCGGAATGGCGCCCGGCGCCAGCGCGTTGACGCGGATGCCGTGCGGCGCGAGCGCTCGCGCCAGGTCCTTCATGAGCATCGTCTGGCCGGCTTTCGAGGCGCTGTAGTGCGGCAGGTTGCGCGGCGATTCCGCGTGCAGCGAGGTGATGTAGAGCATGCGGCCCTTGACGCCGGCATCGCGCATGTGACGGCCGAGCGCCTGGCCGAGCAGGAAGCCGGCCGTGAGGTTCACTTCCAGCATCGCGCGCCAGGTGGCCTCGCTGACCTCGAGCGCGGTGTCCTCCTCGCGCCGGCGCGGGCTCGCGCTGTGCACGAAGATCGACACCTTGCCCAGCTGCGCGACAGCCTCCGCAGCCAGCCGCTGCGCCTCGCCCGGCTGCGACAGGTCGACCTCCAGGTCCGCACCCTTCAGGTCGGCGCCCAGCACGCGCACGCCCTCGCGCGTCAGCGCCTCGGCGATGCCACGGCCGATGCCGCTCGCCGCGCCCGTGACGAGCGCCGTGTCGTTCGAAAAAAGCCCCTCGCTCATGCCTCCCTGGCCTCCATCGTGCCGCCCGCGGCCGGCTGCGCCTGCAGCGGTGGCGTGTCGCGCGCGAGCAGCAAGTATGCCGTCGGAATGACGAACAGCGTGAACAGCGTTCCCACCGAGACGCCGCCAACCACCACCCAGCCGATCGCCTGGCGTGCCTCCGAGCCCGCCCCGGCTGCCAGCGCCAGCGGCAGCGCGCCGAGCACGGTGGCGAGCGAAGTCATCAGGATCGGACGCAGGCGGAGCGTCGAGGACTCGATCACCGCCTCGAGCTTGCCCAGGCCGCGTGACCGCAGCTGGTTGGCGAACTCGACGATCAGGATGCCGTTCTTGGTGATCAGGCCGATGAGCATCACCAGCCCGATCTGCGAGTAGACGTTGATCGAATTGCCGGTGGCCAACAGCGTGAGCAGTGCACCGAGAGCGGCGAGCGGCACCGTCAGCATGATGATGAGCGGTGATACGAAGCTTTCGAACTGGGCCGCGAGCACGAGGTAGATAAAGACCAGCGCCAGAGCAAAGGTGAGCGCCAGCGTGGCACCCGATTCGCGGAACTCGCGCGACTGGCCGTCCAGTGCGGTGCGCGCGCTCTTCGGCAGCACCTTGTCCGAGGCCTGATCGAGAAACGCGAGCGCCTCGCCGAGCGAGTAACCCGGCGCGACGTTTGCCGACAGGGTCACCGCACGCTGTCGGTCGAAGTGGTTCAGCTCCTTGGCTGCCACGGTTTCGCGCACGGCAACCAGGTTCGAAAGCTGAACCAGGCGCCCGTCCTTGGCGCGCACGTAGATCGCGGTCAGGTCGGCCGGCGTGTTGCGGTCGCGCAGCTCGAGCTGCACCATGACGTCGTACTGCTTGCCCTCGCGTTTGAAGCGCGTCACCTGGCGTCCGCCGAGCAGCGTCTCGAGCGTGCGGCCGATGGTTTCGATGTCGACGCCGACTGCGGCCGCCTTGTCGCGATCGATGTCGACCGCAAGCTGGGGCTTGTTCAGCTTCAGATCGGTGTCCGCGTTGACGATCGATTGGCTCCCGCGTACTTCGGCCAGCAGCGCGTTGCCCGCCTTCTCGAGCGCCTCGTAGCTGTCTGCCTGCACGACGAACTGCACCGGCGGGTTGCGGAAGCTCTGGCCGAGCGAGGGCGGATCGACTGGAAACGCGAGCACGCCCGGCAGCGTCGCGAACAGCTTGGGGCGCAGCTGCGCGGTAATCTCCCGCGTTTTGCGCCTGCGCTGCTCCCAGGGTTTGAGCTGGCTGAAGGTGATGCCCAGGTTCACCGGGTTGGGGCGGTCGAGCCCGGGCGCCACCACCGCGAAGGTGTTGACGATCTCCGGTATATCCGCATAGACGCGCTCCACCGCGCGCACGTTGGCATCGGTGTAGTCCATCGAGGCGCCCTCCGGCGCGAGAATCCACGACAGGAAAAAGCCGCGGTCCTCGAGCGGCGAGAGCTCCTTCTTCAGCGCAGCATAGGTGGCCACCGCGCCTCCCAGAATGGCGAGAAACACGATGCCCACCAGCCAACGCATCGCCAGCGTCCCGCCGAGCAGCCGGCGGTAGCCGGCGGTCAAGGCGTGGAAAAAGCGCTCCATGGCCTGGTAGGCCGGGCCGTGCGATTCGTGCGCCTTGAGGATGCGCGAGCACATCATGGGCGTGAGCGTCAGCGCGACGAAGCCGGAGACCGCGACCGCACCGGCCACCGTCAGCGCGAACTCGGTGAACAGCCGCCCGGTGCGCCCCTGCTGGAAGGCGAGCGGTGTGAACACCGCGACCAGGGTGAGCGACATCGCGACCACCGCGAAGGCGATCTCCTTGGCACCTTCGATCGAAGCCGGGCGCGGCGCCTTGCCTCGTTCGACGTGGCGATGACAGTTCTCGAGCACCACGATCGCGTCATCCACCACCAAGCCCACCGCCAGCACGATGCCGAGCAGCGTCAGCACGTTGACCGAGAAACCGAGCACGTAGAGGAAGAAGAACGCGCCGACCAGCGACACCGGGATCGTGACGAACGGAATCAGCGTCGAGCGCACCGAGCGCAGGAAAAGGAAGATGACGAGCACCACCAGCAGCACCGCCTCGCCGAGCACCTTGTAGACCGCCTCGATCGAGCGCTCGATGAAGATCGACGAGTCGAAAGCCACGCGCAGCGTCATGCCCTCGGGCAAGCCGTCGCGCAGGCGCGCCACCTCGGCCTTCACCGCACGCGCCACCTCGAGGGTGTTGGCGGTCGACTGCTTCACCACCCCGAGCCCCACCGCCGGGTTGCCGTTCACCCGCACGATGTTGCGATCGTCGAGCGCGCCCAGACGCGCGATGCCGACGTCGCGCAGTCGCACCGGGTAGCCGCGGCTCTCGGCGATGATCATGTTGTTGAACTGCTCGGCGGTGCGCAGATCGGACTCCGCGAGCACGGTGAACTCGCGCTGCGCGGACTCGATGCGGCCGGCAGGGATCTCCACGTTCTGCCGGCGCAGCGCGTTCTCCACGTCCTGCACCGCGAGCGCGTAGGCGGCGAGCCGCTCGCGGTCGATCCACAATCGCATCGCGTACTGGCGCGCGCCGCCGATGATTACGGAAGCCACCCCGGGCAGCGTCTTCAGCCGATCGGCGACGTAGCGGTCGGCGTAGTCCGACAGTTCGAGCGAGCTGTGGCGCTCCGAGAAAAACGCGAGCCACATGATCGCCTGCGCGTCGGCCTCGATCTTCGACACCACCGAGTCGTCCGCTTCCTCCGGCAGGCGCGCGCGCACCCGCGCCACGCGGTCGCGCACGTCGTTCGCCGCCGCGTCGACGTCGCGCTCGGTGACGAACTCGATGGTGATTTGGCTCACCTCCTCGCGCGACACCGACTTGAGCGTGCGCACGCCCTCGATGCCGGAAAGCGAATCCTCCAGCGGCTGCGTGATCTGCGACTCGATCACCTGCGCGCTGGCGCCCTTGTACACCGTGCGCACCGAAACCACCGGCGTGTCGATCTTCGGGTACTCGCGCACCGTCAGGCGGTCAAAGGAAATCACGCCGAGGAGCACGATCAACAGGCTCATGACGGTCGCGAAGACCGGGCGCTGGATGCAGATTTCCGGAAGACGCATCTAGATGTGCTCGAGGCTAGATCGACGGCGGCGCACGATCGGGGACCGGGTCAACGCCCGCCGTGCGCGGACGAGGCTCAGCCCTTCCCCGCCGGCGCCTCCGCCTTCGGCTTGGGCGGCGCGCCGCTACCGGTCACCGCGACCGCGGCGCCCGGGCGCAGGCGATGGTTGCCCTCGGTGACGACCAGGTCGCCCGCCGCGACGCCATCGACGATCTCGACTTCGCCGACCTTGCGCGCACCGGTGCGCACGCGCACCTCCTCTGCCTTGCCATTGACGACGCGGAACAGGTAGCTTTCGCGCCCGCGCGGCACGATGGCCTCCTCCGGCACCCAGACCGCCTGCTCGCGCACGCCGAGCTGGAGGTTGACGCGCGCAAACATGCCCGGGCGCAGCTGCAGCTCGGGATTGCCGACCCGCGCGCGCACCAGCACGGTGCGCGTCTGCTCGTCGACCGCGGGCTCGATGGCGTAGATCTGGCCGCTGAAGTCCGCTTCGGCATAGGCGTCGACCGCGATGCGCAGCGGCTGCCCCGCCGCGAGCCGTCCGAGAAAGACCTCGGGCACGCGGAAGTCCAGCTTGATGACGTCGATCTTGTCGAGCCGCGCGATGTCGGTGCCGGCGGCGACGAAGGCGCCTTCGCTCACCTGGCGCAGCCCGGCGATCCCGGCAAACGGGGCGTACACCTGCGTCTTGGCGAGCTTCGCCTCGTCCTCGCGCTGCTTGGCGAGCGAGCGCGCGTAGTTCGCGCGCTGCTCGTCGAGCGCCTGGCTGCTGATGAACTTCTTCTTGTAGAGATCCTCTGCGCGTGCCAGGCGCTGGGCGTCGAGCTTGGCCTGTGTCGCCGCCGACGCGACGAGCGCGCGGTACTCCGCGTCGTCCAGCGCCACCAGCAGCTCGCCGCGCTGCACGCGTTGGCCTTCGGCGAAGGCAATGCGCGCCACGCGGCCGGCGATTTCCGGGCGGATCATCACCGACTCGTCGGCGCGCAGGCTGCCGACCGCACGCGTTTCGTCGACCGCGGGCGCGGCCCTGGCGCGCGCCGCGCGCACCGGTGTCGGCGGGAAGGGCTTGGCGGCGGCGGGTTTCTGCGCCGCTGCCTTGCCGGCCTCCCGCGGTTTGGCCTTGTCGGCGGGGTCCGCAGCAAGTGCGCTCGCGCAGATCAGCGCGGCGAGCGCCGCCGCCCATGGGCGCCGGCACGCGCCGGCGATCAGGGGCACTTGAAGCCTGCGCGCTCGACGGCTCGCTTGAATTCCGGAAGCCCGGCTTTCGCGGGATCGAACTGCACGCTCGCCTTGCCTTCGGCGAGCGACACATCGACCTTTTCGACACCCGCGACGCCGTTCAGCATGCGCGTCACGCTTTTCACGCAGCCGTCGCAGTGCAAACCTTCCACCTTGAATTCCACGGTTTCCATGGCCGTCCTCGATGCGCCTCGCCTGCTTGCGTCGTGCGGAAACGCAAATTCTGCCTGAACTTGCGGCCTCCCGGGGAGCGCGGACGGGGCGCGCCGCCGGCTAAACGCCCAGCCAGACGAGCGGCCCGCGCGGGTCCCGGGTCAGCGCCACCGCGACGACGTAACCCGCCGCCGCCAGCGCACCGGCGAGGGCGGCAATGCGCACGCCCCGGGTACGCCCGCGCCGCAGCGCCACCATGCCGAAGCCGATATAGGCCAGCAATCCCAGCACCTTGGCCGTCAGCCAGGCGTCAACGAACGGGTACTGCCCGAGCAGCCAGGCGAGCCACAGCGCGCTCGCCAGCAGCAGGCTGTCGACCACGTGCGGCGCCACGCGCACGAAGCGCGCCGACAGCCAGGGCGAACCGGCGAGCATCAGCAGACCGCGCGCGCCGAAGCCGGCGAGGCTGACGACGACGCAGCCGACGTGAATCGACTTGGCGACGAGATAGGCAGTGGGCGACATCGCGGGGCAGGCGCTACGCGCCGCCGGCGTCTGCGACGCGCGGCGGCTATTGTCGCCGTTCGGCGGGCACGCTGCCGGCGGCGTTCGTGCCGTGTCGCTCGTGCGCCGAGGGGTCGTCCCAGTACAGGTAGAGCTCGGTGTGGCCTCCGGCGCGCACCTGGAATGCCCGCGTCTGCTCGACGCCGGCGTACGCGGCGCGCAGCCGGTAGCGCCCAGGGGCGAGCCGCGCGTACAGCCAGGGGCCGTCGCTCAGCGCGTCGAGCAACGCCCGCCCACTCGCGTCTTCGACGCGCACCGCCACGTCGGCGAGGTAATTGCCCGCGCGCCTCACGGCGAAGGTCATGTGCACGTTGAATTCGGCGTGCATTGCCGCCAGCTCGAGGCGCTCGCCGACACCGATGCCGCCACTGACGTAGCGCACCTTGCCCTGCGCCTGCACCAGCGGCGCCTGCGCGAGCGCGAGCGGCGCCCACAGTGCGAGCAACACGCCTAGAAAGCGTCGAAGCATGCGAACAACATCCCGCAATGCAGCGGCGGCTGTCAAGCGGCCGCGGCGAGCGCCTGGCGTTCGAGCAAATGGTCGAACAGCTCGCGCACGCTGCGGATCTCGGCGCCGAAGGGCAGCGCTTCCGAACCGCGGAAGAAAAGGCCCCGCTCGATGTCGCCGCGCAGCGCCGCCGCGAGGTGATGATCGATGCAGAACTGCCCGGCGCGCGGCAGGCCGTCGCGCAGCCCGCACTGCGCGAGGCAGTCCCAGGCGAGCGTGCACTGGCGGCGCGGCTTGGCGCGGCGCTGCAGCAGGCTTTCCTTTTCCAGGTAGGCGGCAAGCCAAGGCGTGCGTACGGCACGCGCCGGCAGCCCGGCAACGCTCATGAACACCGCAATGTCCTCGTGCTTCGCCTCGGCGAGCACGCGCTTGAAATTCGGATGGGCATCGCACTCGGCGGTCACGGCAAACGGCGTGCCGACCTGCACCGCCGCGGCGCCGGCGGCTCGCGCGGCGGCGATGCGCGCCGGCGAATTGATGCCACCCGCCGCAATGAGCGGGATGGCATCGGCGTCGAGCCCCGCCGCGTGCAGCGCGCTGCGGACCTCGGGCAGCACGCGCTCGAAGTCGAAGCGCGCATCGCCCACCTCGTCAAGCCGCGCCGCACCGAGGTGGCCGCCGGCATAGCGCGGGTGCTCGATCACGATCGCATCGGGCGCGCGGCCGCGCCGCAGCCAGCGACGCAGGATGAGCGCTGCTGCGCGCGCCTCGGAAACGATCGGCACCAGCGCCACGTCGGGCCAGTCCTGGGTCAGCTCCGGCAGGTCGAGCGCCAGACCGGCGCCGACGACGATCGCATCGGCGCCGCTCGCACAGGACTGGCGCACGTAGTCCGCGTACTGCGAAACCGCCCGCATGACGTTGACCGCAATGAGGCCGTTGCCGCGCGCGAGCGCGCGCGCGGCGCGGATCTCGCGGTCGAGCGCAACGAGGTTGGCGCTTTCGATCGCCGCCTTGTCGCGGCTGCGCCCGGTGGCGCGCATCAAATCGGGGTGGTGCCGGCGCAGGTCGACGCTCGAGACCGTGCCGACGCCGCCCGCGTACGCCACGCTGCCGGCAAGGCGGTGCGCCGAGATGCCGACGCCCATGCCGCCCTGCACCAATGCCAGCGCCTGCTTGCCGCGGATCGAAAAGCTGTCCTGCATCAGAGCCGGCTCGAAGCGGAGTCAATGGCGCACAGTAACCGGCGTCGCTGCGGGGGTCTTTGACCTTGAATAAGCCCAGGTCAGACCCGCGCGCCCGAAAGAAGTTGATCCATCTCAATTTCGATCGGCCCCGCGAGGCATACAACCCCCTCAACCGGAAGCGATCGACACGGACATGCAGTCGGAGACGCGGCGTGGGCCAGCGATGCTGGAAGGCGTGATCGCCAACCTGCCGATGTTTCGCTCGGCCCCGCGTCAAAGCCTCGCCGAGCTCGCGCGTCATGCGCGCTCGCAGCATGTGCATCGCGGCACGGCCGTGATCCGGCGCGGCGATCCGGTGACCGGTTTCTACGCCGTCGGCTACGGCATGGTGAAGCTGGCGCTACGCACGGATGCCGGGGAAGAGAAGGTGCTGCGCCTGGTCGGACCGGGAGAGACGTTCGGCGAGGCCGTGATGTTTCTCGAGAAACCCTGCCCGGTGGACGCGATCGCGCTCGCGGATAGCCTGCTCGTCCAGCTTCCGGCAGAGCCGGTGTTCGCGCTGCTCGAGCGCGATCCGCGTTTCGCCCGCAGCCTGATTGCGAGTCTCAGCCAACGCATGCACGCGCTCGTCGCAGACGTCGAGGCTTCCAGCCTGCGCGGCGGCCTGCAGCGCGTGGCAGCCTACCTTGACGCGCACGCCGAGACCGGTGAGGACGGCGTGGCGCGTGTGCGTCTGCCGACGACCAAAACCGTGATCGCCTCGCATCTCGGCGTCACCAAGGAAACCTTCTCGCGCCTACTGCGAGAGCTCGCTCAGCTCGGGCTCATCACGGTGGCGCGGCGCGAGATCACCCTGCGCGACAGCACCGGCCTGGCCGAACTCGCGCGCAACGGCCTCAAGACGCGCTAGCCCCATCCGGCCGCGGGCGCGAACGGCATGGCCCGTGCCTTTGACCTGCGTCAAGCGCAGGGGGGCGCCCCTGTTTAGGCTAAGCGCAAAGACCTAACGCTGCGCCGGCAAGGGCCGGCGGCAAGGAGAGGAGTCCATGTACAAGCACATCCTGGTTCCGACGGACGGCTCGCGCCTGTCAGCCAAGGCGGTAAAGGCCGCGGCGGCGCTGGCGAAGAAGCTCGGCGCGAAATTGACCGGCGTCTACGTGATCCCGCCGTACGTGCCGCCGATGTACGGAGAGGCGGCGGTGTACGTGCCCGAAGTGACGCCGAAGCGCTACAAAGACCTCGCCGAGAAGGAAGCGAAGAAGGCACTCGCCGCCGTGGAGATCGCGGCACAGGTTGCCGGCGTGCCCTGCAAGACGACCTGGGTGACCAAGGACCAGGCCTGGGAAGGCATCACCCGCACCGCGCGCGCGCGCAAGTGCGACCTCATCGTGATGGCCAGTCATGGCCGGCGCGGGCTGACCGGACTGATCCTCGGCAGCGAAACCACCAAGGTCCTGACGCACTCGAAGGTGCCGGTGCTGGTCTGCCGCTAGTCGCATGCAGCATTACCACTACCTGACGATCGAGCAGCGCGAGCACCTTGACGCGCTGATGCACGAGCGGATCACGAGCCTGCGCGCCGAGATCGCGGAGGTTTTGCGCAAAGGGGGAGGCGACATGGCGGCCGACGCTGCCAGGGAAATCGAGTCGTCGAGCGACGCGCCGACCGCGGCGCTCGAAAACGCGCTCGCGACCGCCGCGCTCGAGCGCGAAGCTGCCGCGCTGCGCGACATGCTCGCTGCGCGCGTGCGGCTGCACACGCCCGAGTTCGGCGTGTGCGCCGACTGCGGTGCCGACATCCCCTACGTGCGGCTAGAGGCCATGCCCACGGCGACGCGCTGCGTCGCCTGCCAGGCGCGCTTCGAGCACGCGCCGGGCGCCGACGGCACGCCCAGCCGCTAGCGCGGCCGATCAGCCCGACGCAGCCAGCCGCGCGCGCGCAGCGCGCACGCCGCGCGCCGCCCCGGCTACACTTGTCGGGGCATGAAGTACAAGGACTACTACCAGATCCTCGGCGTCGCGCGTGGCGCGAGCGACGAGGACATCAAGAAGTCTTACCGCCGGCTGGCGCGCAAGTACCACCCCGACGTCTCCACGGAAAAGGATGCCGAGGCGCAGTTCAAGGAAATCGCCGAGGCCTACGAAACGCTCAGGGATCCGAAAAAACGCGCGGCCTACGACGGCCTGGGCGCGCATCGCAGCGGCGAGCAGTTCCGCCCGCCGCCCGACTGGTTCGACCGCTTTCACGTGCACGGCGGCGGACACATGGGCGGCGTCGATCTCGGCGACCTGTTCGCCTCGTTCGGCGGCTTCGCTGGACCGGGCGGCGCGCGCGGCTTTCAGGGCTTCGGCAGCCGCGGCCGGCGCGCCGGGCCCCGCCGCGGCGACGATGTCGAAGCCAGCGTGCAGCTTGCCCTCGAGGATGTCGCGCGCGGCGCGGAGACGACGCTGAACGTCGGTGCGCAGCCGGTACGCGTGCGCATTCCGCGCGGCACCACCGACGGCCAGCGCCTGCGGCTGCGCGGCAAAGGCAGACCGGGCGCCGCAGGCGGCCCCGCGGGCGACCTGTACCTCAGCGTGCAGCTGCGCCCGCACCCGCGCTTTCGCGCCGAAGGGCATGACCTGAGGATCGACGTGCCGCTCGCGCCGTGGGAGGCCGCGCTCGGCGCGGCGGTCGAGATTCCGACGCTCGACGCGCGCGTGACTTTGAAAATTCCGCCCGGCTCGAAGTCCGGCCAGCGCCTGCGCCTGAGCGGCCGGGGGTTGCCGAAGCCCGAGGGCGGCGCGGGCGACCTGTACGCGGTGTTGAGCATCGCACTGCCGGCGACGCTGTCGGCGCGCGAGCGCGAGCTCTACGAGCAGCTGCGCGACGCATCGCCATTCGATCCGCGCGCCCACCTCGCCTGAGGCGCGTTCAGAAGCCCAGAACGCCGCTGCGGATCCCCTCGGCGACGCTCGTCGCGTTGACGAGCCCGAAAACGCCGAAGCCGAGCACCACGCCCCCCGCCACCAGGCGCACGCCGCGTCGCGTGGCGAAGGCCCGCAGCCGTGCGGCGGCGAGGCCAGC
This sequence comes from Burkholderiales bacterium, assembly GCA_041558415.1. Classification (GTDB taxonomy): domain Bacteria; phylum Pseudomonadota; class Gammaproteobacteria; order Burkholderiales; family SG8-39; genus SG8-39. Next base: position 18,360 of record JBFFEY010000008.1, on the reverse strand, counting down.
GGCGAGCAGGTTGGGCAGCGTGCCCAGGCCGAAGGCGACCATGGCGAGCGCGCCGCGCTCGGCGCTGCCGGCAAGCGCGGCGACCGCGAGCGCGGCGTATACCAGACCACAGGGAATCCAGCCCCAGACCAGTCCGGCGAGGACGCTCTGCGGCAGCGTGCGCGCCGGCAGCAGCCGGGCCGCAAGCGGCTGCAGGCGCCGCCACAGCGGCGCGCCGAGCGCCTCGATGCGCCCGAGCCAGGCGCTTGCCCCGGCGAGGTAGAGCCCGACCAGGACCAGCATCAGGTTGGCGAGCACGTAGAGCGCAACCTGCCAGGGGAGCGCGCCCACGACCGTCGCACCCGCACCACCCAGCGCCCCGGCGATCGCACCGGCGAGGGCGTAGCTGCCGATGCGCCCCGCGTTGAAGGCGAGCTGGCGCGCGAGCTCACGCCCGAAGGCGTGTCCGCGCGGCTGCAGCGCGAGCGTCGCTTGCCCCGCCCCGCGGCCGAAGACAGCGAACGCGCTCACGATGCCGCCGCACATTCCGAGGCAGTGCACGCCGGACAGAAAACCGGTGACGAGCATCGCCACGGGCAATGCCCAGTACGCCGCGCCCAGCGCCTCCACCCTAGATGACCTTCGAGTAGCGTTCGCGCTCGCGCGTGGCGCGCAGGTACTTGTCGAATACCATGCACACCGCGCGCACCAGCAGCCGGCCGCGCGGCGTGACCACGATCCAGTCGGGCTGCAGCTCGACCAGCCCCTCGTCCGCGAGGCGCGCCAGGTCCTCCAGCTCGCGCGCGAAGTACTGCTTGAAGTCGACGAGGTAGGCGTCCTCGATCGATTCAATCGAGAGGCGGAAATGGCAGGCGAGCGCCTGGATCACCGCGCGCCGCAGCAGGTCATCTTGCGTCAGCTCGATGCCGCGCCAGACCGGCAGGCGTCCCTCCTCTAGGGCCGCGTCGTACTCCTCGAGCGTCTTGTAGTTCTGGTAATAGGTCGGCCCGATGCGGCTGATCGACGAGACACCGAACCCGACGAGGTCGCACTCCGGGTGCGTCGAATAGCCCTGGAAGTTGCGTTGCAGCCGGCCCTGGCGCTGTGCCACCGCAAGCTCGTCGTCCGGCCTGGCGAAGTGGTCCATGCCGATGTAAAGATAGCCTGCGCGTGTGAGGCGCCCGATGGCGAGCGTCAGGATGTCGAGTTTGGTCTCGGGCGCCGGCAGCTCGGCCTGGCGGATGCGGCGCTGCGGACGGAACACGCGCGGCAGGTGCGCATAGTTGTACAGGGCGACGCGGTCCGGCGCCAGATCGAGCACCTTGTCGAGCGTCGCCGAAAAGCTCTCCAGCGTCTGCATCGGCAGGCCGTAGATCAGGTCGAGGTTCACCGAGCGGAAGCCGTTGGCGCGGGCCTCCGTGATCACACGGCGCGTCACGTCCTCGCTCTGAATGCGGTGCACCGCCTGCTGGACCGCGGCGTCGAAGTCCTGCACCCCGATCGAGACGCGATTGAATCCCAGCCCGGCGAGGAAGGCCATGCGCCCTGCCTCAACGCGCCGCGGATCGACCTCGATCGAGCATTCGTAGTCCGGTTCCGGCTCGAACTGGGCGCGCAGCAGCCCGGCGAGCTCGGTCATCTCCTCGCGGTTGAGGAAGGTCGGCGTTCCGCCCCCCCAGTGCAGCTGGCAGATGCGGCGATCCTCGCCGAGGAGCGCGCCAACCCGCGCGATCTCCTTGCCGAGGCTCTTGATATACTTCGAGGACTTCGCGTGGCCGCGGGTGACGATCTTGTTGCACGCACAGTAGTAGCACAGCGTGTTGCAGAACGGAATGTGCACGTACACGGACAGCGGCTGCGTGATACCACCGATATTGCGCTTGGCAATCCAGTGCCGGCACTCCCCATCCCCGAACGCTTCGACGAACCGGTCTGCCGTCGGGTACGAGGTGTAGCGCGGGCCGCTGACGTCGTGGCGACGGATGAGGACCGGGTCGATGACCAGATCGGAGGCGGGGTAGCTCATGGTTGCAATCGGGGGCCGATCGCACGGCCCACAGCCGACACCCTACGCGGCGACGCGCCAAAGTGCTTGACCTGAGTCAAAGCCGCCGTGGCCGCCATCCCTGAATCCGACAAGCCCTTGCGGCAAGTGCATGCCGCAGGGGCGCCGCGCTGGGTCACGCCGACGACGGTCGCCGTCGCCCTCGGCGTCGCCTCGGCGCTGGTGCTGCTCAACCTCGCGACGCTGGTGGGCGGCGAGAACCAACCCTGGCTGGTTGCGATCGACGCCGTGTTCGATCTCGCCGTGCTCGTGCTGGTGGCGGTGGTGTTCGTGCGCATCGGCCTGCGCGTCGACGCCGAAACCGAGCGCATGCGCGATGCGCTCGACGAGGCGACGACGCGCCTCGCCGCCGTCGTCGAGACAGCGATGGACCCGATCGTCACGGTGGACGAGCGCCAGCGCATCGTGCTGTTCAACCAGGCCACCGAGCAGGCCTTCGGCTGCGCGCGCAGCACCGCGCTCGGTGCGCCGCTCGACCAGTTCATCCCGACGCGCTTCCGCGACGCGCATCGCCGGCACGTGGAGGCCTTCGGCCGCACCGGGACCACGACCCGGCGCATGGGCGAGCAGAGCGTGCTCTGGGCGCTGCGCGCCGACGGCAGCGAGTTCCCGATCGAGGCGTCCATTTCGCAGACGGTGTCCGGCACGCAGCGCTATTTCACCGTGATCCTGCGCGACATCACGCGCCGCAAGACCTTTGAGGACGCGCTGCGCCGGCAGCAGGAAGAGCTGCGTGAGCTCTCGGCGCGCGTGCTGGAGGCGCGCGAGGAGGAAAAGACCTCGATCGCGCGCGAGCTGCACGACGAGCTCGGCCAGCTGCTCACGGCGCTGAAGATGGACGTCGCCTGGCTGCGCGCGCGCCTGCCGGCGACCGCGCCCGAGACCGCGCAGAAGGTCGAGCAGATGAATGCGGTGCTCGATCAGACGGTCGGCTCGGTGCGGCGCATCTCGGCCGACCTGCGCCCGCTCATGCTCGATGATCTCGGCCTCGCGGACGCGGCGAGCTGGCTGGTGGAGGACTTCGCGCGGCGCGCCGGTGTCGAGTGCACGCTGGACATCGCGCCGGAAGCCGACTTCGAGCCCCTCGCGCGCCGCGCGGCGACCGCACTCTACCGGGCATTGCAGGAGTCGCTCACCAACGTCGGGCGTCATGCCGAGGCGCAGCACGTGTGGATCGCCCTGCGCGTCGAGCGCGACAGCGTCTGCCTCGAGGTCGAGGACGACGGGCGCGGCATTGACGCCAATGACATCGCCAAGCCGCGCTCGCTCGGCCTCAAGGGCATGCGCGAGCGCGCGCGCTACCTGGGCGGCACGCTCGAGCTGGGCCGCGGCGCGCACGGCGGCACGCGGCTGCGGCTGCGCGTGCCGCTGCGCGCCCGCGAGGAGCAGGCGACATGATCCGCGTCCTTGTCGCCGACGATCACAAGCTGGTACGCGATGGCCTGAAAGGCATTCTCAGCGCGGCGAGCGGCATCGAGGTCGCCGCCGAGGCGGCGAGCGGCGACGAAGCGCTCGCGCGGGTGCGCGCGCAGGATTTCGACGTCGCCCTGGTCGATCTGTCGATGCCGGGTCTGTCCGGCATCGACCTCATCAGGCGCCTGCGCATCGAGCGGCCGAAGCTGCGCATCCTGGTGCTGTCGATGCACGGCGAGCAGCAGTACGCCACCCGCGCGCTGAAGGCCGGCGCAGCGGGCTACCTCACCAAGGACGCCGCGGCAGAGCAGCTCGTCTCGGCCCTGCGCAAGGTCGCGGCCGGCGGCATGGCGATCAGCGAGGCCACGGCGGCAAGCCTGCTGGCGAGCGTGCGCGGCGCCGACCTGCCGCCGCACAGCCTGCTCTCGGACCGCGAGTTCGAAGTATTCCGCCTGCTCGCCAGCGGCCGCACACCGACCGAGATCGCCGAGCAGCTGCACCTGTCGGTGAAGACCGTGAGCACGCACAAAGTGCGCGTGCAGCAAAAGCTCGGCCTGTCGAGCACCGCCGAACTGGTGCGCTACGCGATCGAACACGACCTGCTTTAGGAGTCCCGCTTTTTGGGGTCAGACCCCTGTGGATAACTCCCGTGCAGACCGCTATGGCAACTCGCTGTTTTCGATCGTAATAACTGCATCGTGCGCGCTCGGAGTTATCCACAGGGGTCTGACCCCAATCGTGCCGTTTTGACCTAAGTCAGAATTTTCTGGCCCTAGGATCAGGCGCCGCCGATACCCAGTGGCGGCGGGCAGGGGGAGACTGGCAGCCATGAATCCCGCCGCAGTCTCCCCGCAGATGGCTCCCGCGATGCGCGTGTACCTGGTCGAGGATTCGCCGGCCGTCTGCGAGCGGCTGCAGAGCATGCTGGCGGATATCGCCGGGACGCAGGCGGTGGGCTTCGCCGCGACGGCGCAGGAGGCGATCCGCGGCATCCTCGCCGCGCAGCCCGACGTCGTAGTGCTCGATCTGCGCCTCGCCGACGGCAGCGGACTCGACGTGCTGCGCGCCCTGCGCAGGCAGGGGCTCGAGCGCGACGCGATCGACGTCTACATGCTCACCAACTTCGCCGAGGAACCTTATCGCCGCGCCGCCGAGCGGCTCGGCGTGCAGGGCTTTTTCGACAAGAGCACTGAATTCGAACGCGTGCGCGACGCGCTCGTGGCGCGCGCCCGCGCTGTCCGGCCCGACCGGATAAATGGATTGCAGTTGCATTGACCAGGAGAGGAGAAACCATGAGCACAGCGAACGCAGCCCGGCCGACTTCGAAGGTTGTTCCATTGCGCAGCGCCGACAACGGCACTCTGCGCCGCTTCGAAGTGACCTGTTCGAGCTGCAACCTGCGCGAGCTCTGCCTGCCCAAGGGGCTGGCGCCGGAGGACCTGACGCGCGTCGAAACGGTGGTGTATGCGCGCCGTCGCGTGCGTCGCGGCGAGGCGCTGTTCAACGCAGGCGACGAGTTCAACTCGGTCTACGCGGTGCGCAGCGGATTCTTCAAGACCACGATCCTCAACGAGGACGGCCGCGAACAGGTGACCGGCTTCAACATGCCGGGCGAATTGATTGGCATGGATGGCATCGGCACCGGCAGCTATCACGGCAACGCGGTGGCGCTCGAGGATTGCGAGGTCTGCGTGCTGCCGTTCTCGCTGGTCGAGGAACTCGGCCGCGAGATTCCCACCCTGCAGCGCCATCTGCACTGCGTGCTGTCGCGCGAAATCGTGCGTGACCACGGCGTGATGATGCTGCTCGGCTCGATGCGCGCCGAGGAACGCCTCGCGGTGTTTCTGCTGAACTTGTCGAAGCGCTTCATGCGCCGCGGCTACTCGCCGTCGGACTTCCATCTGCGCATGACGCGCGAGGAGATCGGCAGCTACCTCGGCCTCAAGCTCGAGACGGTGAGCCGCCTGTTCTCGAAGTTCCAAGAAGACGGCCTGATCGAGGTGCAGCAAAAGCACGTGCGCATCACGAACATCGACGGTCTCGAGCAGGTGCTCGGCGGCAAGCACTAGATTCGCGTCGCCGGTCCGTCCGGTCCGCATTTCTGTCGGAAGTTGGGCAAGAAGCGGGGGGCGAAAGCCCCTCGTTTCAAAATTCGATCGTCTGCTCGGCGCTCGCAACCTCGACCGGCCAGCGCAGGTCCTCGCGAATGCGCGCGTGCAGCGCTTGCGCGGCAAGCGGCTCGCCGTGCACCACCCAGGTGGCGCCGGGCGGCGTGCGGAACTTGCCGAGCCAGCCGAGCAGCGCCGCCTGGTCGGCGTGCGCCGACAGGCCGCCGATGGTGTAGATACGCGCGCGCACCGCGACGGTCTCGCCGAAAATGCGCACCGTCTTCGCACCATCGACGATGCGCCGCCCGAGCGTGCCGGCGGCCTGGAAGCCGACGAACACGATGGCGCATTCCTTGCGCGGCAGGTTGTACTTGAGGTGGTACTTGATGCGCCCGCCCTCGCACATGCCGCTCGCCGACAGAATCACCGCACCGGCGCGAATCGCGTTGATGCGCTTGGAGTCCTCGACATCCTCGGTAAAGCGGATGTCCGTTTTGCCCTGCTTGTCCTGCAGCCAGCCGGTAAGGCGCGCGGTCTCGCGGTCGTGCAGTTCGGGGTGCTCGAGCGTGATGCGGGTTGCGGCGAGCGCCATCGGCGAATCCACGTAGACCCGGGACGGGCACACCCGCCCGCTGCGGCAGAATTCGGACATTACGTAGAGAATGTCCTGCGTGCGCCCCACCGCGAACGCCGGGATGACGACGTTCCCCTTGCCGCGTTCGAGCGTCGCCTCGAGCGCACCGGCGAACTCTTCGAGCGTCGCGTCGCGGTCGCGATGGTTGCGATCGCCGTACGTCGACTCGACCAGCAGCAGGTCGGCGCCGTCGATCGGCGTCGGGTCACGCACGATCGGATGTCCCGGCTGACCGAGGTCGCCGGAAAACACGATGCGCCGCTCGCGGCCGTTGCCGCGCACGCGGATGTCGAGGATCGACGAGCCGAGGATGTGGCCGGCGTCGCGAAAGCGGCAGCGCAGCGTCTCGTGCGGGCGGACCTCGGCGTCGTAATCGACCGGCAGCAGCTGCCGCAGGCTGTCGCGCGCCTGCTGCACGGTGTAGAGCGGCGCAAGCTCGCGCCCGCGCCCGCGCCGGAAGCGGCCGCGGTTCTCGCGTTCCACCTCCTTCTCCTGCAGGTAGCCGCTGTCGGGCAGCATTACCTCGAGCAGGTCGACCGTGGCGCGCGTGGCGTACACGGCGCCGCGAAAGCCGAGCGCCACCAGGCGCGGGATCAGGCCGGAATGGTCGATGTGCGCGTGCGACAGCAGCACGAAGGCGATTTCCGAGGGGTCGAAGCCGAAGCGGCGATTGCGCGGCGCGGCGCCCGCGCGCCCGCGTCCGCCGCCCTGAAACAGCCCGCAGTCGATCAGGAACTTGAGCTGGCCGGTGTCGACGAGATAGCAGGAGCCGGTGACCTCGCCGGCCGCGCCGAGAAAGGTCAGCCGCACGCGGCCCCTATTTTTTCAGGCCGTAGTACGACTGGTTGAGGTACTCGGCGATGTCATCGAGATCATCCAGCGTGAACGGGCGCCCGGTCAGGGCCGCGCGTCGCGCCACTTCGCTGCGCAGCTCGGCAAGCGAGTGCACCAGCGATCGCTCGCGCGGGCGCTCGTGCAACCGCGCGTAGTGGCAGCCTCCGCAGTGCGTTTCGTAGAGCGACTTGCCGCGCGCGGGGTCAGGCGCACCCTGTCCCGCCGCGCTGCCTGCGGCGAGCGTGAGCGTCAGGGCGAGGCCAATCGCGCGCATGCTTGCAGCACCATCTTGGTCCCGGCCGTGACGGCCGATCTGATCGAGATCAACGATTGACCTCCTTCGGCGTGCGCTGCAGGAAGCAGGTCAGCGCGCTCGAGGCTGCGGCAAAGCCCCAGCACAGGAAGAACCCGATCGAATACACGCCGAGGCGGCTGAGCGTGGTCGGTTCGCCGAACAGGTACAGCTCCTGAGGATCGAATACGGTGAAAAAGATGATCTCGCCGATGCCGGCGACAATGAACGACGGCCAAAGGATCCAGATCGCGCGCTTCATCGCCCTGCCCTCCTCGCTTGCCTCAACGCGCCCGCGCGGCCGCGGCCGCTGCGCCGAGGATGAACGGTTGCAGTGCGCCGGACCAGCTGCCGGCAAGGCGCCAGCGCGCCTGCGGATCCTCGATCGACACACGCCAGCGTCCGGGCGGAAGCGGCGGCAGCGCCGCCTCGTAACGGCCGTCAGCGGCCCGGGCCAGGCGCAGCCGCTGGTCGTGGCCGGCGCGCGTGGCATGCGCGAGCTGCACGAAGATCGCCGGCGGCGGCGTCTGCAGCGCCCCGTCCAGGCGCACCCGCAGCCGGCCGTCGGCAGGCTCCAAGCGCGCGGCGAGGCCAAGGCGCTGCGCGGCCTGCTCGCGCTCGATGACGCGATTGATGGCGAGCCCCTGCTTGTAATAGTCCTCCGCTACCAGACCGTCGGCGCTCGACACGGCGAGCCAGACGGTCACGAGGCCGGCGACGACCACGGCCGCCGGTCCCGCCATCAGGATCCAGGGCCAGGGCTCGCGGTACCAGGGTCGGTCGCTCAAAAGCTGCTCCGCAGTCGTCATCGCATCATCTCACGATAAAGATGGTTTTCTCGCGCACCGCGACCGCGGCGTCGTCCTCGGCCTGCACCACGAGGGCGATTGCGTGCTTGCCGGCCGGCACCTCGGATGGCCGCACACGCAGCTTGACCGGCACGAGGCGCGCCGAGGCGCCCGGCACCTCGAGCGTCTGCTCGCCGACCAGCGTCAGGCTCGGCAGGCCCTCGGGGCGCAGCCGGAAGCGGCGCGGCATCTCCTGCGTGTTCATCAGCTGCACGCGGTAGACGTTTTCAATCTGTCCGCCTGCGACCTCGCGCGCGATCGCCGCGCGATCGCGGAGGATGTCGACCTTGAGCGGGACGCGCACCACAAGCGCAATCACCGCAGCGACGATGATCGTCCACAGCACCGCGCTGTAGACCAGGATGCGCGGCCGGAACACGCGGCGCCACATCTCGCGCACGCCGAGCTTGTTGTCGAGCGCATGCTGGGTCGAGTAGCGGATCAGACCGCGCGCGTAGCCCATCTTGTCCATGACCTGGTCGCAGCCGTCGATGCAGGCGGCGCAGCCGATGCACTCGTATTGCAGGCCCTCGCGGATGTCGATGCCGGTCGGGCAGACCTGCACGCAGATGCCGCAGTCGACGCAGTCGCCGAGCCCGCCCCTGTCGCGCCCGCGGGCGCGACCGCCGCGCGGCTCGCCGCGCGCGCCGTCGTAGGTGATGATCAGCGTGTCGCGGTCGAACATCGCGCTCTGGAAACGCGCGTAGGGGCACATGTACGTGCACACCTGCTCGCGCATCCAGCCGGCGTTGCCATAGGTGGCGAAGCCGTAGAACAGGATCCAGAAGGTCGCCCAGGGGCCGGTCTCGAGGGCGAGCAGCGAGTGGCCCAGCGCGCGGATCGGGGTGAAGTAGCCGACGAAGGTGAACCCGGTCCACAGCGCGAGGGCGACCCAGACGCCGTGCTTGGCGGCCTTGAGGCCGAGCTTGCGCGCATTCCAGTCACCGCGGTCGAGCCGGATGCGCCGGTTGCGGTCGCCTTCGATCAGGCGCTCGATCCAGAGAAAGACCTCGGTGTAGACGGTCTGCGGGCAGGCGTAGCCGCACCACAGGCGCCCCGCGACGGCGGTGAACAGGAACAGGCTCAGCGCCGAGATCACCAGCAGAACCGTCAGGTAGATGACGTCCTGCGGCCAGAACACCAGGCCGAAGATGTAGAACTTGCGCTGCGCGATGTCGAACAGCACCGCCTGACGGTCGTTCCAGCTCAGCCAGGGGCCGCCGTAGAAGATCACTTGCGTGAGCCAGACCAGCGCCCAGCGCCAGGTGGCGAACCAGCCGTGCACCGCGCGCGGATAGATCTTGTCCGCCGCGACGTAAAGCGGCTGATTCATGACGGCGGTGTCCGCCGTCTGCGGCGCTGCCGGCGCCGCCGGCGGCGCGCCTGCCCGTTCTTCGTTGCGCACCATGGTCAGGACGGGCGGCGCAGCACCCGTACCCTCGTCTTACTGCCCTTGCGACAGCGATGTGACGTACGCCGTGAGCAGGTGAATCTTCTCCGGCGTCAGGATGTTCTTGTGCGCCGGCATCTGGTTATTGCGCCCCTTGACGATGGTCTCGATGATCACCGCCTCGCCCGCGCCGTAGAGCCAGGTCTGGTCGGTCAGGTTGGGGGCGCCAAGCGCGGGATTGCCCTTGCCTTCGGGGCCGTGGCAGGCGATGCAGTTCTGCGCGTATAGCGGCTTGCCGCGTGCGGCGCGGATGCTGTCGGCCGCGAGCCCGGAGAGGGACAGCACGTAGTGCGCCACGTCCTTCGCGCCCTGCTCGCCGAGCACCGGACCCCAGGGCGGCATCACACCCACGCGCCCTTCCGTGATCGTCATCTTGATCGCTTCGGGCGTGCCGCCCCATTGCCAGACCTTGTCGGTCAGGTTGGGAAAGCCGCGCGAGCCGCCACCGTCGGAGGCATGGCACTGCGCGCAGTGATTGAGGAACAGGCGCTGCGCGGTTGCCATCGCCTCCGCGTTCTTGGCGAGCGCCGGCACCTCCTGCGCCGCCAACTTGGCGAACAGCGGGCCGTATTTCGCGTCGGCGCGTGCATTCTCGGCCTCGAGCTGCCCGACCTGCGTCCAGCCGAGCACGCCCTTCCAGCTGCCCAGACCCGGGTAGAGCACCAGGTAGACGAGCGAAAACAGCACCGTGAGGTAGAACAGCCAGGACCACCAGCGCGGCAGCGGATGGTGGTACTCGGTGAGGGTTTCGTCCCACACGTGGCCGGTGGTCGCAGTGGCACCCTCCTTGGTCTCGATGCGGCGCACGCTCTGCAGCTTGAGGAACACCGCGCAGGCGATGATCGACACGAGCGTGATCAGCCCGATGTAGACGTCCCAGAAACCACTCGTGAACTGGCTCATTTCTGCGCTCCCTCTTGATCCGGCGCACCCGCTTCCTCGAACGGCAGCAGCGCGTCACGCTCGAAGCGCGCGCGCCGCGACGGCGCGTACGCCCACCAGACGATGCCGACGAAGGCGGCGAACGCCCCCAGCGTCACGAGACTTCTCAGATCGTTGATGTCCATGGCGTCCTCGCTGTCCGTTACCGCGCTGCCAGACCCTGGCGTGCCGTGCCGAGCCCCTGCAGGTAGGCGATCAGCGCGTCCATTTCGGTCTTGTCCTTGAGCGCGGCACCCGCGCCGGCAATGTCGGCATCGCTGTAAGGCACGCCGACGGCGCGCAATGCGCGCATCTTCGCCTCGATGGCCGAGGCGTCCGCGGCGGTCTGCGCGAGCCAGGGGTATCCCGGCATGTTCGACTCGGGCACGACGTCGCGCGGGTTGATCAGGTGGATCCGGTGCCACTCGTCGGAATAGCGGCCGCCGACCCGGTGCAGGTCCGGCCCGGTGCGCTTCGAGCCCCACTGGAAGGGGTGGTCGTAGACGAACTCGCCGGCGACCGAGTATGGGCCGTAGCGCTCCACCTCGGCGCGGAACGGCCGCACCATCTGCGAGTGGCAGTTGTAGCAGCCCTCGCGCAGGTAGACGTCGCGTCCGGTGAGCTGCACGGCGTCGTAGGGCTTGAGGCCCTTGACCGGCTCGGTAACCGATTTCATGAACGACAGCGGCACGATCTCGACCAGGCCGCCGACCGCGATGAGCAGGATGACGAGGACGATCAGCAGCGCCTGGTTGCGCTCGATCATGTCATGCGTGAATTTCATGGCTCGCGTCCTTTCGCTTCAGGCGTGTACCGCGCTCGCGGGCGCCGGGATCGTGGCGTCGACCGCCTTGCTGCCGGCGACCGTCTTCACCATGTTGTAGAACATGATCAGCATGCCGCCCAGGTAAAGCACGCCGCCGAGCAGGCGAATGGCGTAGAACGGATAGGTCGCCTTCACGCTTTCGACGAAGCTGTAGGTGAGCGTGCCGTCCTCGCCCACCGCGCGCCACATCAGGCCCTGCATCACCCCCGCGATCCACATCGCGGCGATGTAGAGCACGATGCCGATGGTGGAGACCCAGAAGTGCACGTTGATCAGGTTCGTCGAGTACATCTCGCTGCGGCCGAACAGCCGCGGGATCAGGTAGTACATCGACCCCATCGATACCAGCCCGACCCAGCCAAGCGCGCCGCTGTGCACGTGCCCGATGGTCCAGTCGGTGTAGTGCGACAGCGCGTTCACCGTCTTGATCGACATCATCGGGCCCTCGAAGGTCGACATGCCGTAGAACGACAGCGAGACGATGAGGAACTTGAGGATCGGGTCGGTGCGCAGCTTGTGCCAGGCACCCGAGAGCGTCATGATGCCGTTGATCATGCCGCCCCAGGAGGGCGCGAGCAGGATCAGCGAGAACAGCATGCCGAGCGACTGCGCCCAGTCGGGCAGCGCGGTGTAGTGCAGGTGGTGCGGGCCGGCCCACATGTAGGTGAAGATGAGGGCCCAGAAGTGCACCACCGACAGACGGTAGGAATACACCGGCCGGCCGGCCTGCTTGGGAATGAAGTAGTACATCATGCCGAGGAAGCCCGCGGTGAGGAAAAAGCCCACCGCGTTGTGGCCGTACCACCACTGCACCATCGCGTCCTGCGCACCGGCGTAAGCCGAGTAGGATTTCCAGAAACTCGCCGGCACCGCCGCGCTGTTGACGATGTGCAGCACGGCGACGGTGAGGATAAACGCGCCGAAGAACCAGTTGGCGACGTAGATGTGCTCGACCTTGCGCTTGGCCAGCGTGCCGAAGAACACCACCGCATAGGCCACCCACACCAGGGCGATCAGGATGTCGATCGGCCACTCGAGCTCGGCGTATTCCTTGCCCGAGGTGATGCCGAGCGGCAGCGTGATCGCCGCCAGCACGATCACCGCCTGCCAGCCCCAGAAGGTGAAGGCGGCTAGGCCGTCAGAGAACAGGCGCGCGTGGGCGGTGCGCTGCACGACGGAGTAGGAGCTCGCGAACAGCGCGCAGCCGCCGAAGGCGAAGATCACGGCATTCGTGTGCAGGGGCCGCAGCCGCCCGTAGGACAGCCATGGGATGTCGAAATTGAGCGCCGGCCAGAGTAGCTGCGCCGCGATGACCACGCCGACCAGCATCCCGACGACGCCCCAGACGACGGTCATGATCGCGAACTGCCGCACGACCTTGTAGTTGTAGGTGGACTGAGATGGCATGTGCGTGAACTCTCCCTGTGAGGCGCGCGCCGCGCAGCTTGAAAAACAGGCTCTTGCGGACGCCGCTGCCGATGCTAAGGGGAGGCACCTGGGCGCGTTTGACCTAGATCAACCGTCCCATTGCAGCGCAATAACGCCCTCGCGTGACCGCAATTGCAGAGAGCACGCACATACATATGAGGCCTTGAGTTCGCATGCGGCCCAACGCTCGCCGTATCGCTGCTAGGTTTCATCCGCGGTACCGCATCGCACCTCTGGGCCGTGTTCCGCTGCCCGCACAAGATCGACCACGCCGCAGCGCACCGCACCGCGGCGACATCACTGCCGGCGGGCTGCGCGCGCGGGTAGACTGACGGCGCAGCGCTGCGCCGCCATGGACACGACATCGCCCGTCGCCCGCTCGATCGCCCGCCTGCCCGGCCCGGGTGCGGTGCCGTACTTCGGCAACGTGCTGCAGTTCCGGCCGGCCCGCATGCACCTGCAACTCGAGGCCTGGGCCCGGCGCTACGGCACCCCCTACCGCCTGCGGCTCATCGGCCGCGACATGCTGGTCATCGACGACGCGCCGACCATCGGCGAGCTGCTGCGTGCGCGTCCCTGGACGTTCCGCCGCGCGCGGCCGGTGCAGTCGGTGTTCCGCGAGATGGGCATCGCCGGCGTGTTTTCGGCCGAGGGCGAAACCTGGGAGCGGCAGCGGCGCCTGGTGATGCGCGCCTTCGACCCGGCGCACCTCAAGCGCTATTTTCCGAGCCTGGTCACGGTCACGCAGCGCCTGTGCCGGCGCTGGCAGGCGGCCGCCGCGCGTCGCGAGGTACTCGACCTGCAGGCGGAGCTGATGCGCTACACAGTCGACGTCACCGCCGGGCTCGCCTTCGGCGCCGACATCAACACCATCGAGGGCGGCGAGGACGTCATCCAGCGCCACCTCGAGCGCATCTTCCCGATGGTCAACCGGCGCACCACTGCGCCCTTCGCCTGGTGGCGCCACGTCAAGCTGCCCGCCGACCGCCGGCTCGAGCGCGACCTCGCCGCCGCGCACCGGGCGGTGGACGGCTTCATCGCGCAGGCACGCGCCCGCCTCTCCGCCGATCCGGGCCTGCGCGAGCGACCGGGCAACCTGATCGAGGCGCTGCTCGCCGCGCGCGACGCGCCCGGCTCCGAGTTCACCGAAGACGACGTCTCCGGCAACGTGTTCACCGCGCTGCTCGCCGGCGAGGACACGACCGCCAACACGCTCGCCTGGCTGAGCTACTACCTGTGCGAGCAACCTGCGGCGCAGGAGGCGCTGCACGCCGAGGCCGCAGCGGTGCTCGGCGCGGCGCCGCAGGTTGAGGCCTTCGAGCAGCTCAACGCGCTGCCCTATGCCGAGGCGGCCACGCGCGAGGCGATGCGCCTGCGACCGGTGGCGCCGGTGCTCTCCTTCGAGGCGCTCAAGCCGGTGCAGGTGGCCGGCTTCGCGCTCGCGCCGGGCGATATCGTCAGCGCGCTGATGCGCCTGCCCGGCATGGACCCCACCCTGCTCGACGTGCCCACGGCGTTCCGGCCCGAGCGCTGGCTGAACGGCGACGAAGCGCGCATCGCTGCGGCGAAGAAGGTGCTGATGCCCTTCGGCGGCGGGCCGCGTTTCTGTCCCGGGCGCTACCTCGCGCTCGCCGAGATCAAGATGGTCGCCACCATGCTGGCCCGCAACTTCCGCATCGTTCGAGAGCCGGGCATGGTTGAGGAGCGCTACCAGCTCTCGATGATGCCCACCGGGCTGCGCGTGCGGCTCGAGGCACGCGCATGAACCGCAAGCTGCGCGGCACCTTCGCGCCGCCGCCCGAGCATTTCGCGCGCCTGCCTAAGGTCTCCGGCAATGCGGTGAACGGCGTCGGCGAGAAGACGCCGCGACGGCCGACGCCGATCTTCTGGCACAAGCCCGAGATCGAGGCGCACGGCGCGCTGCAGGCGGCGATCGTCGCGCACTTCAACGCCGAGCCGGCGCTGCGCAAGATCTACTGGGACACCGCGGCGCGCGGACCGAAGCAGCTGCCGCCGGTCGCGGCAACGCGCGACGAGCGTGCGCCCGCTGACTGGACCGCGGCGCTTAAAGGCTATGCCCTGGCGCACGACGCCGAGCTGGTCGGCATCGCGCGGCTCGATCCGCTGTGGGTGTTCGAAGGCTACCCGGTGCCGGAACTGCCCTGGCTGGTGCTCGTCGCGCGCGCCATGGACCACGCGCGCATCGACCAGGCGCCGGCCACGCCGGACAACCTGGAAGGCGCCGCCGTGGTCGCCGAGGAATACAACAACACCACGCGCGCGGCGCGCCTGCTCGCCGCCTGGCTGCGCGCGCGCGGCTTCCGGGCCGAGGCGCACGGCGGGCCCTGGGCAGGCCCGATCAACCTGCTGCCGGCGGCGATCGCCTGCGGCTTCGGCGAGCTGGGCAAGCACGGATCGCTTATCAACCGCAGGCTCGGCGCCTCGTTCCGCATCGCCTCGGTACTCACCGACATGCCGCTGGTGGCGGACGCACCCGATGCATTCGGTGCCGACGCCTTCTGTACGAACTGCAAGGTGTGTGTCGACTCTTGCCCGCCCGACGCGATTCACGAACAGAAGCAGCTCGTGCGCGGCGTCAGCAAGTGGACGGTCGACTTCGACCGCTGCATCCCCTACTTCGATGCCACCTACGGCTGCGGCATCTGCGTCGCGGTCTGCCCCTGGAGCACGCCGGGGCGTGCCCCGCTGCTGGCCGAGCGCTGGTCAGGGCGCGTCGCCGGCGGGAAGCGAGCAGTGCGGGACGGGTAGACTCGGGCGCGCCGCCGCGCGTCAGCGGCAGGCCGGCGCGGAGCCGCTGTCGAATTCGTCGTCTCGGTCGCCACGACGCACGCCCACGCTATCCGAGATGACCGACAGGTTCGCCAGCTGATCGGTGCGGTAGAACACCTCCGACTGCGTCTGCTGGATCGCGTCCAGCGCCGGCGCGACGATGCCGTAGAAGGTCACCAGATTGGCGTCCGGCGGCGGCAGGTTGGTGCCCGGAATGCCGCCCGTACCGCTCGAGCCGAGCGTCGCCGGCAGCCCGCCGGCGAAGATGCCGGTCTGTCCGTTGACGATGCGGCCGGACACGCCGTCGACCGCATAGCCGTAGTCGCTCGGCGCCAGGTTCGGGAAGAAGAGGTAGACGGTCTCCGCGGAGGTCGATTCGAGACGCGCGAACGCGCCGCTGCCGGTACCCGTGGTGATCGTCAGCGTGCCGCCGACCGACATCGGGTCGGCGAGCGAGCCGACGTCGGGGTTGCCTTGGATGAGCGCAAAGGCGCCGGCGCCGCTGCCGCCGGCGATGATGACGCTGCCGCTCACCATCGCCGAGAGCGTGCCCGGGCCATTCGCCAGCGTCGCGCTCGCGTCCGTGCCGCTGCCGCCCTGCACCAACAGGTTGCCGCCGATCTGCAGGTTGGTGTTCGTGGCCGAGACGAGGCTCGCCGCGTTGCCGACGGCGGAGACGGTCAGACTGCCCGGCGTATTCACGCTCAGCGACCCTGCGGACGTGGTGCCCTGCACGAGGATGCTGGGGCCGGAGAGGCTGAGGGCGTTCGTTGCGCTCAGGCTGCCGCCACTCTGGCTGAAGCCGTTTACGACGCCGACATTGCCGCTCACCGCGACCGTGCCGCCGGACTGCGTCAGCACACCGAAGTTGACCGTGCCTGTGTAGTTCAGCGCGCCGTTCACGACGTTAGCCTGCGCCACGTTCAGCGTGCCCAGGCCGCCGAGGGTGCCGCCGTTTAGGGAAAGCAGCGCCCCCGGCTGCAAGGTCGAGACATCGCCGGCGCTCAGACCGAGGTTGAGCGCGCCGCCCGTGAGGTCTAGACCCTCGTAGCTCGTCAGCGACTTGAGGTCGGTGGTACCGGACGCGTAGGTGACGGTTTGCGTGCCGGCGAGATCGGGGATCGTCACGATCGCACCGTTCACTGGCGCGAAGCCTTTGTTCCAGTTCGTGCCTATACCCCAGTCGCCGCTGCCCGCAGCAATCCAGCTGAAGTTGACCGGCGCGGTGATCGTCAGCGCGGTCGCATTGCCCGGCGCCTGCACGAAGATGTAGTTGCCGTCGTTCGCCGTGAGGCCGCCGCCGTTGATCGCATACAGGCCTTCCGGATCGGACTGCAGCGCGGGGCTGGTGAAGGCGAGCGTGCCGTTGGTCGCGCTCGACAGCGTATCGTCGCCGACGAACCCGCTCACCGAGCCCGAGAACGCCGGGTTCGGGTCGCCGCGCTCGCGGGAGGCGGGGTTGGCGGTGTAGGTCAGCGACGCCGGCGTGATCTCCAGGCTGCCGTTGACGTAGCTGATGTTGTAGTTGGAGAGCCCCGTGCCGGTGGCATTGCTCAGGCTGTCGGCGTACGTGCCCACGTTGGTGCCGCTGCCCAGGCCGCTGACGCCGGTCACGCTGTCGCCGTTGCCGGTGAGCAGGCCGCTGGTGCTGAAGGTGTTGGTCTGCGCACCCGCCGTGTAGACGCTGCTCGTCGTGTCACCAGTCACCGTCAGATCGGCCTGCGTGATCTCCAGGCTGCCGTTGACGTAGCTGATGTTGTAGTTGGAGAGCCCCGTGCCCGTGGCATTGCTCAGGCTGTCGGTGTACGCGCCCACGTTGGTGCCGCTGCCCAGGCCGCTGACGCCGGTCACGCTGTCGCCGTTGCCGGTGAGCAGGCCGCTGGTGCTGAAGGTGTTGGTCTGCGCACCCGCCGTGTAGACGCTGCTCGTCGTGTCGCCGGTCACCGTCAGATCGGCCTTATTCACCGTCAGCGCGCCGCTAGACGAATACGCGAGCGCGTAACCGTTGAGCGCCGAAAGCGAGCCAGCCGCTACCGTTATCGTGTACGGCCCGCCCGCAACCGTCGCGTCTGCCGCGGATCCGGCCGAAGTTACGGAGGGTGCGCCGGAGAATGCTGTCGCGTTAGTATCGGCCAGGAACGCGTTCGTCACCCCGGGGTGCAGGCCGGTCACGCTGTACGCGCTCGCCACTGTTGCCGTGGCGTCGTCGCCGTAGGTCTTGCTCAAATCTGTAGAGGTAAACGTGACCGTCGGCTGCTGGCTGAAGAGATACCGGTTTCCTGTTTGTGCAACGCTCGCCGGCGGGTAGCTCGCGTAGGTCGCATTCCAAAGGGCGGCATTTCCGCTATCGAGGTCGCCGAAACTGTTGCTCGAAGGGTCGGTCGAGTAGACCAGCCAGCGTCCGCTCGTCGCCGAAAGGACGCCGCTGCCCGCGTTGTTCGCAAATACGTCCGCGGAAATGACGATCGCGTTGCCGCTCCCGCTCGCCGCAATGCTGCTGCCGGAAGCGAGAGTGACGTCGCCCGTTCCGCCGGCCAGCAGGCTCACCTGAGCGGCGCTCAGGGCGTCGGTGATCGTCAGATTGCCGTTGTTGCTCGTACTGAGCGCCAGGTTCTGGCTGGCCTGCAAGGCGCCAGCGCTGAAGTTGCCATTCTTGTTCAGCGACAGGTTGGCGAAGCCGGTTCCCAGCAGACTTGTCGATCCACTGAAATCGCTCGTGACGTAGAGACTTCCACTGCCCCCGAATATTCCTGTGCCTGACAGGGCGAGCGT
>JBFFEY010000007.1:0-93925 GCA_041558415.1 Burkholderiales bacterium | reverse complement strand
GAGCTTGGCGCGCAGGCCGAGCGCGTGGTTCAGGTCGCCGACCACGCTTTCCGCGCTGCCGTACATCGGCGAGCTGTCGATCAGCTTCGCGCCGCCGGCGACGAAGCGCTCGAGCACTTCGCCGAGCCGCGCGCGCGCCGCGCGGTCGGCGCCGATATCGAACACGCGCCAGGTGCCAAGCCCGATCACCGGCAGCATTTCGCCGCTCTTGGGGATGGGGCGCGCGGCGAGCGGCGCGCTTGCCGCGGCGGGCGGCGTCATGCGGAAAAGCGCCGGCGCGGCGGCGAGCCAGCCGAGCACACGGCGTCGTGAGGAAACGTCATGATCGTGCGGCATGCAGGCATTCGTGTCGGGTGCGGGGTGTATATTAGCCGCGCAACGCGCGCAGGCTTGCGCAACAAGAAAACGGAGGATGCCATGGATTTCGGAGGCTGGATCGCACTCGGCGTCATCGTCGCGCTCGTCCTCTGGGCGATCGCGATCTACAACCGGCTGGTCACGCTGCGCAACCGCTTCAAGAATGCCTTTGCGCAGATCGACGTGCAGTTGAAGCGCCGCTATGACCTGATCCCCAACCTGGTCGAGGCCGCCAAGGGCTACCTGCAGCACGAACGCCAGACCCTCGAGGCGGTGGTCCAGGCGCGCGCGGCGGCGGTAAGCGCGGAAGGCCGCGCCGCGGCCGCGCCCGGCGATCCCGCGGCGATGCGCGCGCTGTCGCAGGCCGAGGGCGTGCTGGGCGGCGCGCTCGGGCGGCTGCTGGCGGTGTTCGAGGCCTACCCCGACCTCAAGGCCAACCAGAACATCATGCAGGTGCAGGAGGAGCTGGTCAGCACCGAGAACAAGGTCGCCTTCTCGCGTCAGGCCTTCAACGACGCGGTGATGGAGTACAACACCGACCGCGAGTCGTTCCCGCAGATCGTCATCGCGGGGCCGCTCGGCTTCCGTGCCGCCGAGCTGCTCGAGTCCACCGAGTCGGCCGAAGAGCGCAAGGCGCCGAAGGTGTCGTTTCAGTAAGCCGGCGCCTGAGGCGGTCGCCGGCGCGCAGGCGAGACCAGGCGCGTGAATTTCTTCGAGCACCAGCAGCTCGCGCGCCGCAACACGCGGGTCATGGTGGTCCTCTACCTGCTCGCGGTGCTCGGCGTCATCGTCGCGGTGGACGCGGTGATCGCCGGCATCTACCTGTGGACGCAGTCCGGCTCGACGCTCGAGCCGCGCCGCGCGCCGCTCACCCTCGCCGCGGTGCCGCCCGCGCTGCTGCTGTGGGGCGCGCTCGGCACCGCCGCGGTGATTCTCGTCGTCAGCCTGTTCCACACGCTGCGCCTGGCCGGCGGCGGCGACGCGGTGGCGCAGATGGTCGGCGCGCGGCGCGTCGCGCCCGAGACGCAGGATCCGCTCGAGCGGCGCTTTCTAAACGTCATCGAGGAGATGGCGATCGCCTCCGGCATGCGCGTGCCGAAGGCCTACGTCATGGACCACGAGTCGGGCATCAACGCCTTCGCCGCGGGTTACGAGGTCTCCAACGCCGTGGTCGCGGTGACGCGCGGCACACTCGAGACGCTGACGCGCGACGAGCTGCAGGGCGTCGTCGCGCACGAGTTCAGTCACATCCTGAACGGTGACATGCGGCTCAACGTGCGCATGCTCGGCATCCTGCAGGGCATCGTGTTCATCGGCGCGATCGGCGAGTTCCTGCTGCGCACCGTGGGGCGCGGCAGCGGGCGCAAGGATGGCGCCGCACCGCTGCTTGCCGCGGGACTCGGCCTGTTCGTCATCGGCGCGGTGGGCCTGGTGTTCGCGCGGCTGATCAAGGCCGCAGTGGCGCGCCAGCGCGAGTTTCTCGCCGACGCCTCGAGCGTGCAGTTCACGCGCAACCCGGAGGGCATCGCCGGTGCGCTCGATCAGATCAACGTCGCCGCGCAGGGCGCGCGCATCGACAGCCGGCGCGCGGAGGAGCTCTCGCACATGTTCTTCGGGCCGTCGGTCAAGGTCTGGTTCGCGAACGTGTTCGCGACGCACCCGCCCCTCGCGGCGCGCATCCGCCGTGTCCATCCGCGCTTCGATGCCGCAAGCTACCGCCTCACGCGCGCGGCCGCGCTGCCGCCCGAGGCGGACGCGGGCCTGGCGCCGGAAAAGGACGACGCGCGCCGCAGGCAGGCGGCGCGCTGGGCGATGACGCACGCGGTGCTCACCGGGCTGCCGGCGGGACGGCGGCTCGGCGACCTGAGCGCCGGTTGGGCGCGCTCGGCCGACGAAAGCGCCGCCCTGGTCGGCACGCTGGACGCCGACACGGTCGACTTCGCCACGCGCCTGATCGAGGCGTTGCCCGAGTGGTTGCGGTCGCAGCTGCACGAGCGCGCCGGCGCCGAAGCAGTGCTCATCGCGCTGATGCTCGCGCCGAACGACGCGGTGCGCGAGGCGCAGCTCGCCGCACTGCGCGCGCTCGAGCTGGTGGCGCTCGCCGAGGCGGCGCAGGCCACCGAGCGGCGCCTGGCGGCGGAGCGCGATCCGATCGCCGCGGCGTTCCGCCTGCCGGTGCTCGACCTGGCGCTGCCCGCGCTCAAGCAGGGCAGCGCGGACGAGCGCCGCGCGCTGCTCGCCGCGCTCGGGGCGGTGATCCACGCCGACCGCCGCGTCACGCTGCACGAGTTCGTGGTAATGACACTCATGCGCCATCAGCTGGAGGACAGCGGCGAGGCGACGCGGGTGCGCTTCCGTTCGCTCGCCGCGGTGCGCGCCGAGGCGCAGGCGCTGCTCTGGCTGCAGTGTCTCGCCGGCCGCCCGGGCGGGACCGACGCGCCGGCGCAGCTCGAAGCGGCGTTCCGCGCCGGGCTGCGGGCGATGACGCTCGACGAAGCGCCGCCGCCGCGGGATTTGCAGGCCAGACCGAGCCTCGAGGCGGCGCAGACCGGGCTCGAGCGGCTGCGCGCACTGGCGCCGCTCGCCAAGGCGCGGCTCGTCAAGGGCCTGTTCGCCGCGGCGAGCCACGACGGCACGCTGCGCGTCGCCGAAGTCGAGCTGCTGCGCCTCACCGGCGCGGTGCTCGACTGCCCGCTGCCGCCGCTCATCACCGAGATCGATCCCGCGACGCTCGAGGCCTGAGGCGTGGTTTCCGCCGACACCGCGAATTTCTTCGAACTGCAGGACGCGGCGCGCCGCAACACGCGCCGCCTGCTGCTCGCCTACGTCGCCGCGGTGATCGCGGTGGCCTTCGTGGTCAGCGCGGTCGCCGGGCTGCCCTACGCCGCGCTGCTGCTGTACTGGGGCGGTCCGCTGCCCGAGGGCATGACGGTCGACTACCAGCGCCTGTTCGCCAGCTTCTTCACGGTGTGGGCGTACGGCGTGCCGCGCGCGTTCTACGCCTGGATCGCGGGCGGCACGCTGGCGGTGATGCTCGGCGCCACGCTGTGGCGCAGCTGGCAGCTGCGCGCGGGTGGCGAGGCGGTGGCCGAGCTGCTCGGCGCGCAGCGCATCGCGCGCGCGCGCGCCACGCCGCTCGAGGCGCGGCTGCTCAACGTCGTCGAGGAAATGGCGATCGCCTCGGGCGTCGCGGTGCCGCCGGTCTACCTGCTGCCGGGCGAGCGCGCTCTGAACGCGCTGGTGGCCGGCACTTCGCCCAACGAGGCGGTGGTGATCGTCACGCAGAGCGCGCTCGAGAAGCTGACGCGCGACGAGCTGCAGGGCGTGGTGGCGCACGAGTTCAGCCACATTCTGAACGGCGACATGCAGCTCAACCTGCGCCTGCTCGGGCTGCTCTACGGCGTCGTCTTCATCGGCCAGAGCGGACAGTTCCTGCTGCGCATGGCCACCGCCGGTGCGATCGGCGTGGCGCGCGAGAAGCAGCAGCTCCACATTCCGCAGCTGTTCGTCGGCCTGCTGCTGGCGAGCGTCGGCTACGCCGGCCTGCTGGCGGCGCGCTTCATCAAGGCGGCGATCGCGCACCAGCGCGAGTACCTGGCCGATGCCGCGAGCCTGCAGTTCACGCGCAATCCGGACGGCATCGCCGGCGCGCTCGATTCGATCCGCGCGCTGCACCTCGGCAGCCAGGTGCTGAGCCGGCACGCCGAGGAACTGAGCCACATGTTCTTCGCGCAGGCGGTCGCCACCATGCTCGGGCCGGCTTTCGCCACGCATCCGCCGATCGACGCGCGCATCCGGCGCGTGCACCCGCGCTTCGACGCCCTCGAGTACCGGCGCACGCGGCCGGGTGCGCATGCACGCAGCGAGGTCGCGGTGCTCGACGGGCTGGGCAACGTGGTCAAGGTAATGGCTGCGCAGGGGCAGGGATCGGCGGCGCGCTCGATCACCGCGCTCGCCGCAACCGCGGCGCTCGCCGAGCAGGTCGGCCGGCCGCGGCCGGAGCACCTCGACTTGGCGGGACGCGTCCGGGCGGCGCTGCCCCCGACGCTGCGCGCGCGCATGGGCACCGCCGCCGGCGCCGCGCAGGCGATGTTCGCGCTCGCGCTGGAGAAGGACGACGCGGTGCGCGCACGCGAGCTTGCGGCGCTCGAGGCGCGCTGCGGCGCGCTCGAGCGCGCCGAGGCCGAGGCCGCGTACGGCGAGATCCGGGGCCTGGGCCGCGCCTTCGTGCTGCCGCTGGTCGAGCTGGCGCTGCCCGTGCTGAAGGAGCAGAAGCAGGCCGCGCGCGACGGCTTCCTCGCGGATCTCGGCGCGGTGGTCGAGGCCGACCGGCGCGTGACGCTGGGCGAATTCGTGCTGCTCACCTTCCTGCGCCAGCACCTGCGCGAGGGCGCCGGGCGCGCGATCGCGACGCGCGTCCGCGCGCTGGCCGAGGTGCGCGAGGAGGCGCGCCTGCTGCTGTCGCTCGTCGCACACGTGGCGCGCGGCGATTCCGCCAGTGCGTTCGCCAAGGGCGCGCACTGGCTCGAGCTGCCGGCCGACGCGCTGCTGCCGCGCGAGGCGATCGCGCTGGCGCCGGTCGCCGCCGCGCTCGAGCGCCTGCGCGTGCTCGCGCCGCTCGTCAAGCCGCGCGTGCTGCGCGCCTGCGTCGATGCCGCCGCCGATGGCGGCTTCACGCTGCGCCAGGCCGAGCTCCTGCGCGCGGTCGCGGCGACGCTCGACTGCCCGGTGCCGCCGGTGCTCGCCGCGCTCGATCCCGCTACACTCGCGGCCTGACGGCGCAGCCCTCCGGCGCCGCACGGGAAAACCATGACGGCAACGAGATCCGGCGCGGCGCACGCGGCGCTCGAGCACGACCTGAAACGCGCGGTGACGGGCGAAGTGCGCTTCGACGCCGGCACGCGTGCGGTCTACGCCGCCGACGCCTCGAACTACCGCCAGGTGCCGATCGGCGCAGTCGTGCCGCGCACGGTCGACGACATCGTCGCCGCGGTGGCGCTCTGCCGCCGCCATGGCGTGCCGATTCTTGCGCGCGGCGGCGGCACGGCGCAAAACGGGCAGAGCGTAAACGTCGCGGTGGTGATCGATACTTCGAAATACCTCAACCGGGTCGTGTCGATCGACCCGCAGGCGCGCCGCGCGCGGGTCGAGCCGGGTGCGGTCTGCGACGCGCTGCGCGACGCGGCCGAGCGGCACGGCCTCACCTTTGCGCCCGATCCGGCGACGCATTCGCGCTGCACGCTCGGCGGCATGATCGGCAACAACTCCTGCGGCCCGCACTCGGTGATGGCCGGCAAGACCGTGGAGAACATCGAGCGGCTCGAGGTGCTGACCTACGATGGCGCGCGCTTCTGGTGCGGGCCGACCGACGCGGCTGAGTACGCGCGCATCCTCGCGGGCGGCGGCCGCCAGGCCGAGATCTACCGCGGCCTCAAAGCGCTCGCCGAGCGCTACGGCGATCTCATCCGTGCGCGCTTTCCGAAGATCAAGCGCCGCGTCTCGGGCTACAACCTCGACCAGCTGCTGCCGGAGAACGGCTTCAACGTGGCGCGCGCGCTGGTCGGCTCTGAGGGGACCTGCGCGCTGACGCTCGCCGCCGACGCGACGCTCGTCAGCAGCCCGCCCGAGCGCGTGCTGCTGGTGCTCGGCTTTCCCGACATCACCCAGGCGGGCGACGTGGTGCCCGACATCCTCGCCGCGGCGCCGATCGCCTGCGAGGGTCTCGACGAGAAGATCATCGGCGGGCTGCGCGAGCGCGGCCTCAAGCTCGACGACCTGCGGCTGCTGCCCGAGGGCAAGGGCTGGCTGATGTGCGAGTTCGGCGCCGGCAGCCGCGCCGAGGCGGTGGCGCAGGCGCGCGCGCTGGAGGCGCGCTTCGCCGCACGCAGCGAGGTGCGCTCCTGGCTGATCGAGGATGCCGCGGGCATCGCGCGCATGTGGGGGTTGCGCGAAACCGGCGCCTCGGCGACCGCGCTCGCGCTCGGCGGGCGCGATCCCGATCCGGTGGTCGGCTGGGAGGATGCCGCGGTCGATCCGCTGCGCCTCGGCGATTACCTGCGCGAGTTCCAGGCGCTCATCGACCGCTTCGGCTACCGCACCTCGCTGTACGGCCACTTCGGCGACGGCTGCATCCACGCGCGCATCAGCTTCGAGCTGCGCACGCCCGAGGGCGTCGCGCACTGGCGGCGCTTCCTCGAGGCGGCGTCGCGGCTGGTGGTCAAGTACGGCGGCTCGCTCTCCGGCGAGCACGGCGACGGCCAGGCGAAGGCGGAGTTCCTGCCGATCATGTACGGCGAGGAATTGATGGGCGCATTCCGCGAATTCAAGCGCATCTGGGATCCCGAGGACCGCATGAATCCGGGCAAGCTGGTGCGCGCGGCAGGGCCGGTGCAGCGCGCCGACGAAAACCTGCGCCTCGGCCCGGACTACCGGCCGGTGACGCTCGCCACACGGCTTGCCTTCCGCTCGCCGGTCGGCGACGGCTTCGCGCGCGCGACGGAGCATTGCATCGGCATGGGCAAGTGCCGCGCCGCCGAGGGCGGCACCATGTGCCCGAGCTACCGCGCCACGCTCGAGGAACGCTACTCGACGCGCGGCCGCGCGCGGCTGCTGAACGAAATGCTGCGCGGCGAAGTGATCACCGAGGGCTGGGCGAGCGACGACGTCGCCGAGGCGCTCGAATGGTGCCTGGGCTGCAAGGCCTGCAAGAGCGAATGCCCGACGCACACCGACATGGCGGCCTACAAGGCCGAGTTCCTCTCGCACTACTACGCGCAACGGCCGCGCCCGCGCGATGCGGCGATCCTGGGGCGCATCGGCGCGTGGGCGCCGCTCGCCGCGCGGGCGCCCTGGCTGGCGAACGCGCTCACGCAAACCGCGGGTCTCAGCGCGCTGGCGAAGCGCGTCGCCGGCGTGGCGCAGGAACGCACGCTGCCGCGCTTCGCGCCGCGCAGCCTGCGCGCGTCGTTCGCGCGGCGCACGGGCCGCAGCGACGGCGACCGGGTCGTGCTGTTCGCCGACACCTTCAACGATTTCTTCCGCCCGCAGACCGGGCTGGCGGCCGTCGAGCTGCTCGAGCAGGCGGGCTGCCGCGTCGAGATGCCGCGCGCACGCATCTGCTGCGGCCGGCCCTACTACGACGTTGGCCTGCTCGAGCCGGCGCGCGCCGCGCTCGAGCGCGTGCTCGGCGTGCTCGCGCCCGCGCTCGAGGCGGGCACGCCGATCGTCGTGCTCGAGCCCGGCTGCCTCTCGGTGTTTCGCGACGAGCTGGCGCAGCTCTTTCCCGACGACGCGCGCGCCGCGCGGCTCGCCACGCAGGTGCGTCCGCTCGCGGCGTTTCTGGAGGCGCGCGGCTGGTCGCCGGCGCCGGCCAGCGGCCGTGTGCTGCTGCACGGGCACTGTCACCAGAAGGCGCTCCACGGCCTCAAGTCCGAGGAGAACCTGCTGCGCGCCGCGGGCTACACGGTGGTGGCACCGGATGCCGGCTGTTGCGGCATGGCCGGCGCGTTCGGCTTCAAGCCGCGCCACCTCGAGGCTTCGAAGACGATCGCCGCGCGCGCGCTGCTGCCGGCGCTCGAGGCCGAGGCGCGCGCGACGCGGGTGGTGGCCGACGGCTTTTCCTGCCGCGAGCAGATCGAGGATCTCGCCGCGCGCCCGACGCTGCACCTCGCCGAGCTGCTCGCCGGCGCGAGGCCAGACGATCGCGCATAGAATCGGCGATCATGCGTGCGCTTTTTCTCGCGCTGGTACTCGCGCTGGCCGCCGCGCCGCCGGCTCCGGCGCAATCGCCAGCGGCGGCGCAGGCCGAAACCCCGGAGCAGCAGCTGTTCCGGGCCATCCGCGAAGGCAAGGGCGTGTTCGCCGAGGGGCTGGTCGTCGAGAAGCGCGTCAACGTCAACGCGCGCGATGCGGAGCGCGAAACGCCGCTGCACCGCGCGGTCGAGCGCGGCATGCCGCGGCTCACCAAGCTGCTGCTCGATGCGGGTGCCAGCGTGCGCGCGCGCTCCAAGCACGGCGAGACGCCGCTGCACCTCGCCGCGCTGCATCCGGACCCGATCCTCGCCGAGTTGCTGCTCGCTGCCGACGCCGATCCGAACGCGCGCAACGATGCCGGCGAGTCGGTGCTGTACTGGGCTGCGCTCACCGGCAACACCGAGACCGTGGAGGTGCTCATCAAGCGCGGCGCGGATCCGGACGTCACCGACCTGAAGGGCAACAATGCGCTGCACGGTGCCGCCGACGGCGGTCACGAGGCGACGGTGCGCCTGCTCGTGAAGTATGCGGCCGAGCCGCAGGGCAGGAACCGCGCCGGCCAGACCCCGGGCGACCTCGCCCGCGCGCGCGGCTACCGGACCATCGCCGAGGTCGTCGACAGCTCGGTGCCCGGCAAGCCGCCCGGCTCGGAACCCGGCTTCCGCACGCTCTACGACGACGACAAGCCGGTCTCGCCTAGGCGGCCCTGAAGGCCTCGGCGAGCAGCTCGTAGGAGCGCAGCCGCGTGGCGTAATCGCCGGTGATCGTCAGCACCATCACTTCGTCGGCGGCATAGCGCTCGGCCATCGCCTCGATCGCCTGGCGGCAGGTTTGCGGGCCGCCGATGATCGCGCGTGCGCGCTGCGCCGCGACGTAGCGCTGCTCTTCGGCCGTGTAGCGGTGCGCGAGCGCCTCGTCGAGCGTCGGCACCGGCGTATCGAGATTGAGCGCCATGTGCAGGCGCCGCAGATCGATCGAGGCGGCGAGCCGCTCGGCGGCCTCGTCGGTTTCGGCGCAGATCGCGAAGGTGCAGACGATCGCGCTCGGCTGTGCCTCGCGTGCCGAGGGCTGGAACTGCTCGCGATAGGCCTGCGTCACCGCGTCGCCGCCCTGCGGGTTGATGAAGTGCGCGAAGGCGAAGCGCAGGCCGAGCTGCGCAGCGAGCGCGCCGCTATAGTCCGACGAGCCGAGCAGCCAGACCTGCGGCGCGCCTCCGACCTCGGGCTGCACGCGCACGCGGGCAAAGGGGTGGTTCTCGGGCAGCGTGCCGTCGAGATGGCCGACCAGTTGCCAGACCTGCTCCGGAAAGTCGCGCGCGTCCGGGAAGCGTCCACCGCCGACCGCGTGTGCGGTGCGCGAGTCGCCGCCCGGCGCGCGCCCGATGCCGAGGTCGACGCGTCCCGGGTAGAGCGCCTCGAGCATGCGGAACACTTCGGCGACCTTGAAGGCGCTGTAATACGGCAGCAGCACGCCGCCGGTACCGATGCGCATGCGCTCGGTTTCCGCGCCGAGCCGCGCGAGGAGGATCTCGGGGCAGGGATCGGCGAGCGCCGCGATGGCATGGTGCTCGGCGAGCCAGTAGCGCGTGTAGCCGAGTGCCTCGGCGTGCCGCGCGAGCGCGAGCGTTTCCTCGAGCGCGCGCCGCGCATCGAGCCCGCTGATGACGGGCGACTGGTCGAGAACGGAGAGCTTCATGGCGGCGCGAAGTATCACCCATTCGGGCTGTCGTGCCGCTCAGACGAGAAAAACGGCTTTCGAATCAACGGGGTTTTACGGCGTGTGACAGAGTTGGTCGGGCCGCGGCGACGTTTGCAATGCTTTTCGACCCCTGGAAATAGTTCACGGCGCGCACGCAAGCTGCTGTCGAGCCGAGGTTTTCCTTTGTCTGGCACGCGACTTGCGTTGTTCTTGTCGCAACAACTTTTGCAGACGCAATTCGGGAGAAAAGTATGTCGTCCTACCGCTTCAACATCAGAGATCAGTCTATGGCGCTCGCGCAGGCGCTGGTCGCGTTCATGGTGATCATGCTGATCATGGCCGGCATTGCCGGCACGGTGTACCGCGCCATCGCGCCGGACGGCTGGATCGTTTCGGCCTTCGACCGCGGACTGGGCAACGGTCTCGCCGCGCTCGGTGCCATCGCCTTGCTCGTCGCGCTGCTGTGGATGAAGGGCGGTCGCAACGCCTTCGCCAAGCGCAGCACCGCCACCGAGGTCGTGGTCATGGGCTTCGCCGGACTCGGCGCGCTGTTCCTGCTGCAGAGCGCCTTCAGCAGCCTGTTCTAAGCCGCTCGCGCGGTCTCCCCCTCGGGCCCGTGCCGCGTCCCGCGGCGGGCCCGTTTTTTATCAGAGTCGCCCCCGCGCGCGGGAGGCCGCGGAGCCACGCCTAGACGGCGATCGGCGCCTTGATCGCAGGGTGCGGGTCGTAGCCCTCGAGCGTGAAGTCCTCGTAGCGGAACGCGAAGAGGTCCTTCACCTCGGGGTTCAGCCGCATGCGCGGGAAGGCGCGCGGTGCGCGCGCCAGCTGGGTGCGCGCCTGTTCGAAGTGGTTGCGGTAGAGGTGGGCATCGCCCAGTGTGTGCACGAAGGTCCCCGGGGCGAGCCCGGTGACCTGCGCCACCATCAGCGTGAGCAGCGCGTAGGAGGCGATGTTGAACGGCACGCCGAGAAAGAGATCGGCGCTCCTCTGGTAGAGCTGGCACGACAGCTGCCCGTCGGCGACGTAGAACTGGAACAACGCGTGACAGGGCGGCAGCGCCATGCGCTCGACATCGGCGGGGTTCCAGGCGCTGACGATGTGGCGGCGCGAGTCCGGGTTGCGGCGGATCGACTCCAGCAGCTGCGCGATCTGGTCGATCTCGCGGCCGTCGGGCGTGCGCCAGTGCCGCCACTGGTAGCCGTACACCGGACCCAGCTCGCCTCGGGCGTCGGCCCATTCGTCCCAGATCGTCACGCCGCGCTCCTGCAGCCAGCGCACGTTGGTATCGCCGCGCAGAAACCAGAGCAGCTCGACGATGATCGACTTGAGATGCAGCTTCTTGGTGGTCAGCAACGGAAACGACGCGCCGAGCGCAAAGCGCATCTGCCAGCCGAACACCGAGCGGGTGCCGGTACCGGTGCGGTCGCTCTTTTCGGCGCCATGCTCGAGCACGTGGTCGAGCAGATCGAGGTACTGCTGTTCGCCTGGGTTCAGGATCATCGATGTCCCCGCTGCGCAATCTCAACGGCGCCCGCAATGTTAAAACAGATCGGCGCGGGCCGCGCTGCGCGCCTCAGCGCGCGGGCCTCGGGCGCAGCGCGGACTTCGGCCGGAAGCTTTTCACCACCGCCTCGTGCGTCTCGACGTAGGGTCCGCCAATGAGGTCGATGCAGTAGGGCACGGCGGCGAAGATGCCGTGCACCAGCGGCTTGCCGCCGGCGTCCTTCAGGCCCTCGAGGGTCTCGCGGATCGATTTCGGCTGGCCCGGCAGGTTGATGATCAGCGCGCGCCCCCTGATGACGGCGACCTGGCGCGACAGGATCGCCGTCGGCACGAACTGCAGGCTGATCTGTCGCATCTGCTCGCCGAAACCGGGCATGAGCTTGTCGGCCACCGCGAGCGTCGCCTCCGGGGTGACGTCGCGCGGCGCGGGCCCGGTGCCGCCGGTGGTGAGCACCAGATGGCAGCCGCAGGCATCCACCAACTCCTTCAGCGTCGCCTCGATCAGCGGCTGCTCGTCGGCGATGAGCCGGGTCTCGTCGCGCCAGGCGGGCGCGGCAATGGCGCTCGCGAGCCAGTCCTTCAGCGCCGGGATGCCTTCGTCCTTGTATTCGCCTTTCGAGGCGCGGTCGCTCACCGAGACCAGACCGACCACCAGCAGTTCGTCGTTCGCCGCCATCACAGCACCTCGAAGAATTCCAGCTCGACGCAATCGCGGCGCCGCGCGCCGGTGCCGACGCAGATCGTGCGGTTGAGCCAGGCGTAGCGCGCATCGCCAGTCTCGAACCAGGGCTGGGTGCGCATGTAGTACTTGGCCGGATCGACGTCCTCGCCGCGTGCGAGCTGCGCCAGCACCTCGGGCGAACCGTGACGCAGGCCCCGGTTGCGCACGTAGATCAGCGCGCCGTCGTCGGCCTGCACCGTGTAGCGGGCGTCCAGGTCGGCGACGCCGTCCGAGCGCACTAGCTGCCAGTCGGCACCCCCCGGCAGCACGCGCCCCTTGAGGCGCGCGCCCTCTATGGTCCCGCCGGTGATCGGTATGATGCGCCGTCGCCCCAGCGGCGCATCGCCGAGCTCCTGCGGCGGCGCAAGCGTGATGGTGGCGCGAAACATCGGTTCGAGACGCAGCATGACGGCTCCTTGCACGACTTTCAAATGACGACGCCGCTCAGCGCCGATCGCGAGCGGCAGGTGGTTTGGGTGCTGGCGGGCATCCAGTTCATGCACATCCTCGATTTCGTGCTGA
The DNA here is from genome assembly GCA_041558415.1 of Burkholderiales bacterium. Lineage (GTDB taxonomy): Bacteria > Pseudomonadota > Gammaproteobacteria > Burkholderiales > SG8-39 > SG8-39. The sequence continues at coordinate 81,372 of JBFFEY010000007.1, read as the reverse complement.
TGATGCCGCTCGGCCCCCAGCTCATGCGCCTGTTCGCCCTGACGCCGCGCGATTTCGGGATTCTGGTTTCAGTGTATATGTTCGCCGCGGCAGCGTCAGGCGTGGCCGCCAGCGCATTCGCCGACCGGTTTGACCGCCGCACGCTGCTGCTCGGACTGCTCGTCGGCTTCGTCGTCGCGCTCGCCGCGACTGCCGCGGCGCCGAGCTTCGCCGCGCTCATCGCTGCGCATGCCGGCGCCGGCGCGTTCGGCGGCGTGCTGGGGATGCAGGTGCACGCCTTCCTCGGCGACATGGTTCCCGACGCGCGGCGCGGGCGGGCCACCGGCATCATCATGTCGGCCTTCGCGGTGGCGTCGGTGGTGGGCGTGCCGATCGGTCTGCTGCTGGCGAGCGCCGCGAGCTGGCGGCTGCCGTTCGCGCTGCTCGCGCTCGCCGCGCTGGCGCTCGCCGCGCTCGCCGCACGCCTGCTGCCCCCGGTGCACGCGCACCTCGAGGCGCGGCGCGCGGAGCGCATCTTCGCGACCTATGGGCGCGTGCTCGCCGAGGGCAACCACCGGCGCGCCTTCCTTCTCGTGGCGCTGACCACCTTTGCGAGCTTTTCCATCGTGCCCTACATCGCGCCCTACATGGTGCGCAACGTCGGCATCGTCGAAACGCAGATCCCGCTGATGTACCTGGTTGGCGGCGTGACCACGTTCTTCACCTCGTGCTGGCTCGGCCGGCAGGTCGACCTGCGCGGCAAGCTGCGCGTGTACCGCGGCGTCGCGCTCGCTTCCTTGTTGCCGATCGTCGCCATGACGCAGCTGCCGCCGGTGCCCCTGTGGACGGCGATTCTGGTCGGCATGCTCTTCATGAGCCTGATCTCCGGTCGGCTGGTGCCGACCATGGCGATGGTCAACGCGGCGGCCGCGCCCGGCCTGCGCGGCAGCTTTCTCAGTCTGTCGGGCGCGGTGCAGCAGGCGACGGCCGGCTGCGCCGCGCTCAGCGCCGGCGTGATTATCGGCCACGGTCCCGGCGGCGAGCTGACGCGCTACGGCTGGGTCGGCGCGCTCGCCGTCGTCTTTACCCTGATGGCGGTTGCCTGGGCCGGCCGCATCCGTGCCGTGAGCTGATCTAGGCCGAGGTCGCCGCGCGCAGCAGGCGAAACAGCTCGCGGAAGGCGCGCGGCGGTTTCGCGCCCGCCTGCTCCTTGCGCGCGTTGCGGATCGCCGTGCGCAGTGCCTGAAGGTCGGCGCCGGGGTGTTCCTGCGCGAATGCGGTCAGCGCGTCGTCGTCCTCCAGCAGCCGTGTGCGCCAGTCTTCGAGGCGGCGCTGATGCGCGGCCGCCTGCGCCGACTGTCCGCGCAGCGCCGCGAGCTGCTCGCGGATCGGCTCCGGATCGACGCCGCGCATCAGCTTGCCGATCAGCTGCAGCTGGCGCCGCCTGGCGCCGTGCTGCTTCATGCCGCGCGCTGCGGTGACCGCGGTGGCGAGCGCTTCGGGCAGCTTCAGCGATGCGAGCTGCGCGTCGGAAAGTTCGACCAGCGCGACGCCGAGCGTCTGCAGTTCGTGCATCGCCCGCTTCTGCTGCGTCTTGCTGACGATTTCGTCCTGCATCGCGCTGTTATCATAGCGCGCCATGTCGAAAGCTCCGCAGTTCAGCTACACGCAGGAACAGCTGCGCAGCCGCGCCATGGACGTGCTCGCGCAGGCGAAACGGCTCGGCGCATCGGGCTGCGAATGCGACATCTCGGAAGCGCACGGACTGTCGGTGACCGTGCGCATGGGCGAGGTCGACACGATCGAGCACACGCGGGACAAGGGGCTCGGCGTGAGCGTGTATTTCGGCGAGCAGCCGCGGGTGCGGCGCGGCCATGCGAGCACGTCCGATTTCTCGCCGGCCGCGATCGCGCGCACCGTGGAGGCTGCCGTGGCGATCGCGCAGCGCACCGCAGAAGACGATTGCGCCGGACTGCCGGAACCCGAGCTGCTGGCGCGTGCTTTTCCGGACCTCGATCTGCACCATCCCTGGCGGCTGGACGCGGCACAGGCGATCGAGATCGCGCGGCGCTGCGAGCAGGCGGCGTTGGCGCTGTCGCGCAAGCTGAGGAAATCCGAGGGCGCCACGGTCTCGACGCACGACGCGCAGTTCCTGTTCGCCAACAGCCTGGGCTTTGCCGCCGGCTTTCCCAGCTCGCGTCACACCCTGTGGTGCTCGGTCATCGCCGAGCACCGCGGCCTGATGCAGCGCGACGACTGGATGAGCACGAATCGCGTGCCCGAGCGGTTGGCCGACGCCGAAGCGCTGGGCCGCTACGCCGGCGAACGCGCGCTGGCGCGGCTCGGCGCGCGCAAGATCGCGACCTGCCAGGCGCCGGTGCTGTTCGAGGCGCCGGTCGCCACACAGCTGCTCGGCGGCTTTGTCTCGGCGGCGAGCGGCGGCAGCCTTTACCGCAAGGCCTCTTTCCTCGTCGACAGCCTGGGCCAGCGCATCTTCGCGCCTGGCGTCACCATCGAGGAGCGGCCGCACGAGCCGCAGGGGCTCGCCAGCACGCCGTTCGACGACGAAGGCGTCGCGACGCGCACCCGCGAAGTGGTGCGCGACGGCGTTCTGCAGGGCTATTTCCTCGGCTGCTATTCGGCGCGCAAGCTCGGCCTGAGCAGCACCGGCAGCGCGGGTGGCAACCACAATCTCGAGATCCGCATGGGCGAGACCTCGCCTGCCCCTGATTTCGTCGACATGCTGGCGGCGCTCGACCGCGGTCTGCTGGTGACCGAACTGCTCGGTCACGGCGTCAACCTGGTGACCGGCGACTACTCGCGCGGGGCGGCGGGCTACTGGGTCGAGGGCGGCCGGATCCGCTATCCGGTCGAGGAGATCACCATCGCCGGCAACCTGCGCGACATGTTCCGCGGCATCGTTGCGGTGGGCGGCGACACCGTGGTGCGCGGCACGCGGCGCTCGGGCTCGATCCTCGTCGACCGGATGACGATCGCCGGCGCTTGAGCTCGCCTCTTACGTAAAGTCGAGGCGGTTATCGAGCAGCACGCCGAAGATGCGCACCGGCTGGCGGCGTGGCATCTCGATGGCCGGCAGCGGTGTCGCGTTGAGCGGCAGATTCGAGACCGACAGCGCGGCCATCACCGCATCCGACAGCACGAATTCGCCGGCGCGTGAGCGCCGTGCGAGCCGTTCGGCGATGCTCACCGTGTCGCCGAAGGCGCCGAGCAGGCGCGTGCCACCCCCGGCGCCGCTTTCGCCGAACACCGCCTCGCCCAGGTGCAGGCCCATCGCGGTGGCGGTCTGTACGCCGTAATCGTTCTTCCAGCGCTCAGCGAGGCCGGTGAGCGCGACCTGCAGCGAGAGCGCGGTCTGTGCCGCCCTCTGCGCAGTCTGCATGGCCGGCGCACCACGAAACGCGATCAGCACCGTGTCGTTCTTCACGCCGAGCGTCTCGCCGCTCGCCTGTGCCGCGGTCTCGCCGAGCAGCGCCAGATACTCGTTCACCAAGCTCATGACGACGTCGGGTTCGAGCATGTCGGCAATCTGCTCGAAGTTGCGCAGCTGCGCGAACAGAATTACGGCGAGTTGACGCTCGGCCCGAATTTCCTGCTGCATCACGGCCTCCGCCATTGGTAAGGCCCCCATCGCATGAACGCTCTTGTTGACAGGATACCCCATGCTAGAGGGCGTCAAAGAAGGTCAGGGAGGAAAAACGACCGCTTGGCGGGACCGCGGGACAAGCGGCGCGCGCCGCCCGACGGTCGGCATGCCCGGCTGTGACTTATTCCCCAAAGGCGAGGGTGACGCGGCGGTTGCGTCGACCCTCGGAGCGGATGCGGGCGACGGCCAGGGCGCCGATCTCTCGCGTATCGGCGACGTGCGTGCCGCCGCAGGCCTGCAGGTCGACGCCGGGAATCTCGAGCAGCCGTACGCGCCCTTCGCCGCGCGGCGGCGCCACCGACATGGTCTTGACGAGCTCGGGTCGTGCGTCCAGCTCGGCGTCGCTCACCCACCGCGAGCGCGTGCGATGCCCCGCCTGCACGAGCGCGTTCAGGCCGGCCTCGATCTCGGCCTTGACGAGCTTCTCCATGTCGACGTCGAAGTCGAGGTGCGCCTTGTCCTCGGCGATGCGGCCGCCGGTCACCGGCGCGCGTACCACGGCGCACAGCAGATGCAGCGCGGTGTGAAAACGCATGTGGCGATGGCGCCGCGTCCAGTCGAGCTCGGCGCGCAGCGGCGTGCCCGGCGCCGGCGGCGCCTCGCCCGGCGCCAGCAGGTGCAGCACCTGGTCGGGGGCATCGCCACGCCGCGTGTCGACGATCTGCACGACACGGCCGTCGGCGAGCCGCAGCTGACCGCGGTCGCCCGGCTGGCCGCCGCCCATGGGATAGAACACCGTACGGTCGAGCTCGAGCGCGCCGTCCTGCGCCGAGACGATCGTCGCTTCGCAGTGCTTCAGGTAAGGGTCGTCGCGGTACAGCAGCTCGGCCATCAGCCGAACAGCGTCGCCATCGTGACGGCGAACACGACGAGGGCGCCGGCCGCGAAGAACGCGGCGCTCGAGTCGCTGATGCTCGGCAGGTCCCGGTCGCGCGGCACGGGTTCGGGGTGGTGTGCTTCACCCGCCGCGTGCGTTTCGCCGCCGCCGCCGTGCCCCTGCGCGCCGCCGCCCTGTGCGGCCATGTGCGCGTTGAACGCGGTGAAAAACTCGTTCGCGATCTTCTTTGCCGCGGCATCGACCAGGCGCGAGCCGATCTGGGCGAGCTTGCCGCCGACGCTCGCCTTGACGTCGTAGCGCAGCACGGTCTCGTCGCCCTCGGCTTCGAGGCGCACCTTGGCGCCGCCCTTGCCGAAGCCGGCCACACCGCCCTGGCCCTCGAAGGCGATCGCGTAGGCCTTCGGCGGCTCGAGATCCGAGAGCGTCAGCTTGCCCTTGAACTTGGCGCTCACCGGGCCGACGCGCGCCATCATCAGCACCTGGAATTCGGTGTCCGACAGCTTTTCGATCGACTCGCAGCCCGGCACGCAGGCCTTGAGCACCTCGGGGTCGTTCAGCGCCTCCCAGGTCTGCTGCTGGGTGGCGGGAATGCGCTGCTCGCCGTTCATTTCCATGCGCGTTGCTCCTGCTTTCTCAGCATCGGGCCCGACAGGGTGTGGGCCAGCTCGATCAGGCTCTTCAGATTATGCACCGGGAGAAACAGGTCGACGTGCGGCAGGATGGCGCGCACGCCGGCCGGGCGGGCCTCGAACTTCTCGTAGCGCAGCAGCGGATTGAGCCACACCAGGTAGCGGCAGGATTTCGCCAGGCGATCCACTTCCTCTCCCAGGCCCTCGCCGGCCTCGCGATCGAGGCCGTCCGAGACCAGCAGCACGCAGGCGTTCTGCCCCAGCACGCGACGCGACCAACGCCAGTTGAACTCGCGCAGGCAGGCGCCGATGCGCGTGCCGCCGGACCAGTCCTTGATCGCGTCGGCCACGCGCGCCATGGCGACGTCGACGTCGCGATGGCGCAGCTGGCGCGTGATGTTGGTGAGGCGGGTGCCGAACACGAACACGCTGACGCGGTCGCGATCGTTGGTGATGGCATGCAAGAAGTGCAGGAACATCCGCGCGTAGGGGTTCATCGAGCCGGAGATGTCGCACAGCACGACGAGCGGGGGGTGCAGCTCGCGCGGCGCGGCACGTACCAGCGGAATGACATCGCCGCCCCCGCGCAGCGTGGCGCGCAGCGTCGCACGCAGGTCGATGCGCCGGCCGCGCGGATGCGCCGCGTAGCGGCGGGTGCGGATCATCGGCAGCGGCAGGCGCAGCTCGGCGATGGCCTTCTTCGCCTCGGCGAGCTCGGCCGCCGACATGGTGTCGAAGTCCATGCGCTGCAGCACCTCGCGCGTCGAGAACGTGAGGCGCGCATCGAGCTCGATTTTCTGCTCCTCTTGGCTGCGCGCCTCCTGCTGCTTCTGATTGAACAGGGCGTCGGTCAGGCGCTGGCTCTGCTGGTCCTCGGGCTTGGCGCTGCGGCCGTAGACCTTGGGCAGCAGCAGCTGCATCATCTTCTCGACCAGCTTGGGATCGCGCCAGAACAGGCGGAAGGCCTGATCGAAGATCGGGCGCTGCTCCTCGCGCGACAGCAGCACCGCGGACATTGTCCAGTACCAGTCCTCGCGCCGCTCGCTGCCGGCGATCTCGAGCGCGCGCACGCAGTCGATTACGCGGTCCGGTCCCACGCGCATGCCGGCTGCGCGCAGCAGCCGCGCGAAGTGCATGACGTTTTCGGCGAGCCGGCCGCCCGGGCCGGCGGGATCGAGCGCCGGGAACATCAGCGGGCGCCCGCCTCGCTCGGCGCCAGGGGGCATTCGCGCGCCAGCTTCTCCACGGCGCGCGAGGCGATCACGCGATGCGCCTTGACGTAGGCTTCGTGGTTCTTCTCCACGTCTTCCAGACGGTAGACGTAATTCACCATCATGCCCGCGCTGCGACCCAGGCCCGCCTTCGAGCGGTCGGCGAGCACGTTGACGCGCTCGAGTATGGCGCCGTTGCCAAGGTGAAAGCGCGCCACCGGGTCGAGCGGTTCCTCGCCGCGACGCGCGTGCAGCAGGTAGTAGGCGCAGGCCTGCGACAGCGGCTTGGTCAGCGCCTCCTCATCGCCGCGCTGTGGCCAGTCGGGCGCAACGAGCTCGGGCAGCTCGAGCGCGCCGCGCTTGCGCAGCCCGCTCAGCCAGGCGGCGAAGCCGGGCACGGGGGACAGCGTGGCGAAGGTCTTCAACTTGGGCAGCTGCGCGCGCAGGTCCTCGGCGACCTGCTTGATGAGGAAATAGCCGAACGAGATGCCGCGCAGCCCGTCCTGGCAGTTGGTGATCGAATAGAAGATCGCGTGCGTGGCGAGCTCCGGGTTCTCCACCGGTGCCGCGAGCGCGAGCAGCGGCTCGATGTCCGCCGGCAGCGCGCGGGTCAGCGCGACCTCGATGAAGATCAGCGGTTCCTCCGGCAGCGCGGGGTGGAAGAAGGCGAAGCAGCGCCGGTCGGCCTGCAGGCGCCGCCGCAGGTCGTCCCAGCCGCGGAGCGCATGCACCGCCTCGTACTCGATCAGCTTCTCGAGGACGTTCGCCGGCGTGCGCCAGTCGATGCGCTCGAGCCGCAGGAAGCCGCGGTTGAACCAGCTGCGGAACAGGTGCAGCAGGTCGTCGTCGACCGCGCGCCACTGCGGATGCGCACCGAGGTTTTCGAGCAGCCGCGTGCGCATTGCGACCAGCGCCGCGGTGCCGCCCGGCGCCATGTTGAGGCGACGGAACAGTTCCTGGCGCACCGGCTCGACGATGCGCTGCAGCCGCGCCAGCGTGCGCGGTCCGGGCTCGGCTTGGTAGGCCTGCGCCGCGCGCGCCACCGCCGTCGGGGAGGGCGAGAACTCGCTTGCCAGCGCGTCGAAGAAGCGCGCGCGCTGCGCGTCGTCGAGCGCCTCGATGGCGCGCACCGCCTCGCGCGCCAGCGTCGCGCCCGAGGCCTCGCCGCGCTCCGAGAGCAGTGCGCGGCACAGCGTCAGCGCGACACTCGCGCTGCCGCGTTCGTCGCGACCGAACAGCCGCCGCAGGAAGGCCGGCGTCTCCACGCGCGCCTCAGGCCGCGGCCGCGGCGCTCTTCGCCTCGTTGACGAGGCGCGCCGCCTCTTCGCCAGCCACTTTTTCGATGTCGTCCTGGTACTTGAGCAGAACGCCCAGCGTGTTGTTCACGGTTTCCGGGTCGAGTGCCACGCGGTCGAGCGCCACCAGGCAATTCGCCCAGTCGATCGTTTCGGCCACGCCGGGCAGCTTGAACAGATCCATGCCGCGCAGGCGCTGCACGAAGCCGACCACCTCCTTCGACAGGCTGTCCGCCGCCTTGGGCGCCTTGCGCCTGAGGATCTCCAGCTCGCGCACCGCGTCCGGGTAATCGACCCAGTGATAGAAACAGCGGCGCTTCACCGCGTCGTGAATCTCGCGCGTGCGGTTGGAGGTGATCACCACGATCGGCGGCTCGTCGGCGCGGATGGTGCCGAGTTCCGGAATCGTGATCTGCCAGTCTGAGAGCACCTCGAGCAGATAGGCCTCGAACGGCTCGTCGGTACGGTCGAGCTCGTCGATCAGCAGCACCGGCGGCGCGCCGATGCCCTCGAGCGCGCGCAGGAGCGGCCGGCGCACCAGGAAGCGCTCGGAAAAGATGTCCTGCGAGAGGCCCTCGCGCGACTTCACGCCCTCGGCCTCGGCCATGCGGATCTCGATCATCTGGCGCGAGTAGTTCCACTCATACGCCGCCTGCGCGATGTCGAGGCCTTCGTAACACTGCAGGCGCAGCAGCTCGCGGTCGAGCACCTTGGCGACCACCTTGGCGATCTCGGTCTTGCCGACGCCGGCCTCGCCTTCGAGGAAGAGCGGGCGCTTCATCGCGAGCGAGAGGTAGAGCGCGGTGGCGAGGCTGCGCTCGGCGACGTAGTCGGCTTGCGCGAGCAGGGCCTGGGTGGCGTCGATGGAATCGGGGGGGGACTTGGGCATGAGACGGATCGCGGTTCCGGGTGGACGTGGAGCTGTTGCGGGAAGCCTCGATTTTCGCAGAAAACGTCGGTGCGTTTGACAGCGCCGGAGCGGGCGACTAGTCTGGCTGCGTCCATGGGCCGCGCGCGGGAGAGACCGGCCAGGCCGGCGCCGAAGGAGTAAGCGCCCCGCAAACTCTCAGGCAAAAGGACCCGCGCGGCAGGACACTCTGGAGAGAAGGCGCAGGCGCCGCAGGCGCGGCGCCTCGCCGAAGGTACAAGCGCGCAGGCGGGCGAATCCGCGGCGCGCCAATTTCTCAGGCAAACGGACAGAGGGGGGCACGAGGGACCGGCGCGTCTCGCGTGCGCTCGCCGCGCCCGCGCGCACCGGTCTTCCGCAGGATCGACAGGAGCGAGGGAGCGTCATGGAGATTCCGCAACCGCTGAAATACACCGCGTCGCACGAGTGGATCGCGCGCGCGCCGGACGGCACGCTCACGATCGGCATTACGGCGGTGGCCACCGATCAGCTCGGCGAGCTGGTCTACGTCGAGCTGCCCGAGGTCGGCCGCAAGCTCGATGCGGGCGAAGCCTGCGCCGTGGTGGAGTCGACCAAGGCCGCCTCCGACGTCTACGCGCCGGTGGCGGGTGAGGTGGTCGAGGTGAACGGCGCGCTCGGCGACCAGCCGCAGACGGTGAACGAGGGGCCCTACGACAAGGGCTGGCTGTTCCGCTTGAAGCCCGCCGATGCGGGCGCGGCCGATGCGCTGCTCGATGCCGAGGCCTACCGCGCCTCGGCCGGCGTCTAGCCGGGGGGGTCGCGTGCACACGCCGTTCGATCAGCTCGCCGACCACGACGCCTACCTGAGCCGCCACCTGGGCAGCGGCGCCGAGGACGAGCGGGCGATGCTCGCCGCCGTCGGCGCGCAGTCGATGGCGGCCTTTCTGCGCGAGGCGGTACCTGCCGACATCGTCGCGCCGGATGCCGCGCAGGCGCTCGGCGAGGCGCATAGCGAATCCGCGGCGCTCGCCGAGCTCGCGCAGCTGGCCGAGCGCAACGCGCCATGGCGCAGCTTCATCGGCCTGGGGTACCACGGCACGCGCACGCCGGCGGTCATCCAGCGCAACGTGCTCGAGAATCCCGGCTGGTACACCGCCTACACGCCCTATCAGGCGGAGATCTCGCAGGGCCGGCTCGAGGGACTGCTCGCGTTCCAGCAGATGGTGATCGACCTCACCGGCCTGCCGGTGGCGAACGCTTCGCTGCTCGACGAGGCGACCGCTGCGGCCGAGGCGATGCGCCTCGTGCGGCGTTCCGCGAAGAGCGCGGCGAACGCCTACTTCGTCGACGCCGCCACCCATCCGCAGGTCATCGACGTGATCCGCACGCATGCGCGGTGGATCGGCATCGAACTGGTGGTGGGCGAGGCCGAGGCGGCGCTCGATGCGGCGCAGGTGTTCGGCGCGCACCTGCAGTATCCGGACAGCTTCGGCCGCATCCGCGACTTCGCGCCGCTCATCGAGCGCCTGCACGCCGCCGGCGCGCTCGCGGTGCTCGGCACCGATCCGCTCGCGCTCGTGCTGCTGCGTTCGCCCGGCGCGCTCGGCGCCGACGTCGCGATCGGCTCGGCGCAGCGCTTCGGCGTGCCGATGGGCTGCGGCGGCCCGCACGCCGGTTACATGGCGACGCGCGACGCGTTCAAGCGCGCCATGCCGGGACGCATCATCGGCGTGTCGCGCGATGCCGCGGGGCGCACCGCCTACCGCATGGCGCTGCAGACCCGCGAGCAGCACATCCGGCGCGAAAAAGCGACGAGCAACATCTGCACGGCGCAGGCGCTGCTCGCCAACATGGCGGCGTTCTACGCGATCTACCACGGCCCCGAGGGGCTGGCGCGCATCGCGCGGCGCGTGAACTTCATGGCGCGGCTGCTCGCGTCCTGCGTGCAGAACGCCGCACCGGCTGCGCATACCGCCTTCTTCGACACCCTGCGGCTGCGACCGTCGCGGCCGGTCGCCGAGGTGCGCCGCGCCGCCGAGGCGCATCGCCTCAACCTGCGCTATTTCGACGACGGCCACGTCGCGGTGAGCTTCGACGAGACGACCACGCTGGAGGACGTCGGCGACTGCATCGAGGCGCTGGGCGGCGCGCGCGCCGACCTGCAGGCCTTCGCCGCGACGCTCGGCGCCGCGCCGGATTCGATTCCCAGCGCGCTGCGCCGCGCCGACCCGGTGCTGACGCATCCGGTCTTCAATCGCTTCCATACCGAGACCGAGATGATGCGCTACCTCAAGCGCCTCGAGAACCGCGACCTGTCGCTTACCCACAGCATGATTCCGCTCGGCTCCTGCACCATGAAGCTGAACGCGGCCGCGGCGCTGGCGCCCATTTCCTGGCCGCGCCTGGCGAACGTGCACCCCTTTGCCCCGCCCGAGCAGGCGCAAGGCCTGGTGGAGATGATCGCGCAGCTCGAGCACATGCTGCTCGCGATCACTGGCTTCGCGCGTGTCTCGTTTCAGCCGAACTCCGGCGCGCAGGGCGAGTACAGCGGACTGCTGACGATCCGCAACTATCACGCTGCGCGCGGCGAGGCCGCACGCGACGTCTGCCTCATCCCGGCCTCGGCGCACGGCACCAACCCGGCCTCGGCGGCCTCGATCGGCCTGCGCGTCGTCGTCGTTGCCTGCGACGCGCACGGCAACGTGGAGGTCGAGGACCTGCGCGCGAAATGCGCCGAGCATGGGCCGCGCCTGGCGGCGCTGATGATCACCTATCCGTCCACACACGGCGTGTTCGAGACGAGCATCAAGGCGCTGTGCGCGATGGTGCACGCGGCGGGCGGGCAGGTGTACATGGACGGCGCGAATCTCAATGCGCTCGCCGGCATCGCACGGCCGGCCGACCTCGGCGCCGACGTCTGCCACATTAACCTGCACAAGACCTTCGCCATCCCGCATGGCGGCGGCGGGCCGGGCATGGGGCCGATTGCGGTGGCCGCGCATCTCGCGCCGCAGCTGCCGAGTCACGGCGCGCTGCACGACGCCGCGCTGCCGCAGGAAAACGGCGCGGTCTCCTCGGCGCCCTACGGCAGTGCCCTGATCCTCGCCATCTCCTGGATGTACATCCGCATGCTGGGCACGGCCGGACTGCGCCGCGCCACCGAACTCGCCATCCTCAACGCCAACTACGTCGCGGCGCGCCTCGCGCCGTACTTCGGCGTGCTCTACACCGGCGCCACCGGCCGGGTGGCACACGAGTGCATCCTCGACCTGCGTGCGCTGAAGAACGAGATCGGCGTCACCGCCGAGGACGTCGCCAAGCGCCTCATGGACTACGGCTTCCATGCGCCGACGCTGTCCTTCCCGGTGATCGACACGCTGATGGTCGAGCCGACCGAGAGCGAGTCGAAAGCGGAGCTCGACCGCTTCTGCGAGGCGATGATCGCGATCCACGCCGAGATCGAGAGGGTGCGCAGCGGCGCCTGGGACCGCAGCGACAATCCGCTGAAGAACGCGCCGCACACGGCCGAGGAGATCGCGGGCGAGTGGACGCACGCCTACTCGCGCGAGACCGCTGTCTATCCGCTGCCCTGGCTGCGCGCGGCGAAATACTGGCCGCCGGTGAAGCGCGTCGACAACGTCGGCGGCGACCGCCACCTGGTGTGCACCTGCCCGCCGATGGAGACCTGGGTGTGACGCCGCTGGCGCGCACGCCGCTCTACGCGCTGCACGCGGCGCTCGGCGCGCGCTTCACGCCGTTCGCCGGTCACGAGATGCCGCTGCAGTACGCGGACGGCCTCAAGACCGAGCACCTGTGGACGCGGGCGCAGGCCGGCCTGTTCGACGTCTCGCACATGGGCCAGCTGCGCGTGCGCGGCGCCGGGCTGGAGGCGGCGCTGGAGGCGGCGCTGCCGCTCGATTTCGACGGCTGGCCGTCGGGTCAGCAGCGCTATTCGCTGCTGCTGAACGACGCCGGCGGCATCGAGGACGATCTCATGGTGACGCGCCTCGAGGGCGAGGTGGCGCTGGTGGTCAACGCGGCCTGCCGCGACAAGGACCTCGCGCAGCTGCGCGCGCGCTGTCCCGCGCTGGAATTCGCCTGGCGCGACGCCGCGCTCATCGCGCTGCAGGGGCCGGCGGCAGAGGCGGCGCTCGGCGCGCTTGCGCCGCGCGCGGCCACGCTGAAGTTCATGCAGGTCGAATCGATCGAGATCGAAGGCGCGCGCTGCCTCGTTTCGCGCTCGGGCTACACCGGAGAGGACGGCTACGAGATTTCAGTCCCGAGCGAATCCGCGGAGCGCATTGCCCGGCGATTGCTCGAGAACCCGGCGGTGCAGCCGGTGGGGCTCGCGGCGCGCGATACGCTGCGGCTGGAAGCCGGGCTGCATCTCTACGGCCAGGACATGGACAGTGAGACCACGGTCTGCAGCGCCGCGCTCGGCTGGGCGATTGCCCGCACGCGCCGCGCGGGGGGTGCCAAGGCGGGCGGCTTTCCGGGCGCCGAGATCACTTTGCGCGAGCGCGATGCCGGTTGCGCGCGCAGGCTCGTCGGTTTGATCGGCGTCGAGCCGGTGCCGGTGCGTAGCGGCGCGCAAATCGTCGACGCCGAAGGCAGCGTGCGCGGCACGGTGACCAGCGGCACGGTGTCGCCCTCGCTCGGCAAGCCGGTGATGCTCGCACGCCTCGACGCCGCGCTCGCCGCCGAGGCGGCGCTCTACGCCGTGGTGCGCGGCAAGCGCCACCCGGTGGCGCGGGCGCGGCTGCCGTTCGTGCCGAAGCGCTACAAGCGCTGAGATTCGGCCTCGCTCAGGCATCGTAGGCCGGAAAGTCGGCCGGCGCGGCCTAGCGGCTGCGCGCGGTACGAAACCCGATGAACGCGTCGCGCCGCTCGGGCGTGTAGAAGTTGCGGAACGTCGGACGCGCGAGGCGCGCGTCGGTGACCCAGCTGCCGCCGCGCACCTCGACATGCTTGCCGTCGAACCAGGGCTGCGAATAGTCGGCGTAGGGATCCGGCGAAAAACCGGCGTACGGCGCGAAGACGTCGGCAGTCCATTCCCAGCAGCGGCCGGCGACGAAGCCCGGATCGCCGCTCGCGCGCAGCCATTCCGCGGCGCTCGGCAGGCGGCGTCCCGTTGCCGCGGCGTAAGCCTCGGCCTCGGGCCGGCTGAGGTGGATCGCCGGCTCGTCGGGCGGCAGCGGAATCCACTGATCGAAGCGCTTCACCTCCCAGCCGTGGCCGCTGCGGCGCCAGTGCGCCGGCGGCGTGGCGCCGGCCTCGACATGGCGAGCGTATTCGGCGTTGGTTACCGGGCGTGCGTCGATCTCGAAAGCGCCGACATCGACTTCATGCGCCCACTTTTCGTTATCGAAGACGAATCCCGAGTCCTGTGCGCTGCCGAGTACCGTGCGCCCCGCCGCGAAGGACAGTGGCCGCGTGTCAGCGAGCTGCGGCAGCGCCGGCTGCTGCGGTGGCCGCAGGCCGCGGCTCTGCCACATCATCCACCAGGCCTCGATGTGCATGTTCTCGTGGTGCAGCGAGAGCTCGCAGAAGTAGGGGAAGGCGGCGTCGAAATCCCCGCGCGCCAGCTTGGCCTGCACCGCCTCGAGCACCTCGCGCCCCCAGGCACGGGTTTCGGCCGGCGTCGGCAGCGGCAGCTGCCAGCGCGCGGTGTGCGGGATGCGCGAGGAGTTGTAGCGCCAGTCCGCCCAGTCCATGCCCGAGGGCGCGAGCGGTGCGGTGAGCGGCGATTCGTCCGGCGCACGGCCCGGTTTCTGCCGCAGGCACCAGTGTTCCTGGAACCAGACGACGTGGCCGTACTCCCACAGCGGCGGGTTGAGCGGCTGCGCGTACGGCCCGATCCAGCTGTCTGCGGGCAGCGTGTCGGCGAGTGCGTCAAGCCGCGCGCGCGCGGCCTCGAGGCCGTCGGCCAGGGCTTGCGACGTCAGCGAGCTGGAGGGCGTCTGCATGGCGACGGGGTGCAGGATCGCACAAAGCGGCCAGGGGGTCCGTCAGCGCTTCGTCTGCGGCGCGAGCGTGTCGACCCACTCGTAGCCGAAGCGCCCGGCGCGCGTCTCCAGCACCCACATCTGGTTCGGCGCCGCCTTGCGGTAGATCTCGAGCGGCACGGCGAGGTCGACGTTGTTGCGGCGCTTGCCCCAGGGCCAGAACACGAGGTGGTACGAGGGGTCCTTGCCGCGCGTCGCATAGTGGTGCACGAGCATCACGCTCACCGTCTGTGGCGGGCTGGCATCGAGATACTGGTTCACCAGCGTCGCCGCGCTCACGCCGCCGACCCAGACCGACGGCAGGCCCATCAGGGCGATCACGAGAAACTCGCGCGGCGCGTTGGCGCGGCCGCGCAGCAGCAGCAACGAGACGGCGACCAGCGCGCCGTAGGCGATCAGCGCCGCGCGCCAGCTGTCGAGGAACATGGCAAGCTGGCCGTCGACCATCGGCTCGAGAAACTGCAGCGTGGCCATGAAAGCGGTGATCGCGATGCCCAAGACCGCCGTGCAGACGGTATTGATGTGGCGCGTGCGCAGGCCGCCGAGACCCTGCATCGCGACCTGCATTGCGCTCGCCGTGGTGCGCAGCGCGGCGAGCTGCTCCAGCGCGCTGCGCACCACGCTCAGCTCGAGCAGCTGGGTCTGTGCCCTGCGTGCCGCGGTGAGCCGCCCCTCGTGCAGCTCGACGCTGTCGAAGCCGAGCGCGAACAGGGCGCGCACGGCGTCGCGGTTCTCGGCGTCGCTAAACAGCGCCTGCACGTAGTCGCGCGACACGCCGGCGAGATAGAACCCGCGGTCGAACGCCGCATCGCCGGTCTGCGCCTCGCCGGCGAAGCCGATCGCCTTGAAAAAGCCCTCGCTGCCGCCTTCGCGGCGCACCGCGAACTCGCCGCGCAGGCTGCTTGGCGTCGACAACTCGACGCGCGGCGGACTGTTCTTGTTGCCCGGCACGATGCGCTGCGTGAAGGTCATGCCGGACAGGGTCCCGCTCGCGCTGAGGCCGGAAAAGAACGACGACTTCAGGCGCAGCCCGGCCTGCGCGTACTCGGCCTTGATGCGCTCGCCGTCCGCCGCCTTGGTCAGGCCCTCGTCGCGCGCGCGGCGGTAGGCCGGGATGCGGCGCAGGACGAAAATGATCAGGCCGGCGACGACGATCGCGATGACGATCGCCGCGAGCAGCAGGAACAGGGCGACCTCGGGCTGCGCCAAGAAAGCCACCTCCTTCGTACGGCCGGGGGTTGTGCCCGGCCGGCGGTTACCGGGTGGTCTACGTTACCGCGTAACGCCGCGCGCGGAAAAGAAAACGGCCCGCCGAGGCGGGCCGTCTTGGCCGAAAGTCGCGCGCGGCGGCTACTTCATCGCGGCTTCCACGGCGCGCTTCGCCATCACCGTGATCAGATGCGCGCGATACTCGGCGCTCGCGTGCAGGTCGGAGTTCAGGCTGTCGGCCTTCACTTTGACGTTCGCCACCGACTCCGGCGCGAACTTCGCGCCGAGCGCCTTCTCCATCTCCGGCACGCGGAACGCGTTGGGCCCCGCGCCGGTGACGGCGACGCGCACGCCGCTGGCGGTCTCCGCGACGAACACGCCGACGATCGCGTAGCGTGAGGCCGGGTTCTTGAACTTCATGTAGGCCGCGCGCTTGGGTGCTGGAAACGAAATCGAGGTGATGATCTCGCCCGGCTCGAGCGCCGTCTCGAACATGCCGGTGAAGAACTTGTCGGCTTCGATCTTGCGCTTGCTGGTGTTGACCGTCGCGCCCAGCCCGAGAACGGCGGCCGGATAGTCCGCCGCGGGGTCGCTGTTCGCGACCGAGCCGCCAATGGTGCCCATGGCGCGCACCTGGCGGTCGCCGATCATGCCGGCCAGTGCGGCGAGCGCCGGGATCGCCTTCTTCACCTCGGCCGATCCGGCGACGGCGGCGTGGCGCGTCATGGCCCCGATCTCGACCGTGCTGCCCGAGACCTTGATGCCGGCGAGCTCCTTGATCGTGCCGAGATCGACGACGTCGGTGGGTGAGGCGAGGCGCATCTTCATCGTCTGCACCAGCGTCTGGCCGCCGGCGAGCAGCTTGGCGTCGGCGTTCTTGGCGACCAGCGCGGCGGCGTCCTTCACGCTGCCGGGGCGGTGATACTTGAATGCGTGCATGATGTTCTCCCGTTCCTTCTAGGCTGCTTTCTTGGCTGCCAGCGTCCGCCAGACGTTCTCAGGCGTCGCGGGCATTTCGATGTGTTCAACGCCGAGCGCGTCGGTCACCGCATTGATGAATGCCGGGGGTGCGGCGATGGCACCGGCCTCGCCGCAGCCTTTTACGCCGAGCGGATTGTGCGGGCAGGGGGTTTCGGTTAGGCCCAATTCGATGCTGGGAAGATCCGACGCCCGGGGCAACGCGTAATCGGCCATCGATCCCGTGAGGAGTTGCCCGGATTTGTCGTACACGCAGGCTTCCAGCATCGCCTGTCCGACTCCGTGGGCAACGCCACCATGCACCTGCCCCTCCACAATCATCGGATTGATCACTTTTCCGAAGTCGTCTACAGCGGTCCACTTGGCGACCTTGATCGCGCCGGTTTCGGGATCGACCTCCACCTCGCAGATATGGCAGCCGGCCGGGAACGTGAAGTTCAGGGGGTCGTAGAAGGCACTCTCGTCGAGTCCAGGCTCGAGTTTGTCGAGCGGGTACTTGTGCGGCACATAGGCAGACAATGTGACGTCCCCGATACCCACTTTCTTGTCCGTTCCCTTGACCTTGAATGTCCCGTCAACAAATTCGATATCCGCTTCCGCCGCCTCGAGCGCGTGGGCCGCGATCTTTTTGCCCTTCTCAATGATCTTGTCCACCGCCTTGGCAATCGCCGATCCGCCGACTGCCAGGGAACGCGAGCCGTACGTTCCCATGCCGAACGGCACCCGGTCCGTGTCGCCGTGCACGACTTCGACGTTCTCGACCGGAATCCCAAGCTTGCCCGCCACGATTTGCGCAAATGTCGTCTCGTGACCCTGGCCGTGCGCATGAGATCCGGTAAACACGGTGGCCGTCCCCGTCGGGTGCATGCGAACTTCGGCAGCCTCGAACAATCCCGCACGAGCGCCGATCAGCCCCGCGACGTTTGAGGGCGCGAGCCCGCAGGCCTCGATGTAGGCGGCTATCCCGATGCCGTACAACTTGCCGCGAGCTTCGGCGTCCTTGCGGCGCTTGGCATATCCGGAGTGATCCGCGAGCTTCAGCGCCGCGTCCAGAACGGCTGCATAGTTGCCGCTGTCGTACTGGACCACCACGGGCGTTTGATACGGGAAGGCATCCGGCGGGATCAGGTTGCGACGCCGCAATTCGATGGAATCGATTCCGAGCTGCCGCGCAGCCTTGCTTACAATGCGTTCGACGAGGTAGGTGGCTTCCGGGCGGCCTGCCCCGCGCTCGGCGTCGACCGGCGCGGTGTTCGTGAAAACTGCCTTCACATCGACGCGCACCGCAGGGGTCGCATACTGACCGGCCATGACGGGGCCGTACAAGTACGTCGGGATCAACGGGCCGAACGTGGATAGATATGCGCCCAGGTTGGCCATCGTATCGACTCGCAATCCGAGAAACTTCCCGTTCGCATCGAGTGCGAGTTCCGCGTGCGTAACGTGGTCCCTTCCGTGCGTGTCGGACAGGAACGACTCGGAACGTTCCGCGGTCCACTTGACTGGCCTTCCGACTTTCTTCGAGGCCCAGGTGACGACTACCTCCTCCGGGTAGTGCGGAATCTTCGACCCGAATCCGCCGCCCACGTCGGGCGATACTACGCGCAGCTTGTGCTCTGGGATCTTGAGAACGAATGCGCCCATGAGCAGCCGGATGACGTGAGGATTCTGCGTCGTGGTGTAGACGGTGTATGCCCCGGTCCCGGCGTCATGCTCGCTGACCACGGCGCGCGGCTCGATCGCGTTCGGGATCTTCCGATTGTTGACGAGATCGAGCTTGACGACGTGGGCAGCTTTCTTGAATGCCTCATCCGTCGCGGCCTTGTCACCGATGCCCCAGTCGAAGCAGACATTATTCGGGACGTCATCGAACAGCTGCGCAGCACCCTTACGGACCGCTTCCTCCATGGTCACCGCGACGGGTAGGACCTCATAGTCGACCACCAGCTTTTCCGCGGCATCCTTCGCCTGGTCCAGGGACTCGGCGATGACGATTGCGACGAGGTCCCCGACAAACCGCACTTTGCCCTGAGCAAGAGCCGGACGCGGCGGTTCCTTAATAGGCCCACCGTCAGGCGCAAAGCCGCACGGCACTGTGCCGACGCCATCAGCGGCCAAATCGTCGCCAACGAAAATGGCGACGACGCCCGGCGACTTCAGGGCGTTCTTGGGATCGATAGACTTGACTTTGGCGTGCGCGTGCGGCGAACGCACGAAGTGCGCATGGACTTGGCCAGGACGAATTAAGTCGTCGACGTATTTGCCAGCGCCGGTTAGGAAGCGGTAATCCTCTTTGCGCTCTACGCGCGCGCCGATGAGAGATGCGCTCATGATGGCCTCCTCACTTTGCGCCGGCCATGGCCTTGGAGCCGGCCATGATCGCCTTGACGATGTTGTGGTAGCCCGTGCAGCGGCACAGGTTGCCTTCGAGCGCCTCGCGCACTTCCTGCTCGCCGGCGCCCGGATGCTTCTTGGCGAAATCGATCGCATTCATCACCATGCCCGGCGTGCAGAAGCCGCACTGCAGGCCGTGGTGCTCCTTGAACGCCGCCTGCATGGGGTGCAGCGTGCCGTCGGCCGCGGCGACGCCTTCGATGGTGGTGATGTCGGTGCCCTCGGCCTGCATGGCGAGCATCGAGCAGGACTTCACCACGGCGCCGTTCATCGCGACGGTGCAGGCGCCGCACTGCGCGGTGTCACAGCCGACGTGGGTGCCGGTCATGCGCAAGTGCTCGCGAATGAACGTGACCAGCAAGGTGCGTTCCTCGATCTCTCCGGAAACGGCCTTGCCGTTCACTTTCATGGAAACCTTGACTGACATTTCTCCTCCTCCTCCACAGAATGCGGGTTCGTGCGCGCCATGCGGCGCACACTCGGGTCGCTTGCTGTCTCGAACGTGACGCGCCGGCACCCGCGCGGTGGCGTGCAGCACGGCTGCTGCGCGGACGTGGCGAGCGATTGAACGCCCGGGCGAGTATCGTAGCGAAGGGGCGCCGGGCGGGCAACGCGGTGCGCGCATGCTGCGGCGCGCAAACCGCCCCTGTTTCGCGCCCGGCGCCCCCCGTCGGCTTGACCCCGGATAACGCGATAACGGCCAAGGCGCCTTGAAACCCGTGCCAACATCCCAAGTATTACGAGGGGCGTAAACTTCCCCTTATCGGAACGCAGCAAGCGAGGCGAACCATGGACAGCGTCGATATCGAAGTACTGCGCAGCGCGGAGGCGTGGCGCAAAGAGGGCCGGGGCGCGACGCTCGGCACCATCGTCAAGACCTGGGGTTCGGCGCCGCGGCCGGTGGGCGCGATGGTCGTGATCCGCGACGACGGCCTGGTGATCGGCTCGGTGTCGGGCGGCTGCGTCGAGGACGACCTGATCGAGAAGGTGCGCGCCAGGGCGGTGGCCGCCGAGCGCCCGCAGCTCATCACCTACGGCGTGACCAACGAGGAAGCGACGCGCTGGGGGCTGCCCTGCGGCGGCACGCTGCAGGTGGTGCTCGAGCCGGTCACCGAGCGCAGCCGGCTGGGCGAGCTGCTCGAGACCATCGGCAAGCAGCAGCTGGTGCGCCGCCGGCTCGACATGGCGAGCGGCGAAGCGACGCTCGAGCCCGGCAAGTGGCAGGACGTGGTCGAGTTCGACGGCGCCGTGCTCTACACGGTGCACGGCCCGCGCTGGCGCCTGTTCCTGATCGGCGCCGGGCAGCTCACGCACTATCTCGCGGCAATGGCAAAGATGCTCGACTACCACGTCGTGGTCATCGATCCGCGCGAGGAATACGCGGCCGGCTGGACGATGGAGGGCGTGCCGCTCGATCGCGGCATGCCGGACGACGTGCTCGGCACGATGAACGTCGATGCGCATACCGCGGTGGTGGCGCTGACCCACGACCCGAAGATCGACGACCTCGCGCTGCTCGAGGCGCTGAAGTCGCCCGCCTTCTACGTCGGTGCGATCGGCTCGAAGAAGAACAACGACGCGCGGCGCACGCGCCTCGCCGAGTTCGACCTGTCGGAGGCCGAGATCGCCCGCCTGCACGGCCCGGTGGGGCTGTACATCGGCTCCAAGACGCCGCCCGAGATCGCGGTGGCGATCCTTGCGGAGATGACCGCGGCGCGGCACGGCGTGGAGACGCCCGACTGGTCGGCCAAGGAAAAGAGCCGCTTCGCGCCATCGGCCTGCGAAACCGCGCCGGCCGCGCAGCGCGCCTGAGAGCGGCAGCTTGAGCGCCGCGACGCCGGCGCCGCGGCCCCGAATCGTCGGCCTGCTGCTCGCCGCCGGCGCCAGCCGGCGCTTCGGCGCCGACAAGCTGGCGCATGCGCTGCCGCACGGCGTCGCGGTGGCGGTGCAGGCGGCGCGCCACCTGAAAGCCGAGCTCGACCGCATCGTCGCGGTGGTGCGTCCCGGTTCCGAGGCCACGGCGCGGGCGCTCGCCGCGGAGGGCTGCGAAGTGGTGGTCTGCGCGGATGCGGACCAGGGCATGGGTGCGAGCCTCGCCTGCGGTGCGCGCGCCGCGGGCGACGTCGATGGCTACCTGGTGGGGCTCGCCGACATGCCGTTCGTGCGACCGAGCACCATCGCCGCGGTGCGCGACGCGCTGTCCGGCGGCGCAGCGCTCGCGGCGCCGTACTTCCGCACGCGACGCGGGCACCCGGTGGGCATTGCCGGGCGCTTTCGCGCCGAGCTCGAGGCGCTCAGCGGTGACGAAGGCGCGCGCAGCCTGCTCGCGGCGCACGCCGCCGAGCTGGTCAAGCTGCCGGTCGGCGACCCGGGCGCGATCCGCGACATCGACACCCCGGCCGACGTCGCGCCGCCGCCGCGCGTGTGATGCGCTGCGCGGAGCGCCGGAGGGGGTCCTGTAAAATCCGGCTTTCCCTCCGCGGTACGCCATGTTCTCCAACGCCCCTCTCGCGCAGTCAGACCCTGAACTCTGGAATGCAATCTGCCTCGAGCATCAGCGCCAGGAAGACCATATCGAGCTGATCGCTTCCGAGAACTACGTCAGCCCGGCGGTACTCGAAGCGCAGGGCTCGCAGCTCACCAACAAGTACGCCGAGGGCTATCCGGGCAAGCGCTACTACGGCGGCTGCGGGTTCGTCGACATCGCCGAGCACCTCGCCATCGAGCGCGCCAAACGGCTGTTCGGCGCCGAGTACGTCAACGTGCAGCCGCACTCCGGCTCGCAGGCCAACCAGGCGGCCTATCTGGCGTTTCTCAAGCCGGGCGACACCCTGCTCGGCATGTCGCTCGCGCACGGCGGGCACCTGACGCACGGCGCGGCGGTGAGCTCGAGCGGCAAGCTCTACCGCGCGCTGTCCTACGGTCTCGACGCGAACGAGGTGCTCGATTACGCGGAAGCCGAGCGCCTGGCGCGCGAGCACAATCCGCGCCTTATCGTCGCCGGCGCCTCCGCCTACTCGCTCGCGATCGACTGGCAGCACCTGCGCCACATCGCCGATGCGGTGAACGCGGTCCTGGTGGCAGACATCGCGCACTACGCCGGGCTCGTCGCCGCGGGGCTCTATCCGAGCCCGCTCCACATCGCCGACGTGGTGACCACGACCACGCACAAGACGCTGCGCGGGCCGCGCGGCGGCATGATCCTCGCCGACGCCGAGTACGAGCGGGCACTGAACTCGGCGGTCTTTCCGGGCCTGCAGGGCGGCCCGCTGATGCACGTCATCGCGGCGAAGGCGGTCGCCTTCGGCGAGGCGATGCGGCCGGAGTTCCGTACCTACCAGCAGCAGACGCTCGACAATGCGCGCGCCATGGCGCGCGTGCTCGCCGCGCGCGGGCTGCGTATCGTCTCGGAGCGCACCGACTGCCATATGTTCCTCGTCGACCTGCGGCGCAAGGGCATCACCGGGCGAGACGCGGAAGACGTTCTCGGACGCGCGCACATCACCGTCAACAAGAATTCGGTGCCGAACGATCCCGAGCGCCCCACGGTGACCAGCGGCATCCGCATCGGCACGCCGGCGATGACCACGCGCGGCTTTCGTGTGCCGGAAGCCGAGATCCTCGCCAACCTGATCGCCGACGTCCTCGACAAGCCCTCGGACGAAGCGACGCTGCGCCGCGTGCAGGGGGAAGCCGAAGCGCTGTGCCGCAGCTTCCCGGTCTACGCGCCCGTGCCGGTCGAAGCCTGAGGCGCGGCCATGCGCTGCCCCTTCTGCAGCAGCGACGACACCCAGGTCGTCGACACGCGCTCGAATCCGGAGGCGAACGTCATTCGGCGGCGGCGGCGCTGTCCGAAATGCGACAAGCGTTTCACCACCTACGAGCGCGTCGAGCTGCGCATGCCGCGTCTCGTCAAGAAGGACGGTACGCGCACCGATTTCGACCGCGACAAGCTGGTCGGCAGCATGATGCTCGCGCTGCGCAAGCGTTCGGTGGCGACCGAGGCGGTCGACGCCGCGGTCGACCGCATCGAGGAGCGCCTGCGCGCGCTGGGCGAGCGCGAGGTGCCGACCGGGCGGGTCGGCGACCTGGTGATGCGCGAGCTTGCCAAGCTCGACAAGATCGCCTACATCCGCTTTGCCTCGGTGTACCGCAGCTTCGAGACGCCGGACGATTTCCGCGAGGCGGTGCAGGCCATCAAGAGCCCGAGGAAGCGCCGCCGGGGCAGCTAGCGCGCTGAACGGAGACGTGCTTGGCGCAACGCGAATTCAGCGAACTGGACCGCGCGATGATGGCGCGGGCGCTGGCGCTCGCCGCGCGCGGCCTGTATAGCGCGACGCCCAACCCGCGCGTCGGCTGCGTCATCGCGCAGGGCGAACGCGTGGTCGGCGAAGGCTGGCACGCGCGCGCCGGTCTCGCCCATGCCGAAGTGAACGCCCTCGAGCACGCGGGCAAGGCAGCGCGCGGTGCCACCGCCTACCTCACGCTCGAGCCCTGCAATCACCACGGCCGCACGCCGCCCTGTGCGGAGGCGCTGGTGGCGGCGGGCGTGACGCGCGTGGTCTGTGCCATGCGTGATCCGAACCCGGCGGCGGCGCACGGCGCCGATCGGCTGGCCGCGTCGGGCGTCGCGGTGGCGCATGGCCTGCTGGAGGACGAAGCGCGCGAGCTCAACATCGGCTTCGTTGCGCGCATGACGCGCGGCCGGCCCTGGGTACGCATGAAGATCGCCGCCACGCTCGACGGGCGCAGCGCGCTCGCCGACGGCCGCTCGCAGTGGATCACCGGCGAAGCGGCGCGGCTCGACGGCCACCGCTGGCGCGCGCGCGCCTGCGCGCTGCTCACCGGCATCGGCACGGTGAAGGCGGACGATCCGCGGCTCACCGTGCGCGGCGTCGATACGCCGCGCCAGCCGCTGCGCGTGGTGGTCGACAGCCGCCTCGAGACGCCACCCGCGGCGCGCATCCTGCAAGGCGGCAATGTGCTGCTCATGTGCGGCGAAGACGACGCCCAGCGCCGGCGCGCGCTCGAGGCGCAGGGCGCGGAAGTGGTGGTGCTGCCAAACGCCGCGGGCAAGGTCGACCTGCCGCCGATGCTTGAGGTGCTGGCAAAACGCGGCGTCAACGAGCTGCACGTTGAAGGCGGCTTCAAGCTGAACGGCTCGCTCGTGCGCGAGGGCTGCGTCGACGAGTTCCTCTGCTACCTCAACCCGAGCCTGCTCGGCGATGGTGCGCAGGGCATGGTCAACCTGCCGGCGCCGGCTGCGCTCGACGCGCGCCTCAGGCTGCGCTTGCACGCGGTCGAGCGCTTGGGCGACGATCTGCGCGTGATCGCGAGGCGCTGATGTTCACGGGAATCGTTCAGGCGGTGGGACGCATCGAGTCGCTGACGCCGCTCGCGCAGGGCGTACGCCTGAGCGTCGATACGGGGACCCTAGAACGTAGCGGCATTGCGCTCGGCGATTCGATCTGCGTGCAGGGCGCCTGCCTCACGGTGGTGGCGATCGACGGCGCGCGCCTTGCCTTCGACGTCTCCCGCGAGACGCTCGCCTGCACCGTCGGGCTGGATGCGCCGGGGCCGGTCAATCTGGAGAAGTCGCTCGCGCTGGGCGACAAGCTGGGCGGGCACCTGGTCACCGGGCACGTCGACGGCCTGGGCGAGGTCGTCGCCTTCGAGCCGGCGGGCGAATCCAAGCGCCTGCGGCTGCGCGTGCCGAAGGATCTTGCGCGCTACGTCGCGCGCAAGGGTTCGATCACCGTCGACGGCGTGAGCCTCACGGTGAACCGTGTCGAGGACGACGTCTTCGAGGTCAACCTCATCCCGCACACGCTCGCGGTGACGACGCTTACGCGCCTCGCGCCAGGCGCGAAGGTCAATCTCGAGGTGGATTTGATCGCGCGCTACGTCGAGCGCATGCTCGGTAACGACTGACGCCCGCGCCGCTCAGAACTCGAAGCGCGCGAGCAGGTTCCAGGCCTCGTTGTCGAACTGGTCGCGCCCCTCGGTCCGCAGGTACTCGGCGCTGAGCGTGATGTTGCGCTTGGCGAAGAAGCGCAGCCCGAGCGTCCACTCCCACTCGTCCTTGTCGTCGGGCTGCGTCGCGCCGGCGAACTTGCGCGTGGCGTCGTAGCTCAAGGCGAGGATCCGCGGCGAGCCCGGCGTGCCCGTCGGCTCGATGCGGCTCCACGTCGCGTCGAGTAAGCCCTCGACGGCGTTGACGTCGAGGCCGAAGCGCTGGTCGATCAGCCAGCGCAAGCAGGGTACGGCGGTGGTGCCGCCGACGTCCTGGCCGCCGCTCGCGTCGTCGCCGAGGTACACCGGATCGCGCGCCCGCAGCGCGCGCGACGTTTGCGACGATGGCCTGTGCGAGGCCTTGCAGCGACACCAGGCAAAGCACCAGGGCGACCAGGGCAGCGCGTAGAAAGTTTGTCGTCATCGGCTTCATTCCGGGGGCGCGCCCTGTCGTCGGCTGTTCGCGCGCCGGCCGCGGCGCTGCAAGCGTACCGCAATCATCCACAGCAGGTTGACCAGCAGCCAGGTCGCAAGCGCGCCGACCGTGGCGAAGATGAACAGGCCGAGGAAAAACGGCTTGCCGATCGCCGCGGCGCGGTCGGCCCAGCTCGCCGGTTTGGCCTCCTCGCCCTCGACCTCCTCTTCGAGCGCGGCGAGCTGCGCCTCGTCGACGCGTTCGCCGAGGATCGCCGAACCGGTGCGGTAGGCGAACACGAAGATCGGCGCATAGGTGAACGGGTTGGACACCAGCGTGCTCACCGCGGCGACCGGCAGGTTGGCGCGCAGCAGCACCGCGAACACGGCGGACAGCGCGATCTGCAGCACCGGGACGAGAAAGCCGAAGAACACGCCGATCGCGGCGCCCAGCGCAACGCGGCGGCGCGTCAGCTGCCACAGCCAAGGGCGCCGCAAGAGCGGCCCCAGCCAGCGCAGCGAGGGCTTCGCCTGAACGTCCTCGGGCTTCGGCAGTCGTTTGTGCAGCCATTTGCGCACCATGCCCTATGCTACCCGCGGACGGCGGCGCAGCCTGCGGCGAGCCGATAGAATCGGCGTGCCTTGAGTTCCGAAGTCCAGCGCGCCGCGCGCATCGCCCGGCTTTCGCCCATCGCCTTCGATCCCGCGCTGCCGGTCAACGCGAAGCGCGCGGAGATCCGTGCCGCCATCGAACGCCATCCCGTGGTGATCGTCTGCGGCGAGACCGGTTCGGGCAAGACCACGCAGCTACCGAAAATCCTGCTCGACATGGGCTGCGGTGCGCGCGGCCTGATCGGCCACACCCAGCCGCGGCGCATCGCCGCCCGCTCAGTGGCCGCGCGCCTGGCCGAGGAGCTGCGCGCCGAGCCCGGCGGCGCGGTCGGCTACAAGGTGCGCTTCCAGGACCGCGTGCGGCCGGATTCGCTCGTCAAGCTGATGACCGACGGCATCCTGCTCGCCGAGACCCAGAGCGACCCGACGCTGTCGCAGTACGAGGCGATCATCCTAGACGAGGCGCACGAGCGCAGCCTCAACATCGATTTCCTGCTCGGCTATCTCAAGCGGCTGCAGTCGCGGCGCGCCGACCTGCGGCTGGTGATCACCTCGGCGACGATCGACGCCGAGCGGTTCTCGCGCCATTTCGACGGCGCCCCGGTAATCGAAGTCTCCGGGCGGCTCTACCCGGTGGAGATTCGCTACCGGCCGGTGGCGGGCGACGCGGAGGACACCACGCGCGAGGAGGAAGAGCAGGCGCTCGCCGACGCGGTCGCCGAGCTGTGCCGCGAGGGCCCGGGCGACGTGCTCGTTTTCCTGCCGGGCGAGCGCGAGATCCGCGACGCGGCCGAGGTGCTGCGCAAGCACCATCCGCCGGGCAGCGAGATCCTGCCGCTCTACGCGCGGCTGTCGGCGGCCGAGCAGGACCGCGTATTCCGCCCCGGCGCGACACGGCGCATCGTGCTGGCGACCAACGTCGCCGAGACCTCGCTCACGGTGCCGCGCATCCGCTACGTGGTCGATACCGGCCTGGCGCGCGTCAAGCGCTACAGCCTGCGCAACAAGGTCGAGATGCTGCGCGTCGAGACGATTTCGCAGGCCGCGGCGCGCCAGCGCGCCGGGCGCTGCGGGCGGGTCGCCGACGGCATCTGCATCCGGCTCTACGCCGAGTCCGATCACGACCGGCGGCCGGCGTACACCGAGCCCGAGCTGCTGCGCTCTTCGCTCGCCGCGGTGATTCTGCGGGCGATGAGCCTGCGGCTCGGCGGCGTCGAGGACTTCCCCTTTCTCGATCCGCCGACGCCGCGCGCGATCGCCGACGGCTACGCGCTGCTCGCCGAGCTCGGCGCGGTGGACGAGGCGAAGGCGCTCACCGCGGTGGGGCGCGCGCTCGCCAAGCTGCCGCTCGACCCGCGCATCGGCCGCATGCTGATCGCCGGCCGCGCCGAGGGCTGCCTCGCGCAGCTGCTGGTGATCGCGGCGGCGCTCTCGGTGCAGGATCCGCGCGAGCGCCCGCAGGAGCGCGCCGGCGCCGCCGACCAGCGGCACGCGCGCTTCGCTGACGAGCGCTCCGACTTTCTCGCCATGCTCAGGCTGTGGCATTTCTTCGCCGAGGCGCTCGAGCACAAGAAGTCGAACCGCAAGCTGGCGCAGCTGTGCCGCGAGAATTTCCTCTCGGTCGCGCGC
The DNA here is from genome assembly GCA_041558415.1 of Burkholderiales bacterium. Lineage (GTDB taxonomy): Bacteria > Pseudomonadota > Gammaproteobacteria > Burkholderiales > SG8-39 > SG8-39. The sequence continues at coordinate 53,635 of JBFFEY010000007.1, read as the reverse complement.
ATGCGCGAATGGCGCGACCTGCACGGCCAGCTCCACACGCTGGTCGCCGAGCTCGGCTGGCGGCCCTCCAGCGTGGACGCCGCGCAGGCCGAGGGCGCGGCGGCGATCCACCGCGCGCTGCTCGCGGGGCTGCTCGGCAACGTCGGACTGCGCGACGAGGCGAGCGGTGGCTACACGGGCGCGCGTGGCATCAAGTTCTGGGTGCATCCGGGCACGTCGACCAGGAAGCCCGGCAAGTGGATCATGGCCGCCGAGCTGGTCGAGACCACGCGCCTCTACGCACGCACCGTCGCCGGCATCGACCCGCGCTGGCTGGAGGAACTCGGCGCGCAGCTGCTCAAGCGCCATCACGAGCATCCGCACTGGGAGAAGAAGCGCGCCCAGGTGGTGGTGTTGGAGCGCGGCACGCTCTACGGGCTGCCGGTCTATGCCAACCGGAGGGTGCCCTACGCGCCGCTCGATCCGGCGGGCGCGCGCGAGATCTTCATCCGCGCGGCGCTGGTCGAAGGCGACTTCGAGACCCGCGCGCCGTTTTTCGCCCACAACCGGCGCCTGGTCGCCGAGATCGAGCGCCTCGAGCACAAGTCGCGGCGGCCGGACATTCTGGTCGACGACGCGCTGATCTACGCCTTCTACGACGCCCGCCTGCCCGAGGACGTGCATAACGGCGCCGACTTCGAGCGCTGGCGAAAGTCCGTCGAGCGCGAGGACCCGAAGCGGTTATTCCTGCGGCGCGAGGACCTCATGCGCCACGAAGCGGCGGGCATCACCACCGACAACTTTCCGCCGACGCTGCGCATCGGGCCGAACGACTTCGCGCTCGAGTACCACTTCGAGCCGGGCGCGGCACGCGACGGCGTCACGCTGACCGTGCCGGTGGCGCTGCTCAACCAGCTGCCGGCGGCGCGCTGCGAGTGGCTGGTACCGGGGCTGCTCAAGGAAAAGGTGCGCGCCTACGCAAAATCGGTGCCGCAGCGCCTGCGCCACCGCCTCGGGCCGCTCGACGATTTCGCCGCGCGCTTCGTCGCCGCGGCGCGCCCCGCGGATTCTCCGCTCGCCACGGCGCTGGCGCGCTGGATCCGCGGCGAACTCAACCTCGAGGTTCCGGTCGACGCCTTCCGCCCGGACTCGGCGCCGCCGCATCTGCACATGAACTTTCGCGTCGTCGACGAGCATGGCCGGCAGCTCGCCATGGGACGCAACCTCGCCGAGCTGAAGCGCGCCTGGGCACCGCAGACGCGCGCCGCGCTCGCCGACTCGGCGAGCGTGCCCGAGGCGGCGCGCCACACGCGCTGGGATTTCGGCGATCTCGCCGAGATCATGGAGATCCGCCAGGGCGGCCAGACGCTGGTCGGCTACCCGGCGCTCGCCGACCTCGGCGACGCAGTCGCACTGCAGGTGTTCGACTCGCCCGAGCAGGCGCGCGCGGTGCATCGCGCCGGCCTGCGCCGGCTGCTGGCGCTCGTCTTCCGCGAGCGCGTGCGCGACCTGGAGAAGCTGGTCGCGCGCGACAACGCGCTCAACCTGCAGTTCGCGCAGCTCGCCGGGGAGGTTGCGCTGAAGGAGGAGATCGTCGTCGCTGCGCTCGAGCGGACCTTTCTCGCCGAGGCCTTGCCCACCACCCAGGCCGCATTCCAGCGCAGCGTCGAGGAAGGGCGCAGCCGCTTCAACCTGATCGCGCAGGAGCTGCTGCGCACGGTCGGCGTGATCCTGGCCGAGCACGCCCAGCTGCAAAAGCGCCTAAACGCCACGGCCAAGGCCTTCCCGCGCGTCGCCGACGAGCTGCGCGCGCAGTTCGCCCGCCTGCTGCATCCGCGCTTCGTGTCGCAGACGCCCTGGACGCGGCTGCAGCACCTGCCGCGCTACCTCAAGGCCGCCGCGCTGCGGCTCGACAAGTTGCGCGAGGATCCTGCGCGCGACGCGCGGCTCGCCGCCGAGATCGCGCCGCTCGCGGTCGGCTGGCAGCGTGAAATGGCCGCGCGTGCCAAGCTCGGTGCGGTGACCGCCGAGCTCGAGCAGTTCGGCTGGCTGCTCGAGGAGCTGCGCGTTGCGCTGTTCGCCCAGTCGCTGAAGACGCCGGTGCCGGTCTCGGTGAAGCGGCTCAGCAAGTTGTGGCAAAGTATCCGCCACGCCTGAATCGGCTCCATTCCCTCTCGACGGCATGTTCGCTTCACTGCTCTTCGCCTTCCGCAACCTGCTGCACCCGCGCATGCTCTGGCTGATGGTCTGGCCGGTGCTGGTGGCGATCGGCCTCTGGAGCGTGGCGGCGTTTTTCATGTGGGCGCAGCTCGTGGTCTGGCTCGCGGAGAAGATCCGCAGCGGGATCGCCTACGCCACGTTCTGGGTGGAATGGGATGCGAGCGACGTGGCGATGTTCGCCGCCAAGCTGATGGTGCTGATCATGCTGGTGCCGCTGGTGCAGTTCACCGCGCTGCTGATTCTCGGCATCTTCGGCATGCCCTCGATGGTCGAACACGTCGCCGCGCGCCGCTTCCAGACGCTCGAGCGGCGGCGCGGCGGGACCTTCGCCGGCAGCGTGGTGAACAGCATCGTCGCAGTGCTTGGTCTGATCGGTCTCGCTCTGCTGTCGCTGCCGTTCTGGTTCTTTCCGCCGCTGTGGCCGGCGATCCCGCTGCTCATCTTCGGCTGGGTGAACCAGCGCGTGCTGCGCTATGACGCGCTCGCCGAGCATGCCTCCGAAACGGAGATGCGGCGCATCTTCGGCGAGCAGCGCTTCACCATGTACCTGCTCGGCGTGATCCTGGCGCTGGTCGCCTACATTCCGTTCGTTGGCCTGTTTGCGCCCGTGGTCTTCGGCCTGGCGTACATCCACTTCCTGCTCGAGGCGCTGCAGCGCGCGCGCGGCGCGCCGCTCGAGGGCAAGGTGCTGCCGCGATGAGCGCGGCGATCGGCGCGCTGGTGATCGGCGACGAGATCCTCGTCGGCAAGCGCAGCGACAAGCATTTCCCCTTTCTCATCGAGGCGCTCGGCAGGCGCGGGCTGCGGCTCGCGTTCTGCGAGTACCACGGCGACGACCCGGCACGGCTCACCGCGGCGCTCAAGCGCACCCTGGCGGCGGGCGACATCGTCTTCAGCTTCGGCGGCATCGGCGCGACGCCGGACGATCACACCCGAGCTTGCGCCGCCGAGGCGCTCGACGTAGGCCTGGCGCTGCACCCCGAGGCCGAGCGCGAGATCCGCGCGCGCTTCGGTGGCGAGGTGACGCCGAACCGTCTCGCCATGGGCACCTTTCCCGAGGGCGCCCGCATCATTCCGAACCCGGTCAACCGCATTCCCGGCTTCTCCATCGCCGACCACCACTTCGTGCCGGGCTTCCCGCAGATGGCCTGGCCGATGATCGAGTGGGTGCTCGACACCCACTATGCCCGGCTCGTCGATCGCGATCGCTGGCAGGAGGGCTCGATTCTCGTGTTCGAGGCGGGCGAGAGCCAGCTGATCGGTGCGATGGAAGAAGTGGGCGCGGCATTCCCCGAGGTCAAGGTCTTCAGCCTGCCGTCGATGGGTGCCAACGGCGAGCGGCGCCACGTCGAGCTCGGGGTGCGCGGCCTGCCGGCGCAGGTGCCTGCGGCGCTGGAGAAGCTGCGCGGCGCCGTGCGGGCGGCCGGCTTTCCGTTTCGCGAGGCCTGAAAAAGAAAACGCCCCGCACGAAGCGGGGCGTTCGTTGGGTTACTTCCGCTGCTTCTTTTTCGTCGCCGCTTGCTTCGCGGATGCGCGCGATGGATGGCGCCGCGAGGCGCCGCGTCGATCGCGCGCAGGCGGAGCGGCACCGGCCGCAGGCCGGCGTCCGCTTCCGTCCCGACTTAGGCGGCCTTTTTTGGCTTGGCGAAACCCTTCACCGTCTCGGTTGCGGCCGCGACGTTGGCTTCCGCCATCTCGGTCGCCTGTTTGGTGACCTTGGTCAGGTTGTCGTAGGCCGAGTTGGCCGCCGTTATCATCTGCTTCATCGCCGCCACCGCGACGTCCGAGCCGGCCGGCGCGTTCTTGCTGGCCTTCTCGAGGAACGAGGCGAAGTTCTCGTTCCACTCCGCGCTGCGCTTCTCGGCGAGCTTGCTCATCTCGGCGTTGGTCGAGGTCGCGACCTCGTAGACGCTCTTCGACCAGGCAATCGCCTTTTCCATCGCCGGCTGGGCGAAGCTGTTCTGCAGGCTGACGAACTCCTGCACGTCCTTTGCGCCCATCAGCGCGCGGGTGTTGGCGACGCTCTCTTCGAAGGCCGCCTTGACTACATTGGCGTTCAGGTTGGCGAGCTTCTCGATCGCGCCAAACTGCGCGCTGGCGACGGCGAGTAGGGTCTCGACATTGGCCTTCTGGGCCGCTTGAATTTGTTCGGGGGTGACGTACATGGTGGTGCTCCTATTCGGGGTGATCAGTCGGGGTGTGCGTTTATTCGCGGGTAAATGGTGCGCTGCAACAGAGCCCAGTATATGCGTTATAACAATCAAGTCAAGAACTTTGTGCACCGCAATATCAAGTATTGATGTAGCGCAACAATATTTCTCGGAAGGCCTTGTTTCTGCTGTGGGAAGTGGCTGGAAGTGCCGCCGATGATTGACCCCTGACAGCGCCAGACGCTATAAAGCAAACGATCGTTTGTTTTTCTCCTGGCATGCCCATCCGTCACCTTCGAGCGCCCCGCGCGCCGCGCGCGGACAACCGCCTGCCGGTCGTGCTCGCCGCCGCCGCGCGTCTGTTCGCTCAGCGCGGCTATGCCGCCACCTCGATGCGCGACATCGCACAGGCCGCATCGATGCTGCCGGGCTCGCTCTACTACCACTTCGCCGCCAAGGAAGACCTGCTCGTCGCGGTCTACGAGGCCGGGGTGCGCGAGATCGTCGCCGCGGTGCGCGCTGCCGCGGCGCGCGAGCGCGAACCCTGGGCGCGACTCGAGGCGGCCTGCGTGGCGCACCTCGAGACGGTGCTCAAGCGCGCCGACACGGCGCAGGTGCTGATCCGCGTGCTGCCCGAGCAGGTGCCCGCGGCCGCGGCGCAGCTCAAGCGCCTGCGCGCCGAGTATGAAGCCGTGTTTCGCGAACTGGTGGACGCGTTGCCGCTCGCGCCGGGCAGCGACCGGCGTACGTTGCGGCTGATGCTGCTCGGCGCGCTCAACTGGACGCGCTTCTGGTACCGCGAGGACGGACCGGATTCGCCGCGCAGCATCGCGCGACGCATGCTGCGTCTGTTGCGCGCGCCGCAGGAGGCGGGCGCGCAAACGGGAGGACCGCATGGCTGATCAGCGACCACCGAAGGTCATCGTCACCAAAATCGGCTTTGACGGCCACGACCGCGGCAGCCGCGTCGTCGCCGCCTACCTGCGCGACACCGGCATGGAGGTGGTGTACACGCCGCCCTGGCAGGAGATCGCCGCGGTCGTCAAGCTGGCCACCGAGGAGGACGCGGACGTCGTCGGCCTGTCCTCGCTGGCGACCGATCACCTGCTGGTGCCGAAACTGATGGATGCGCTGCGCGCGGCGGGACTCGACGACGTACGCGTGATCGTCGGCGGCATCGTCCCACCCAAGGACGAGCGCATGCTCGTCGAGGCGGGTGTCGCCCGGGTGTTCCATCCCGGCGCGTCGCTGGAAGAGATCGCGGACGCGGTGCGCGCGTTGACGCGTGCGCGCCGCGCCGAACTGGAGGGAACCCTATGAACAAACCCGTCGCCAAGCCGCTCGCCGCGACCGAGCTCGAGCAGGCCGAGCGCCGCTGGCAGGCGGCGTTCGACGCCAGCCCCGGCGCCGCGCGGCCGGCGGTGAACCGCTCCGGCATCGCCGTGAAGCCGCTCTACACGCCGCAGGACTGGGGCGGCACGCGCTATCTCGAGACGCTCGGTTTTCCGGGCGAGTATCCGAACACGCGCGGCATCTATCCCTCGATGCACCGCGGGCGCAGCTGGACGCAGCGCCAGCTGATCGGTCTCGGCGTGCCGGAGGACTACAACGCGCGCCTCAAGACATTGCTCGCGCACGGCACCAGCGCGGTCTCGCTGATTCCCTGCAACTCGGTGTTTCGCGGCTATGACGCCGACGAGGTGCCGGAGGAACTGCTCGGCACCTGCGGCACGGTGGTCAACAGCGTAGAGGACATGGACCGCGCACTCGCTGACGTGCCGCTCGACCGCATTTCCTGCGCGCTGAACGACCCGTCGCCCTTCACGCTGCTCGCGCTGCTGCTCGCCGTCGCGCGGCGCCGCGGGATCGCCTGGCGCAGCATCACCGGCACGTCCAACCAGTCCGACTGCATCTCGCATTTCGTCGCCAACCACATGTTCTTCCGCCTCGCGCTGCAGGGCGCGCGGCGCGTGCTGGTCGACCACATTGCCTTCTGCAACGCCGAGGTCCCCGGCTGGAACCCGCTGTCGGTGGTTGGCCAGCACATGCAGCAGGCGGGCGCGACGCCCGCCGAGGCGATGGCCTTCACGCTCGCCTCGGCGATTCAGTACGCGGAGGACTGCCGCGCGCGCGGCATGGCGCCCGACGCCTTCCTGCCGCGCTTCACGTTCTTCTTCGACATCTCGGTGAGCTTTTTCGAGGAGATTGCCAAGTTCCGTGCCGGGCGGCGCATCTGGGCCAAGCTCGCGCGCGAACGCTTCGGCGCGAAGGACCCGAAAGCCTGGCGCTTCAAGTTCCACGGCCAGACCTCGGGCGTCGACCTCACGCGGCAGCAGCCGCTCAACAACATCGCGCGCGTCGCGGTGCAGGCAATGGCCGGCATTTTCGGTGGCCTGCAGTCGCTGCATACGGACAGCTACGACGAGGTGCTGTCGGTGCCGACGGAGGAGGCGGCGCGCATCGCGGTGGCGACGCAGAACGTGCTGCGCGAGGAGGCGCAGCTCACTGAGGTGATCGATCCGCTCGGCGGCTCGTACTACCTCGAGGCGCTCACCGACCAGATGCAGGAGAAAATCGAATCGATCATCGCGGAGATCGACGCCGCCGGCGGCATGTACCGCGCGGTCGAGCAGGGTCTGGTGCAGCGCATGATCGGCGATTCGGCGCTCGCCTTCCAGAAACGCGTCGAGTCGGGTGAGCAGACTGTGGTCGGCGTCAACGCCTACCAGGCCGAGGAGGATCCCGACGCCTACACCGTGCTCGAGTACCCGCAGCGCGAGCGCATTGCGGCGCAGGTCGCGCGGCTCGCCGAATACAAGGCGCGGCGCTCGGGCAGCGCGGTGCAGCAGGCGCTCGATGCGCTGGCGCGCGCCGCGCAGGGCAGCGAAAACGTCATGGCGCGCGTCGTCGGCGCGGCCGAGGCCGGCGCCACGCACGGCGAGATCTGCGCCTGTCTGCGCCGCGAGCTCGGCTTCGGCCAGCCGCTGGCGGTCGTCTGACCCGCGCCCGATGAACGCGCCCGTCACGCTGGCCGAACGCATCCGCGGCGGTGACCGCCGCGCGCTGGCACGCGCGATCACCGCGGTGGAGAACCAGACCCACGAGGCGGCCTCCATCCGCGCCGCGCTCGCGGCACACCTCGGCCACGCGCAGGTCATCGGCATCACCGGCCCGCCGGGGGCGGGCAAATCGACGCTGGTCAACGCCATGGTCCGGGAGCTGGTCGGCCGCGGCCGGCGCGTCGCGGTGATCGCCGTCGATCCGTCGAGCCCGGTCTCCGGCGGTGCGGTGCTCGGCGACCGCGTGCGCATGGGCGAGATGCAGGGCCACGAGGCGGTATTCATCCGCTCGCTCGCCGCGCGCGGCCATCTCGGCGGCCTGTCGCGCACCGCGGCGCAGGTGGTCGACGTGCTCGACGGCGCCGGCTTCGACGACGTGCTGGTGGAGACGGTCGGCGCCGGCCAGTCTGAGGTCGAGATCGCGAAGGTTGCCGCGCATCGCCTGGTGGTGTGCCCGCCAGGCCTGGGCGACGACGTGCAGGCGATCAAGGCCGGCATCCTCGAGATCGCAGATGCGTTCGTCGTCAACAAGGCCGATCTTCCCGACGCGGCGCGCACCGAGCGCGAGCTGCTGGCGATGCTCGCGCTGCGCCAGGGCGCCGCGGCGCAGGCGCCAGTGCTGAAAACGGTGGCGACGACGGGCGAAGGCGTCGCGGCACTCGTCGACTGGCTCGAAGTGCGCGGCCGCAGGCCGCGGCCGCAGGGCACCCCGCCGCCCGCATCGGACGCGGCAGCGCTGCTCGAACGGCTGATGGCACGCGATGCCTTCGCGCGCCACCTCGGGCTCGAGCTGCTCGAGGCGGGCGAGGGCAGGGCGAGCGTGACGATGCGCGTGCGCCCGGAGCACATCAACTTCTGGGGCAGCTGTCACGGCGGAGCGATCTTTTCGCTCGCCGACACCGCGCTCGGCCTGGCCTGCAATTCCTACGGCTCGGTCGCGGCGCTGATCGACTCGCACATGACCTTCTCGGTGGCGGTGCAATCCGGCGAACGGCTGACGGCGCGCGCCGAGGAGGTGTCGCGCACCCGCAAGCTGGGCGTCTACCGCATGGAAGTGCGGCGCGAGGACGGCGTGCTGGTGGCGAGCCTCACCGGGACGGTGTACCGCACGGGCAAGGCGCTGCCGGGCGAGGAAGCGTCGGGGCCGCCGGCTTGAGCGCGCCGCTCGAATTCCGCGCGACGCGCAAGCGCGCGCGCATCCATGATCCGCGGCGCGACTTCGCGCTCAGCGAGATCGAGAGCGAGGTGCGCTACGACCCGCTGACCGGCGATTCGTCGCGCATCTGCCACTTTGCATTCCCGAAGCGCGAGCGGCCCGACCTGTCGGTGCTCGCCGAGCGCACGCGCGCCAACTGCCCGTTCTGCCCCGACAGCGTCGAGCGCGTGACGCCGCGCTATCCCGCCGAGCTGCTGCCCGAGGGACGGCTGCGGCGCGGCGAGGCGCTGCTGGTGCCGAACCTGTTCCCCTACGACGACGTGTCGGCGATCGTGTCGATGGCGCATGCGCATTTCCTCGCCATGGATGCCATGCCGCCGGCGATTGTCGCCGACGCGTTGAAGCTGGCGCGCGATTTCATCGTCACCGCGGCGCCGCTCGTCGAGGGAGGCGAGGCCTTCGGCATCGTCACCTGGAACTACATGCCGCCTTCGGGGGCATCGCAGGTGCATCCGCACATGCAGGTGATCGTCACCGACACGCCGGGCAACCAGCTGCGGCGCGAGCTGGAGGCGGAGGCGCGCTGGCTCGCCGCCCATGGGCGGGCCTACCCCGTGGCGCTGCACGAGGCCGAGCGCGGCGGCGAACGCTGGCTGGAGGAGGCGGGCGGCATCGCCTGGTGGGTGCCCTTCGGTCCGAGCGGCATGCTGGGCGACGCGCAGGCCATGTTCGTCGACTACGCCACGGTCAGTGCCTGCGACGACGCGGCGCTCGAGGCGTTCGCAGGCAGCCTGTGCCGCGTGCTCGCCGCCTACGCGGCGATGGGAATGTGGAGCTTCAACCTGACGCTCATGCCCGACGCGGAAGGCGAGCGCTCGGGTCGGCATCGGCTCACCGCGCGCTTGCTGCCGCGCTTCTACCTGCATCCGCAGCTGCACAACTCCGACACTGCCTACCTGCAGCTGCTGCTCGGCGAGAAGTTCGCCATGCTCTACCCCGAGCAGCACGCCGCGGATCTGCGCGCGCTGCTCGCGGCGCGATGAGCGCCTCGGCCGACCACATCCCGGCGCGCCTGTGTTGGGTGCTCGCCGGGCTGACCTTCGCCTGGGGCTTCAACTGGACGGCGATGAAGCTCGCGCTATCGGAGGTCGCGCCGTTCACCTTCCGCTCGATGTGCCTCGGCGTCGGCTCGGCCGTGCTGTTCGGGGTGATGAAGGCGGGCGGCCACTCGCTCGCCGTGCCGAAGGGCCAGTGGCCGCGGCTGATCGGGCTCTCGCTCACCGCAATCACCGCCTGGAACCTGCTCGTCGCCTACGGCGTGTCGATGATCCCGTCCGGCCGCGCCGCGATCCTCGCCTACACCATGCCCGCCTGGGCGATCCCGCTTTCGGTGTGGCTGCTCGGCGAGCGCCTCAACGGGCGCAGGCTGACGGGCCTCGCGCTCGGCATGGCGGGGCTCGTGCTCTTGCTCGGCGAGGGCGTGCGCAACCTCGGCAGCGCGCCGGTTGGATCGCTGCTGGTGCTGCTGGCGGCAATCATGTGGGCGCTCGCCACCGTGTTCCAGAAGCGCTACCCGGTCTCCATGCCGGTCGGCGTCTACACCGCCTGGATCATGCTGCTCGGCGGCATCCCGATCTTCGTCGGTGCGCTGATCCTCGACGATCTCGCCGCGCTCGCCGAGGTGAGCCCGAAGGCCTGGTTCGGCGTGTCGTACAACGTGCTCATTGCCTTCGCCTGGGCGCACTGGGTTTGGATCAAGCTGGCGACCAGCCTCTCGGTGACCGTGTTCTCCCTCGCCATGCTGCTCACCCCGATGATCGGCGTGCTGAGCGGCATCCTGTTCCTCGGCGAGCGGCCCACGCCGATGGAATACGCCGCCTTCGCACTGGTGATCGCTTCGCTCCTCACGGTCGCGCTGCCGGCGCGAAAATGAGCCGATGCGCCTGCACACGAACCAGCTCGCGATCCGCATCCTTGGCACGCTCACCGGGCTCGGCTTCCTCGCCGTCGGCGCCTACGCTGTGTTCGGTGCCGACGACTCGATTGCCGAGGCGCTGCGCGAGCGCGCGTTCTGGTTCGGCTTCACCGCGCTCGTCGGCGGGGTCTGGGCGATCGCCGTGTCGTGGCTGGATTCCGACCTTTCGGGCGTCTGGTGCCGGCCGCCGCGCCGGCCGCGCGACCTGCACCCGCCGCGCTAGCGCGCCGGTATGATGCGCGGCGCAACCGACCGGAGCCTGCCATGTGCCGCTTCACCCTTTACCTCGGCCCGTCGATCCGGCTGAGCACGCTGTTGATCGAGCCGACGCACTCGCTGATCCACCAGAGCTTTCACGCCGCCGAGCGCGACGAGCCGCTGAACGGTGACGGCTTCGGCGTCGGCTGGTACGCGCCGCGCCTGTCGGACGAGCCGGCGGTGTTCCATTCCATCTCGCCGGCGTGGAACAACCGCAATCTGCAGAGCATCACGCGCGTGGTGGCGAGCCCCTGCGTGCTGGCGCACGTGCGCGCGGCGACCGCGGGCAGCGCGGTGCACCAGGCGAACTGCCATCCTTTCCAGCACGGCCGCTACCTGCTGATGCACAACGGCGCGATCGGCGCCTATCCGCGCCTGCGGCGGCAGCTGCTCGCCGACCTTTCGGACGAGGCCTACAACGTCGTTCGCGGCGACACCGACAGCGAGCACATGTTCGCCATCTTCGTCGACGAGCTGCTCAAGCACGGCGAGCCGCCCGGCGAACAGGTTGACGGCGTGCGCCGGCTTGCCGAGCGCCTCGCGGCGACGCTCGCGCGCGTGCTGGCCGTGGTCAAGGCGCACGGTGAGGGCGCGCCGAGCGCGCTAAACGTCGCCGTGTCGGACGGCGTGCACGCCGCGGCGTCGCGCTTTACCAGCAACCCCACGGCGCCGCCCGATTCGCTCTACACCCTGCACGACCACATCTACGCGACGACCTCGCAGGAGTTCCACGCGCGCCATCCGGAAGAAACGGGCGAGGCCGTGGTGGTGTCCTCGGAGCGCCTGACCGGCGACGCGAAGTGGCGCGCGGTACCGCCGAATCACATCGTCGCGTTCGCGCAGGGGGAGACGCCACGCTGGTATCCGCTCACAGCCGACGGCAAGTTGGCGGACTGAGGGGGGCGCTTCAGCACGGAGGCTGCCCTGCACAGCGCCGCATGGCGTTATGATGGTCGCGCAGGTCAACGCCAACAAGGAGGACCCAATGGCATTCCTACTCGTTCGTCACAAGGTCAAGGACTTCGCCAAATGGAAGCGTGCCTATGACGGGCACGCGCCTGCGCGCAGAAAAGCTGCGCTTAGGCAAAAAGCGCTGCTGCGGAGCGTCAGGAACCCGAAGGACGTGCTGATCCTGTTCCAGGCTGCGAGCCTGTCGAAGGCAAAGGCATTCACGTCCAGTGCGAACCTGCGCAAGGTCATGAAGGAGGCCGGCGTGGTCGGCAAGCCGGAGATTTCTTTTCTGAAGTAGCGTCGCGCGTGAGATCGTCCGGCGCTTTTTAGTCAGGGGTCAGCCTAAAGCCGGGTCGGGGCTATCCGACTCGCGGCGCGCGGCAAATGCCGCCAGCGCGCGCTGATACTCGTCCATCGCCGCCGCGCTGACCGGCGCGCCGCACTCGTAGCAGCAGTCGGTCATGCGGTCGAACCAGCGGCAGCCGCATTCTTCGCAGGCCAGCTCGGGTGCGCCCGCGGGGTTGGTGAAGATCATCGCGCCTCAACGGCAGGTGCCGAGGAACGGCAGCCCGAGCGCCTCGAGAAACTCGGTCCAGCCGCGCTCGCGCAGCTCGTCGCGCGTGCGCAGCACCATGAAGAGCATCCGGTTGCGGCGCAGCAGGCGCTTGAGCTCGCTAAGCGGCCGTTCGTGCGCGAGCGCGGCGTCGAGGGCGCCGTCCTCGGCGATGAACAGCAGGTCCGACCCGAGCGACGCGAGGCCGGTGAAGATGCTCTCGCGCACGCGCATCGCCTGAGGTTCGCGCAGCCAGAGATGCATCGGCACCGGCTGGGTCTTCGGCATGACGTTGGCGCGGCGCTGGCCTTGCGCATCGCTGCGCCAGCGCGGCACGAGCGCGACGCTCGCGCCGGGCGCGAGCGGCTCGAACAGCCCGACGTGCGCATCGAGCACCGGCTGCCAGTCGAGGGCGATCTGCGGCAGCGCGGCCATCAGATGCGCACCCCGAGCCGGTAGCCCTCGTGGATCGCGGCATCCATGCCGCGCGGCATCAGCGCGTCGCCGCAACCGTGCAGCTCATCGACCATCCACTCGAACTCGGCGAACAGCGTCTGGTTGGCGACGCGTGGCGCGGCGGCGATCACGGTGTCGGCAGGCAGGGTAGTTTCCACGCCTTTCGCGTCGACGACCACCGCCGCATCGGCCGTCACGCGCAGGAGGCGCGTCGAGGTGAGCACGGGGATCTCGAGCTCGTCGACCCAGGCCGTGTGGCGCCACTTGAAGGTCGGCATGACGTCCCCGGCGATGCGCTTGTCCGCCTCGACCAGCGTCACCTCGCTGCGGTTCTTCTTCAGGAACTCGGCGACCACCAGCCCGATCTTTCCGGCACCGACGACTACCACGCGCTTGCCGGGTTCGATCCGCCCTGCGGCGACCTCGAGCGCGTCGACCAGGCGTTCGCGGCCCGGTACGCCGTCGTAGGCGGCAAGGTCGATGCGCGCGCCGGCGGCGACCACGCAGACGTCGTACTGATGAAGCACCGAGCGCATGAGCTTCGCGTTCGCCTCGGTACCGAGCTTCATCTCGACGCCGAGCTTGGTGGCCATCACCTCGTAGTGCCGCACCACCGAGAGCAGGTCGTCCGGCCGCGCCAGGTCCCAGTTCGCATAGCCGAGCAGGTTGCCGCCGATGCGGTCGGCGCGGTCGTAGACCGTGACGTCGTGCCCGCGCCGGCGCGCCGTAATGGCGAACTCCATGCCAGCGGGCCCCGCGCCGATCACCATAATTTTCTTCTTTACCGCCGCCGGCGTGACCGCGTACTCGGGCTCGACCTCGTGGCCGAGCGCCGGGTTCATGGTGCAGCTGTAGGGCAGGTCGCGGAACACGCGCGACAGGCAGTTGAGCGAGCCGATGCAGCGGCGCACCTCGTCGAGGCGGTCCTCCGCCGCCTTGTGCACCAGCTCGGGGTCGGCGAGCATCGGCCGGCACACTTCCCAGTAGTCGAACTCGCGCTTCGCCAGGCATTCGTTCGCCATGCGCGGGTCCGGCAGCCGGTTGCCGAAGGCAATGGGGGTGTTCGGGCATTCGCGCTTGGCGCGTGCAGCCAGGTAGTTCCAGTACCCGGGCGCGACGTCGCGGCCGATCGACGACTCGGGGGCCTCCTGCCAGCCGACCGTGACGCTGATCATGTCGACGCCGCAGCCGGCGGCCTGCCGCATCAGCTCGAAGCACTCGTCCTCGCTGTTGCCGCCCCACTGGTCCATCAGCTCGGCGCCGTTCAAGCGGATGATGAAGGGGTGCTCGGGCAGGGCCTGCTTCACCGCGTCGATCAGCTCGCGCATGAAGCGGCCGCGGTTCTCGAGCGAGCCGCCGTACGCGTCCGTGCGCTGGTTGGTAAATCTGGAATTGAACGAGGCGAGCAGGTAGCCCATGAAGCTCGTCACCTCGACGCCGTCGAAGCCGGCCTTGACGGCGCGCTTCGAGGCATCGACATGCTCGCGGATGCAGCGCCGGATGTCGTCCTTCGACATTTCGCGCGGCGGGCGGAAGTGCGGCAGCGTCTGCGGCACCACCGAAGGCTGCACGCAGTAGCCGAGGTCGATGCCGCCGTAGCGCCCGGCGTGCAGGATCTGCTGGATCGCCACCGCGCCGGCCTCGTGGATGTAGCCGGCGATGGTCTCGAACTGCGGCAGGAACCTGTCGTCGTAGAGCGCGACCATGCGGAAATACGACTTGCCCTCGCCCTTCGCATCCGGGTAGGCGCCCTGGTTGGTGATGATGCCGCAGCCGGTGTTGGCGATCACCCGCGTGCGCGCGAGTTCCCGCGGCGTGATGGTGCCGTCCCGATCGTTATAGTTCGACACGCAGCAGGCGCCGTACTTGATCATGTTCCGGGTGGCATAGCGCCCGAGCTTGCCGGGCCTGAACAGATGAGGCAGTTTCGCCTCGCCGGGGCGTGCGTTCATGCGCGTCCTTTCTCCCTCTCGATCTGCGCGGCGATGCGCTCGCGCAGCTCGCGCTTGAGGATCTTGCCGACCGGGCTGGTGGGGAATTCTTCTACGATTTCCAGCCGCTCGGGCAGCTTGAAGCTGGCGATGCGCTTGGCTCGCAGAAAACCGATCAGTTCGTCGAAACCGAGCGTCTCGCCCGGCTTCGGGATGACGAAGGCGCAGGCCTTCTCGCCGAAAGTCTCGTCGGGCATCGCTACCAGGGTGACGGACTTCACCTTCGGGTGGCCGAAGATGTAGTTCTCGACCTCGTCGCAGCTGATCTTCTCGCCGCCGCGGTTGATGATGTCCTTGCGCCGGCCCTCGGTGTAGAGCTGCCGCCCGCGCTTGCGCACGATGTCGCCCATGCGGTAGAAGCCGTCGCGCGTGAACGCCTCGCGGTTCTTTTCCGGCGCATTGTAATAGCCGCAGATGGTGTAGGGCCCGCGCACGCAGAGCTCGCCCGGCGTGCCGTCGGGCAGCTCGCGGTCGTCGTCGCCGAGCACGCGGATCTCGTCGTCGTCGCAGATCGGCAGGCCGGAGCTCTCCAGCACCGCTTCCTCGTCGGCGTCGAGGCGCACCATGCTGATGAGCCCTTCCGCCGTACCGTAGATCTCCTGCGCGCGGCAGCCGAGGCGCTCTTGCAGCCGCGCGCGCAGCTCGGGCGCGAGGCGCGCGCCGCCGTTCTGCACCACGCGCAGCGAGGAGAGGTCGTGCTGCTCGGGCACCTGCGAGTTGAGCCAGGCCGAGATGAGCGGCACCGCGGCCGGAATGACCGAGACGCGCTCGCGCTCGACGAGCGCAAACACGGTCTCCGCGTCGCCAGACGGCGCCAGCACCACGGTGCCGCCCGCGTAGAGCGCCGCCATCATGCCGGGCGAGGCGAGGTTGTAGTTGTGCGCCAGCGGCAGGATTGGCATCAGCACCGTGTCCTCGTCGAAGGCGGCCAGTCGCCCGCACTGCTTGGCGTTGTAGACATAGTCGTCGTGCGTGCGCGGGATCAGCTTGGAAAGCGAGGTGGTGCCGCCCGAGAGCAGCATCAGCGCCACTTCGCCTGGGTCGGGATCGACGGCGGCGAGCGTTGCGCGTGCATCGGCGGCGGCCATCGGTGCCTCGAGCAGTTCGCCGAGCGCCGTCTGTCCCGCGAGCGGTTCGCCGGCGACGAACACCTGCTTGAGGGTCGGGCAGACGCCGCGCATTTCCTCGGCCATGGCCCGGTAGTCGAACTCGCGCAAACGGTCGGGGATGACGTAGCCCACGGCGCCGGCCGAGGTGATGAAATGCTTCACCTCGGTGTGGCGGTGCGCGCGCAGCGCCATGACCGGGATGGCGCCGGCGCGGATCAGCGCGAAGTAGGCGGTGACGAACTCGGGAACGTTTGGCAGCTGCAGCACCACGCGGTCGAGCGGCCTGAGCCCGGCGTGCACGAAGCGCGCGGCGAGGCGCTCGATGCGTTCCATGAGCTGGGCGTAGCTGACGCGCTCGGCGCCGTGCACCAGCGCAATCTTGTCGGGGCGCACGGCCGCCGCGGCGGCAAGTGCCCCTGGGATCGTGATGCCTTCCCAGTAGCCGCGCGCGCGGTAACGACGGGCGAACGTTTCAGGCCAGGGCGTGCAGCCTGCGAGCATGAACCCTCCCGGTGCCGAGGGCCCACGCTGCCAGAGCGCTCTGCCGGGGCACTTGAGCTACATCAAGCGACCCCCGGGGCGCTCGCTTAGAAGACGAACACGCCCTTGCCGGTGGTCTGGGTGTCGAACAGCCGGTAGGCCTCCTCGGCCTGATCGAGCTTGAAGCGGTGCGTGATCAGCTTGGCGAGCGGGATCCTGCGGTCGGCGACGAAGCGCGCACACTCGCCCTGGCCGACGCTGGAGAAGGTCCAGGAGCCGATGAGGGTGATTTGCCGACGCAGCATGTCCGGACTCACCTCCAGGGTGACGTTGCCGCCTTCGCCGACGAAGCAGGCCGTGCCCCAGGTCTTCGTGCTGCGCACCGTCGCCGCACGCGCCTCCGCCGCGCCGCTGCAATCGAGCGCCAGGTCGACGCCTTCGCCGCGCGTCAGGTCCTTGAGCGCCTTCACCGGATCGGTGTTCTTCGAGTTGATCGTCGCGTCGGCGCCGAAGTCCTTCGCCAGCGCGAGCCGCGCCTCGCCGATGTCGATCGCGATCACGCGCGCGCCCATCGCCGTGCCGAGCAGTACCGCCGACAGGCCGACCGGGCCCTGGCCGAAGACGGCGAGCGTGTGACGCCCGCAGGTCTGCATGCGGCGCAGCGCGCCGTAGGCCGTACCCGTGCCGCAGGACACCGCCGCGCCCTCTTCAAAGGAAAGTTCCTCGGGCAGCGGCACCAGCGTGCGCGCCGGCACCTTGAGGTACTGCGCGTGACCGCCGTGGCCCGTTACCCCGTAGACGGTGATGCCCTTGCCGCAGAGCTGCGACCAGCCGACGCGGCAGTGCGGGCAGACGCCGCAGCCGCTGTAATGGTGGTCCATCATGCGCGCACCGATCGGTGCCTCGGCTTCCGTGACGCCCGGGCCGCGCGCGGCGACCACGCCGCAGGGCTCGTGGCCGGCGATCACCGGGCCGCCCTTGCCGCCCAGGCCGAGCGCACCGGCCATGCCCGCGCCGCTGCGCGCCGCGCGGTAGGCATGCAGATCGCTGCCGCACATGCCCGAAGCCTTCATTTCGAGCACCACCTCGCCCGGCCCGGGCGTCGGGTCCGGGAATTCGCGAATCTCGAGCTCGCGCTCGCCGAGAAACACCACGCCGCGCATCGCACGCTCCTCCGGTTTCGACGCGCCGATTCTAACGGAGGGCGGCAACCGGTAGACTCGCGGCCGGAACACGCACAGGAGAGCGCGCATGGCCGGAAAAGCGAAGTACGTCTTCATCGCGAGCATGGACGTCGACCCCGAGCGGGAGGCGATCTTCAACGAGGTCTACGACACCGAGCACATCCCGCTCATTTCCAAGGTGCCCGGCGTGGTCTCGGCGACACGCAACGTGCTCGTGCCGCTGAAGATGTTCATCGGCGGCGAGGTGAAGAGCATCGTCGCCGAAGGCGAGCCGAAGTACAGCGCGATCTACGAGCTTGAGAGTCCCGATGTGCTGACGAGCGAAGCCTGGGCCAAGGCGGTCGACGCCGGGCGCTGGCCGAGCGAGGTGCGGCCCTACACGCGCAACCGGCGCCACACGCTGCGCAAGCTGATGGACGACTGAGCGAACGCGGGCGCATCCCCACCGTCATGACCTCGCTCAAGCTGACGCGCGAAAGCATCCTGAGCGGCGCGCTGCACGACTCGGCGCGCGCGCTGCTCGGCGCCGGCACGCGCTTCATGACGGCCGAGGAGCGCCACCGACAGATCCATGAGGTCATCGCGCGGGCGCCGCACCCGGAACGCATCTGGGTGTTCGGCTACGGCTCGTTGATGTGGAACCCGGCGTTCCATTTCGCCGAGCGGCGCACCGCGCGCGTGCACGGCTACCACCGCCAGTTCTGCCTGTGGGCGCGCGCTGGGCGCGGCAGCCCGGAGAAGCCCGGGCTGATGCTTTCGCTGGAGCACGGCGGCAGCTGCCAGGGTGTCGGCTTCCGCCTGCATCCGAAGCATGCCGCCACCGAGCTCGACGTGGTGTGGCGCCGCGAGATGCTCACCATGGCCTACCGCCCGGTGTGGGTCGCGCTGCGCACGCCGCGCGGCCTCGAGCACGCCGTCGCCTTCGCGGTGAACCGCGCGCATGAGCGCTACGTGCGCGAGCTGGGCGAGGACGCCACCGCGCAGTACCTCGCCACCGGCGCGGGACCGCTCGGCTGCTGCGCGGACTACCTGTTCGATACGGCCGCCCACCTGCGCGAGCTTGGCATCCACGATCGGCGTCTCGAGGCGCTCGAGCGGCGGGTACGGGCGCTCGTGGCGCAGACGGCCTGAGCCTCCAGGCTGACGGCAGGCGCGGCGTGTACTACGGCTACCGCATCATCGCGGCCTCGTTCCTGATCCAGGGTGTGACGATCGGCGGCAACTTCGCCTATGGCGTCCTGTTCAAGGAGCTGGAGGCCGAGTTCGGCTGGTCGCGCGCGACGATCGCCGGCGCATCGTCCGTGAGTCTGCTCGTCATGGGCTTCATGGCGGTGGCCGCCGGCCGGCTGAACGACAAGATCGGGCCGCGCTGGCTGCTGACCGCCTCCGCGATCTTTTACGGGCTCGGCTACCTGCTGTTCGCGCAGCTGCAGGCGCCCTGGCAGCTGTTCGCCATTTACGGCCTGCTGGTGGGCATCGGAATGAGCACGCACGACGTCGTCACGCTCTCGACTGTCGCGCGCTGGTTCACGCGGCGTCGCGGCATGGCTTCCGCGGTGGTCAAGGTCGGCACCGGCTGCGGACAGCTGCTGGTGCCGCTGGCGGTCGCGGCGCTGGTCGTGGCTTTCGACTGGCGCACGGCCTGCACGTTGTTCGGTGCGACGGCGTTGCTGCTGCTCGCGGCGGCGGCGCAGGTGATGCGCCCCGATCCCCAGAGCATGGGCCTGCAGGCCGATGGCGCTGCCGGGACCGCAGGCTCTGGTTCGCTCGGACCGCCACCGTCCGACCCGCATCTTGGTGCCGCGTCGCGTTCGCCGCTGTTCTGGGTCCTGTGCTGCTCGCAGGCTCTTGTCTTTACCTGCCTGATCACCGTCACGATCCACATCGTGCCGCACGCCATCGACCTCGGCGCACCGCGCGCACTGGCGGCCGGCGTGATCTCCGCGATCGGAGGCGTCAGTGTGCTCGGTCGGCTCGCCGTGGGCGCCGCGATCGACCGCATCGGCGGACGGCGCGCGCTGATGGGCTGCTACGTGGCGCTCATCGCCAGCCTGCTGTGGCTGCAGATCGCCAGCACGCCGTGGATGCTGTTCGCCTTCGCTGCCGTGTACGGCGCGGCGCATGGCGGATTTTTCACCGTCATGTCGCCCACCGTGGCTGAATTCTTCGGCACGCGTGCGCATGGCGCGCTGTTCGGTATCGTGCTGATGTGCGGCTCGATCGGCGGCGCAATCGGGCCGCTCGCGGCCGGCGCGGTGTTCGATGCGACCGGCAGCTACCGGATCGCCTTCGGCGTGCTGCTCGGCCTGGCGCTCACCGGGCTTGCGCTCGTCAGTCGCCTGCCGCCTATGCGCGGACCTCGCGCCGCGGTGAGCGCCTGACGCCCTGCCGGCGCTCAGTCGACGCGGTAGCGCCGAACGACCTCGGGGTCCGGGTCGAGCCCCAGCCCCGGGCCCTGCGGCACTTCGAGCACGCCGTTCACCGGGTCGAGCGCACCGGCGTAAGGCTTGGCCTCGGGCCAGAGGTAGAAATACTCGAACCACGCCGGTTCGCCGTACGTCGCGAGCAGCTGCAGCGTCGCCAGCGCACCCGGCCCGAAATACGGCGAGTGCGGCGCGAGCCGCACGTTGAGTGTCTGCGCCAGTGCCATCACCTTGAGAAATTCGCTCACGCCGCCGACCTTGGTCACCGAGGGTTGCGCGACCTGCACCGCGCGCGCCTCGAGCAGCGCCTGGAACTGGGTGGCGAAGCAGACATTTTCGCCGGCGGCGATCGGCAGGCCACAGGCCGCGCCGACCTCGCGCAGCGCGCGGAAGTCCTCGGGCGGAAACACCGGTTCCTCGAACCAGCTGAGGTCGTGGGCGCGGAAGCGGCGCCCCATCTCGATCGCCTCCGTGGGCCGCCATTCGCAGTTGACGTCGACGAGCAGCGGCACGCCGTCACCGAGCGCGCGGCGCGCCGCGGCCACCGCCGGGTCACTGATTTCGTGCAGCTTGATCGCTGCGAAGCCCTCGCTCAGGGCGCGCGCGCTGTACTCGGCGACGAGCTTCGGATCGGCGTAGCGCAGCAGGCTGGCGTAGCAATCCAGCCGGCTGTGTGCCGCGCCGCCGATCAGGCGGTGCAGCGGCAGTCCAGCGGCCTTGCCGGCAATGTCCCACAGTGCGATGTCCAGGCCGGAGAGCGCGAACGCGGTGATGCCGTAACGTCCGAAGATGTGCAGCTGTTTCTGGATCTTCGCCGTCAGGCCGGCGATGTCGCGCGCATCGTGGTTGAGCGCCAGCGGCG
The DNA here is from genome assembly GCA_041558415.1 of Burkholderiales bacterium. Classification (GTDB taxonomy): domain Bacteria; phylum Pseudomonadota; class Gammaproteobacteria; order Burkholderiales; family SG8-39; genus SG8-39. Next base: position 32,829 of record JBFFEY010000007.1, on the reverse strand, counting down.
CGATCATGTCGTTGACGGCGGCGACCGTGGCGCGCCGGCAGGTGTAGGCGAAGGCCTCGCCCCAGCCGGTGATGCCCTGATCGGTGTCGACGCGCACCAGACAGAAATCGAGCTGCTTCCAGGCACCCGTGCCGAGCGTCATCGCCTCGGCGCCGTAGCTGAAGGGAATGGCGAGCGGAACGGCTTCGACGCGGGTGATCTTCACGGGCTTGCCTCGCGGTTGCCTGCGGGCATTGTATCGGCCGCGCCACCGATCTCGCTGCCGCGGGTCACCGGGGCGACGCGCAATTCGCCGTCGCCGTGCGACGTGCCGGATCAGCGCGCGGCGTGATGCGCGCTGCGCGGGCCGCGCAGCCAGTCGCGCACGAAGCCCGGCACCGCGCCGTTGCCGAGCAGGCGCCGCACCAGATCGGGCAGACCGCGGGAACGGCCGGTGTCGACGCTGACCGTGACCGTCATGCCTGCGCGCAGCGGCGGGTCACCGGCGCGCAGCTCGATGCCGAACTGAACCGGGACGCGCTGCACGATCTTTACCCAGTTGCCGGTCGCGTTCTGCGGCGGCAGCACGGCGAACTCGGCACCGGTCGCCGGCGAGATGGTGCGCACGGTGGCGCGCCATTCGTGGTCCGGGTAGGCGTCGGCGACGATCGTCGCGCGCTGCCCCTCGCGCATGTGCGTGAGCTGCGTTTCCTTGAAGTTCGCCTCCACCCAGACGGGGCCGCTCTCGATCAGGCTGAACACCGGCACGCCCTTGGCGACGTGCTCGCCGGGCTGCAGCTTCATGTTGCTGACGACGCCGGGCGCGGGCGCAACGACGCGCGTGCGCGCGAGGTCGAGCTGCGCGGCGTCACGCGCCGCCTTCGCCTGCTGATAGCGTGGGTGCTGCTCGAGCGGGCGATCGACCTCGCCGCCGAGGCTCGCCACGATGCGTGCGGCGCGCTCGTTGATCGCATCGAGCCGCTGGCGCGCGGTCTCCAGGTTGAGCCGCGCCTCGTCGTACTGCTCCTCGCGCGTCATGCCGCGCGCCTTGAGCTGCGCCTGGCGCTCGACCTGGCGGCGCAGGAAGCGGATGCGCGCCTCGGCCTCCTTGGCGTCGGCCATGGCGACGCGGTACTCGGCGCGCAGCGACTCGATCTCGGTCTTGACCACCGCCATCTGCGCCTCCGCGCGCTCGACCTCGACCTGGAACGGCGCCGGGTCGATGCGAAACAGCAGCCGGCCGGCCTCGACGCGCTCATGGTCGAGCACGCCGACTTCGATCACCGGGCCGGCGACGTCGGCGCTGACGGCGACGATGTGCGCCTTGACGTAGGCGTTGTCGGTTTCCACGTGCCGCCCGCCGCGCGCGTACAGGGCCAGGGCGATGGCGACGACGACCAGCGGCACGACGATCAGCAACACGAGCCTGGAGACCAGACGCAGGCGCGCAAGGGCAGCGGTCATCGCCATGTCAGCTCTCCCGTGTGCCGCTGCGTGCGCCGTTGCGCGCGCCGGCGTCCGGACGCTGCAGGTTCGACTTCACGGCGATCAGCAGGTCGACGAATCGCTCGCGGTCGTCGGCCGACAACCCGGCCATCGCGTCGCGCCGCACCTCGGCCGCGACCGCGCGCATGGTCTTCATCGCTGGCTCGGCCGACTCCGAGAGGTAGACGCGCCAGGCGCGGCGGTCGTTTGCGTCGTGCTCGCGCCGGATCCAGCCCTTGGCCTCCAACCGGTCGAGCAGGCGGCCGAGCGTCGGTTTCTCGATCTCCAGCACTTCGGCCAGCTCGGACTGCGTGACGCCCTGCGCGCGGAACAGGTGCGTGAGCACCCACCACTGCGAGCGCGTCAGGCCGAGCGACTTGACGCGCCGGTCGTAGGTGGTGCGCAGCAGCCGGGCGACGTCGTTCAGCAGGAAGCCGAAGTTGCGCGACAGGTCCTCGCGGAACATGCCGCCATATTAGTTGCCTAGCTTACGATAAGCAAGGCAAAAGTAAGCTGGTGCTGCAATGCACCAGGCCGCTCAACGGCCTGCGCCCCGGTCGGCGCGCCGCCTCGGCGCCTGGGCAAGGCGGCTATGCCCGGCGTCGCTCGATTTCCTGCGGCGCCGTAAGCGCCCGCGCGCGCGGCACGCGGGCCATGTCCCAGTGCGCGAGCGCCCAGGTCAGCAGCTCGGCGGGCGGCAGGTCGACCGGCGGCGGATGTCCGAGAAACAGCAGCACGCGCGCGAGCACCACGGCGCCGTGCGCCGCGTCGACCGGCGCGGCGCCGGTTTGCTTGCTGAGCTTGTCGCCGTCGGCGCTCACCGCGACCGGCAGGTGTGCGTAGCGCGGCGTGGAAAATCCGAGCCGGCGCTGCAGCAGGATCTGGCGCGCGGTCGAGTCGAGCAGGTCGGCGCCGCGCACCACGTCGGTGACACCCTGGTCGGCGTCGTCGACGACGACGGCAAGCTGATAGGCGAACAGGGCGTCGGCGCGCAGCACGACGAAGTCACCGACTTCGCGCTCGACGTTCTGCACACAGTCCCCCTGCACGCGGTCAACGAAGTGAATCGATTCGGCGCTCGTGCGCAATCGCGTGGCGCGCGCCGGCTTGCCGGGCGGCAGGCCGTTGCGGCAGGTGCCGGGGTAGATGTGCGCGCCGTCGATGCCGAGCGCGGAATCGGCGATCTCGCGCCGCGAGCAGCCGCAGGGATAGGTCAGCCCGGCACGCGCCAGCTGCTCGAGCGCGGCGCGGTAGCGCGCCGCGCGCCTGCTCTGGTAGAGCACGGCGCCGTCCCAGCCCAGGCCGAGCGCCTCGAGCTGGCGCAGGATCGCGTCTGCCGCGCCCGGCTGCTCGCGCGGCTTGTCGAGATCCTCCATGCGCAGGAGCCAGCTGCCCCCCGCGGCGCGCGCGTCGAGCCAGCTCGCCAGCGCGGCGACGAGCGAGCCGAAATGCAGCGCTCCGGTGGGCGAGGGTGCGAAGCGTCCGACGTAATTCACGTCAGTTCCAGGGAAAAGCGGCGACGAAGCCGCGTATAGTGCCAGTTTCTCGATCGGGGGCGACCATGGCGACAGTCGAGCTGAACAAGGAAAACTTCGAGTCGACGATCAGCGACAACACGATGGTGATCGTCGATTTCTGGGCGCCGTGGTGCGGTCCGTGCAAGGGGTTCGCGCCGATCTACGAGCAGGCCTCCGCGACGCACGGTGACGTGGTGTTCGCCAAGCTGAACACGGACGAGGAGCAGGAGATCGCCGCGGCGTTCAACATCCGCTCGATCCCGACCCTGATGGTGTTCCGCGAGAAGGTAATCCTGTTCCAGCAGCCCGGCGCGCTGCCGGCCTCCGAGCTGGAGAGCGTCATCACGCAGGCCAAGGCGCTCGACATGGCCGAAGTGCACAAGGAGATCGCCGCGCGCGGCGACGCAGACGCGCAGGCCTGACGTCGTCGAAGGCGCCGAGATGCTTGAGATTCGCAGAGCGAACGAACGCGGCCACGCCAACCACGGCTGGCTCGACTCCTGGCACAGCTTTTCCTTCGCCGATTACTACGATCCGCAGCATATGGGTTTCGGTGCGCTGCGTGTGATCAACGAGGACCGCATCCAGCCCGGCATGGGCTTCGGCGCGCACGGGCACCGCGACATGGAAATCATCAGTTACGTGCTGGAGGGCGCGCTGGCGCACAAGGATTCGATGGGCAACGGCTCGGCCATCGTGCCGGGCGACGTGCAGCGCATGAGCGCCGGGCGCGGCGTGATGCACAGCGAGTTCAACCACGAACCCGCGGGCGAGACCCACTTCCTGCAGATCTGGATCGAGCCGAGCCTGCGCGGCATCGACCCGGGCTACGAGCAAAAGCGTTACGCGCCGGCGGAGAAACGCGGGCGGCTGCGCCTGGTGGCCTCGCCCGACGGGCGCGACGGCTCGGTCACGATCCACCAGGATGCCTACGTCTATGCCACCCTGCTCGACGGCGCGGAGCGCGTCGCGCACACGCTCGCGCCGGGCCGGCGGGCCTACCTGCACGTGGCGCGCGGCAGCCTGCGCGCCAACGGTCAGGCGCTCGGCACCGGTGACGCGTTGAAGGCGACCGACGTGGCGGAGATCGTGCTCGAGCAGGGCACGCAGGCCGAAGCGCTGCTGTTCGACCTGCCCTGACGTGCAATTGCCGAATGTGGCGCACAGGCGCTGAGGGTCTCCGGTGAAGCGGCGCGCCTTCTTCGCGCTCGCGCCGCTGCTATTGACGCCGGCGTGGGCGCGCGCGGCCGGCGAGGTGCGTTTCTCGCACGGCCTGTTGTGGCGCATCGACTATCGCGACCAGCCTGCGAATTATCTCTTCGGCACCATTCACGTCGCCGATCCCCGCCTCGCCGCATTGCCGGCGCCGGTTGCGCGGGCCTTCGATGCAGCGCGCAGCCTGATGGTGGAGTTATCCGCGGACGGCTACACGCGCCAGCGCTTCCTCGAGGCGGCGCTGCTGCCCGAGGGACAGTCGCTCGAGACGATGATCGGCGTGCGCGATTTCGGGCGCGTCCTCGAGCGTCTGGCGCCTGCCGGATTGCCGCGCGATTTCATCAGCCGGCTGAAGCCCTGGGGCGTGCTCGTCAACCTGCGCAACCCCCGCGGGGCTCGCCCGGGTGCCGGGCCGACGCTCGATGAGCAGCTCTACCTGCGCGCGCGGGCGCGGCGCCTCGCGCTGCAGGCCATGGAAAGTGTCGAAGAGCAGATCTTCACGTTCGACGAGTTTCCGCTGGCGTCACAGATCGCTTTGCTGCGCCACGCATTGGACCACCACGATGAGCTGGTGTCGATGAGCAAGCGCACGCTGGAGGCCTACCTGGCGCGCGACCTTGACGCGATCTGGCGCGTGCACCAGGACTTCGTGCAGCGTCATCCGCAGATCGCCGCCCACGACGCGGTGTTCGTCAAGCGCGTTATCTTCGATCGCAGCGTGGTGATGGCGTTCCGCATGCAGCGCGAGTTGCGCCGGGGCCGCGCGTTCGTCGCGCTCGGTGCGCTGCACCTGCAGGGCGCCCGCGGCGTGCTCGCGCTGCTCGAGGACGACGGCTTCCGGGTGCGCCGAATCTACTGACGCAGGGAACTGCCGGAGAGGGCTGCTAGACTTCGCTTCGCCATGTCGGTGGTCGTCCTGATATCGGGCCGCGGCAGCAACATGCAGGCGCTGCTCGACGCGGGCCTGCCGGTCAGCGCGGTGATCAGCAATCGCGCCGACGCCAAGGGGCTCGAGATCGCGTCGGCGCGTGGCGTTGCGACGCGCGTCGTCGAGCACAGAGCCTTCGCGACGCGCGAAGCCTTCGACCAGGCGCTCGGCGATGTAGCGCAAGGCTTCAAGCCGCACCTGATTGCGCTCGCCGGATTCATGCGCATCCTGACGCCGGTTTTCGTGCAGCGCTTCGAAGGGCGCGTGATGAACATCCATCCCTCGCTGCTGCCGGCGTTTCCCGGCCTCGACACGCACGCGCGTGCACTGGAGGCGGGCGTGAAGCTGCACGGCTGCAGTGTACATTTTGTTACAGCGGAACTCGACCACGGGCCGATGGTCGTACAGGCTGCAGTCCCGGTTCTCGCCGATGACACCGAGGAAACGCTCGCAGCGCGCGTGCTCGAGGCCGAGCACGCGATTTATCCGGCAGCGGTGCGCTGGTTTCTGGAGGGACGCTTGCGCGTGGAGGGCCAGCGCGTGATCGGCCGCGACCTCGACCGGCCGGACGGCGTACTGTTCTCGCCCGACCCGGAGCGATGATGCGCTGGGCACGCGTGGAGCGGCGCGCATTGCTGCGCCGCATCGTCTGGGCCGGCATGCTGTCGGCGGTCGCGCACGTCGGGATCCTGGCGGTGATTGAGCTGCCGGAGGCTGAACCACTGCCGCGCGCGGACTGGCCGCATGTCGACGTGCGCTTCGCAAGCCTCAGGCCCGAGGCCGCGACGCAGAAACCGGCAGCAGACGCAGCCGCTGCGCTGACGCCCGAGGTTTTCGACGCGGCCGCCGCGCCACGGCGAAAAGCCGCTGCCGAAAAGAAGATCACCCAGGCGCGCGCGAAAACGGCGCCGGTTGCGGCAACGCCTGCGCAGCCGCAGCCTCGAATCATCCAGGCGGAGTACCTGCCGGTGCCGCCCGGACCCGACGGTGATGACCTTGCTTCCTCCGGCGCCGCGACGAATGCGGCGTCGGCGGCGCAGGCCGTGGCGCGCATGTTTCCGCAGGCACTGGAGCTCGAGTACAGCGTCCTCGAGGCCGAGGGCCGGACGGTGCTCGGCTGGTTGGTGTACCGCTTCGAGCGCGACGGCGAACGCTACCGCATCCGCACGGCGATCGATGCCATCGGCGTCGCGTCGTTTTTCATCAAGGGCCGTTACCTGCAGCGCAGCGAAGGGCGCCAGACCGCCGACGGGTTCCAGCCCGAGACCTTCATGGTGCGTCGCGGCCGCCGCGAGCGCGTGGAGCGGGCGCACTTCGACTGGCAGGCGCTGCGCGCAACGCTGACCGACGAGAAGGGCTCGCGCGAGGTTGCGCTGCAGGCCGGCGCGCAGGACCAGCTTTCGGCGCTGCACCAGATCGCGTTCCTGATGGAGAGTGGCGCGCCGCCTGCGCTGCAGGTGACCGACGGACGCCACATGCAGACGGCGCGCATCGAGGTGGTGGGACGCGAGACGGTAACAACCGAGCTCGGACCGATGGAGACGGTGCGCGTGCGCAGCGACCTGGGACGCGGCGTCATCGTGCAGCTCTGGCTGGCACCGGACTTCGGCTATCTGCCGGCCCGCCTGCGGCTGCGCGACAAGCGCGGCCGCGAGGCGGAGCAGGTGCTCGCCAGCATGAAGGTCAAGTGGTGAGCCGCGCGGCGCGTTTGCGCCTCGCACGCGACTGATCGAGCCGCCGAGGTGAAGCTGCACGCTGCGCTGCTGCGCCATGCCGAAGCACTGCTCGCCGAGCTGCTGACGTTCTCCACGCCGGCCGATCAGGCGGTGTCGCGCTACTTTCGCGGCCACCGCACGCTTGGCCAGCGCGACCGCGCGTTCATCGCGGAGACCACGTTCGCCGTGCTGCGCCGCAAGCGCTCGCTCGAGGCGGTCGCGGGCAGCGCGCAGCCGCGGGCGCTGTTGCTCGCCGCGCTGCTGCGCGTCCAGGGCCTGTCGCTGCGCGCGCTCGACGACCGGCTTTCGCCGGAGGACCGCGGAGTCGCGGAACGCGCGCGACGCGCGCAGGCGACGCCGCTGCCGGCGGCGGTGCGTGCCGACCTGCCCGACTGGCTCTGGGTGCGACTCGCCGATGCGGCCGGCGAGGAGGAAGCGATGCGCATTGCGCAGGGCCTGCTCAATCCGGCGCCGCTCGATCTGCGCGTGAACCTGGCGAAGATCGACCGCGCGTCGGCCCTCGCCCGACTCGCGCAGGACGGCATCGAGGGGCGCGCGACGCCGTATTCGCCGGCCGGCATCCGCCTCGCGGAGAAGCCCGCGATCAACCGCCACGCGCTGTTCGCGCAGGGCGCAATCGAAGTGCAGGACGAGGGCAGCCAGCTGCTCGCCTACCTGCTCGCGCCGCGCCGCGGCGAGATGGTCGCCGACTACTGTGCCGGCGCCGGCGGCAAGACACTCGCGCTGGCGATGCTGATGCGCGGCACGGGGCGCGTCTACGCGATGGACGTGTCGGCGCGCCGCCTCATGGCGCTCGCGCCCCGAGCGGCGCGCGCCGGCGTTTCGAACGTGCACAGCATCGCCCTTTCGGGTGCCGCGGATGCGCGCGCCAAGCGGCTGGCGGGGAAGATGGATCGCGTGCTGGTGGACGCGCCTTGCAGCGGCTTTGGCACGCTGCGCCGCAATCCCGACCTGAAGTGGCGGCATGACGCTGCCGCAGTGGCGCAGCTGGCGCAGAAGCAGGGCGCCATCCTCGCGGCGGCGGCGCGGCTGGTGAAGCCCGGCGGGCGGCTGGTCTACGCGACCTGCAGCATCCTCGGCGAAGAGAACGAGGCGGTGGTCGAGCGCTTCCAGCGGGAGGTTGCCGGGTTTCGTGCGCTGCACTGCGGTGAGCTGCTCGCCGCGCAGCGCGTCGCGCTCGATACCGGGGCGCAGCTGCGGCTGTGGCCGCATGCGCACGGCACCGACGGCTTCTTCGCTGCCGCGTTCGAACGCGGCTAGCGGCGCGCAGCCTACTCCTGTTCGCGCTTGGGCTCCGTGTAGGGTTTGTGCAGGTGTACCGGCTCGACCGCGCGGCGCTTGCGCAGGCGCAGGTTGAGCATCTCGACGGTCACCGAGAACGCCATGGCGAAATAGACGTAGCCCTTCGGCACGTCATGATCGAAGCCCTGGGCGATCAGCACCACGCCGACGACGACGAGGAAGGCGAGGGCCAGCATCTTGATCGTCGGGTGATCGGAGACGAAGCGCCCGATCGGCCCCGCGAACACCATCATCAGGCCGACCGAGGCGACCACCGCAGCGACCATGATTTCGATCTCGCGCACCATGCCGACCGCCGTGATGATCGAGTCGAGCGAGAACACCAGGTCGACCACCATGACCTGCGCGATGACGGCGCCGAAGGTGCCGCGCACCTTGGCGGAACGCTCGCCCTCGGCGCCTTCGAGCAGCTGGTGGATTTCGCCGACGCTTTTCCATAGCAGGAACAGGCCGCCGCCGATGAGAATCAGGTCGCGACCGGAAATCTGCTCGCCCAGCACGCTGAACAACGGGGCCGTCAGGCCGATGATCCATGCCAGCACCAACAGCAGGCCGATGCGCATGAACATGGCGCCGAACAGCCCTATGCGGCGCGCGAATTCGCGCTGCGCGCGCGGCAGCTTGTCGACCAGGATCGAGATGAAGATGATGTTGTCGATGCCCAGCACCAGCTCGAGCGCGGTGAGCGTGGCGAAGGCGATCCAGGCCTGCGGGTCAGTCAGCAGTTCGATCATGACGTGCGGGTGGCCGATGTGTCCTGCCGGACTGCGACCGGTTGCGGCGTCCTTGGCGGAACGGTTCGCATTATCCCAGAGGCCGGTGCTTGACCGTGCAAGAAAGCCTTTGCCACGAACGGCTTAGCGCGGGCGCACAAAAGGGCGCGGCGAACCCTGTGTCAAATAGGAGTTCGCGGCGCAGGGTGATTCGCGTAGAATGCAGGGCAATTTTGTCTTCGCGAGAATCCATCCAACATGTTGTTTTACGGAGTTTTTGACCTGCCGTGGTGGGGTTATGCGCTCGCCGCGCTCGGCCTGACGCACGTGACCATCGCCTCGGTGACGATCTACCTGCACCGCTGCCAGGCGCACCGTGCGCTGGACCTGCATCCGATCGCCTCGCATTTCTTCCGCTTCTGGCTCTGGCTGACCACCGGCATGGTGACCAAGGAATGGGCCGCGATCCATCGCAAGCACCACGCCAAGTGCGAAACGCCGGAAGACCCGCACAGCCCGCAAATCGTCGGCATCAACCGCGTGCTCTGGGGTGGCGTCTTCCTCTACGTCAAGGAATCGCATAACGCCGAGACCATGGAGCGCTACGGCCATGGCACGCCCGACGACTGGCTGGAGCGCAACCTTTACGCCCGCTTTCAGGTTCTCGGCATCACGCTCATGGGCGTCACCGACATCATGCTGTTTGGCATCGTTCCGGGTCTGCTCATTTTGCTCACCCAGATCGTCTGGATCCCGTTCTGGGCAGCGGGTGTGATTAACGGCATCGGGCACTATTTCGGCTACCGCAATTACGATTGCGCCGACGCGAGCAAGAATATCGTGCCCTGGGGCATCCTCATCGGTGGCGAGGAACTGCACAACAACCACCATGCCTTCGCCGCGTCGGCGAAGCTGTCGAACAAGTGGTACGAGTTCGACATCGGCTGGCTTTATATCCAGATCCTGTCCGCCCTCGGTCTGGCGAAGGTGAAGAAAGTGGCACCGACGCCGCGCTTTGCCGAACCGAAGCCGACCGCGGATGCGCAGACGCTGCAGGCGGTCATCACCAACCGCTACGACGTGCTGTCGCGCTACGCAAAGTCGCTGAAGCGCATCTACGCGCAGGAGCTCGAGAGGCTCGGCCACTGGTCGAGCGAAGCGCAGACGCTGAAGCGCTTCCGCGACGCAATGCTCAGGATGCAGCAGCTGTCCGAAGCGGAGCGCGCGCGGCTCGGCGACGCGTTGAAGAAGTCCCGCATGCTGGCAACGGCGCTGGCGATGCGCCAGGAGTTGGTCGGCCTGTGGGAGCGCTCGAACGCGTCGAAAGAGCAGCTGGTCCGACAGTTGCAGGATTGGTGCCACCGTGCCGAAACGAGCGGCATTCCATCGCTGGTCGACTTTTCCCGGCGCCTGCGGTCGTACGCCTGAGCGGCGTCACGGACGAAAAAAAGCCCGCGCGTGCGCGGGCTTTTTTTCGGTGCGCGGCGCCGTCAAGCGCCTGCGCTACTTCAGCTTGGTTTCCTTGTAGACGACGTGCTTGCGCGCCTTCGGATCGTATTTCTTGATCTCGAGCTTGTCCGGCGTCGTGCGCTTGTTCTTCGTCGTTGTGTAGAAGTGGCCGGTGCCGGCCGTCGATTCGAGCTTGATCTTGTCTCGCATGTGAATGTCTCCCTCAGGCCGCCTTGCGCGCCTTGATTTCCGCCAGCACGGCTTCGATGCCGAGCTTGTCGATGCGCCGCAATCCCGCGCTCGAGACGCGCAGGCGAACCCAGCGATTCTCGCTCTCCACCCAGAAACGGCGGTAGTGCAAATTCGGCAGAAACACGCGACGCGTCCGGTTATTCGCGTGCGAAACGTTGTTTCCTCCCATCGGCTTCTTGCCCGTGACCTGGCATTCTCTGGACATCGGATACTCCGAAACGTGTAGGTCCGCGGTGCGCGGAAAGGCCCGGATTATAAGGGAAATTCAGGCGCCCGCTCAAGCTTCAGAGCAGCCCACGCTCGGCGAAGGACAGGGCGTGGTTGGCGGCCACCACGAAATGGTCGAGCAGCCTGACGTCGACCAGTGCCAGCGCGTCCTTCAGCCGCCGCGTCAGCAGTTCGTCGGTGCGGCTCGGCTGGGCAATGCCCGAGGGGTGGTTGTGCGCGACGATCACCGCCGCCGCGTTCGCCGCGAGCGCGGCCTTGACGACTTCGCGCGGGTAGACGCTGGTCTGCGAGAGCGTGCCGCGAAACAACTCCTCGACGCGCAGCACGCGGTGCTGGGCGTCGAGGAACAGGGCGACGAAGACCTCATGCGGACGGGCGCCGAGCGACAGGCGCAGGTAGTCGCGCACCGCGGCCGGGGCGCCGAGCACCGGCCCGGTGACCAGTTCTTCGGCCAGGCAGCGTCGCGCGATCTCGAGGACCGCGGCCAGCTGCGCAGCCTTCGCCGGGCCCAGCCCCCTGTGCCTGCGCAGGGCGGAGGGGTCGGCGGACAGCAGCGCGCGCAGACCTGCGAATTGCCCGAGCAGCTGGCGGGCGAGCTCGGTCGCGCTTGTCCCGGCGACGCCGCTGCGCAGGCACACCGCAAGCAGCTCGGCATCGCTGAGCGACGCCGCGCCCCGCGCGAGCAGCCGCTCGCGCGGCCGCTCGGCCTCGGGCCAGTGCCGGATCGCCATGCGCAGCCTCCCGAATTCCCCTAGAATTCTCCGATGGTTCAAACGCTTAATGCGCCGCCGGACATCTGTTCTAACGTTGCCGGCGCGCCGCGGATGACATGAGCGCGACACCGGCAAAGCGCGTGCTGCTCGGCATCACCGGCGGCGTGGCCGCGTACAAGGCGGCGGCGCTCACGCGCCTGCTGGTGCGAGCCGGCATGGACGTGCGCGTGGTGATGACCGAGGCGGCGACGCGCTTCATCACGCCGATGACCCTGCAGGCGCTGTCGGGGCAGAAGGTCTGGACCGACCTTTGGGATCCCGCGGTTCCCGATCACATGGCGCACATCGAGCTGTCACGCGATCGCGAGCTGATCGTGGTCGCGCCGGCGACCGCCGATTTCATCGCCAAGGCGGCACTCGGTCTCGCCGACGACCTGCTCTCGAGCCTGGTGCTGGCGCGCGAGTGTCCGCTGCTGGTTGCGCCGGCGATGAATCGGCAGATGTGGGAGCAGCCGGCAACGCAGCGCAACGTCCGCGCCCTGCGTGGTGACGGCGTCCTGGTGGTGGGGCCCGCCGTGGGCGACCAGGCCTGCGGCGAGACCGGGCCGGGGCGGATGGTCGAGCCGGAAGCGCTGCTCGAGGAAATCGAGGCGGCGTTTCAGCCCAAGCTGCTCGCCGGCAAGCGCGTGCTGGTGAGTGCGGGGCCGACCGAGGAGCCGATCGACCCGGTCAGGGTGCTGACCAACCTGAGCTCGGGCCGCATGGGCTATGCGATCGCGCAGGCGGCGCGCGAGGCTGGCGCGCAGGTCACGCTGGTCAGCGGTCCGGTGCAGCTGCCGACGCCGGTCGGCGTTGCGCGCGTGAACGTGCGTACGGCGCGCGAGATGTTCGAGGCGGTGAAAAGCGTGGTGGACGCCTGTGACATCTTTTTTTCGGTCGCCGCAGTGGCCGACTACCGCGTGAAGAAGCCGGCCGCGCAGAAGATCAAGAAGGGTTCCGCCGCCCTGCGCCGCATCGAGCTGGAGGAGAACCCGGATATCCTCGCCTGGGTCGCGGCGCGGCCGCGGCCGCCCTTCTGCGTCGGTTTTGCGGCGGAAAGCGAGAATCTCGCGGCGCATGCCAAAGCGAAGCGCGAAAAAAAGGGCATCCCGCTCATCGCGGCCAACCTGGCGCAGGAGGCGCTCGGCGCCGCAGACAGTGCCCTTACTCTGTACGATGCGCGCGGCGCACACCCGCTCGGGCGCGCAGCGAAGCCGGTGCTCGCGCGCAAGCTCGTGCTGCACGTGGCCGGGATGCTGGCGAGCGCCGGGCGTCGCCGCAGGTCGCGGGCGGCGCGCCCCGCCAAGCGCCGCAAGGCGAGGGCGCGGTGAGGACACTGCAGGTCCGCGTCCTCGACACGCGCATCCGCGACATGTTGCCGCATTACGCCTCGCCCGGCGCCGCGGGGCTCGACCTGCGCGCCTGCCTCGATGCCCCGCTGACGCTCGCGCCGGGGGACAGCCAGCTGGTGCCCTCGGGGATCGCGATCCATCTGGGCGATCCGTCGCTCGCCGCGGTGGTGCTGCCGCGCTCCGGTCTGGGCGCGAAGCACGGCATCGTGCTCGGCAACCTCGTCGGGCTCATCGACTCGGACTACCAGGGCCAGATCTTCGTCTCCGCCTGGAACCGTGGCCGCGCGGCGTTCACCATCGAACCTCTCGAGCGCATCGCGCAGCTGGTCGTGGTGCCGGTGGTGCAGGTCGCGTTGCAGGTGGTCGATGCTTTTGCGGCCTCCGATCGCGGCGCCAGCGGTTTCGGCAGCACTGGGCGCTGAGGGCGCTGCCGCGCCGGACGCGCCGTTTATGAGGGTTTAACGCAAATCAATTGCGCGCCCGGGCGCGATCCGTAGCATCGGTTTGAGCACATGGTGCACAGGTTTCGAACGGCTATCGGCATCGCCGCCTCCGCGCTCATGCTTGTGGGGGCTAGCTCGCTTGCGCGCGCCGACGAAGCCCAGGCGCTCGCCCGCGCGCAGGAGATCATCGGCGGTCGCTGCTTTCTCTGCCACGGCGCGCGCGGCGAGGCGGCGAGCGAGCTGTTCCCGCGCCTGGCGGCGCAGAACGCCGAGTACATCGCGAAGCAGCTGGCCAACTTCAAGAGCGGCGAGCGCAAGAGCGACACCATGAAGGGCATGGCGGCGGACCTCGCGCCGCAGGACATGCGCGCGCTGGGCCTGTTCTTCAGCCGGCAGCCGTCGCCGCCGCACGCGGTGAGCGATCCCGCCCTCGCCGCGGAAGGCCAGACGATTTACGCGCAGGGAGGCGCTGCCATCCCGGTTTCGGCTTGCACCGGCTGCCACGGGCCGCAGGGGCACGGCTCAACGACACTGCCGCGCCTCGCCGGGCAGGTCGCCGCTTATCTGGAAACACAGCTCAAGCAATTCGGGAAGCGCGTGCGTACCAACGACAACGCGATCATGCAGGACATCGCGGCGCGGATGACCGAGCGCGAAATCAAAGCCGTCGCCGAATATCTCAGCACGCTGGATTGAGGTAACCGGAAAGGAAAACGCCCGCTTGCGCGGGCGTTTTCCATGTGGCGGCGAAAACCCCGGGTCAACCGAGCATGTCGGCCCAGATGTTTTGCGCCCAGCTCCAGGCGTAGTCGGCCTCGAGCCGGTTGCGCGCCGGGCTGAGACCGCCCGCGCCCTTCACCGGGATGATCGTCTTCTTCTCCTTGTTCCACTGGTGCACCGACGCCACGTGCATTACCTCGCTCGCGGAGACGAAGCTGTAGCAGGTGTTGTTCATGATCGGGTTCGGGTTGGGCGCGTCGCCGTTGATGCGGGCGATGACCGCCGCCGCGCAGACCTTGGCCTGCGAGTTCGCCATGTGGCCCGACTTCGGCATGCCGGGCGCGCCCTGCGTCGCGTCGCCGATGATATGGACGTTCGGCGCGGCGGTCGACTCGCAGGTCATCCAGTCGACCTCGCAACAGCGGTTGTTGACATTCACCAGCCCCGCCTTTGCCGCGATGCTGCCCGCTTTTTGCTCGGGCACTACGTTCAGCACGTCGCCGCGCACGCTGCCGAATTCGGTCTTCACCGTGCGGGTGCGCCCATCGACGGCCTCGACCATGTGCTGCGGCCGGTACTCGATCAGCCCCTTGTACAGGCTGTCCCAGGCCTCCTGGAACAGTTTGCCCTTGGACACGATCTTCTGGTTGGCGTCGAGCACCAGAATCTTCGAACGCGGCTTGGCCTGCTTGAGGTAGCTCGCCACCTGGCAGACGCGCTCGTACGGCCCCGGCGGGCAGCGGTACGGGCCGCGCGGCACCGTCAGCACGAACACGCCGCCGTTGCGCATCAGTTCGAGCTTGCTGCGCAGCTCCACGGTCTGCGGTCCAGCCTTCCAGGCATGCAGCACTGCGCCGTCGCGCATGGCCGCTTCGTAGCCGTTGATCTTCTCGGGCATGAAGTCGATGCCAGGCGACACCACGAGCCGGTCATAGGTCAGGTCACCGCCGCGCTGCAGCTTGACCACACGCTTCGCCGTGTCGACGCCGAGCGCCTCGTCCTCGACGACCTTGACGCCCCATTTGCTCTTTAGCGTGTCGTAGGAGCGCTGGATCTCGTCGATGCGGCGCGAGCCGCCGATCACCAGGTTGGAGATCGGGCACGACGTGAACTGGCGCAGCCGCTCCACCATCACCACCTCGATCGAGGGATCCCACATGCGGATGTACTTCGCGGCGGTCGCGCCGCCAAAACCGCCGCCGATCACGACGACGCGCGCCTTGGTGCCCCCGGGCGCGGCGCAGCCGGCGAGCGACAGCGCCGAGGCCGCACCGGCGAACTTGAGGAAGTCGCGACGCTTGAACGAATAGATGGACATGGTCGCCTCCCTATTTCTTCTGCGCGGCGAGGTAGCCGGCGATCATCTCGATCTGCTGATCGGTATAGCCCTTCGAGATCTGCTGCATGATCGTCGCCGGCTTCTTGCCGGTCTTGAACGCCTGCATCAGCTCAACGATGCGCTCCTTCGGGCGCCCCGCGAGCGGCTCTACCGATTTGGTAACGCTGTGGCCAGCCGTGCCGTGGCAGGCCGCGCAGGTCGCCGCCATGCTGCGCGCGGCGACGTCGTCGCCGAGTGCGGCCTGCGGCAATGCGACCAGCGCCGCTGCAGCAAGAAGCATCGATCTCATGGGTGCATCCTCCTCCAAGGGTGTACGGGACCTCGAGTGTGTTACGCCGCGGTGGTGGCGTGAATTCATGCTGTCGAACCACCCTGCGGTTGCACGGCGGTTGACGCCAATCGACAAAAAAGGCCGCGCAGTGCGCGGCCCTGGAGAGGACGAACGATGGGCGTCAGGCGACCGGCGCCGCCTCTTCTTCGAAGCGCAGCACGATACTGTCGTCATCGCCGACGTCGATCGTCACCTTGCCGCCATTCGCGAGCTTGCCGAACAGCAGCTCGTCCGCGAGCGCCCGCCGGATGGTGTCCTGGATCAGCCGCGCCATCGGTCGCGCCCCCATGAGCGGATCGAAGCCCTTCTTGGCGAGGTGCTCCTTGAGGCGGCTGGTGAACATCGCCTCGACCTTCTTCTCGTGCAGCTGCTCTTCGAGTTGCATGAGGAACTTGTCGACCACCCGCATGATGATCGCGTGGTCCAGCGCGCGGAAGGAGATGGTGGCATCCAGCCGGTTGCGGAACTCGGGGGTGAACATCCGCTTGATCGACTCCATCTCGTCGCCGGTCTGGCGGTCCGCGGTGAAGCCCATGGTGTTCTTCGACAGCGCCTCCGCGCCCGCGTTCGTGGTCATGATGAGCACGACGTTGCGGAAGTCGGCCTTGCGGCCGTTGTTGTCCGTCAGCGTGCCGTGGTCCATCACCTGCAGCAGGATGTTGAAGATGTCGGGATGCGCCTTCTCGATCTCGTCCAGCAGCACCACCGCGTAGGGCTTCTTGCTGATCGCCTCGGTCAGCAGGCCGCCCTGCTCGAAGCCGACGTATCCCGGCGGCGCGCCGATCAGACGCGACACCGCGTGCCGCTCCATGTACTCGGACATGTCGAAGCGGATCAGCTCGATGCCCAGGCAGTAGGCCAGCTGGCGCGCCACCTCGGTCTTGCCGACGCCGGTGGGCCCGCTGAACAGGAAATTGCCGATCGGCTTCTGCGGATTGCCGAGGCCCGAGCGCGCCATCTTGATCGCCGAGGCGAGCGCGTCGATCGCCTTGTCCTGGCCGAACACCACCGCCTTGAGGTCGCGGTCCAGGTTGGCGAGCGCGCTGCGGTCGTCGGTCGAAACGCTGCGCGGCGGGATGCGCGCGATCTTCGCGATGATGTCCTCGATCTCCGGCTTGCCGATGACCTTCTTCTGCTTGCTCTTCGGCGCGATGCGCTGCGCCGCACCGGCTTCGTCGATCACGTCGATCGCCTTGTCGGGCAGATGGCGGTCGTTGATGTAGCGCGCGGAAAGTTCCACCGCCGTGCTGAGGGCGTTCGCCGTGTAGCGCACGCTGTGGTGCGCCTCGAAGCGCGTCTTCAGCCCCTTGAGGATTTCCACCGTTTCTTCGATCGACGGCTCGACCACATCGATTTTCTGGAAGCGGCGCGAGAGCGCGTGATCCTTCTCGAACACGCCGCGGTACTCGATGTAGGTCGTCGCGCCAATGCACTTGAGCTGTCCGGTCGAGAGCACCGGCTTGAGCAGGTTGGAAGCGTCGAGCGTGCCGCCCGAGGCCGCGCCCGCGCCGATCACGGTGTGGATCTCGTCGATGAACAGGATCGCCTGCGGGTTGTCGATCAGCTGCTTGAGGACCGCTTTCAGGCGCTGCTCGAAATCGCCACGATACTTAGTGCCCGCCAGCAGCGCGCCCATGTCGAGCGCGTAGACGGTGGACTTGGCGAGCAGCTCGGGCACCGTGCCTTCGACGATGCGCCGCGCGAGCCCCTCCGCGATCGCCGTCTTGCCGACGCCGGCCTCGCCGACGAGCAGCGGGTTGTTCTTGCGCCGCCGGCACAGGGTCTGGATGACGCGCTCGAGCTCCTTGTCGCGGCCGATCAGCGGATCGATCTTACCGGCAAGGGCAAAGGCGTTCAGGTTCTGCGTGTAGTTGTCGAGCGGGCTGTTCGAGGTCTGCGCGTCGCCTTCCTGCTCGGCCTCCTGCTCGGCCTTGGCGCTCGCCTGCTGCGGCGTCTTGGTGATGCCGTGCGAGATGTAATTGACGACGTCCAGCCGCGTGATGCCCTGCTGCTGCAGGAAGTACACCGCGTGCGAGTCCTTCTCGCCGAAGATCGCGACGAGCACGTTCGCGCCGGTCACCTCCTTCTTGCCCGAGCTCTGCACGTGCAGGATGGCGCGCTGGATGACGCGCTGGAAGCCGAGCGTGGGCTGGGTATCGACCTCGCGGTCCGAAGGAATGCGCGGCGTCTGCTCGCCGACGTGCTGCGTCAGCTGCTTGCGCAGCTCGTCCATGTTGGCACCGCAGGCGCGCAGCACCTCGGCCGCGGTCGGATTGTCGAGCAGCGCGAGGAGGAGGTGTTCGACGGTGATGAACTCGTGGCGCTTCTGACGCGCCTCGACGAACGCCATGTGCAAGCTGACTTCGAGTTCCTGGGCAATCATGCTTATGTTTCCTCCATCACGCACTGCAGCGGGTGT
Source organism: Burkholderiales bacterium (assembly GCA_041558415.1). GTDB lineage: Bacteria > Pseudomonadota > Gammaproteobacteria > Burkholderiales > SG8-39 > SG8-39. The sequence continues at coordinate 14,669 of JBFFEY010000007.1, read as the reverse complement.
TGGTGCTTACGCGCAAACCCGGCGACCTGCTGAACCTTGGTGGCGGCGACATCCTTGGGGTAGACGCCGCACACGCCGATGCCCTCGCGGTGCACCTTGAGCATGACCTGGGTTGCCCGCTCCCGGGTCATGTTGAAGAACTTTTGCAGAACCAGAACCACGAACTCCATGGGGGTGTAATCGTCATTGAGCAGCATGACCTTGAACATCGAGGGCGGCTTCAGTTTGCTCTTCTGAGCCTCCAATAACGTGTTGTCCTTGTACTGCGCCATCCTTCTCCAGTTCCGCTTTCCGACCCACCCCCGTTCGACACCGGCTCCGACTGAATGTTTCGACCCTTAGCCGCTGCACTGCGGCCGCGCTGCACGTGCGCCACAAGGCGTGCGCTTATCGTAATCAATGTGCCGGGGGCACGCAATGTAATCCGCAGGCAGAAAAGCCGTGCTTTTCACGGGGTTGCGGACGTTTTACACATCGCCGGCAGCCCCTTGACGACGCTGGGCGGGGCGCGTAAAACGCGACCTGTGTTTGGATTCAGGCTGTCTGGTGCGCGATCAGTCGGGGCGGGCAGGCCGGAAGTTCAGGCATGGCCCGGGTTCGCCCGGTTGGGAAACGAACAAGGAAGCTAACATGGCAACAGGCACCGTTAAGTGGTTCAACGACGCGAAGGGATACGGTTTCATCACGCCGGATGATGGCAGCGAGGATCTGTTCGCGCACTTTTCCGCGATCAACATGGGGGGATTCAAGACGCTGAAGGAAGGCCAGAAGGTCAGTTTCGACGTCGTCCAGGGTCCGAAGGGCAAGCAGGCTTCGAACATCCAGAAGGTCTGACGCGCGCCCCCGGCGCGAACAAAAAAGGCCGCCCGCGGGCGGCCTTTTCATTTCCGGCTGCCGCGGGCGCTACATGCGCTCGATCATGGCCTGACCGAAGCCGGAGCAGGAAACCTGCTTGGCGCCCTGTGTCAGGCGCGCGAAATCGTAGGTCACCACCTTGTCGCCGATCGCGGCCTCGATGGACCGCACGATCACGTCGGCGGCCTCGGTCCACCCCATGTGGCGCAGCATCATCTCCGCCGAGAGGATCTCGGAACCCGGGTTGACGTAGTCCTTGCCGGCGTACTTCGGCGCCGTGCCATGGGTTGCCTCGAACATGGCCACCGAGTCCGACAGATTGGCCCCTGGCGCGATGCCGATGCCCCCGACTTCTGCGGCAAGTGCGTCCGAGATGTAGTCGCCATTCAGGTTGAGCGTCGCAATGACGTCGTACTCGGCTGGGCGCAGCAGGATCTGCTGCAGGAACGCATCGGTAATGACGTCTTTGACGATGATTTCCTGGCCGGATTTCGGGTTCTTGAAGCTGCACCAGGGACCACCGTCCACCAGCTTGGCGCCGAACTCCTTCTGCGCGAGCTGATAGCCCCAGTCCCGGAATCCACCCTCGGTGAACTTCTGGATGTTGCCCTTGTGGACCAGCGTCACCGAGCGGCGGTTGTTGTCGATCGCGTACTGGAACGCCTTGCGGATGAGCCGCTCGCTGCCTTCGCTGGAAACCGGCTTGATGCCGATCGCCGAGCTTTCCGGAAAGCGGATCTTGCGAACCTTCATCTCGTCGATGAGGAACTTGATGACCTTCTTGACCTCCGGCGTCTGCGCCGCCCACTCGATGCCCGCGTAGATGTCCTCCGAGTTCTCGCGGAAGATCACCATGTCGACCTTGTCCGGCTCCTTCAGCGGGCTCGGTACGCCCTTGAACCAGCGCACCGGCCGCAGGCAGACGTACAGATCGAGCTCCTGGCGCAGCGCGACGTTGATCGAACGGATGCCGCCGCCGACCGGGGTGGTCAGCGGGCCCTTGATCGAGACCACGTATTCCCTGGCGGCCTCGAGCGTCTCGTCGGGCAGCCAGACGTTTTCGCCGTAGACCTTGCAGGACTTCTCGCCGGCATACATTTCCATCCAGACGATCTTTTTCTTGCCGCCGTAGGCCTTCTGCACCGCGGCGTCGACCACCTTGAGCATCACCGGGGTGATGTCGACGCCGGTGCCGTCGCCCTCGATGTAGGGAATGATCGGGTTGTCGGGCACCGACAGCGAAAAGTCCTTGTTGACGCGGATCTTCTCGCCGCTGGAGGGGACCTTGATGTGCTTGTACGCCATGGCAGCTCCTGCGGGATTCGGAAGGACAAGAAATAAAAGATATTTTATATAAGACTTGGTGCCGGCTGGGCTTCCCGGCGGGGTTCCGAGGGGAGGGAATGTACGCCGCCCGTGCGCCATTGCAAACCTCGGGTGACGCCGCGCGGCGCCATTGCCGGCCGACCGGCGCCTGCATAGAATCGCGCGCCGACTCAGGAGGGTCGGGACGCTGCGAGCGGCGACCGGGGCAGTTTTCGGGGACCGACGTCTAGCGAGCGCAGGACGCAGGTGACGGCTCGTTACACGCTTTTCCTGTGAAATCTTGATTGGAGTGACATCATGAAGAAGTTGCTGATCGCGGCGATGACGGCCGCCTTTGCGCTGACGAGCTATGTGGCCGTTGCCGACGACAAGAAGCCGGCGAAGCCGACGGCCGAGCAGTGCAAGAAGGACCCGAAGCTGAAGGGCTGCCCGAAGCCCAAGAAGTAACACGCATCCGTCTGTCGAAAGGGGGCGAACGTCGCCGTTCGCCCCCTTTGTTTTTGTTTGTACTATCCGCCGATGCGATTCGCCTCGCCCCGTGGCCTCCTCTTCGCGCTCGCGGTCATCGCCCTCGGCGCACCACAGGCATCCGCGCAGCTGCCGGTGGTCGAACTCGGCGCCGGCATGCATCTCATCCGCGCCGAGCTCGCGGCGGACGATCCGAGCCGCATGCGCGGGCTGATGTTCCGCAAGTCGCTCGGCCCGAACGAGGGCATGCTGTTCGTGTTCGACGAGGCGACCACGCACTGCATGTGGATGAAGAACACCGACCTCCCGCTCTCGGTCGCCTTTCTGGACGATGCGGCGCGCGTGATCAACATCGCCGACATGACGCCGCACAGCGAGGAATCGCACTGCGCGACCCGGCCGGCCCGCTACGCGCTGGAGATGGAACGCGGCTGGTTCGCCGCGCGCGGCATCGGCAGCGGGTCCACCATTCGCGGCATCGTTCACCCGGCCCGAAAATGAAAACGGGGCCCCGCGTGGGGCCCCGTCGATCGTACCGCTGAAGCGCGGCCGGCGTTCGCTTACAGTCCGCCGTTCTGCTGCGCCACCATGCAGTACAGCATGGGGATCGACAGCAGGGTGTTGATGCGCGAGAACTGGCCGGCCTTCTTCGCCGCTGCGGCCTTCTCCTCGGCGCTCGCCTCGACGATGCCGAGGGCCTTTTTCTGGTTCGGCCAGATGACGAACCAGACATTGAAGGCCATGATCAGCCCCATCCACATGCCGAGGCCGATCGCGTGCACGCCCTTAGACAGCGAGAGTGCCGAACCGATGTAGCCGTTCATCCAGGCAAGCAGCAGTCCGGTCACCACCGTCGACAGCGCCGCCCAGCGGACCCAGAACAGCGCCGCGGGCGCGATCACCTTGCCGATCGCCGGCTTGTGCTCATCGGGAATCTTCGGCATCGACGGCGTCTGCACGAAGTTGAAGTACCACAGCAGGCCGATCCACATGACGCCGGACAGGACGTGCAGCCAGCGCATGAAGAAGGTCCACCAGCTCATCTGGCCGAGGCTGCCAAAGGTGCCGGCAATGCCCATGATGATCAGCAGAAGAACGACGCCGGCAGTGACCGTCCGGCCCAGGGACTGAAGGATGGCACCCATAGGCTCCTCCCGATGTTGTTGTGAGTAAGGCGCCGAAAAGTCTAGCACAGCGCCCTGTGCGCGTATCTGCACGACGCGCGCAGGGCTTTTGCGCGGACCGTGCTCAGAAGGGGAAAAAACGGGGCAGCAGGAACGCGTAGCTTGCCAGCATCAGCGCAAGCAGCGGCAGTCCGCCACGCACGAAATCGCCGAAACGATAGCCTGCGGCGCTCATCACCAGCAGGTTGGTCTGGTAGGCCATCGGCGTGACGTAGCAGAAATTCGCGCCGAACATGATGGCGAGCACGAGCGGCTCTGGCGCGACGCCGAGTTGGCCCGCGATGTCGATGGCGATCGGCGTGCCGACCGCTGCCGCCGCGTTGTTCGAGACGAAGTTGGTAAACGCAGCGACGAGCAGCATGAGCAGGGCGAGCAGCCACTCGCGCGGCAGGCCGGCGCTGGCGTTGACGAAGGCGGCGGCGAGCCAGGCGGTGCCGCCGGTCTTCTCGAGCGCCGCACCGAGCGCGAGGCTGGAGGCCACCAGCAGCACGACCTTGACCGACAGCGCGCCGGCGGCCTCGTCCCAGTCGAGGCAGCGCGTCAGCAGCATCGCGGCCACCCCGCCCAGCGCGGCGATCGAGATCGGCGCCAGCTTGAACGCGGCCACGAGCACCACCAGGGCGAGGATGCCGAGGGCGATTGGTGCCCGCTCGCTGCGCGGCAGGTCGTAGCTGCGGTCCAGCACCAGCAGCCGCGCGCGGCTGCGCAGCGCCGCGATGTCCTTCTCGGTGCCCTGCACGAGCAGGATGTCGCCGGCGTGCAGCATCACGTCGCCGAAGTCCTCGCGCCGGCCCAGGGCCTGCCCGCCGGCGCGATGCAGGCCGACGATGTTGACGTCGTAGAGTTCGCCGAAACGGCGGCTGCGCAGCGTGGCGCGGTGCAGTGGCGAGCCTTCGGTGATCACCACTTCGGCAAGGCGCTGGTCCTCCGCGGTGAGCGGATGCGCCTCGTCCACCAGGGCCTCCTTCTCATCATGCTTGTGCAGCGTCGCGCCGAGCAGCTCGGCAAATTCGCGCAGGTCCTGCGCGTGCGCCACCACCAACAGCCGGTCGCCGGCGCGCAGCGTCAGGCTCGGCAGCCGCGCGAGCTCGAGACCCTCGCCACGCACGATGCGCCGCACGTGCAGCCCCGGTCCCGCCTTCTTCTGCACCTCGGAAAACGTGCTGCCGTCCGCGATGCCGCCCTCGGCGATGTGCAGCAGGGCGGCGAACACCTGCGGCGCATCGTCGCCGATCGGTGCGGCGCGCTCCGGGATCAGGCGCGGCAGCACGAGCCACAGGTAGAGAATGCCGCCGACCGCGGCGATGGCCGTGACGTGGATGAAATCGAACATTTCGAAGCGGCGCACGCCCAGGTCCGCGGCGATGGTGACCACCAGCAGATTGGTCGAGGTGCCGATGGTTGTGCCCATGCCGCCGATCAGCACCGCGTAGTTCATCGGCAGCAGCGTGCGCGTCGGTGAGGTCTTGGAGCGCAGCGCCGCGCCGACCAGGATCGGCAGCATCAGCACCACGATCGGCGTGTCGTTCATCACCCCGCTCGCCGCCGCGCACAGCACCAGCACCAGCAGCATGGCGGCGCCAGGCCGCACCTCGAGCAGCCGGCCGAGCACGCGCGAAGCGGGATCGAGTGCGCCGGTCACCACCAGGCCGCGGCCGAGGATCATCAGGCCGCAGATCGCGACCAGTGCCTCGTGGCCGAAGCCGAGGAAAAAATCGGTTGGCGCAACACCGACGCCGCCGCGCGCGTAGGGGAACAGGTGAAAGCCCGCGGTGAGCAGCACCAGCACGCCGAGGCTGGTGGTCTCGATCGGCACGCGCTCGCGTGCGAACAGCGCGAAGGCGACGGCGGCGAGCAGCAGCGTCGCGAGGGCGTGCGGCTCGAGCGCTGGCGTCATGACGACTCCGGCGGTGGCAGCGAGGCGCACTCCTCGAAGATGCGCGCGCGGCAGCGCGCGCAGGTCGAGCGATCGAGGCGGCCGAAAATGGTGCCGATGGCGTCCTGCTTGGAGCGGAAGATCTGCTCGTCGCCGATCTCCGCAAGCAGGCCGCTGTTTTTCAGCACCTGATCGACTGGCTGGCGTAACCCGTACAGGTAGAGCCGACCGCCATCCCAGCGGCGTTTGCGAGCCTCGTGGACGAGCGCTTCCGCGCCGGCAATGTCGATGAAATTGACGTTGCGGCAAACGAGCAACAGGTGTTTCTGCGACCGTGCGACCTCACGCAGCGTGTCGAGGTGGCCTTCGACGTGGTCGACGGCGCCGAAATAGATCGAGCCCTCGATGGTCATGATCTTAGTCTGCGGGCACTCCGCGAGGCCGTCGGCCATCGGTCCGAAGCGGCGCTTGGCATGGCGGGGGTCGGGCACCAGGGTGCGCATCTGCGGGCGCGAGGTGCGGTTGAGGTAGATCATCAGCGACAACATCACACCCGTGAGGATCGCGATCTCGAGGTTCATCAGCAAGGTTGCGGCGAAGGTCAATACCAGCACCGCGGCTTCGCTGCGACTGGTGCGCAGAATGGTGCGGATTGCTTCGAAGTCGAACAGCCGCCAGGCGACCATGAACAGGACCGCTGCCATGGTCGCGGTCGGCAGATGGGCGAGCAACGGGCCGACGCCAAGCACGACGATGACGAGAAAAACCGCCGCCGACGCGGCCGCCAGCGGCGTTCGCGCACCGGCGTCGTAATTGATGCCGGAGCGATTGAACGAGGCGGACGTCGGAAAGGCCGAGAAGAAACTCGCGCTTAGGTTCGCCAGTCCCTGGCCGATGAACTCCTGGTTGGCGTCGATGCGCTGGCCGGATTTCAGCGCGATGGCGCGTGCGATCGAGATTGCCTCGGTCAGGCCGAGCACCGTCACGCCGAACGCGATGCCCATGAGCGACTTCAGCGTATCCGCGCTGAGTTCGGGATGCGAAAGCTGTGGCAGGGCGCTCGGCAGCGGACCCAGCGTGCGAATGCCGGTCTGCTGCGACGGCAGCCACTGGCCGAGTGCCCAGGCCGCGGCGCCGCCCGCAACCAGGGCGACGATCATGTACGGAACCTTGGCGAGGTAGCGGCGCGCGAGGAGTGCCGCGCCAAGCGTCACCACTCCGGTCAGCACGACGTAAGGCTTGATTTCGCCGGCGTGCGCGACGAACGCCTGCAGGGTGCCGAGAAAGGAACTGCTGGCGGGAAACTCGACGCCGAAGAAGTTGCGCAGCTGACTGGCGATGATCAGCACCGCCGCACCGGCCGTGAAGCCGACGACCACCGTGTGCGAGATGAAGTTGACGACGCGCCCGAGGCGCAGCAGCCCCATCGCCAGCATCATGGCGCCGGTCATGAACGAGAGCGTCAGCACGAGCACGATGTAGCGTTCCGAGCCGGGTACCGCAAGCGGCGCGACGGTCGCGAACACGAACAGAGACACGGCGTTGGTCGGGCCCGTCACGGCGTGCCACGACGAGCCGAACAGGGCGGCAACCGCCGTGGGGACCATGGCTGCGTACAGGCCGTAGACCGGCGGCAGTCCGGCAAGCGTTGCGAAGGCGATGCCCTGGGGCACGACGACGACGGCGCCGAGCAGCCCGGCGACAAGGTCGGCGCGCAGGTTGGCGCGGTTGATCCGCTTCCACCAGGCGAGCGGCGGGAACAGGCTGCGGGCGCGCGCGGCCACGGCTGACGGTCTCACGCGCGGCGACCCGGCCGCACCGACCTCAGGCGCTGGCGCGTGTGCGCCCGCGCAGCATCGAGCCGAGGATGATTGTCGCGCCGACCACGAGGGCGGCGACCATCAAGGCGAAGCTCACGTTCTTGAGGACGCTTACCTGCCAGCCTTTTAGCGACATGACTTCGAGTTCGGCAAGGTGCACGGGGACGACGAGCAGGCGGCTCACCGCAACGATCAGCATGATCACTGCGGTCACGAGCTTCACCACATACGCCCTGACGTACGTGGTACCGATCGCACCGAGCTGAACGCCAAACAGCGATCCGAGCAAAATCAACATCGCCAGGCGGATGTCGACGATGCCAGCCATTGCGTACTTGGTGGTCCCGATCAGGCCCATGACGAAGGCGATGACCAGTTCGGTCGCGCTGGCCACCAGCGTCGGCGCGCCGAGCACGTAGATCATGCCGGGCACGCCCACGAAGCCGCCGACGGCAATGGACGAGGCGAGCAATCCCGTGGCGAAGCCGAGCGGCAGCGTAAACAGTGCCGAGACCCGGATTTTCGCGACCTTGAACTCGATCATCGTTCCCGGGATGTTGACCGATTGCACCCAGCGCGCCAGCGGGTGGGTCGTCTCCACTTCGGCGTGCCCGCGCCTGCGCAGCTGCAGCGCATCGCGCAGCACGAACGATCCGACTGCGGTCAGGACGACGACGAACACCAGGCTGACGTACAGGCTCGAGCCGGCCGGGCCATAGGTGAGCCGCACGTGCTCCATGAATCCGGCGCCCACCCAGACGCCGGCACCCGCGGATGCGGCCATGATCAGGCCGAGCTTCACGTCGACCTGGCCAAACTGGTAGCGCCGGTAGGCGCCGACCAGCGCTTTCGGGAACTTGTGGCAGAGGTTGCTGGCAACGGCGACGGCGCCAGAGATGCCCATGCTCATCATGCCGGGCGTCAGCACGAACGCGCCGCCCGAACCGATGAAGCCGCTCACCAGCCCGCCGATGAAGCCGACCATCAAAAGGAAGGCGACATTGTCCGCACCGAGTTCGATGAATCCGGGTGGCATGGCTCAGGCCTGCTTCGCTTCCTTGATCCGCGCGCGCGGCTTGACGCCCAGCGCGTCCCAGAAGTAGCCGGTAAACGCGCCGTGCACCAGCGAGAAGAGAAACGTGGTCACCACGGGCAGCGCGGGATACCAGCCATCGGTCCGCGTGAAGGTGGCCAGGACTTCGGTTTCATGGCCGAACAGCAGGCCGTACAGCGCCACCGTTGCCACGCCGGAGGCGATGAGCTTTCGCCAGGGTTTCTTGTTGGCAGCCATAAGCTTAGGGCGTAAGGGCAAAATGATACCCTCTCGGATGGCAGGGGCGTTCGATCCTGCTTCGCCCCGGATAAGGACCGCATATGCCACGCCTTGCCGCGAACCTGTCGCTGCTGTTTCCCGATCTGGATTTCCCGGCGCGCTTCGCCGCTGCGGCGCGCGCCGGCTTCCGTTGCGTGGAGTACCAGTTTCCCTATGCCTGGCCGGCCGCCGATGTCGCGCGCTGGGCGCGCGACGCCGGCGTCGAGGTGGTGCTGCACAATCTGCCCGCCGGCGACGCCGCGAAAGGCGACCGCGGCATCGCCTGTCTGCCGGAACGCCGCAGCGAGTTTCGCGAAGGGGTGGCGCGTGCGATCGAGTACGCGCGCGTGGCGAACTGCCCGCGGCTGAACTGCCTCTCCGGGGTGATCCCGCAGGACGCCGCGCGCCAGCCGTACCACGACACGCTGGTCGACAATCTCGCCTACGCGGCGCAGCAGCTGCACGGTGCCGGCCTCGCACTCATGGTCGAGGCCTGCAACACGCGCACGGTGCCGGGATTCTTCCTGCCGACCTCGCGCCAGGTGCTCGAGGCGATCGACGCGGCCGGCGCCGACAATGCCTATCTGCAGTACGACATCTTCCACATGCAGATCATGGAAGGCGATCTGGCGAAGACCATCGAGCGCCTGCTGCCGCGCATCGGCCACATGCAGCTCGCCGACGTGCCCGACCGGCACGAGCCGGGCAGCGGCGAGATCAACTTTCCGTGGCTGCTTGCGGCGATCGACCGCCTCGGCTACGCCGGCGCGATCGGCTGCGAATACAATCCCCGAGCCGATACCGTCGCCGGGCTTGCCTGGGCGCGGCCGTACCTGCAGGCTTGAGACGCGACGATGGGTGCCAACGAACGCAATCCGGTGATCGATCCGCAGCGCCAGAAGGCGGTTGCCGCCGCGCTGCGTGCGTTTCTGCCCGCGCGGTGCGTGCTGTACGAGGCCGAGGACACGCGGCCCTACGAGTGCGACGGCCTGACCGCGTATCGTCGCCTGCCGATGGTGGTCGCGCTGCCGGAGACCGAAGTGCAGGTGCAGCGCCTGCTGCAGACCTGTCACGCCATGGACGTGCCGGTGGTGCCGCGCGGCGCGGGCACCGGGCTGTCGGGCGGCGCGCTGCCGCTCGCCGACGGTGTGCTGCTGTCGATGGCCAAGTTCATGCGCGTCGTGCGCGTCGACCCGTTGGCGCGGGTGGCCGTGGTCCAGCCGGGCGTGCGCAATGCCGCGATCTCCGACGTCGTCGCACCGTTTGGGCTGTATTACGCGCCCGATCCCTCGAGCCAGATCGCCTGCTCGATCGGCGGCAACGTCGCCGAAAACTCGGGCGGCGTGCACTGCCTCAAATACGGCCTGACGGTGCACAACGTGCTGCAGGTGCGCGGCTACACGGTCGAAGGCGAGCCGGTGACGTTCGGTTCGGAGGCGCCGGATGCGCCGGGCTACGACCTGCTCGCCCTGGCCATCGGCTCGGAAGGCCTGTTGGCGGTCGTGACCGAGGTGAGCGTCAAGCTGCTGCCGAAGCCGCAGCTCGCGCGCGTGGTGATGGCCTCGTTCGACGACGTGGAGAAGGCGGGCGCCGCAGTGGCGGCGGTGATCGCCGCCGGCATCATTCCGGCAGGTCTCGAGATGATGGATCAGCCGGCCACGCGCGCGGTGGAGGACTTCGTCCATGCCGGCTACGACCTCGACGCCGCCGCGATCCTGCTCGCCGAATCGGACGGTACGCCGGAGGAAGTCGAGGAGGAGATCGTGCGCATCAAGACGGTGCTCCGGGAGGCGGGCGCGACGCGCATGACCGTCTCGCGCGACGAGGCCGAGCGGCTGCGTTTCTGGTCGGGGCGCAAGGCGGCGTTCCCCGCGGTCGGGCGCATCTCGCCGGACTACTACTGCATGGATGGCACGATCCCGCGGCGTCGATTGGGCGAGGTGCTGCGCTTCATCGCCGAGATGGAGAACAAGTACGGCCTGCGCTGCCCCAACGTTTTCCATGCCGGCGACGGCAACCTGCACCCGCTGATCCTGTTCGACGCCAACGACCCGCAGCAGCTCGAGCGCACGGAGCAGTTCGCGGCCGAGGTGCTGGAGAAGTGCGTCGAGGTGGGCGGCACCATCACCGGGGAGCACGGCGTCGGCGTCGAGAAGATCGACCAGATGTGCGTGCAGTTCCGCGACGACGAGCTGGAGGCGTTCCACGCCGTGAAGCGGGTGTTCGACCCCAAGGGGCTGCTGAACCCCGGCAAGGCGGTGCCGACGCTGCACCGCTGCGCGGAGTTCGGGCGCATGCACGTGCGCGGCGGCCGGCTGAAGCACCCGGAGCTGCCGAGGTTCTAGGCGGCGTGACCGACGCCACGCAGTCGCTCGCCGAGCGCGTTCGCGCCGCCACCGCCGGCACACGGCTGCGCCTGCGCGGCGGCGGCACCAAGGATTTCTACGGCGGGGTGCTCGATGGCGAGGTGCTCGACACGCGCACGCACGCCGGCATCGTGCGCTACGACCCGACCGAGCTCGTGGTCACGGCGCGTGCCGGCACGCCGCTCGTGACGCTCGAGACGTCGCTCGCCGAGCAGGGGCAGATGCTGGCCTTCGAGCCGCCGCATTTCGCACGGGCTGGCGCCGAGGCCACCGTCGGCGGATGTGTCGCCGCAGGGCTGTCCGGCCCGCGCCGCATGGCGGCCGGCGCCGTGCGCGACTTCGTGCTCGGCGCCACGCTGCTCGACGGTCGCGCACGGGTGCTGCGCTTCGGCGGGGAAGTGATGAAGAACGTCGCCGGCTACGACGTGTCGCGCCTGCTCGCCGGCTCGCTCGGCACGCTGGGCGTGATTCTGGAGGTCTCGCTCAAGGTGCTACCGCGCCCGGTCGAGGAGCAGACGCGGCGCTTCGAGCTGTCGCAAGCGCAGGCGCTCACGCAGCTGAACGCCTGGGCCGGGCAGCCGCTGCCGATCTCGGCGGCGGCCTGGCATGCCGGCGTGCTGCAGCTGCGGCTCTCGGGTGCGGCGGCGGCACTGCGCGCCGCGGCTGCACGTCTCGGCGGCGAAGCGGTCGATGCTGGCGCGGCGCGGGGCTTCTGGGACGCGGTGCGCGAGCAGACGCACGACTTCTTCGCGGGCGATGCGCCGCTGTGGCGCCTTGCGCTGCCGTCCCACGCGGCGCCGCGCGCCCTGCCGGGAGAACCCTTCATCGAGTGGGGCGGCGCGCTGCGCTGGTTGCGCTCGGACGCCGAGCCGCGGCTGCTGCGCGAGGCTGCCGCGCGTGCCGGCGGCCACGCGACGTTGTTCCGCGCGCGCGACAAGACGGCGGTGCCTTTCGCGCCACTGAGCGACGTGCAGATCCGGCTGCATCGCGGACTGAAGGCCGCGTTCGACCCGCAAGGCATCTTCAACCGTGGTCGGATGTATCCCGACCTCTGAGATTCAGGTCGGCGTGGAACCCTTGGCGAGCTTCTTTTCCTCGATACGCATGTTCGAGCGCACGAAGTCCGCGTACTGCGACTGCGGATACTTCTCGAGCAGCGTCGCGTACAGCCTGAGCGCGACCTTCGGCTTGCCGGCGTCGGCGGCTCTGCCCGCGACTTCCACCAGGCGTTTCTGCGCGCTCACCAGGTCCTTGCCGAGCACCGCGCCGGCATGCAGCGCCCAGGCGGCTTCCATCAGCGCACCCTGCTCGAGCAGCGCACGCCCGAGCGGTTCCCAGTGCGGCTGGGCGAGCCGCAGTGCGGCGCGCTCGGCGACGAACTCCGCGAACAGCGCCGCGGCCATGTCGGCTTGGTCGGTCTCGAGGCAGGCGGTAATCGCGCGCGAGGCAGCGCGCAGGCGCAGCGGCGCATGCTCGGTCTTCGTGGCCACGCGCCGCGCGATCAGTGCGGCTTCGGCCGCGGCATGCGCGTCGCGCGCGTCTTCCAGCTCGGCCAGGCGCGCCGCGGCGAGCGCGTTGCACAGCGCGCGCTCCTCCACCTGCTGCACGCGCTGGCGCAACTCGGCGAAACTCGGCTTGGGGCCGACCGGCGTTTCGGGCGCCGCGACCGGACCCGCGAAGCGGGCCGGTGCCGCAACCGCTGCCGCATGCACTGCGCCCGCGCCCCCGGGTTTGTGGCGCGCGGCCGCCAGCTGTGCCTTGGCGGATTCGGCCATGAAAACGGCGAGCCGCGCGTCCTCGTCGTCGGCGCCGCCGGCGCTGCCGCGCTTGCGCTGCCACGACAGGTACCACGCGGTGCCGAGCGGACCGACGAGCAGGCCCCAGAAGCCGACCAGCACGAAGCCGCCGGCCGCTGCGGCGGGCAGGACGAATTTCCAGTTCGGGCGATCCATCCGAGGAATGCGTGGATCCAGGCTTGCGGTTACGGCAGGACTATAGAGCCAGGCCCGTGGATTGAAAAATGCAGATTTCTCGTTTCACGCATGCAGACGACACTCGCTGATTTCATCCGTGACAGGCCCGAGGGGCGCGAGGCAGAAGAGATTCTGCGCAAGTGCGTGCATTGCGGCTTCTGCACCGCAACATGTCCGACGTATCAGCTGATCGGCGACGAGCTCGACGGACCGCGCGGCCGGATCTATCTCATCAAGCAGGTGCTGGAAGGCGGTCAGCCGACGGCGCGCACACGGCTGCATCTCGATCGCTGCCTGACCTGCCGGTCCTGCGAGACCACCTGCCCTTCGGGGGTGCACTACGGTCGCCTGGTCGACATCGGACGCGGCATCGTCGAGGCCCGTGCTCGGCGCGGCCCCGTCGCACGGCTGCAGCGCGCGGCGCTCGGCGCGGTGCTGCCGCGCACGCGGCTGTTCGCCGCACTGCTCGGGCTCGGTCAGTTCCTGCGACCGCTGCTGCCGCCGCCGCTCAAGCGCGTGGTGCCCGAGCGCGCGCGCGCGCGCGGTGCGTGGCCGGCGGCGCGGCGTGCGCGCGGCATGCTGGTACTCGCCGGCTGCGTGCAGCCGGCGCTCGCGCCGGTGATCAATGCGGCCGCGGCGCGCGTGCTGGACGCCGCCGGCATTTCGCTCTTCGAAGCCCCCGGCGGTGGCTGCTGCGGCGCCGTGCGCTATCACCTAAACGACCAGACCGACGGGCTAGACGACGCGCGCGCGCTGATCGACGCCTGGTGGCCGATGATCGAACGCGGCGAGGTCGAGGCGATCGTCATGACGGCCAGCGGCTGCGGCTCGATGGTGCGCGAGTACGGGCATCTGCTGCGCGACGATGCGGCCTACCGCGACAAGGCGGCGCGCGTAAGCGCCATGACGCGCGATCTGTCCGAGGTGGTGAGCGAGTGCGCGGAGACGCTGCTCGCACGCCTCGCGCCACTCACCGCGCCCGGCGCGGGCCGGGTCGCATTCCACGCGCCGTGCTCGCTGCAGCACGCGCAGCGCCTGCGCGACATCGTCGAACCGTTGCTGACGCGCGCCGGCTACGCGCTCACGGCAGTGCCGGACGCGCACCTGTGCTGCGGATCGGCCGGCACCTATTCGATCCTGCAACCGGCACTGGCGCATACGCTGCGCGTGCGCAAGCAGGCGGCGCTGCACTCGGGACAGCCGCAGACCATCGTCACCGCGAACATCGGCTGCCTCACGCACCTGCAGGTGGGGGCGCAGGTGCCGGTGCGCCACTGGATCGAGCTGCTGGACGAGCGGCTCGCCGCGGCGGCTGTGTGAGAGCGGCTCGCGAGGCGCGCTGACGCAATGGCAGCGGAGACGCAGGTCTTCTTGGGCGCGGCCCTCGGCCGCTACGGCTTTCCCGACGGCCACCCCCTTTCCGTCGATCGGCAGGGCGCGTTCTGGCGCGCGGCCTGCGCCCGCGGGCTCGACCAGCGCGTGGCGGTCG
>JBFFEY010000006.1:0-101977 GCA_041558415.1 Burkholderiales bacterium | reverse complement strand
CCGCTCGACCGCCGCCCTGTTCGCCGCGCTGCTGCTTGCGGCCGGTCCCGCCGGTGCCGCCGACGCCGATACCCCTGAGGTGCGCGCACTCGGCATCGACGCGCCGCGGCGCGTGCTGTTCGTCGGCAACAGCTACCTGTATTACGGCGACAGCCTGCACAACCACCTGCGGCGCATGGCGATCGAGAACGACAAGGCCAACGAAAAGGCGTACGGCTACAAGTCGATCACCATCTCGGGGGGCTCGCTCGCGCAGCACGACCTCGCGCATTACCTGAAACCGAACGCGCTCGGCGTCAAGCAGCCCTTCGAGGTCGTCGTGCTGCAGGGCCACAGCGCCGCGGCCCTGAGCGACAAGCGCAGTGCGGCCTTCGTCAAGGCAGTGACCGCGGCCAACGAGTTGATCCGCGCCACGGGCGGCAGGACCGCGCTCTACATGACGCATGCCTACACGCCGGCGCACAAGCGCTACGACCCGGACATGGCGCAGAAGACCGCGCAGCTCTACGTGGAAACCGGCAATCGCGTCGGCGCGCTGGTGATTCCGGTCGGCTTGGCCTTCGCCGAGGCGTACAAGCGCAAGCCGGAACTCAAGCTGCAGAAGGACTACGACGGCAGCCACCCCGACCTGATCGGCACCTACCTCGCGGCCTGCGTCACCTACGCCGCGCTGTACGGAAAATCGCCGGTCGGCAACCCTTACGACTATTACGGCCAGATCGACAAGGACACCGCCGCCTTCCTGCAGCAGGTGGCCGAGGACACGGTGCGCGCCTTCTACCAGCGCTAGCGCCGGCCGGCGTCGGGCGTGGCCGGCGGCAGCGGCAGGCCGCGACGCTGCAGTTCCGCGCGCACGCGGTCCGGATAGTCGCTGATGATGCCGTCGACGCCGAGATCCAGCAGCGCCGCGATGCGCGCCGGATCATTGACCGTCCAGACGATCACCCGCAGGCCGAGCGCGCGTGCCGCGGCAAGCTGCGCGGCGTCCAGGTCGCCGTGATACGGCGACCAGATGCGCCCGCCGGCGGCCTGCACCATGTGCGGCACCGAGCCATGCTGCGCGAAGCGGATGCCTGCGGTCCAGGGCGAGCCGAGGGTCGCATCGGCGCGGATGTTGTCGAGCCAGTTCTGGCGCGCCGACAGATAGACCGTCGCGATCTCCGGCGCCTCGCGCTGCACGACCTGCAGCGTGCGCCAGTCGAAGGACTGCAGCGTGCTGCGGGTGGCGACGCCCGCCTTGCGGATCTCGCCGATCACCGCGCGTGCGAACGGCTCGGGCGGCAGCGTTTCGTCCGCGCGCTCGGGGTCGAGCTTGGTCTCGACGTTGAAGCGCACCGCGGCGTTGCTGGCGCGCGCCGCGAGCGCGAATACCTCGGCCAGGCGCGGGATGCGCGCGCCGTCGGCCGGCTGCTGCTGCGGATAGCGCCGCGCCGTGCGCGAGCCCGGCTTGGCGCGGCCAACGTCGTAGCGCGCGAGCTCGGCGTAGGTCAGCGCATGGATCGCCGGCCCGGGCGCCTCCAGCCATTTGCCGTTCGCGTCGCGGGTGAGCTCGGGATTGAGCCGGCGGTCGTGCGCCACCACCACGACGCCGTCGCGCGTCACGCCGACGTCGAGCTCGAGCGTGCTGACGCCGATCGACAACGCCTGCGCAAAGGCCGGCAGCGTATTCTCCGGCGCCAGCCCGCGCGCGCCGCGGTGGCCCTGCAGGTCGAACGCCGGGACGGGCGCCGCGACGACGAGCAGGCATGCGAAAAAGACGAAGCGGACGGCTGTGAAGCGCATGGACGCCGGTCGGACCAGGAACCAAGGGCGTGATCTTCCCACGGCCATCAGCTGCCGAAAAAATATTTTTTTGCCCCCTGCGTCAAGTTAACCGGCGTGATGTAGATTGCTCGTCCGCGATCGGCATGCGGTCGTTTGCTGAGGAGAAACGGTCATGCATTTTGACGACACAGTGAAGCGCGAACGGCGGGTGTTTCTTCAGGTTCTCGGCGGCGCGGCGTTCGGCGTCGCGCTCGGCGCACTGCCGTTCGGCGCGCGCGGCGCGAAGGCCGGCCTGAAGGTCGGCACGATCGGATCCGGGCGTATCGGCGGCACGCTGGGCGAAATCTGGCTCAAGGCGGGACACCAGGTCATGTTCTCCTCGCGCCACCTGGACGACGACCGCGCGCTCGCGGCACGCCTCGGCGGCAAGGCGCGCGCCGGCACGCCGCAGGAAGCGGCTGCCTTCGGCGAGATCGTCTTGATGGCGGTGCCCTACCGCGCGCTGCCGCAGGTCGGCCGCGACCTCGCCGCGCAGCTCAAGGGCAAGCCGGTGATCGACGCCTGCAATCCGTTCCCGCACCGCGACGGCGAAATCGCGACCTGGGCGCGCGACAAGGGCGCCGGCCTCGCCTCGGCCCAGTTGCTGCCCGGCGCGCGCCTGGTGCGCGCCTTCAACGCCATCAGCTACGCGCGGCTGCCGGACATCGCGGGCCGCAGCGAGGGCGCGCCGCCGGGCATGCCGATGGCGGGCAACGACGCCGAGGCGATTGCCCTCGCCTCGCGCCTGGTGCGCGATGCCGGCTTCGAGCCGGTGCTGGTCGGTGATCTCGCCTTCGGCAAGCACCTGATACCGGGAACGCCGCTCGCGGGCGAGCACTCGCCCGACGAAATCCGTAAGATCGCGGCGACGTTGCGCTGAACGTGAGCCGCCCGGGCACCCCTGGGCGCGAAAGGAGAGCCCATGCCTGAATCGATTTCGGCCGCCAAAGCGATCGCTGCGGGATGTCAACGGCTGCCGCAGCGGTCCCGTAAGCGCGCATCGATCCCTGTGCGCCTAGCCACACTCGCCTGCGCCGCGCTTGCCGCGCAGGGTTGCGCCGTCTCGCCGCCGGGCGGCGAGACCGCCGGCTGGTCCTCGGGCGCCACCGCGCGCGTCGGAAACGGCACGGTGAGCAGCTATGCCGCGTTCGACGCCAGTGGCACGCCCATGGCCATCGGCATCGCGTTTCAGGCGGCCGCCCTCGACGGGCTGCCCACGACGCACTCCGACGGCCATCACTGCTTCGATCGCAACAACGACGGCGCGATCGACCCGGTGAAGGAGTGCTTCGGCGCACACGAATGGGTCATTCCGCTGCCGAGCGACGCGGCGCGGCGGGACGACATCCCCTTCAAGTGGATCGGCCTGAACTGGAACCCGAACGGCCACATTCCTCCCGGGATCTACGACCCGCCGCACTTCGATGTGCACTTCTACATCGATTCGATCGAGCGCGTGTTTGCCATAAAGCCCGGGACCTGCGGCCCCGAGTTCGTACGCTGCGACCAGTTCAAGCGCGCACTGGCGCCGGTGCCTGCCAACTACATGCATGCCGATTACAAGAACGTGGAGGCGGTGGCGCCGGCGATGGGCAATCACCTCATCGACCCGAAGAGTCCGGAATTCAACGGTCAGCGCTTCACCCGGACCTGGATCTACGGCGTCTACGACGGCCGCGTCACCTTCTACGAGGAGATGCTGACGCGCAGCTACATGCTCAGCCGGCCCGACCGCTGCTTCCCGCTCAAGACGCCGCCCGCAGTCGGCCTGCGCGGCTACTACCCCACGCAGTCGTGCATCCGCTACCTTCCGGACGCCAAGCTCTACACCGTGTCGATGGAAGGCTTCGTGCTGCGCGAGGCGAGCGCGCCGGCGTCGAAAAGCTAGCAGCGCGGCACGCTGACGCGGCGCCTGCGCTAAGCGCCGCCTTTTTTCTGCGCCCTGGGATGCAGCACCTCGGCGCTCACCTCGCGCTTGGCGAGCTCGGTGCCGAGCTTGTGGCGCAGGAACGCGCCGCTCGTGTAGCGCCGCACGCTGAGGTAGTAAGTCTGCTCGACGTACTTGACGAGATCGACGTAGTCTTCGAACACGTCGTCGTCGCAGGTGAAGCGCTCGTAGTTCACAATCGAATGTACCCGCTTGCCGAGCGGCGCGAGCAGCTTGTCGACCGCGTCACGGATCGCCTTGAGATCGGCCTTGTCGCGCACCCGCATGCCGGCGTAGTTCATGTAAACGGTGTTGGTGCGCGCGTCGTAACTGAGGCGTTCGTCCATGTTCAGGTCGAGCATGCGCTCGCGCAGCCGCATCGGCGCGGCGCGAAAGACCGCCGGGTCCATGCTGCGCGGCCCGTCGAGCGCGGGGCGGAACGGCAGGCGCTGCAGGATATCGCGCTCGAGGTCGATGCCCGGGGCCACCTCGACGACCGCCAGCCCGTCGCCCTCCAGCCGGAACACGCAGCGTTCGGTGACGAACAGCACTTCCTGCCCCGCGCGCCGCGCCGCATCGGCGCTGAAGGTGATCTGCGCGACCCGCTCGACGAACTTCGAGTTGCGGCCCTCGTTGACGATGCGCACGCGGCCGTCTTCGATCGCGACCTCGAGGCCACCGGAACTGAAGGTGCCCATGAACACGACCTTCTTGGCGCTCTGCGTGATGTCGATGAAGCCACCGCAGCCGGGAATGCGCTTGCCGAACTTGCTGGCGTTGACGTCGCCGCGCGCGTCGCACTCGCCGAAGCCGAGGAAGGCGGCGTCGAGCCCGCCGCCGTCGATGAAGTCGAAGGCGCAGGCATGGTCGATGACGGCCTGGTAGTTGATCGCGGTGCCGAAGTCGAGCCCGCTCATCGGCACCCCGCCGATGACCCCGGAATCGACCGCCAGCGACAAGAGGTCCTGCACCCGCTCCTCGCCCGCGACCAGGGGAACCTGGTCCGGGATCGAGCCGACGCCGACGTTGATCACGCTGTTCGGCGCGAGCTCGAGCACCGCGCGCCGCGCGATGACCTTGCGGTCGCTGAGCGCGACCGGACTCACCCGCGCCGGCGGCAGGCGCAGCTCGCCGGACAGCGCCGGGCTGAACTGTGTGCCGTAAGTCTGCATGTGGTGCTCGGGTTCGGTGAGCACGACGCAATCGACCAAGATGCCCGGCACTTTCACCCGGCGCGCGTCGAGCGAGCCCTCGGCGGCCACGCGCTCGACCTGCGCGATGACGACGCCGCCCGAATTGCGCGCCGCGATCGCCAGCGCGAGGTTCTCGAGCGCGAGCGATTCGCGCTCGGTCGTGATGTTGCCGTCGGGATCGGCGGTGGTGCCGCGGATCAGCGCGACGTTGATCGGAAAGGCCTTGAAGAACAGGACGTCCTCCCCGTCGATCTGCATCAGCCGCACGATGTCCTCGGTGGTGCGCGCGTTCATGCGGCCGCCGCCGTGGCGCGGGTCGACGTAGGTACCGAGGCCCACGCGCGACAGCGTGCCGGGCTTGCCCGCGCCGATGTCGCGGTAGAGCTGCGTCATGACGCCTTCCGGCAGGTTGTAGGCCTCGATGCGGTTCTCGACAATCAGCTGCTCGATCTTCGGCGACAGGCCGAAGTAGCCACCGATCACGCGCCGTACCAGCCCTTCGTGCGCGAGCCGGTTGAGGCCCTTCTCCTTCATGTCGCCCTGGCCGGTGGAAAACACCAGCGTCAGATCGCGCGGGCTGCCGGACTCGAGAAAACGCTGCTCGAGCGCGACGAACAGCCGGTCCGGCGTGCCGCTGCCCGCATAGCCGGCCGAGGCGACCGTGTCGCCGGCATGGATCACGGCGATCGCGTCCGCCGCCTCGACGATCTTCTTCAACCTCATGGCCCCTCCCGGCGGCGCTGGCTCGCAGGGGTCACCGGATGATGCGGTCGGCGCGCAGCAGGACGGATTGCGGCACCTCGATGCCGATCGCCTCTGCGGTTTCGAGGTTGATGACCAGCTGGAACACGGTCGGCTGCTCGACCGGCAGATCGGCCGGCGCAGCGCCCTTCAGGATCCTGTCGACGAAGCTCGCTGCGCGGCGGAACATGGCGATCACGTCCATGCCGTAGGACAGGAGGCCGCCGGCCTCAGGATAAAAACTCGCGACGAACGACGAGGGCAGGCGGTTGCCTCGCGCCCGTTCCACCAGGCGCTCGCCCTGACCGGCGAAGAACGGGTCTCCGGTGATGATCAGCGCACCGGCGCCTTCCCGTCGCATGGCGTCGAACGCGCGATCGATCTCCTCCGCCGAGGCCGCATCCAGAACCAACGCCCTGACGCCGTAGCTGCGTGCCGCCTGCTCGGCCTCGCGCGTCCACGCGGCCGAACCCGCGTTCGCGGGATTCCTGAGGATGGCGATGGTGTTGACCTCGGGCACCAGCTGCATCATCAGCTCGACCCACTTGCCGCCGACGTCGACCATGGCGTTGCTCGCGCCGGTGATGTTGCCGCCCGGCCTGGCGAGGCTGCGCACGAAGCCCGAACCCACCGGATCCGCCACCGCCACCATGACGATGGGCACGCTCGAGGTCGCCTTCTGCACGGCGGCCGTCGCCGGCGTGCCCCAGGCGACGATGACGTCGACGCCCTGCTGCACCAGTTCGCGCGCAACGTCGGCGCGCGCGTCGAGCGTTCCCTGCGCCCAGCGGTAGTCGATCGCGATGTTCTTGCCCTCGACGTAGCCCAGGTCACGAAGGCCCTCGCGGAACGCCTCCAGCTGCGGATTGCGCTTTGGGTTCGCAGTGCTGACGAAACCGATGCGCGCCGTGCGCGCAGCGTCGCTCGCGGCAACGCCGCGCAGCACGCCGAGCGCGCCGGCTGCCACGAGCGCAAACATCACGGTGCGTCGATTCAAGGCCATGCCGCTCGCTATGTTATTCGATTGCGCGACCGAAGCGACCTCGCACTGGAGATCTCGGCGCATCGTCAGCGCAGCGCCATCGCGTTGCATTTCCTCAGCGCGAGCGCAAACCACAGCCTGATCGACCGAATCCCGCTTACGAGGGGCAGGCAAGCGGGCCGCCCGGGCAGAGCGGCCTTTTTGACATAACGCAAGCCCCCCCCTGACCAGGCCTGTAATAGTTGCTGCAGTCGCGCGCAGCCGTCGGGCGGCGGTTCAGCGATATTGCCTGAGATCATTCTGATGAACGCTGTGCACGCCGGGCAATTCTCCGCCACGCTGGCCGGTGCCAGCGGCGTCTACATTGACGCCGGGGTCGGGCACTTGCGGTTGCTGGCCTGCACCGCAACGGACCGGCCGCTGCTCGACACGACGCTCACCAGCGGCGGCGATCTGCGCAACGTGCTGGCGTCCTGGAGGCTGGCCGAGCGCTTCGGCCGCGGCAACGCCGCCCCGGTGTACGTCACCGGCAAGCTCGCCCCCCTGGTGCGCGACGCAATGGGTTGCGGCACCACGATACCGCCTGCATCGGCCGCGTGGCTCACCGCCCGCTCACTGATCTGCGCCGAGCCGGACGAGACGGTCGGGTCGCTGGCGATCGTGGATCTGTCCGCCTCCGGCTACCTGCTGGTGGGCGTCGATCGCAGCGGCGCGCTGCGCGACGACCTGCTGGTCGTGAACCCGCGCTGCGGGGCCGGATCGGGCATCAACCTGGATCGCGTGCTGCAGAAACTCGCGCTCGCACGCGGCGACGTCGACATGATCCTGGCCGGCTACGCCGGCGCCGAGGGGCGCGACCGCCGACTCAAGACCGCGACGCGCGCGGACCGCTGCGGCGTGTTCAGTTCTTCGGCCACGATCTCCGACAAGAACCAGGGCATCCCGCTGGACGTGGCGCTCGCAACCACCCTCAAATCCGAAGTGCTGAAAGCCTGCCGCAAGCTGCCGGCCGGCTTCGACAAGGTCTGCCTGACCGGCCGCGTGTTCCACTGGCGCTTTGCGCGCGAGTGCGCCGAAGACTGGCTGCGCGAGCAAGGCGTACGGCAGATCTGCTGGGATCCCGACAACACGCAGATGCTCGCCGCCCTGCGCGCGTTCGCGCGGCGCGCCGGACCGGGCGGCATTGCACAGCCCGATCCGCGGCTGTCGCGGGACGCCCGGCAGGACGCGTACCCCGCGATGTCCGAGCTGAAAAGGCGCTACGAGGCGCAGCAGCGCTACCTGCGCCAGCCGGACCTCGCGCCGACGCAGCATCCAGGCGCGCGCCGGCTGCACATCGCGCTGGACGTCGGATCGACGATGGCCAAGGCGGCGCTCGCTGATGCGGACAGCGGCGAGGTCTGCTGGCTGCAGGCCTACAGTAATGCGGGCGACACGATCGAGACGATCAAGCGGATTTTTCAGGACCTCGTCGCGACCGGTTGCGAGCGCCCGCAGGTCGCGGGCATCGGCGTCACCGGTTCGGCGCGCTACCAGGTCCAGCAGGCCCTCGAGCACATCTTCCCCGAGCTCGCCGGCCGGGTCAGCGTGCTGGTGGAGAACTACGCGCACGCGCACGGTTCGATCGCCCTGGCGCGCGAGCACGTACAGCGCCTCAAGCGGGCCGGCGTCGAGGACGTCAACGAGCACTTCTGCATCCTGGTGGACATCGGCGGTGAGGACACGAAGGTCTCCACGATCGCGCTGGCCGAGGCCGAGCTATTCGGCAACGCGATGAACCTGAAGTGCTCGGCCGGCACCGGCAGCCTGATGGACACGCTGGCGACCATGTTCGGCCTGACCGACGTCGGCGCTGCCTGCGCGGAAGCCTACAAGGCGCCCCAGGCATTCGCGATCAACGCGACCTGCGCCGTGTTCCTGATGGAGAATGCGCGCAAGCTGCAGCTGCAGGGCGTGCCGCGCGATCAGATCCTCGCATCGGCCAACTGGGCGATCGTCGAGAACATGGCACGCACGCTTTGGAAGCAACTCGAGCTGCCGCCCAACACGGTCGTCCTGCTGCACGGCCAGACGATGCTGTCCGAACCGCTGCCGGTGGCGGTCACACACCGGCTGCACGCCCATATCGGATCCCCGGTCTACGCGCTCGTTCCGCCCAATCCGGGGCACCGCGCCTGCCTCGGCCTGATCAACACGCTGCGGCAAACGGTTCCAGAAGGAAGCGCCTGCGTCGAGCTGGAGCGCTTCCTGCAGGCGCGCTTCGACAAGCGCATCGTGCAGTGCCGCGGCGCGGTGTGCGAGGACAAGGCCGCCCGCTGCAACCGCAGCAGCCTGACCTGCCGGGACGCCGCGGGGCACAAGCTGGTTTCCTTCACCGTCGGCGGATGCAGCGCCATCAACGAGCTGCTGGCCCGGAGCAAAAAAGATTTGAACCACGCGCCAGATGCACCGGCGCGCGATGCCTACAAGGAAATCTGGGACTTCGTCGCCAGCCGGCATCCGCGCAGCGACCGCGCGGACCGTCTCGTGATTCCGCGCAGTTTCGCGGTATCGGAGTGGGCGTTCCTGTTCGCCCGCCTGTTCGAGCGTCTCGGCATCCCGGTGTCGGTCGACGCCGTGCGCGAGTCCGACCTGGCACTGGCCCAGCCGCTGTTCCACGTGGACACCTGCGCGCCGCACATCGGGGCAGTGGGGCAGTACCAGCGGCTGGCCGGCGAGCCACACGGGCTGATCCTGGCACCGCAGCTCGAATTCCTGCCAGCGAACGGTCGCAGCGCCGGGCGCACCTGCACGCTGAACCAAGGCGGGGTCGCGGTCGCGATGAACCTGGCCCGCCTGGCGCAGCCCGACGCGCGCTTCCACCTGTTCAGCATCGACTTGTCACGGCTCGAGCCCGAGGCGCTGCGCGTGCAGCTGCAGGACCGATTGCAGCCCGTGTTCGCCCGCTACGGTGCCGCGCCCGACGCCGCGGCGCTGCGCGCGGCGCTGGCCGGCGCGATCGACGATCACCAGCGCCTGCGGGCCCAGAGCGCCGATCTCGCCGCAGACATGGCCGAAGAGGCGCTCGCCCAGGGCAAGCAGATCGCAGTGGTCGTGGGCCGCGAATACATCCTCAATCCGGGCATTTTCGATAGCCATGTGCGCCGCCTGCTGCGCGACAAGAACCGGATCGTGCTGCCGTCCTACGTGCTCGACGTCGAGCTGAACCCCGAGTACCGGCACATCTACTGGCGCAACCCCCACTTCATCGTCAGCCTGCTGGATGCCGTGTCGCGCCGGCAGCTGCACGAGCGGCTGCGCCACGCGCGGCTGCGCGAGGTATTCCGCCGCATCGAGCAGCAGCCCGCCCTGCTGGCGGTCGTGCAGGTCTCCACGTTCAGCTGCGGCCCCGACAGCGTGGTGCAGCCGTTCGTGACCGAGATCATGCGGCAGCGCCCGTTCCTGCTGATCCAGTCGGACGCCGTGCTCAAGGAGCTTGCGCACCTGGAGAACCGCGTCAACACCTACGTGAAGCAGCTCGAGCTCGGCCTTCATGAGCGCCTGCACGACGCCTCCGCCGGGCCGTTCGAGATCCGCACGCTCGACGAGCTGCGCTGCACGCGCCCGATCGATCGCGCGACCGACGTGATCGTCTTCCCCACGATGGCCGACAACCGGCCCTTGACCGCGACGCTACGCGGAGCGGGCTACACCTGCATTGACAACTACGACGACCGCGACTACGACCTGTCCCAGCGCGTGCGCGCCGGCCGGCGCGCCGCGGGCGACGCGGTGTGCGCACCGCTGGCGGGGATCTACGCCGACATGGAATCCGCCGTTGACGAATTCGTGCGACGCCGCAACGCGGGCGACCCCGAGATGGCGGGCAAGCGGCGGCTCCTGTTCTTCGACAACAAGGGTCCGGGCCCCTGCCGCCAGGGCCAGTACTTTGACATGCACCGCATCCTCCACTATCAGAAGACCGCCAGGCAGCGCGCTGCGGCAGCGCCCGGAGACGCCGCCTGCGGCGCCGCCGCGGGAAACGGCGTGCTTCAGTTTCTGGTTGCCCACGAGGTCGAAGGCTTCGATATCGGCGTCGGCGAATGGGTGCTCGCGCGCGCCCATCAGGGCGCGATCCTGCAGGGCGTTCTTCATCAGCTGTTTTTCACGGTCGGCGCGGCGTGCCGCGATTACCAGGAATTCGAGCGATTCGTGGCCGAGTTCCGCGCCCTGAAGGAGGAGGTCTACCGGGCGCAGGAGAACTTCCACGGCCCGGGCCCGGCCGCTCAGGCCTGGCTGAAGCGTTTCGGCCACCGCGCCTGGCTCGGCGCGCCGGTGAAGTACCTGGCCTACGGCTTGGCCGGGCGCGACCTCGTCGGCCCGATCCGGCGCTTCGCGTCCCGATGGGTCGACGGCCGCGCGGCGCACGGCTCCGGCTTCCGGGTCGTGGTCACGGGCGAGGTCTACATGCGGGTCAGCCAGGCCGAGGAAATCTTCCGGCTGCTGGCGGCCAACCTCGGCTTCGGGCGCTTCGAGCTCGAATACACGCCGCTATGGAGTTACCTCGAGTCCGCGCTCGAGGAGGGCGTGGACGCCGAGCTGAACCGGATGCGCGGTCTGCGTGCCGGCGCCGCCGACGCCGCGCGCGCGCGCGGACTGCGTGCTTCGCGCGCCCGGCGGAATGCGACGCGGGCGCTTCAGCAGGTCTTGCGTCACCTGGTCGCGCGGCCCCTGTATCGCGCCGCACATCTGCCCATGCCCGCCGCGGCCGGAGATGCGATGGCGGCCACTCGAGAGCTGCTGCCGACGCTGCGCCCGGAAAGCGAGATCACCACCTACCTGGGCGAGGCCATCGAGGAGCTGAAGCGTGGCGCCGGCCTCGTATTGAACGTGGGGCCCACCGGGTGCATGGTCTCGACGATGGGCGAGGTCCTGACCCCGGCCATCGCGCACGCGGCCGGCGCCGGCGCCGGCCGCGTTCAGCACCTGTTCTCGGCCGATGGCGACGTGAACGAGGAACTGCTGACCGTGGCGCTGCTCAAAGCGATGGGGCTGGATCGCTACCACGGAGTGGCGCCCGCGCCGGCGGCTGGGACGCGCGGCGATCCATCCCCTGGGCCCGAAGTCGATCGCGGGCTCGCGCAACCCGCGTAGCCCGCCGTTGCGCAGCCGGTGAAGAATTCTTGATCGCCAAAGGAGCCGCGCTCTCCCCGGTGCTGTCATTCGGTAGCGCGCAGGATTTTTTGCATCGGCCGTGCTGCGCAACGCTGGGGCGTCACTGGCCAGTCGGATGAACGACCGTTACGCGTCTAGAGCGGACACCGACATCCGTCGCCGCATTCGCGTCGCAACGCCGACATCCACGACAGGGAGCATTCGGACACACCTCGCCAATGCAATTAACGGACGCCGGCTTGGGCGTCATCGTTCCGCTTAAAATGCGGCACAGGCCATCGCCACTGCGGTGCTACTGCCAACCAGGTCCCCCGAATGCACGAACGTCCCCCGCTCTGGCGCTGGAGTGCCGTCGACCTCGCCGCCGCGATCGCGCAGCGCGAGATCAGCTGCGTCGAAGCCGTGACGGCCGCGATCGAGCGCATGCATGCCGCCAATCCGCAGGTGAACGCGGTCACCGTCGATCTGTCGAAACACGCCCTCGAGGCGGCGAAACGCGCGGACGCGATCGTCGCGAGCGGCGTGCGTCTCGGGCCGCTGCACGGCGTGCCGGTGACGATCAAGGAGAACGTCGACCAGGCCGGTCAGGCGACACCAACCGGGCTGGTCGCCGACAAGGACCTCGTCGCGAAGACCGATTCGCCGGTGGTCGCCAACCTGCGCAAGGCCGGCGCGATCATCATCGGCCGCAGCAACACGCCGGAATTCGGCTACCGCTGGTTCACCGACAATCCGCTGCGCGGCCTGACGCGCAACCCCTGGTCGGAGGCGCACACGCCGGGCGGCTCCTCGGGCGGCGCCGCGGCCGCGGTGGCGCTCGGCATCGGCGCGATCGCGCACGGCAACGATCTTGGCGGCTCGCTGCGCTACCCGGCCTATTGCTGCGGCGTGGCGACGATCCGCCCCTCGCTCGGCCGCGTGCCCGCGTTCAACGCCACCGCACCGAAGGAACGCCCGCCGACGGTGCAGATGATGAGCGTGCAGGGGCCGATCGCGCGCGAGGTGCGCGACGTGCGCCGCGCGCTGGCGGCGATGGCGGGGCACGACGCGCGCGACCCCTGGTGGGTGCCGGCGCCGCTCGAGGGCGCGCGCGCGCAGCCGCCGATCCGCGTCGCCGTCACCAAGACGCCGGCCGGCGTGCCCTGCGACCCCGCGGTGGCGCAGGCGATCGACGTCGCGGCGAAAATCCTTGCCGGCGCCGGCTACGACGTCGAGGCGATCGATCCGCCGCACGTCGCCGAGCTCGCCGCACTGTGGCGCGGCATCATGGTCACCGACTCGGCGGTGCTGATGGGCGACGACATCGGCAGCAAGGGCTCGGCCGACATTCGCCAGGTGTTCGACGGCTATGTCGCCGGGAGCGAGCTGTACGATCTCGCCGGCTACGTCAAGGCGCTCACCGAGCGCACCCGCCTGCTGCGCGCCTGGAGCGTGTTCATGGAGGACGTGCCGCTGGTGCTCGCGCCGGTGTCACAGCTTCCGCCGTTCCCGCAGGGCGAAGACCTCAAGGGCGATGCGCGCGTAAAGCGCATGCTCGACGAGCAGAGCATGCTGTACGCGGTGAACCTGCTCGGCCTGCCCTCGGCGGCGGTGCCGACAGGGCTGCACGACGGGGTGCCGATCGGCGTACAGATCGTCGGCCCGCGCTTTCGCGAGGACCTCTGCCTAGACGCGGCGCAGGCGATCGAAAACGCGGTCGGCGTGCTCGCCAAGCGCCTGCTCGAGCGCGACTGAGAAATCTGTCGCCTTTTGGCGTCGGCCGCAACGGCTACCCTTAAAGCCATGCTCAAAAGCGTCGCCTTTCAGCAACATTACTGTCGCGAATAAGCGCCGATCCAAATTACAAGCATCTGTTTCTAAAGAATTTCACTCTCTGGCACGAAATGAGCACTGTGACTGCTCACCGTGCACGCGACAACCCGCCTCAGCATACTCTCGCCAGATGCGCACAGCGCCGCCGATTCGGCACGGGATCCTCGTGAAAACAAGGGCATCGCGGACAATCAGGCTGCTCAGCCACGCGAGGCGCGGGGCGGCCGCACGGCGATGCCCAGTGACGAACGCGAGGCCGCGATGAGAACCTCTGCGCCGGCGGAACCTCGGCTGTCGCCAGACGGCGACGGCACTTCGGCCAGGCAGCCGGCGGCCACGGTGTCCGAGGCGCCCGTCTCATCCGAGCCCACCACGTTCATGACGGCGAGCACGGCGCGGCGCGGCTATCCGCGCTCGTTTTTCCGCATGCTGCTGGTCGGGCTCACCCTGGTGTCGCTGCCGCTGTCGCTGGCGCTGGTCTACGCCGCCTGGCGCACCGAGCAGTTCTCGGTGCGCAGCCAGAGCGCGCTCTACGACGCGGTGCACACCGCGCGCACCAGCCGCGCGCTGTTCGACCGGCTCGGCTCGATCGACCGCCTGGCGCAGCAGACCGCGGTACTGGGCGACCCGGCCCTGCTCGACGATTTCGTGCGCGCGCATCGCAGCTTCCACGCGGTCGCCGTCGAGCTGCGCGGCCTAAAACTGGGCGAGCGGGCGCGCGGCGCGCTCGAGCGCGCCATCGCGCTGGAGACCTCACTGCTCGAGATGCTGACGACCACACCACCCGGCAAGGTCGACCGCGCCGCGCTCGACCAGCTGGTCGGCACGCTGGTGCAGAACACGCGCCTCGTCATGGCTGCGAGCCACAGCGTCGTCGACAGCGAGGCCGAGGCGCTGCGCCGGGAAGCGGCCAATCTGCAGCAATGGTCGATGCTGCTTGCGCTGTTCGGGGCGGCCGCGACGCTCACCCTGGCGGTGGTGCTGACGCGCATCATCGCCAAGCCGATCGGCGCACTCGACGCCGCGATCCGCGAGCTCGGTCGCGGCGATTTCAGCCAGCCGATCCACGTGCCCGGCCCGACCGATCTGCGCACGCTCGGCGAGCGGCTCGACTGGCTGCGCTGCCGGCTCGCCGAGCTCGAGGACCAGAAGAACCGCTTCCTGCGCAGCGTCTCGCACGAGCTGAAGACGCCGCTCGCCGCCATGCGCGAGGGCGCCGAGTTGCTCGGCGACGGCGTCGCCGGCCCGCTCGCCGCGCGCCAGCGCCAGATCGTCGAGATCATGCGCGAGAACAGCGTCAAGCTGCAGCAGCAGATCGACGCGCTGCTCGACTATCAGCGGGCACTGCACGCCGCCGCATCGCTGCATATCGCGCCGGCCTCGCTCGACAGGCTGGTGCGCGACGTGGTCGGGGCGCACGCTCTCGCCGCGCAGGCGAAGGCACAGCGGCTCAACCTGAAGCTCTCGCCGGTGCGCATCGAAGCCGATGCCGACAAGCTGCGCTCGGTGCTCGACAACCTGCTCGGCAACGCCATCAAGTACACCCCGCGCGGCGGCGAGATCTCACTGCTGACGCGCGCCAACGGCGACGCCGCGACGCTCGAGGTCATCGATTCCGGGCCCGGCGTGCCGCCGGAAGAGCGCGAATCGGTGTTCGACACCTTCTTCCGCGGGGGGCGCCGGGGCGACAGCCCGATCGAGGGCAGCGGCCTCGGCCTGGCGATCGCGCGCGAGTACGTCCAAGCACACGGCGGCCGCATCGCGATCGTCGGCGAAAGCCCGCACGGACATTTCCAGGTCACGCTGCCGCTGCGGCAACCCAAGCCCGCGGCACGCAGCACATGAACTTTCACGGAGGACCACGCATGAACCGACCACGCGACCCGAACATCCTGCTCGTCGACGACGACAAGGGCCTGCTGCAGCTGATCGCGATGCGCCTCGGCGCCTCGGGCTACGCGGTGACGGCCGTCGAATCGGGCGAAGCTGCACTCGCCAGCCTGGAGGTGAATCGCCCGCAGCTCGTCGTCACCGACCTGCGCATGGAAGGCATCGACGGCCTCGCGCTGGTCGACGCGATCCACCGCAAGGCGCCCGGCATTCCGGTGGTGATCCTCACCGCGCACGGCACGATTCCGGACGCCGTGGGCGCGACGCAACGCGGGGTGTTCAGCTTCCTCACCAAGCCCTTCGATCCCAAGGTGCTGCTCGAGACGGTGGCCGAGGCGCTGCGGCTTTCGAGCGCCCAGCCGGCCGATGCGAACGCGGACGCCGACGCCTGGCGCGCCGAGATCGTCACGCGCGCGCCGTCGATGGAGGACGTGCTGGCGCGCGCCCGGCGCGTCGCCGGCTCGGATGCGAGCGTGTGCATCTACGGTGCGAGCGGCACCGGCAAGGAGCTCCTGGCGCGGGCGATTCACCGCGCCAGCGCGCGCGCCGCGGCACCCTTCATCGCGCTAAACTGCGCCGCGATACCCGAGGGTCTGCTGGAGAGCGAACTGTTCGGTCACAAGCGCGGCGCCTTTACCGGCGCGGTGCAGGACCGGCGCGGCCTGTTCGAGGCGGCCTTCGGCGGCACCCTGTTCCTCGACGAGATCGGCGACATGCCACTCGCCCTGCAGGTCAAGCTGCTGCGCGCGGTCGAGGAGCGCGTCGTGCGCCCGGTGGGCTCGAACGTCGACCAGCCGGTCAACGTGCGCATCATCTGCGCGACCAACCGGCGCCTCGACGAATGCGTCGCCGCAGGCGAGTTCCGCGAGGACCTTTACTACCGCCTGAACGTGGTGCAGCTCGAGCTGCCCTCGCTCGCCGAGCGGCGCGAGGACATCCCGCTGCTCGCCGAGTATTTTCTCGCGCGCCTGGCCGAGCGCTACGGCCGGCCCCAGCTGGCGTTATCGCCCGAGGCCAGGCGCATCCTGGTGTCGGCGCCCTGGCCGGGCAATATCCGCCAACTGCTGAACGTCATCGAGCAGGCCGTGGCGCTCGCCTCGACCGAGGTGATCCCGGCTTCGCTGGTGCGCCAGGTGCAGGATGCCAACGACACCGCGCTGGTTCCGCTGGAGGCTGCGCGCCGCGCCTTCGAGCGCGACTACCTCGCGCGCGTGCTGAAGATCACCGGGGGCAACGTGACGCACGCCGCGCGCCTGTCGGGACGCAACCGCACCGAGTTCTACCGCCTGCTGGCGCGCAATTCGCTCGACCCGTCGATGTTCAAGCGGAGCGCGCAGGCCCAGTCCTAGGGCCGGCGCGCGGCTGGGCGCCGCGCCGGCGGCTCGGCCGGCGCGGCCGCAGCTTCACGCCGCAGGGTTGGCGGCGCGCACCGGGCGCGTGCCTGTTGCGCCCGCCTTGTCGAGCATGCCGATGTCACCCGAGAGCTCGGCGCCTTCCTCCACCTTGATCTTGGCGTAGCGGATCTTGCCGCTGACACGACCGGTGGCGTGCAGTACAAGCTGCTTCCTCACGGTCAGCTCGCCTTCCAGCGCGCCGTGGATCTCGGCGACGTCGACCGCGACAACGCCCTGGAACACACCGTTCGAAGCGATCTGCAGCACGCGCGCGTCAAGCGTCGCCTCGATGCGGCCCTCGACCACCAGCGTGTCACAGTCCGTGACTTCCACACCCTTCATCTTGATGTCGGGGCCGACGATCAGCTTGGCTTCCTTGCGCTCTTCGCCGGGCTGGGTGGCGGGCGCCGCCGGCGGCGGCGCGGCCGGCACCGCCGGGGCCGGCGCCGCCGCAATCGCGGCGGCCGCGGTGACGGGACCCTTGCTCTCCGGGTCGCGGCGGCGGAACAGGCTGTCCTGCTCGTCGCGGCGGCGGAACAGGCTTTCTCGTGGCAGCATGGTGTGACTCCAATTCCGTGGTTGAATGAGGCCAGAGAGCCAAGCAGATTGCGTGCCCGCTGCAGGCTGCGGAAAACACAGGGCTTTTTGCTCGAGCACGGCGCGTCGGCGTCGCCCGCCCGCGACGCGAAATCCGTCACAGCAGCGTGGGCGCCAAGCGGATTCGTGGAATGATGCGCGTCATGGAACGCCTCACCGGACTCGCCGCGGCGCTCGCAGGCGCGCTTCTCGTCACGGCATGCGCCGCGCTTCGCGCGCCCGAGGAACCCACGGTCCAATCGCCTGCGCGCATCGTCGCCGAGGTGCGCACGACGCTGCGTGCCGACGACGCCAGCCGGCGTCGCGACCTCGCCAACGCGCGCATCGCGCAGCGCGCGGCGCCCGACGATCCTGCGGCCCGCGCGCGCCTCGGACTGCTCTTCGCCCTGTTGCCCGCGCCGCTCGCCGAGCTCGACCAGGCCCAAGCGCTGCTCACGCCGCTTGCTGCGGACGCCGACGGCGCCTGGGCGGCGGTTGCCTCGACCGCGCTCGCCTGGCTCGCCGAGCGCCGGCGCCTCGAAGCACGTGCGCGGCAGGCGTACGCGCGCGCCGCGGAGGCCGAGCGCGGTGCTGCGCGCGCCGAGGAACGTGCGCAGCAGGCCGAAGCGCGTGCCGCGGAAGCCGAGGGCAAGCTGGAAGCGATGAAGGCAATCGAGCGGCGCGTACTCGAGCGCGAGGTGCCGCGCAACCTGCGCCGGCGCTGATGGACGTGCGCGCGATCATTACCGCTTAGCGCAATCGCGGACCATGGCCATGAACGATCGCAGCCCCGACCTGCGTGCTCTGTATGCAGCGCCCGGCGAGCGCGCGCGGCGCAAGGAAATCCGGCACCTCGATCCGCATTGCAGGCGTTTCATCGCGCGCGCGCCGTTCGTCGTCCTCGCCAGCGCGGACGACGCCAACCGTTGCGACGCCTCGCCGCGCGGCGGCGATCCGGGCTTCGTCAAGGTGCTCGACGACACGACGCTGCTGATTCCCGATGCGCCAGGCAACAATCGGCTCGATACCTTGCAGAACATCCAGGCCAGCGGGCGCATCGGCCTGCTGTTCCTCATCCCCGGCGTCGACGAGACGCTGCGCGTCAACGGCCGTGCGCGTGTATCGGCTGATGCGGAGCACATCCGTCTGTGCACGAACGAACGGCGCGCGCCGAAGGTCGTTATCGAAGTGCGCGCAGAGGAGGTGTACCTGCACTGTGCCAAGGCGCTGATGCGCTCCAGGCTGTGGAGCGATGCGAACCGCGTCGAGCGCTCGGTGCTGCCCACCATGCGGCAGATGATCGCCGAACAGTCGGGTCTCGATATCCCGCCCGAGACGCAGGAAGAGATGATCGCGCGCTACCAGAAGGACTTGTAGTCGCGCGCGGCGAACGCCCGCGCCTCCGGCAGGAATTCCCGAAAATCCGCCTCGAAGCCGGCATAGTCGGCGAGCAGTTCCTCGCCTGCGCCCGCCAACCGGTTGGCTCGCCGCAGGCGCGTGCCGATGCCGTCCAGCGCGCGATGAATGCTGGCGGTGCTCGCGTACGAGCCGAGCCAGTCGCGCGCGGCCATTCGCGGCGCGACGAACTGCAGCCGTTCCGGCAGCTCGGCGCGGCGCCGCTCGAGCAGCGCGTAAACCCGCGCCGAGAACGCCGCGAGCGACTCGTCGTGGAACTCCTGCCAGCTGCGCGCCAGAAAATGGTCGTAAAACATGTCGATCATGATGCCGGCGTAGCGCCGTCGCTCGCGGCTGATGCGCGATTTCGAGCGCTGCACCGCGGCATTCGCATCGGTAAATGCGTCGAGCTTGCGATGCAGGCGAATCGCGGCGTTCACCGACGGCGCGTAGCGACCGCCGAGCGGCCCCTTGACGAAGTCGCCAAGCAGACTGCCGAGCCAGGCATCCTCGTCGGGCGGCGATAAGTAGAGGTGCGCGAGGTAATTCATGCCTGTTCGCGGCCCGCGGCACCGTCGCGGCGCGCATAATCGAACGGCGGACGTCCCGCAAACCATACCAAACGAGGAGGCAGTATGGCCAAGAAGAGCAAGGATGCGGTGTATCGAGTGATCGACGTCGTCGGCACGAGCGCCACGTCCTGGGAAGACGCCGCGCGCAGCGCGGTCAAGACCGCCTCGAAGTCGCTGCGCGACCTGCGCATCGCGGAGGTCGTGAAGCTCGACGTACGAGTCGACAGCGGCAAGGTCACCGCGTTCCGCACGCGGCTGGCGCTCTCGTTCAAGTACGAGGAGTGAGCACGGCGGGGGCGGCGGCTCAATTGACGCGCCGCTCCCGGCCCTTCCAGTAGGGCTCGCGCAGCACGCGCTTGAGGATCTTGCCGGTCGGGTTGCGCGGAATCGCCTCCAGGAAGTCGATCGACTTCGGGCACTTGTAGTGCGCGATGCGCGCACGCAGGAACGCGTCGATCTCGGCCGCGCTCGCCTGCGCACCGGACTTGAGCACGACGCAGGCCTTCACCGCCTCGCCCCATTGCGCGTCGGGCACGCCGATCACCGCGCCATCCGCGATCGCCGGGTGCTGCATGAGCGCGTTCTCCACCTCGGCCGGATAGATGTTCTCGCTGCCCGAGAGAATCATGTCCTTGATGCGGTCGTGCAGAAAGAGGTACCCGTCGCGCAGGTAGCCCGCGTCGCCGGAACGGAACCAGCCCAGACCGGAGGCATCGCGATCGACGAAGGCGTCGGCGGTGGCCTGCGGGTTCGCCCAGTAGCCCTTCATGTTCTGGCGGCTGCGGATCCAGACTTCGCCCACTTCTCCCTCGGCGCAACCGCTGCCCGTGGCGGGATCGACGACGCGGATCTCGACGCCGTCGATCGGCTTGCCGGCCGAACGCAGCAGATGCTTCTTCGGGCCGTCGGGGTCGTGGTCCTCCGGCATCAGGCAGGTGACCGCGCCGGTCGTTTCGGTCAGGCCGTACACCTGCAGGAAATTACACTGGAAGGTGCGCAGCGCGCGGATCAGCACCTGGTCGGAGATCGGCGAGGCGCCGTAGGAAATCGCTCTCAGCGACGCGTAGTCGCGCGTCTCGACGCCGGGCACCTGCAGCAGGAACTGGATCATCGCCGGCACCAGGAAGGCGTGCGTGATGCCGTGCTCGCCGATCGCGTCGACCACCTGCCCGGGATCGAAATCGGGAATGAGCACGCTCGGCCCGCCACGCGCCAGGGTGAGCAGGCCGATGCCGACGCCCGCGATGTGGTAGGTCGGCAACACGTTGAGCATGACGTCGGGCGCGCCGTTGTAGCCGATCGCGGCCGAAACGGGACCGCGCACGAACACGCTCAGGTTTTCGTGCGACAGTTCGACGCCCTTCGGCAGCCCCGTCGTGCCCGACGAGTACAGCTGCAGCGCGGTGTCGCGCATCGCCGGCCTGCGGCCCGAATCGACTGCGTCGAACGCGTTACCCCAATCGCCAAAGCCTTGCGCCTCACCGGTACTGCGCTCGGTGCACAGCGTGCGCGCCAACGACGGGGCCCGCACCGCGCGCAGCGCCTCGAGAAAGGCGGCATCGGCCACCATCAGGCGCGCCTGGCCGTGGTTGAGAATGTAGTCGATCTCGGGCGGCGCGAGTCGCCAGTTGACCGGCATGCACACGGCGCCGACCTTGCAGGCGGCCAGCATCAGTACCACGCACTCCGCGGTATGTTTGGTCAGGCAGGCGACGCGCGCGCCTTCGCCGATGCCGAGCGCGCGCAGGCCCTGCGCGGCGCGGTTCGACGCCTCTTCGATTTGCGCAAAGCTCCAGCTGCGCGTAGGCGTCAAGAACGCCAGCGCATCCGGCTTCGCGCGCGTGCGCTCTGCCACCGCATCCAGCAGCGTCTTCATCGGCCCTCCTCGGTGCCAGGCTTAGCCGCGAGCCTACCGCAACCGCGCGCGGTGTTCCGCAGGCAGCCCTATGCCGCGCGGCGGGCGCTGGCTAGACTCGTCGGCCTCGCACCGGAGTGCCGCATGATCACGATCTACCGCGCGAAGCGCGTCCTCACGATGAACCCGGCCCGCCCCGAGGCGACGCACGTCGCGGTACGCGACGGCCGCATCCTCGGCGCCGGCAGCCTCGACGACCTCACCGGCTGGGGCGCGCACCGGCTCGACGCGCGCTTCGCCGACAAGGTGCTGATGCCCGGCCTGGTCGAGGGCCACAGCCACCTGTTCGAAGGCTCGGTGTGGGCCTACGTCTACGTCGGCTATCACGACCGCATGGACCCGGATGGCCGCATCTGGCCGGGCGTGACCTCGATCGAGGCGGTCATCGAACGCCTGCGCGAGGCCGAGCAGGCGTTCGCCGATCCGGCGCAGCCGGTCATCGGCTGGGGACTCGACCCGATCTATTTCGGCGCGCGGCGCGTGGGCCGCGCCGATCTCGACCGCGTCTCGGCCGAACGGCCGGTCGGGGTGATGCATGCGAGCTTCCACATCCTCAACGTCAACAGCCGGGCGCTCGCGCGCGGCGGCCTGCTGCGCAGCGGCATCAGCCACCCGGGCGTGCCACTCGGCGCCGACGGACTGCCGAGCGGCGAGCTGAAGGGGCCCGATGCGATGATGCCGGTCGCGCTGCACGTCGGTTTCGACCGCGAGCGGCTCGCCGCCGATCCGCTCGGCGCGCGCCTGTTCGCGCGCCTCGCGGTGCGCACCGGCGTCACCACGGCGACCGACCTCGCCAGCCCGCTGCCGCAGGACGCGGTCGAGATGCTGCTTGGCGTGACGGGCGAGGCGGACTATCCGCTGCGCATCGTTTCGCTGCTGCGCCAGACGAACCAGACGCCGCAGGCACTTGTCGAGCGGGCGCTGGCGCTGCGTGCGCAGAGCAGCGCACGGCTGCGGCTCGGCGCGATCAAGCTCGTCGCCGACGGCTCGATCCAGGGCTTCTCGGCGCGCCTGCGCTGGCCCGGCTATTACAACGGCGCGCCGAACGGCCTGTGGTACACGCCGCCCGAGACGATGCGCGCGGTCTACGCGCGCGCGCTGCAGGAAGGCCTGCTCGTGCATACGCACACCAACGGCGACGAGGCGACCGAGCTGGTGCTTGACTGCATGCAGGAAGCGCTGCAGGCACATCCGGCGCGCGACCACCGCTTCACGCTGCAGCACTGCCAGCTGGCCGATGCGGCCCAGTTCCGGCGCATGCGGGCGCTCGGCATGTGCGTCAACCTGTTTCCCAACCACCACTACTACTGGGGCGACCAGCACTACGCGATGACGGTCGGCCCCGAGCGCGCAGAGCGCATGAACGCCTGCGCCACGGCGCTCGCGGCCGGCGTGCCCCTGGCGATCCATTCCGATGCGCCCGTCACGCCGCTCGGCCCCCTGTTCACCGCCTGGTGCGCGATCAACCGCCGCACCGCAAGCGGCCGTATGCTCGGCAGCGAGGAGCGCATCGGTGTCGAGGACGCGCTGCGCACCATCACCCTGGGCGCCGCGTACACGCTGCGACTCGACCACGAGATCGGCTCGATCGAATGCGGCAAGCGGGCGGATTTCGCGGTCCTCGAGGATGACCCGCGCGAGGTGGGCGCCGAAGGCCTCAAGGACCTGCGCGTCTGGGGCACGGTGCAGGACGGCCGCGTCTTCGAAGCCGCGGCGCTCTGAGCCGGAGATGCCTGCGCCGCAAACCGCGCCGCTGCCGGTGACGCTGATCGGCGGCTACCTCGGCGCCGGCAAGACGACCCTCGTCAACCATCTGCTGCGGCAGGCAGGTGGGCGGCGGCTGGCCGTGCTGGTGAACGATTTCGGCGAACTGCCGATCGATGCCGACCTGATCGAAGCCGACGACGGCGAGGTGCTGAGCCTTGCCGGCGGCTGCATCTGCTGCAGCTTCGGCAACGATCTGATGGCGGCGCTGATGAAACTGCCTGCGCGCAGGCCGCGGCCCGATCACGTCCTGCTGGAGGCAAGCGGCGTCGCCCTGCCGGGCGCGGTCGCCGCTGCGCTTTCGCTGCTCGCCGACGTCGCGCTCGACGCGGTGGTGGTGCTCGCCGACGCCGACAGCGTGCAGGCGCGCGCCGCCGACCGCTATCTGGCCGACACGATCGAGCGGCAGCTGCGCGCGGCCGACCTGCTGGTGCTGAACAAGGTCGATCTCGTGAGCGCACGGACGCGCAGTGCGCTGCACGCCTGGCTGGCGACGCTGGCGCCCGGCGCGAAAGTAATCGACGCCGTGCGCGGGCGACTGCCGCTCGAAGCGGTGCTCGGCATCGCGCTCGGCGCGCGGCAACCGGCCGACAGCGGCGCGTTGCGATCGGGTGCGCAGCAGCCGGTCGCCGCCGCCGAGGCGCTGTTCGAGCACCTCGAAATGCAGCTCGCACCGCGCGTCGATGCGCGTGCGTTGGGCGCCGCGCTGGCCGAGCCGGCCCTCGGCGTGATCCGCGCCAAGGGCATCCTGCGCGATCGCGACGGCGCCGCGATCGCGCTGCAGCTGGTCGGCACGCGCGCCGCCGTCGAACCGCTGGCCGGCGCCGGTGCCGCCGCGGGGCGCCTGGTCTGCATCGGGCTCAAGGGAAGGCTCGACCGCGCGGCCATCGTCGCCGCCGTGAATCTCGCCACTGCGCCAGCGCGCAGTTGAAAGAATGTCAGGCGGCACGCAGAGTTGCGCCGCGGCCGGAGCCCGCGAGCACCGAATCCGGCCGAGGTACGTACAATAGTCGCTTCGCGGCTACACAGGCCGCTCGCGGAACGTCGCAGGCATTGGAAAACGCTGGCCGTACGCTCGTTTGCAGCGTGCTCTTCCTCGACATCGTCGAGTACTCGCGCATGTCGGTTGCCGAGCAGCTCGACCTGAAGCAGCGCTTCAACGCCGTGCTGCGGGAGGCGCTCGAGCCGGTCGCGCCCCGCGACCGCGTGGTGCTGGATACCGGCGACGGCGCCGCAGTGACCTTCCTCGGCGATCCGGAGGACGCCCTGTTTGCGGCGATGGCGTTTCGCGACGCGACGCGCGCGCTGCCGGTGCGCCTCGGCATCAACCTGGGGCCGGTGCGCCTGATGCGCGATGTGAACGGCCAGATCAACATGATCGGCGACGGCATCAACGTCGCGCAGCGCATCATGAGCTTCGCGGTGCCCAACCAGCTGCTCGTATCGCGCTCGTTCTACGAAGTGGTGTCCTGCCTGTCGCGCGATTACGCGAGCCTGTTCAACTACGAGGGCGCGCGTACCGACAAGCACGTGCGCGCGCACGAGGTGTACGCCGTCGGCGGCGACACGCCGGCGGCACGGCGCGTTGCGGAGACCGCCTTGCGCGCGGCAGCCGCGGGGGGCTTGGGCAGCTGGCGGTACCGGCCGGGCCCGCTCGGCTTCCAGCGCAGCGCGCTGCTCGTCGCGCCGCTGCTGTTTCTCCTGCTCGTCGGCACGGGGGTTGCCCTGCGGCCGAAGCTCGAGCCGGTGGGTGGCTCGAACTGGTCGCAGCTCGAGGGCGGCAAGAGCGCGCGCCGCGCCACGCCAGCCCCGGCGCCGGCGAAGCCATCGCCGGCCGAAACGGCGGCCAAGGCGGCTGAAGCGGCCACGCCTCCGGCGCCCGAGGCGTCCAAGCCGGCGCGCGTGCGGCTCGCGATCTCGCCCTGGGGCGCGGTCTACGTCGACGGCGAGCGCGTCGGCGTCAGCCCGCCGCTGCGCAACCTGGAGCTGGAGCCGGGCAAGCACCGCATCGAGATCCGCAACACCAAATTCCCGCCCCGCGTCGAGACGGTGGAGCTCAAGTCGGGGGGTGACGCCACGATTCGGCACCGCTTCCGCTGACGTGTAAGCTCTAGGCTTACGCATCCGTGAATTGACAAGAAAAG
The DNA here is from genome assembly GCA_041558415.1 of Burkholderiales bacterium. GTDB lineage: Bacteria > Pseudomonadota > Gammaproteobacteria > Burkholderiales > SG8-39 > SG8-39. The sequence continues at coordinate 76,715 of JBFFEY010000006.1, read as the reverse complement.
CGTCGCCATGCGCCTCTGCGTAGCCTTTGCCACGATCCTGCTGCTGCTCGCCGGCTGCTCCTCCGAGCCGGTGCGCGACATCCGTCGCTCGGTCGAGGACCTGTTCCGCAAGGACGAGCCCGAGCCGGCGCCCCGCAAGGCCCCGGCGCCCGTGCCCCGCGTCGAGGGCGAGCCCCTGCTGCGCGCCGGGATCAGCCAGTACGACAACGGCCGCTACGACGACGCCTCGCGCAGCCTGCGCCTCGCCCTCAAGCGCGGGCTGTCGCTTTCCGACCAGGTCACCGCGCACAAGTACCTCGCCTTCATCCAGTGCGCGGCCGGCCGCGAGGCGCAGTGCCGCGAGGAATTCGCGCGCGCGCTGCGCATCGATCCGAACATGGAACTCGCACCGGCCGAGGCCGGGCACCCGATCTGGGGCCCGGTGTTCCGCGAGGTCAAGACAGGCGGCTGACGGCGCACATGGAGGCACCGCAGCTCGGGCGTTACGAGATCGTGGCCGAACTCGGCCGCGGCGCGATGGGCATCGTCTACAAGGCGACCGACCCCGAGCTCGGGCGCACCGTGGCGATCAAGACGGTCAACATGGCCCTCGGCGGTGACGACGTCGAGAACTACCAGAAGCGCTTCACGCAGGAGGCGCGTGCCGCAGGCGGCCTGAACCATCCGACGATCGTCACGATCTACGACATCGGCCGCACGCAGGACATCGCCTACATGGCGATGGAGTTCATCGAGGGCACCGAACTGCGCACGATCCTGCAGGAGGGGCCGCGCCTCACCGTCGCCCAGGCGGTGGCGATCGCCGCGCAGGTGGCCGACGGCATGGCCTATGCGCACGCACGCGGCATCGTGCACCGCGACATCAAGCCGGCGAACATCATGGTGCTCGACGACGGCTCGGTGAAAATCACCGACTTCGGCATCGCCCGCATGCGCGCCTCGCAGGAGCTGACGCAGACCGGCACCATGCTCGGCTCGCCGAAGTACATGTCGCCCGAGCAGGCGCTCGGGCGCCGTGCCACACACCAGTCCGACATCTTCTCGCTCGGCGTGGTGCTCTACGAGATGCTGGCGGGCGCCTCGCCGTTCACCGGCGACAGCGTCGGCGCGCTGATGTACCAGATCGCGCACGTCGTGCCGCCCGCGCCGAGCGTGCTGAATCGCGACGTGCCCGAGCTGCTCGACTACGTCGTCTCCAAGGCCCTCGCCAAGTCGCTCGACGCGCGCTACGCGAACGCCGAGGACCTGGCGCGCGACCTGCGCCAAAGCACCATGGGTCAGACCAGCTCGGGCGACCGCGTGCCGGTGCCGCGCCGCGCCGCGGGCAGCCTGGCCGCGGGGTCAAACCCCTCGCTCACCGACACCGCGGTGCGCACCGAGTTGCTCGCCCCTGTCGACGTGCGTACGCGCCAGGCCGACGCCGCGGCAGGCGAAAGCGATACGACCGTGCCCGCGCACGTCCTGTCGCGCACCTTCGATTCGGCGGAAGCCACGCAGCGGCTGGTTGCGCTCAACGCGACGGCGCCCGAAGACGCGCAGCTGTCGACGACGCAGGTGCTGAGCGCCACGCCGCCCCCGCCGAAGCGCCGCTGGCGCCGCCGCGACTGGATCCTGGTCGGCGCGCTCGGGCTGCTCGGCCTGTTCGTCGCGCGCCGCGTGTCGCGCCGGCCGCGCAATCGGTCCTGAGCGCGATCCGCGCGAGGCGCCATGACCGGCACGCAGACGGCAAACGACACGCACAGCAAGCTGATCGGCTACCTGCTGTGGATCTTCGGCTTCCTCGGCGCGCACCGCTTCTACTTCGGCCGCCCGGTGTCGGGCACGGTCTGGTTCTTCACGCTCGGCCTGCTCGGCATCGGCTGGCTGGTCGACCTGTTTCTCATCCCCTGGATGGAACGCACCGCCGAAGCGCGCTACGCAACCGGGCCGATCGACTACTCGGTGGCGTGGATCCTGCTCACCTTTCTCGGGATCTTCGGCGTACACCGCTTCTACATGGGCAGGTGGGGCACCGGCCTCATCTACCTGCTGACCGTCGGTCTGTTCCTGATCGGGGTACTGTACGACTACTGGACGCTGAATTCGCAGATCAGCGAGGAGAACCGGGCGCGGGGAGGCGGCTAGGGACGTCATGGGCGATCGACTGAAGGACAAGGTGGCGCTGGTGCTCGGCGCCGGCAGCGTCGGCACCGGCGCCGGCATGGGCAACGGCCGGGCCATCTGCCTGGTGTTCGCGCGCGAGGGCGCGCGCCTGACCGGCGTCGACGTGCGCGAGGTCGCCGCCGGCGAGACCGCGGCACTGGTCGCCGAGCAGGGCGGCACGATGCGCGCGCTGGCCGCCGACGTGACCAACGAAAAAGCGCTGCAAGGCGTCGTCGAAGAGACCCTGGCGGCCTTCGGCCGCATCGACATCCTGGTCAACAACGTCGGCGGCAGCATCCCTGGCGGCCCGGAAGAGATCACGCCCGACGCCTGGCACGAACAGTTCCATCACAACCTGCACTACGTGCACCTGTCCACCCGCATGGTTGCGCCGCTGATGGTCAAACAGGGCGGCGGCGCGATCGTCAACATTTCCTCGATCGCGGGGCTGCGCCATCTCGGCAACGAGCTCGCCGCCTACGCCGCGGCGAAGGCCGGCCTGCAGCATTTCTCGCGCGTCTGCGCGGTGCATTACGCGCCGCGGCAGGTGCGCGTCAACACCGTCATTCCCGGACTGATGTTCACGCCGCTGGTGACCGAGCGGCTGGCGGGGCAACAGGCCGGGGGCGACGCCGAGGCGCTGATCGCGCGTCGCCACGCGCGCCCGCCGCTCGGCCGCATGGGCGACGCCTGGGACGTCGCCCACGCCGCGCTCTACCTCGCCTCGGACGAGGCGAAATACGTGACCGGCGCGGAGATCGTGGTTGACGGCGGACTGAGCGCGACGGTCCGTTGAGCGCGTCCGGCGAATCCGGGCCCGGCGAGCGCGCGGCGCGACGCCTGCGCAACCTCTGGCGCCGGGCGCTGGACCGTTTCCGGCTGCGGCTGTCGCGCGCCGAGGCGCTGCCGCAGCTCGGCGTGCTGAATCGATCCGACATCGAGCGCAGCTACCGCATCGGCTGATCGGCCACCGCCAGCGCGCGCGGCTGGCCCGCGTTCGCCTTTTGCAGCGCGGTCCACAGGCGCAGCGGCGTCGCCGGCATGTCGAAGTGCGTCACGCCCGCGCCGCGCAGCGCATCCAGGATCGCGTTCATCAGGCAGGGCATCGAGCCGGTGACGCCGGCTTCGCCCACGCCCTTTGCGCCGAGCGGGTTGGTCTGCGTCGGCACCGGGTGCTCGAGTATGCGCAGGTTGTTGACCAGCACCGCGCGCGGCATCGGGTAGTCCATGAAGCTGCCCGTCAGCAGCTGCCCGCTCTCGGCGTCGTAGACCGCCTGCTCGCCGAGAATGTGGCCCGCCCCCTGCGTGATGCCGCCCATCATCTGCCCTTCGACGATCTGCTGGTTGACGATGTTGCCGGCGTCGTCCATCGCGACATAGGAAACGATCTCGATCTCGCCGGTATCGGGGTCGATCTCGACCTCCGCGATGTGGCAGCCATTCGGGTAGGTCGACGGCACCTTCGGACGATCCTTGTAGTCCAGATCGAGCTTGCCCGGATGCTTCTGCGCCAGCGCGGTGATCGTCACCGCGCGGTCGGTGCCCTTGATGCGGTAGTTGCCCTCCTCGAACTCGATGTCGGCCGCCGCGCTCTCCAGTTCCTCGGCGGCGAGGTCGATGCCGTTCTTCACGATCTCTTTGGCGGCGGTGAACATGGCGCTGCCCAGGCCATGCAGCGTGCGCGAGCCACCGGTCGGGTTCGAGGTCATGAAGTACTCCGGCTCGGAGGTGCGCAGCCGGATGCGCTCCATGGGAATGCCGAGCACGCCGGCGACGACCTGGGCGAAGGTCGTCTCGTGGCCCTGGCCGTGGTTGTGCGAGGCGGTGCGCAGCGTCACGCTGCCGTCTTTTTCCCAGGTAATGTGCGCCTGGTCGTAGGGCGCAAAGCCGCCCGCCGCGGTCGCCTCGATGTAGGTCGCGATGCCGCGCCCCCGCAGCCGGCCGCGCGTTGCCGCCTCGGCCCTGCGCGCCGCGAACCCCTTCCAGTCGGCCGCCGCCAGCGCGTCGTCGAGCACGCCCTCGAAATCGCCGCAGTCGTACTCGAAGCCGGTGACCGTCTTGTAGGGGAACTTCGCCTTCGGCACCAGGTTGCGTCGGCGGAATTCCGCCGGATCCACGCCGGTCTCGCAGGCCGCCTGGTCGATGAGGCGCTCCAGTGCGTAGGACGCGACGGGACGCCCGGCGCCTCGGTAGGCCGCGGTCGGCACCGTGTTCGTCACCACCAGCTTGGCCTGCACGTAGACCGCGGGCACGTCGTACACCCCGCTCACGACGTTGACCAGGTTCACGGTGTTGATGAACGAACCGGTGAACGCGAGGTAGGCACCGAGGTTCGATACGTAATCGAAGCGCATCGCGAGAATGCGGCCGTTCGCGTCGAGCGCCACCTCGCCCTTGTGCACGATGTCGCGCGCCTGCTCGTCGGCGAGGAAGATCTCGGAGCGCGTGCCGACCCACTTCACCGGCCGGCCGAGCTTTCTGGCGGCGAGCAGCAGCGCGCCGTATTCCGGGTAGGCATTGAAGCGCACACCGAAGCCGCCGCCGACTTCCTCGGCGACGATGCGCAGCCGCTCCGGCGGCACGGCCAGCATGGCGCCGACCTGCAGCCGCATCGGACCGGCACCCTGCGTCGTTGCATACAGCGTGTAGTTGTCCGCGCCTGCATCGTAGACGCCGAGCGCCGCGCGCGGCTCCATCGGGTTGCCGACCACGCGCGAGTGATACGCCGAGAGCGTCACCACTTTCGCGGCCTTGGCAAACGCGGCGTCGGTCGCCGCCTGATCGCCGCCGACAAAGTCGAGCACGAGGTTGCCGGGCACCTCGTCGTGCAGCTGCGGCGCGCCCGGCGCGAGCGCCTCGACGGCACTCACCACCGCCGGCAGGTCCTCATAGTCGACCAACACCGCCTCGGCAGCGTCCTGGGCCAGTGCCGCGCTCTCGGCGACGACGAGCGCCACCGGCTCGCCGACGTAGCGCACCCGGCCCGCGCTCAGCGCGTAGCGCGCCGGCAGGATCTGATCGGCCCCGCCGCGCCCCTTCATCGGCGCGGCCGCGGGCATCGGCTTCTGGCCGGCGGCGCGCACGTCCTCCCCCGTCAGCACCGCGATGACGCCGGGCATCGCCGTCGCGGCCGAGCTGTCGATCGAAACGATCTTCGCGTGCGGCCGGTCCGAGCGCAGGAAATAGCCGTGCAGCTGCCCGTCGACGTTCCAGTCCGAGACGTAGCGTCCGGCGCCCTTCAGCATGCGCTCGTCTTCGATTCTTCCCTTGATTCCGAATTTCATACCGAGACCTTCAACCTCCGGTTTTCCTTTTCACCCACTCGGCCAGCGCGCTGACGTCGGCGCTGTCGGGCTGCTTGCGCTGCATTTCCGCGACCACGGCGCGCATCTCGTCGTACCTCTCGTGCTCCTCGAGCGCCGCATAGTAGTAGAGCTCCGGCGCAATGTCGTCGGGCGGCAGGGCCTGTTTCATTTCCTGGTAAATCGCGCGCAGCTGGGAGAGGGTCTGCGCGGGCGGTTCCGCCGACGCCGGCGCAACGCCGCGCACGCGGATGCCGCCAAGCTTGGCGTTCTGCACCAGCTCCGGAATGCGGGCAATGCGCTGCGGGGCCCCCGCCGGCAGGCGCGCCACCTCGGTCGGCGCCCCGCTGATGGCCTCGCCCTGCGCGCGCGCCGCGCGGAAGCTGGACGGCCCGAACCAGCGCTCCTGGCGAGCCCCCTCGAAGAACACCACGCGCAGCTGCGCGCCCACCGCCAGCTTGAAGCGATCGCCCTCGCGCACCCGCATGAACGGCGTGACCGGCGCGCTGGCACCGCTGACCGGCGCGAAGCGCACCTCGCCCGCCACCAGGTTGACCAGCCCGACGTCGCGCAGCTGCGCGCCGGCCTGCGCAGCGAGCAGCATGAGGAACGCAAACACAATGCTCCGCTGCATAGCCTCCCCGTTGATTGCCTATTGCGGATCGACCGCGGTCACCTCGAACACCCGGATCGCTGCGGCGCGGCCCCTGACCTGCAGGGTCTCCAGTTTACCCGTTCGCACGCCGCCGCCCGCGGCGCTCAGGGTCGCCTCGCTCGCCACGACGGTGCAGCCGAGTGCCTTGGTCGCACCTTCGAGGCGCGACGCGATGTTGACCGTGTCGCCGATCGCGGTGAACTCCCTTCGCCGGGACGTGCCGACGTCGCCGATCAGCGCCTCGCCGGTATGCAGCCCGACGCCGATGGCGAACGCCGGCAGCCCGCGATCGGCGAAGCGCGCACGCATCCAGTCGCGGAAAGCGGCGGCCTCGGCCGCCATGCCGAGCGCGGCGCGCAGCGCGCGCCGCGCATGGTCCGCGTGCGCGACCGGCGCGCCGAACACCGCCATCACGGCGTCGCCGATGAACTTGTCGACGGTGCCGCCCTGCGCCAGGATCGGCTCGCAGACACGGCCGAAGTACGCGTTCAGCATCTCGACCGTCTCGTGGGCCGTGAGCTTCTCCGACATCGCGGTGAACTCGCGGATGTCGCAGAACAGCACGGTCACCGTCGCAGTCTCGCCCTCCAGGTCGGGGCGCTCGGCCTGGAACAGCAGCTTTTCCACCACTTCGTCCGATACGTAGCGTCCGAACAGGCTGCGCAGCTGCGCACGCGCGCGCGCCTCGCCAGTGAAGCGCAGGCCGAGCGTCATGAGATAGGCGCCGAGCAGCGCGACCTGCGGCTCGGCGACCGGCAGCAGCCAGTTGGCCTCGAACAGCGCGTAGCCGGCGAGTGCGACGGCAGCGCCGAGCGCCAGGCCGATCGCCGCTCCCGCGCCCGCGCCGACGCGCAGGAACAGCCAGCTGCCGAGCCCGCCGACGGCGAGCAGCCAGGCCCAACGGCCGAACGCGCCCGCCGCGCGCGGCGTGTCCGCGCCGAGCAGCGTCTCGACGATATTGGCCTGGATTTCAGCGCCCGACATCTGCGCCGAGCGCGGTCCGCGCGAATACGGCGTGAAGTGCCGGTCCGGCGTGCCGCTGTTGTCCGCCGCCAGGATCACCGCGCGCCCCTTCAGCGCGCGCACCTGCGGATCCTCGAGCGCACCGGGCGCGAGCAGGCGCGCCATCGACAGCGCGGGAACGGTGCCCGGCGGACCGGCAAAGCCGATCGCGCGCGGCTCGGGCGCACGCGTCAAGCGAACCCCGCCAATCTCCCAGGCAGCCAGCGTCGGGTCGGCGTCGACCATGCGCAGCGCGAGCTGCAGGCCGAGGCTCAGGCCGGGAACTTCCGCGTCGGCGGCAATCGACGGATAGAAGTGCCGCACGTGCTTGTCCGCGTCGGGGTGCAGGTTGGCGACGCCGAGATCGTGAACGCCACGCGGCAGGAGCAGCAGCTGCTCCGGCGGCGGCAGCAGCAGTTCCGGCCGGCCGTCGCCGCGTTCGACCAGCTGCGTGATCAGCACCGTGCGCCCCTGCGCCAGCGCGGCGCGCAGCGGGGCATCGTAGCTGCGGCTCGCCGCGCTGTCCGGCAGCTCGAGCTTGCGCAGCCAGCCCTCGGCGCTCACCAGGTAAAGAAAGTCGAAGCCCACCACCTTCGCGCCCGCACGCATCAGCACCTCGAGTACGTGGCCGAAATGCGGCGCCCAGAAGGCGAGCGGGTCGTCCTTCAGCAGCGCCAGCGTGGCGTCGTCGGCGACGACGAGTGCGGTGTGTCGCGGCGCGTAGCGCTGGCCGGCGAGCAGGTGCCAGCTGTCAACGTACAGGTTTTCCAGCGTGCGGTGCCACTCGCTGCGCGCAAGCGTCGCCGCGAGTACGCTGGCCAGCAGCGCGATCGCGGCGCTGCGGAGAGCGAGACGCTTCAGCTGCGCGACAACGCGATCAGCAGGCTGCAGGGCGCGTAGTCGGACAAGGTTGCACCGACCGAGCCCTTCCACCAGCGCGCGGCGAACGAGGTGTTCTGGTTGTGCCCGACGACGATCAGATCGCAACCCAGCTCCTTCGCGAGGCGGCAGATCTCCTCGACCGGCTCGCCGACCGCGAGGTGCCCAGTGGCGTTGAAGCCCTTGTCGCGCAGCGCGCGGATTCCCTCGTCGAGCACCGCCTGGGTGCGCTTTTTCTCCTCTTCGAGCAGCTCTTCGGGGACGAAGCCCTCGGTCAGGAACAGGCTCGGCGGCATGCTGGCCACGGCGAGCAGGTGGGTCTCGGCGCCGAGGAAGTTGGCGAGCTCGCCGCACTCGACCAGCGCGCGCTTGCCGTCCTCCGATCCGTTGTAGGCAAGCAGGATCTTCTGGTATTTCACGGGCCCTCCTTCGCTCTCGCGTCCCCTGGAGCGCGTTATAGCCCGCCGGCCGGACTCCGGCAAGCAGCCGCCGGGGCCGCGGTTTCGCCCCGCGCCGGCCACGCGACCCCGGTGCGCCGGTAAAATCCGGCTTCCCCAGTGCCGATCGGCGAGAGGCTGTCATGCTGGACCCCAATCGCAAGGACCTGTGCGCCGGCGTCGTCGGCAGCGGCACCATGGGACGCGGCATCGCGCAGGTCCTCGCCCAGTGCGGCGCCCGCGTGCAGGTGTTCGATGCCAAGCCGGGTGCGGCGCAGGCGGCGCGCGACGCGATCGCCAAGGCGCTGGCCGGCCTGGTGCAGAAGGGGCGCGTCGAACAGGCTGCGGCCGATGCGGCGGTGGCGCGCATCGAGATCGCCGCGAGCGTGGCGGAATTCACCGCTTGCCACATCGTCGTCGAGGCGATCGTCGAGGATCTGGACGCGAAACGCGCCCTGTTCCGCGAGCTCGAGGGCATCGTCGGCGAGGACTGCGTGCTCGCCTCGAACACCTCGTCGCTGTCGGTGACGGCAATGGCCGCGGCCTGCATGACGCCGGGCCGGGTCGCGGGCTATCACTTCTTCAATCCGGTGCCGGTGATGAAGATCGTCGAGGTCGTCGACGGCGCACTCACCGAGCCCTGGGTCGGCGAAGCACTCGCCGCCCTAGCGCGGCGCTTCGGCCACACGCCGGTGCGCTGCAAGGACACGCCGGGTTTCGTCGTCAACCACGCCGGGCGCGGCTATACGCCCGAATCGATGCGCGTGCTCACCGAAGGCGTCGCCGACTTCGCGACGATCGACCGCATCCTGGTCGACGCGGCGGGTTTCCGTCTCGGCCCCTTCGGCCTGATGGACCTGGTCGGTCTCGACGTGCATTACGGCGTCATGCAGTCGCTCTACCAGCAGTATTTCGAGGAGCCGCGCTACCGGCCCTCGTACCTGCTCGAGCCGCGCGTCGCCGCGGGCCTGCTCGGACGCAAGACCGGGCGCGGCTGGTACGTCTACGGCAAGGACGGCGCGGAGAAGCTGCCCGAGCAGCCGGTGCCGCCGCGCAAGGCCGAGCGCGTCTGGGTCGCGCCGAACGCGCCGGCGCTCGCCGAGCTCGCCGGCGCGCTCGGCGCGCGCGTCGACACCGGCGCCAAGCCGCCGGCGGACGTCGTCTGCCTCGTCGCGCCGCTCGGCCAGGACGCGACCACGACTGCGCTGCAGCTGCATCTCGACCCCGCGCGCACCATCGCCGTCGATCCGCTTTTCGGCTTTGCCAAGCGGCGCACGCTGATGACCACGCCGCTCACCCGGCCCGAGATGCGCGACGCGGCGCACGGCCTGCTCGCCGCCGACGGCGTGCCGGTTTCGCTGATCCGCGATTCGGCCGGCTTCGTCGCGCAGCGCGTCGTCGCGCACATCGTCAACGTCGGCTGCGACATCGTGCAGCAGCGCATCGCCACGCCCGAGGATCTCGACCGCGCCGTGATGCTCGGCCTGAACTACCCGAAGGGACCGCTCGCCATGGGCGATGCTATCGGTGCGGCGAAGATTCTCACCATCCTCGAGGCCATGCACGCGCTTTACCAGGAGCCGCGCTACCGCCCGAGCCCATGGCTGCGCCGCCGCGCGCGCCTCGGCGTTTCCCTGCTCACCCCGGAATCCTGAATCCAGAGAGGCTGCCATGCTCGATGCCTACATCTACGACGGACTGCGCTCCCCCATCGGCCGCCACGCCGGAAAGCTCGCCCCGGTGCGGCCGGACGACCTCGCCGGCGAGGTGATCAAGGAAGTGGTCGCGCGCAACGCCCTCGCGCCCGAAGAGATCAGCGACGTGGTGCTGGGCTGCGTGACCCAGGCCGGCGAGGACTGCCGCAACGTCGCGCGCTTCGCCGCGCTGCTCTCCGGCCTGCCGCCGACGGTGCCGGGCGTGACGGTCAACCGCTTGTGCGCGAGCGGCCTGCAGGCGATCACCGATGCGGCGCGCGCGATCACTTGCGGCGAGGGCGATCTGTACATCGCCGGCGGCGTCGAGAGCATGACCCGCGCGCCCTACGTCATGGGCAAGGCGGACAGCCCCTACAGCCGCAACGTCAAGATGTACGACACCACGATCGGCTCGCGCTTCACCAACCCGCGCTTCGCCAAGCAGTACGGCGACCACGCCATGCCGCAGACCGGCGACAACGTCGCCAAGGACTTCGGCATCACGCGCGAGGAGGCCGACGCCTTCGCGCTCGCCTCCCAAGTTAAGTACGCCAAGGCCGAGCAGGAAGGCTTCTACGAGAGCGAGATCCTGCCGATCACGCTGCCGGCGAAGAAAAAGGATGCCGCGCCAGAATCGGTCGCGCGTGACGAGCACCCGCGGCGCGACGCAACGCTCGAGGCGCTCGCCAAGCTCAAGCCGCTGTTCGAAGGCGGCGTGGTCACCGCCGGCAACGCCTCGGGCGTGAACGACGGCGCGGCGGCGCTCGTCGTCGGCAGCCGCGGCTGGGGTGAGAAGAAGGGTAAAAAGCCGCTGGTGCGCATCCGCGCCGCCGCCTCGGCTGCCGTCGAGCCGCGCATCATGGGCGTTGGCCCGGCCTACGCGATCCCGCTCGCGCTCGAGCGCGCGGGCCTCGCGCTCAAGGACATGGACATCATCGAGATCAACGAGGCCTTCGCCAGTCAGGTGCTTGGCTGCCTCAAGCTCCTGAAAGTCGACTTCAAGGACCCGCGTGTCAACCCGAACGGCGGCGCGATCGCCATCGGCCACCCGCTCGGCTGCTCCGGCGCGCGCCTCGCGCTGACCGTGGCGCGCGAGATGCAGCAGAGTGGCGCGCGTTACGCGGCGGTCTCGCTGTGCATCGGCGTGGGCCAGGGTCTCGCCGTGATTCTCGAGAAAATGAACTGAGGCAAACGACATGAATGCGCCCGAGAAACCCAAGGCCAAGGCAGCGTTCGTCTGGGACGACCCGCTGCTGCTCAACGACCAGCTCAGCGAGGACGAGCGCATGGTGCGCGACGCCGCCGCCGCCTACTGCCAGGACAAGCTCGCGCCGCGCGTGCTCGAGATGTTCCGCAGCGAATCCAGTGACCCGTCGATCTTCCGCGAAATGGGCGAGCTCGGCCTGCTCGGCCCGACGATCCCCGCGCAGTACGGCGGCCCGGAACTCAATTACGTCAGCTATGGCCTCATCGCGCGCGAAGTCGAGCGCGTCGATTCGGGCTACCGCTCGATGATGAGCGTGCAGTCCTCGCTGGTCATGCTGCCGATCTACGCGTTCGGCAACGAGGCGACGAAGCAGAAATACCTGCCGAAGCTGGCCTCTGGCGAGTGGATCGGCTGCTTCGGCCTCACCGAGCCGAACCACGGCTCCGACCCGGGTTCGATGAGCACGCGCGCGAAGAAGGTCGACGGCGGCTATGCGCTCACCGGTCAGAAGATGTGGATCTCGAATTCGCCGATCGCCGACGTGTTCGTCGTCTGGGCGAAGGACGACGAAGGCGCGATCCGCGGCTTCGTCCTCGACAAGGGCGCCAAGGGGCTGTCCGCGCCGGCGATCCACGGCAAGGTGGGCCTGCGCGCCTCGATCACCGGCGAAGTGGTGATGGACAGCGTCTTCTGCCCGGAGGAAAACGCCTTTCCCGAGGTGCGCGGCCTGAAGGGCCCCTTCACCTGCCTCAATTCCGCACGCTACGGCATCGCCTGGGGCGCGCTCGGCGCGGCGGAGGACTGCTGGCACCGCGCGCGGCAGTACGTGCTCGATCGCAAGCAGTTCGGCCGCCCGCTGGCAGCGAACCAGCTCATCCAGAAGAAGCTCGCCGACATGCAAACCGAGATCACGCTCGGGCTGCAGGGCTGCCTGCGCCTCGGCCGCATGAAGGACGAGGGCACCGCAGCGGTCGAGACGACCTCGATCCTGAAGCGCAACTCCTGCGGCAAGGCGCTCGACATCGCGCGCCTGGCGCGCGACATGATGGGCGGCAACGGCATTTCCGACGAGTTCGGCGTCGCGCGCCACCTCGTCAACCTCGAGGTGGTGAACACCTACGAGGGCACGCACGACATCCACGCGCTGATCCTCGGGCGCGCAATGACGGGCATCGCGGCGTTCAACTGAACCCGGCGCGCCGCGACGCTGAGCGCCGGCGCCGCGGCGGCTACTTCACCTTCGACTGGAAGCTGAACTTCTGCCCGCCCACGGCGGCCTCGACCATGGCACCTTCCTTCGCCATGGTGAATACGACCACGCCGTCGCGATAGTCCGCGGTGCCGGAGGCGCCCGCCTTGGCAATGATCGCCGACGCATTGGCCGAGAGCTCGAACTTGCCCGCGGTGAAGCGGTCGAGCGCAGCCTTGTTCTGGAAGAAGATCACTTCGCTGAACTCCTGGACGCCGGCCTGCAAGCCGACCGTGATCTGTGTGACGCTCGCGGTGCCGAGCAGCCGGCCGCGCTCGAAGACGTGGCCGTCGCCCGCGCCGCCGCCGACGATCAGGCCGCCCTTGCCGATGGTCGGGAAGACCGCATAACCGTGCGCGCGCTTGAAGCGCGTCTTCATCGACGGGTCCTTGAACTCGAACGCTGCGATGGTTTTCTTGACATCGGCGCTGCTGACCTCCTCGGCCCCCACGAGCGGCACGGCGAAGGCGAACGAAAGAAAACCGGTGGCAAACCAGCGAATGACACTGCGCATATGCGACTCCAATGAAAGAACGGTTGAACGGACTGCGGGAAACCGGCGCTTGGACCGGCCTCACTCGGCCGCAGCTATTCAAGCTACTCCTTTGGCGCCGCGCGCGATTGACTCAGGTCAGAACTTGGTATAGCCGCCGTCGATGACGATCTGCTCGCCGGTGTGATAGGCAGAGGCGTCGCTCATCAGATACACGGCGATGCCGCCGAAATCGTCCCAGGTGCCCCAGCGGCGCGCCGGAATGCGCGGCAGCACGGCGGCACGGAACTTTTCGTCGCTCATCGCACGCGCCGTCATCTCGGTCTCGATCCAGCCCGGCAGGATCGCATTGACGCGGATGCGGTAGCGCGCCAGCTCGACGGCCAGCGCGCGCACGTAGGCCGTCAGGCCGCCCTTCGACGCGCCGTAGTGGCTGTTGCGCGCCGCGCCCTCGATCGCGGCCGTACTCGCCGTCGACACCAGCACCCCGCCCGCGCCGTGCTCGACCATGTGGCGCGCGGCGGCGCGAAACGTGAGAAAGGTACCCTCCAGGTTCACGCGCAGCACGCGACGGAACTCCTCCAGCGTCATGTCGAGCAGCGGCGTGGGCCGCGCCGAGACGCCGGCGTTGGCGAAACAGGCGTCGACCTTGCCGAGCACAGCGACCGAGTCGGCAAAGGCCTTTGCTACCTGCGCCTCGTCGGTCACGTCGCAGACGAAGGCCTCGACCGGACCCGCCTCGGCGGCGAGCATCGATTTGGCCTTGGTGGTCTTTTCCGGGTTCGAACCCCAGATCGCGACCCGCGCGCCCGCGTCGAGCAGCGCCTTGGCCATGCCGTAGCCGATGCCGCCGTTGCCGCCGGTGACGACCGCACTGCGGCCGCTGAGATCGAAAGGACGATACATGCCGCACGCTCCTCGCCGCGAAAGGCTCGCAGTATACGTTTGCCGCCGCGCAAGGGCAGCCACCATAATGCGGCTCTCATGATGGTGCGACTGTGCCTGGTGCTGTGGTGTGCGATGGCGGGCACGGCGTTCGCCTGGGAGGAAACGGCGCCGCAGCGTGAGGAGCCGAACGGCGCGCTGCTCGTCGCGAAGCCCGATCTGCTCGATCCCAATTTCATGCAGACCGTGGTGCTGGTGACGCAGCGCCCGGATGGCAGCACCGTCGGCGTGATCCTCAACCGCCCGACGCAGCTCGAGCTCGCGCCGCTCGTACCCGGGCTGCCGGCAGCGAACTACAAGGATGCGCTGTACTTCGGTGGACCGGTGATGCGCCGCAGCGTCGTCGCGGTATTCGAGTCGCCGACGCCGCCCGCGTCGAGCGCCTTTCACGTGCTGCGCGGCATCTACCTCAGCATGCACCAGAAGAATGTCGCGCAGCTGCTGGAGTCCGGTGCTGCGCGCTATCGCATGTACGTCGGCTTTTCGGGCTGGGCGCCGGGGCAGCTCGAGAGCGAACTCATGCGCGAGGGCTGGTACCTGCTGCCGGCCGATGCGGAGGTGCTGTTTCGCAGCGACACGCGAGGGCTGTGGGAAGAGATGGTCGCCCGTGCCCTCGGGCGGCAGGCCGCTGTCCGCCCGCGGACGAGGGGCGCCGCAATGGCGGGGGCCAAATGAAAAGCCCCGCATGCGCGGGGCGCCAAATGAAAAGCCCCGCATGCGCGGGGCTTAAGAGCCCGGCGGCGCCGGGCAGTGCCGCCAGAGAGCGGCACACTCAGGGAACGGCCGCTGCCGCCCCGTCGAGCACGCGAGTGGCCGCCAAACTTGCACGGCCCGATGATTTGGCGCTTGCCCGGACATGTCGCCCGAGTTTGCCCCGATCGCGCGGCAGCCGCTTTCGCTTGTGCCGTGTCACGTGCTCGTGACCGAACGTTAGCACCGCAGGAAACGAAGTCAAGAGCAATTGCGGCGCGCATTTGAGCAGGCTCAAATGCAGCCGACATCGCCGCGCCGCGCGATGTCCATAGCCGGCGGGAAATGGCATCCATTTGCATCCGCGGCGCGAGGCGTATACTCGTTCCGTGACTGCGCCGGGTGGCGTTTTTGGCTTTGTGCTCAACGGATTGGTGACGAAGTGGTGAGACGCCGGGTGCGCGTCGTGCTGGGCGCGATCGCGGCCTGCGCCCTGCTGGGCGTCGCCCCGGCACAGGCGCAGCGCGATGACGACGAAGCCGTGCTGCTCATCGCGCATCCGGCTTTCCGCGACGCCGACTACCGGCAGTCCGTGCTGATTGCCGCGCCGGCGCCGAACGGCGGCCACATCGGCGTGATTCTCAACCGCCCGACCAAGCGATCGCTGTTCAGCCTGTTCCCCGAACACGAGCCCTCGAAGCAGGTCAAGGAGCCGGTGTACTACGGCGGGCCGTTCTCGCGCAGCGCGCTGGTGGCGCTGGTGCGGCGCAAGGACGATCCGGGCGAGGGCACGGTGTACCTGATGAAGAACCTTTACCTCGCCTTCCGCGTCACGACGATCGACGAAATCATCGAGACCACGCCGAACGAGGCGCGCTACTACGTCGGCTACGTGGCTTGGCGCCCGGGCGAGCTGCGCAACGAGCTCGACCGCGGCCTGTGGTCGGTGCTGGGCGCCGACATCGACACCGTGTTCCGCAAGGATACCGAGGGACTGTGGGAGGAGTTGCTCCTGCGCACGCGGCGCCTGCGCGCGGCCTCCGACTACGCCCCGCTCGCCTTGCGATAGAGGTAGTAGGGAAACGCCGCATCGGCGGCGGGATGCGGCAGCGCCGTCCAGCCCGCCTGTCGCATGGGCCGGTCGCCAAGCACCACCGCACCGGGCAGCAGCAGGCGATCGAGCAGCGGCGCAACTGCCGCCGCCAGCGCGCAGTCGCGCGCGAAATCCTCCGTGCCGAGGTCGACATGGGCAAGCGCGGCGCTTCGCCCGAGTCGCTCGAACGCAGCCGGCAGTGACTCGCGGAAGTCGCCGAGAAAGAGTTGCGCCTCGGGCGGCCGCAGCGGCAGCGGACAGTGCACCTCGCGATCGAAGGCGTAGATCCTGCGCTGTGGCAACAGCGTGCGCAGACGATCGTAGCTGCGCCCCTTGCCGAGGCCCACTTCCAGCACATGCCCCGGCAGCATCGCCA
Organism: Burkholderiales bacterium; assembly: GCA_041558415.1. Classification (GTDB taxonomy): domain Bacteria; phylum Pseudomonadota; class Gammaproteobacteria; order Burkholderiales; family SG8-39; genus SG8-39. Next base: position 60,551 of record JBFFEY010000006.1, on the reverse strand, counting down.
CCTGTTGGGCGGCGTAGTCGAGGCAGGCCTTCTGCGTCTGCAGACGGGCGAGCATGCGCGAGAGCGCATCCATCGCCGCCGGCCCTTGCGTCGGCGCGCTCAGGCGGCCGCTTTCGCGGGCGCTTTCTCGAACACCATGCGCCCGCCGCGCCAGTCGACGAAGATCGTATCCTTCGGCGCATAGCGCCCGTCCAACAGTGCCTTGGACAGCGGGTTTTCGATCTCCGACTGAATCGCGCGCTTGAGCGGCCGCGCGCCGTACACCGGATCGAACCCCGCCTTCGCCACCTCGGTCACCGCGGCATCCGAGATCTCGAAGCCGAACTCCATGTGCGCAAGCCTGCGCGCGAGCAGCTGCAGCTGGATGCGGGCGATCGACTTGATGTGCTCCTCGCCCAGCGCATGGAACACGATGACCTCGTCGATGCGGTTGATGAATTCGGGGCGGAAGTTCGCCTTCACCTCGCCCATCACCGCGACCTTGATGACGCCGTAATCGCTGCCCGCCATCCGCTGGATCATCTGCGAACCGAGGTTCGAGGTCATCACCACCACGGTGTTCTTGAAATCGACCGTGCGGCCGTGTCCGTCGGTCAGCCGGCCGTCATCGAGCACCTGCAGCAGCACGTTGAACACGTCCGGGTGCGCCTTCTCGATCTCGTCGAGCAGGATCACCGAATAGGGCCGGCGCCGCACCTGCTCGGTCAGCTGGCCCCCTTCCTCGTAGCCGACGTAGCCCGGTGGCGCGCCGATCAGACGCGCGACGGTGTGCTTTTCCATGTACTCGGACATGTCGAGCCGGATGAGCTGCTCTTCCGAGTCGAACAGGAACGCGGCAAGCGCTTTGCACAGCTCCGTCTTGCCGACGCCGGTGGGACCGAGGAACAGGAACGAGCCGTAAGGCCGGTTCGGATCCGCGAGCCCGGAGCGCGAGCGCCGGATCGCGTCGGACGCCAGGCGCACGGCCTCGTCCTGGCCGACGACACGCTGGTGCAGCCGTTCTTCCATGTGGATGAGCTTGTCGCGCTCGCCCTGCATCATCTTCGACACCGGGATGCCGGTCGCGCGCGACACCACCTCGGCGATCTCCTCGGCGCCGACCTTGGTGCGCAGCAGCTTCGCCTTCTGCGCGCCTTCCTCGCCCGCGGTTTCCGCCCGCTTCAGCTGCGCCTCGAGCTGCGGAATGCGGCCGTACTGGATCTCGCTCATGGTCTGCCAGTCGCCCTTGCGCCGCGCATCCTCCATCTGCAGACGCAGCTTCTCGAGCGATTCCTTGACCTGCGCGCTGCCCGCGACCTGCGCTTTCTCCGCCTTCCAGATCTCCTCGAGGTCCGAATAGTCCTTCTCCAGCCGCGCGATCTCTTCCTCGATGAGCGCCAGGCGCTTCCTCGACGCCTCGTCGGTTTCCTTCTTGATCGCCTCGCGCTCGATGCGCAGCTGGATCAGGCGCCGGTCGAGCCGGTCCATCGATTCCGGCTTGGAGTCGATCTCCATCTTGATGCGCGCAGCAGCCTCGTCGACCAGGTCGATCGCCTTGTCCGGCAGGAAGCGGTCGGTGATGTAGCGGTGCGACAGCTCCGCCGCGGCGACGATCGCCGGGTCGGTGATCTCGACGCCGTGGTGCACCTCGTATTTCTCCTGCAGCCCGCGCAGGATGGCGATGGTCGCCTCGACCGTCGGCTCGCCGACCAGCACCTTCTGGAAGCGGCGTTCGAGCGCGGCGTCCTTTTCCACGTACTTGCGGTACTCGTCGAGCGTGGTCGCACCGATGCAGTGCAGTTCGCCCCGCGCGAGCGCGGGCTTGAGCATGTTACCGGCGTCGATCGCGCCCTCGGCTTTGCCCGCGCCCACCATGGTATGCAACTCGTCGATGAAGACGATGGTGTTGCCCTCGTCCTGCGCGATCTCCTTCAGCACCGCCTTCAGCCGCTCCTCGAACTCGCCGCGGTACTTCGCCCCGGCGAGCAGCGCCGCCATGTCGAGCACCAGGGTGCGCTTGTTCTTCAGCGATTCCGGCACCTCGCCATTGACGATGCGCTGCGCGAGGCCTTCGACGATCGCCGTCTTGCCCACGCCGGGCTCGCCGATCAGCACCGGGTTGTTCTTGGTGCGCCGCTGCAGGATCTGGATCACGCGGCGAATCTCGTCGTCGCGGCCGATCACCGGATCGAGCTTGCCCTGGCGGGCGCGCGCCGTCAGATCGAGCGTGTACTTGGCGAGCGCCTGGCGCTGTCCCTCGTCCTCCTGCCCGGTTACCGTCTGCCCGCCGCGCACCTGGTCGATCGCGGCCTCGAGTGCGGGCAGCGTGACGCCCGCCTGTTTGAGCAGGCGCCCGGTCTCGCCTTTGTCGCCACAGAGCGCGAGCAGGAACATTTCCGAGGCGATGAACTGATCGCTGCGCTTCTGCGCGAGCTTGTCGGCGACGTTGAGCAGCGCGCCCAGTTCACGCGAAACGTTGATTTCGCCGCCCGTGCCCTCGACTTTCGGCAGGCCTCCGATCGCCTCCTGCAGCGCCTTGCGCAGAGCGAGCGGGTTGCCGCCGGCGCGCTGGATGAGCGAGGCGGCCGAGCCGTCCTGCTGGCCGAGCAGCGCTGCCAGCAGGTGCTGCGGCTCGATGTAAGGGTTGTCGTGGCCGACCGCGAGGCTCTGGGCGTCAGCGAGGGCCGCTTGGAACTGGGTGGTGAGCTTGTCGAAGCGCATGGCCTTGATCTTTCAGAGATCCTTCAAGCCAGATGGGGTCGGTAAGGAGGGATTCAAGCACAGCTCGGCGGATCATGGTCGGCGCCCCTGCGGTGCCCGGCGACCCCGCGCCCAGCGAAAGGACGACATGGCGAAACATCGCAACGCGGATGATCAGGCGAACACCGTGCAGTCCATGGGGCGCTCATGCCTGCCATAGACTTGACCCTGTCACCCGACGTTCGCCTCGCGTACGCCGCCCGCATGCACTCGAGCCTGTCCTCCGAGCCCGCCGTATTTACGGCACTGCGCAACCTCCTGCACAAGGAGTCCGCGCCCGGCATCCTGCTGTTTCTCGCCGCCGTTGCCGCGATGGCGGTCGCCAACTCGCCGCTCGCCGGCGCCTATCGCGCGTTCCTCGACATTCCGATCGTGGTGCAGGTCGCCGAGCTGGTGATCGCCAAACCGCTGCTGCTGTGGATCAACGACGGGCTGATGGCGGTGTTCTTTTTCGTGGTCGGCCTCGAGCTGAAGCGCGAGCTGGTCGAAGGCGAGCTGTCGACTCTGCGCCAGGCGTTCCTGCCGGTCGCGGCGGCGATCGGTGGCATCGCCGGCCCGGCGCTGATCTACGCGGCGATGAATGGCGACGATCCGGTGGCGCTGCGTGGCTGGGCGATTCCATCGGCCACGGACATCGCCTTCGCGCTCGGCGTGCTGGCGCTGCTCGGCGACCGGGTGCCGCGCGGCCTGAAGATCTTCCTGCTCACGGTCGCGATCGTGGACGACATCGGCGCGATCCTGATCATCGCGCTGTTCTATTCCGCCGCACCGGCGCCGGTGACGCTGGCGATCGCCGCGGCCGCACTCGGCCTGCTCATCGTCTTCAACCGCAGCGGCATCCGTCGCCTGTCCCCGTACCTGCTGGTCGGGCTCGTGCTGTGGGTGGCGGTGCTCAAGTCGGGGGTGCACGCCACGCTGGCGGGTGTGCTGCTCGCCTTGACGATTCCGCTGCGCACGCCGGGCCCGCGGGAGGACGCGCCGGCGCGACGGCTGGAGGCCGATCTGCACGGCCCGATCGCCTTCGGCGTGCTGCCGCTGTTTGCATTCGCCAACGCCGGCGTGTCATTCGAGGGCATGCAGCTCAGCGACCTCGCGCACCCGATCCCGCTCGGCATCACCGCCGGTCTTTTCTTCGGCAAGCAGGTCGGCATCATGCTGGTCAGCGGTCTGCTGGTGCTCGCCGGACTGACGCGCCTGCCTTCCGGCACGACTTGGGCCGCGTTCTACGGCGCGGCCATCATCACCGGCATCGGCTTCACGATGAGCCTGTTCATCGGCAGCCTGGCCTTCAAGGAGGAATTCGTCGCCCAGCTGCCGGTCGACGAGCGCGTCGGCATCCTGCTCGGTTCGGCGCTCGCTGCGATCGCCGGCTACCTGGTCCTGCTGCTCGCGCTGCGCAGATCGACGCCGGCCTGAGCCGCGTCCTATACTGGTCCACATGGAGCGGCGCCAACAGTTCAACTTCTGGTATTTCGTCATCGCCCTGTTCGGCGTACTGCTGGTGCAGCAGTGGTGGCAGCAGTCGCAGACCGTCGACGTCGTGCCCTACAGCGAGTTCGAGCAGATGCTGAAGGCCGGCCGCATCTCCGAGGTGACGGTCAGCGAGCGGCGCATCACCGGCAAGCTGAAGTCGCCCGAGGGCCGCAAGACCGTGGCGGTGGCGAACCTGGTGGAGCCCAAGCTCGCCGAGCGCTTATCGCAGTACAACGTGCCCTACACACAGGTGCACGAGAGCACCTTTCTGCGCGACCTGCTGTCCTGGGTGGTGCCGGCGCTGGTGTTCTTCGGCATCTGGTTCCTGCTGATCCGCCGCATGGCTGGCCAGCAGGGGCTGGGCGGCTTCATGAACGTCGGCAAGAGCCGCGCCAAGGTCTACGTCGAGAAGCAGACCGGCGTCACCTTCGCCGACGTCGCCGGCGTCGACGAGGCGAAGACCGAGCTGCAGGAGATCGTCGAATTCCTCAAGAATCCAGAGCGCTACGGGCGGCTCGGCGCGCGCATCCCGAAGGGCGTGCTGCTCGTCGGCCCGCCGGGTACCGGCAAGACCTTGCTCGCGCGCGCGGTGGCCGGCGAGGCAGGTGTGCCGTTCTTCTCGATCTCCGGCTCGGAATTCGTCGAGATGTTCGTCGGCGTGGGGGCGGCCCGGGTGCGCGACCTGTTCGAGCAGGCCCGCCAGCGGGCACCGGCCATCATCTTCATCGACGAGCTCGACGCGCTCGGCCGTGCGCGCGGCACCGGCCTGATGGGCGGGCATGACGAGAAGGAGCAGACGCTCAACCAGCTGCTCTCCGAGCTCGATGGCTTCGACCCGTCGACCGGGCTGGTGCTGCTCGCCGCCACCAACCGTCCCGAGATCCTCGACCCGGCGCTGCTGCGCGCCGGAAGGTTCGATCGCCAGGTGCTCGTCGACCGGCCCGACAAGGCCGGACGCATCCAGATCCTCGCCGTGCACATCAAGAAGATCCGGCTCGCCGCCGGCGTGCAGCTCGAGCAGATCGCCGCCCTGACGCCCGGCTTCTCGGGTGCCGACCTCGCCAACCTGGTGAACGAGGCGGCGCTGCTCGCCACGCGGCGCAACGCCGAGGAGGTGACGCTGGAAGACTTCACGCACGCGGTGGAACGCATCGTCGCCGGACTGGAGAAGAAGAACCGCGTGCTGAACGAGCTCGAGCGGCGCGTGGTCGCCCACCACGAGATGGGGCACGCGCTGGTCGCCATGTCGCTGCCGGGGACCGACCCGGTGCACAAGATCTCCATCATCCCGCGCGGCATCGGCGCGCTCGGCTACACCATCCAGCGGCCGACCGAGGACCGCTTCCTGATGACGCGCGAGGAGCTGCAGAAGAAGATGGCGGTGCTGCTCGGCGGACGCGCCGCGGAGCACATCGTCTTCGGCCACCTGTCCACCGGAGCCGCGGACGACCTCGCCAAGGTGACTTCGATCGCCCGCAGCATGGCGACCCGTTTCGCCATGGTCGACACGCTCGGTCCGGTATCCTACGAAGAGGAGCGCCCCAACCTGCTCGGCGTGCCGACCATGGGCGCGCCGCGCGAATACAGCGAGGAAACCGCGCGCGAGATCGACCTCGCAGTGCGCGACATCGTCAACGGCGCCTGGCAGCAGGCGGTGGCTATTCTCGGCCGCGAGCGTGCGGTGCTCGAGCGCGGCGCCAGACTGCTGCTCGAGAAGGAGACGCTCGCGGAGGCCGAGCTGGCGGAGTTGAAGGCCTCGCTCAGCGCCGGCTGAGCAGCACCCGGCGCACGCCAGGATCGGGCATGGACGCAGACGCCTTCACCATCGGCTTCGTCGTTGCGGTCGCAGTCGCGTTCGTTTTCGCGGTGCTGCGCCGGATCCGGCAGGCGCGCGCGGCGCGCGCCTGGCTGTACAGCCACGGCGCGCTCGCCGAGGGCGAAGTGGTGCGCGTCTGGCAGGAGAACCACGGCGGCTACTGCGTGCGCTACCGCTTCACGCCGCGCGGCGCGAGCGAGCCGATTCAGCGCGACGAGTTCGCCGGCTGCCTCGCCGCCACGGTGCCCGAGGTCGGCACCAAGGTCGGCGTGCGCTACGACCCCGAGGCGCCCGAGAACTCGGTGCTCGCACTCGAGCGCTAGGCGCGGGCAGCGAAGCGGTCCTTCCAGGCCGGCAGCGCGCCGGGGAACGGCAGTGCCTGCGCCTCGAACACACCGCGCGCGATTGCCCGCGCGACACAGTCCGCCGCGGCCAGGCCGAGCTCGGTCAGCAAGATCGAGTCAACCGCTGAGCGGTTGCGTCCGGTCGCCGCGGCGAACAGCGTGTCGCCGTCCATCGGCGCGTGCGCCGGTCGGATGGCACGCGCCAGCCCGTTATGCGCCATGATGGCGAGCCGCTTGCACTCGGCCTTGCTCAGCGTCGCGTCGGTCGCCACCAACCCGATCGTGGTCGAGGGCTGAACACCCGCCTTGAAGCGCGGCGCGAGCGAATCCGCAGGGATCGAAGCCGGCCAGCCCAGGCCGCCGAATTCGCGTTCACGCTCGTAGGCGCCGGCCCAGAAATGCGGGCCATCGCCGATGATCGTGGATCCGAGCGCATTGACCGCAACCAGCGCTCCGACGACGTGTCCCGAGCGCGTTCGCGTGCTGCTCGAGCCCAGCCCCCCTTTCAGATCGGCCGTGGTCGCACCGGCGCCTGCGCCGACCGTGCCGAGGGCGAATGCCTCCTCGGCGGCAAGCGCCGCCGCCCGTCCCAGCGCCCAATACGGAGGATGCTCGCATTCCGGATCGGACAGCCAGGGTTTGCGCCCGCCGTTGACGAGGTCGAAAAGGATCGCTTGGCTCGCGATCGGCACGCGCAGACCCGCGACCTCGAATCCGACGCCGCGCTGCGAAAGCGCATTGATCACGCCGCCCGCGGCATCGAGCCCGAACGCCGAACCGCCGGCGAGCACCACCGTATCGATCTTCGGCACGGCCATCTCGGGTTCGAGCAGTCCGGTGTCGCGCGTGCCCGGCGCCCCGCCCTGCACCGAAACCGATGCCGTCGCCTGGCCGTCGAACAGCGCGACGCTGACGCCGCTGGCAATCGTCGCATCGTGGGCGTGGCCGACGCGCAGGCCCGCCACGTCGGTGATCAGGTTACGCACGCGCTAGTGTCCCAGGATCTGGCTGAGGAAGAGCTTGGCGCGATCCGTCTTCGGCGCCTCGAAGAACTCGTGCGGCGGCGCCGCCTCGACGATCTCGCCCTGATCCATGAACACGACGCGGTCGGCGACGGTCTTGGCGAAGCCCATCTCGTGCGTGACACACACCATGGTCATGCCCTCGTTGGCGAGCTCGATCATGACGTCGAGCACTTCCTTGATCATCTCCGGATCGAGCGCCGAGGTCGGCTCGTCGAACAGCATCACTTTCGGCCGCATGCACAGCGCGCGCGCAATCGCGACGCGCTGCTGCTGGCCGCCGGAGAGCTGGCCCGGGTATTTGTCGGCCTGTTCCGGAATCTTCACACGCTCGAGGAAGTGCTGCGCGTGCTCCTCGGCGGCGCGCTTCGGCATCTTGCGCACCCAGATCGGCGCCAGCGTCAGGTTCTCCAGCACGGTGAGGTGCGGAAACAGGTTGAAGCTCTGGAACACCATGCCGACCTCGCGGCGGATGGCGTCCACCGACTTGAGATCGTCCGTCAGCTCGATGCCGTCGACCACGATGCGCCCGGACTGGTGCGTCTCGAGCCGGTTGATGAGTCGGATCATGGTCGACTTGCCCGAACCCGAGGGCCCGCAGACCACGACCTTCTCGCCCTTGGCGACCTTGATGTCGACGTCCTTCAGCACGTGAAAGTCGCCGTACCACTTGTTGACGCGCGAAAGCTCGATCATGCGGCCCCCTTGCCGGCCGTGGTGCGCGCCTGCGCGGCGCCGAGGCTCGCCTCGAGCGCCTGACTGTAGCGCGACATCCCAAAGCAGAACACGAAATACACCGCGGAGGCGAACAGGTAGGCCTCGACGCCAAAACCGGTCCACTTCGGCTCGGTGAGCGAGACCTTCACCGTGGTGAGCAGGTCGAACAGGCCGATGATCAGCACCAGGGAAGTGTCCTTGAAGAATCCGATGAACGTGTTGACCAGCGGCGGGATCGAGATGCGCAGGGCCTGCGGCAGAATGATCAGGCCCATCATCTTCCAGTACGACAGCCCGAGCGCCTGCGCCGCCTCGTACTGGCCGCGCGGAATCGCCTGCAGTCCGCCGCGCACCACCTCGGCAAGGTAGGCGGCGGCGAACAGGATCATCGCGATCTGCGCGCGCAGAAGCTTGTCGATCGTCACGCCCTCGGGCAGGAACAGCGGCAGCATCACCGAGGCCATGAAGAGCAGGCTGATGAGCGGCACGCCGCGGATCAGCTCGATGTAGCCGATCGCCAGCCAGCGGATGACCGGCATGGTCGAGCGACGCGCCAGCGCGAGCAGGATCGACAGCGGAAAGGCGATGGCGATGCCGAAGGTGGCGAGCAGCAGCGTCAGCGCGAGGCCGCCCCAACGCTCGTTTTCCACGTACACCATGCCGAACACGCCGCCCCACATCAGCACGCCGATCGCGGCGAGACCGCCGAGCCAGACCAGTGCCAGCCAGGGGCGCCAACAGACGCGCATCGCGCTCACCACGTAGAGGGCGACGAAAATCAGGCTCGCGAGCGCCGGGCGCCACTGCGCGTCGAAGGGATAGGTGCCGAACAGCATGAAGCGATGCTTGTCGGCGATCAGCGCCCAGCAGGCACCGCTCGCCTCGCGGCGGCAGGCCTTGGCGTCGGGCGACCACCACACCGCCTTGACGATCGCCCAGTCGAGGAACGGCAGCATCAGCTTCCACAGCAGGTAGACAATCACCAGCGTCGCCGCGGTGTTGCCCCAGCTGGAGAACAGATTGCTGCGTACCCAGGCCATGGGGTCAGACCCCCTGCCGGTCTTCAGCGGGCCTCGGTCTGCGATGACGGGGTCTGACCCCATTTACCGCTCCACCAGCGCGATGCGCTTGTTGTACCAGTTCATGAACGCCGAGATCGACAGGCTGATCGTCAGGTACACCGCCATGATGATGGCGATGCCTTCGATCGCCTGCCCGGTCTGGTTAATCGCGGTGTTGGCGATCGAGACGATGTCCGGATAGCCGATCGCCACCGCGAGCGAGCTGTTCTTGGTGAGGTTCAGGTACTGGCTGGTGAGCGGCGGTACGATCACGCGCAGCGCCTGCGGCAGCACCACGAGGCGCATCGCCAGGTTGCGGTGCAGGCCGAGCGCAGAGGCGGCCTCGAACTGGCCGCGCTGCACGGCGAGCACGCCGGCACGCACAATTTCGGCAATGAATGCCGCGGTGTAGACGGTGAGGCCGGTGAGCAACGCGGCGAACTCGGGTGTCAGCGTCGCGCCACCGGCGAAGTTGAAGCCGGCGAGCGCGGGCACTTCGAGCCTGAACGGCGCGCCGGCACCGAAGAAGACCGCCAGCGGCAGGCCGAGCGCGATGGCCAGCCCCGCCCAGAAGGCGTGAAACGGCTGCCCGGTGCGTGCCTGCCGACGCCGCGCCCAGACCGCGAGGCGCCAGGCGAGCACCAGCCCGAGCCCGAAGGCGCCGAGCATCCAGGCGTGCGCGTTCTCGGCAATCAGCGTCGGCACCGCGATGCCGCGGTTGCTGAGAAAAACCCCCGGCAGCGGATTGAGCGCCGCACGCGGTCCGGGCAGGTTCTCCGAGATGATCGCGTACCAGAAGAACAGCTGGACCAGCAGCGGTACGTTGCGCAGCACCTCGACGTAGACTGCAGCGAGACGGTTGATCAGCCAGTTCGACGACAGCCGCGCGAGCCCGACCAGCGTGCCGACGATCGTCGCCAGGACGACGCCGAGCAGCGCGACGCGGAAGGTGTTCGCCAGGCCCACGGCGAGCGCGCGCAGGTAGCTGTCGGCCGCGCTGTAGGCGATGAAGGTGGTCTCGCCGATCGCAAAGCCGGCCTCGCGCGCAAGAAAGCCGAAGCCGCTCGCAATCTTGCGCGCTTCGAGGTTGGTGACGGTGTTGGTGACGAGGTACGCGACCGCGGCGAGCACCGCGCCGAGGGCGACGATCTGGAACACAAGCGCGCGGAAGCGCGCGTCGCGCAGCGAATAATGCACGAGGCAATGGACGCGGCGGCGGGGATCAGCCCGCTGCCGCGCGAAGGCTGGCGCTCGGCCGGCCGGTGCCTAGCGCATGGGCGGCGCGTACATCAGGCCGCCCTTGGTCCACAGCGCGTTGATGCCGCGGTCGAAGCCGAGCGGCTTCAGGTTGCGGTCGAAACTCTCGCCGTAGTTGCCGACCTGCTTGACGATATTGAACGCCCACTTGTCGTCCAGGCCGAGCATCTTGCCGAGCTCGCCGCTCGCGCCGACGAAGCGCTGGACGCCCGGGTTCTTGCTGCCTGCCATCTGGTCGATATTGCTCGAGGCAAGCCCCTGCTCCTCGGCTTCGAACATGGCGAACAGCGACCACTTGACGATGTCGAACCACTTGTCGTCGCCGTGCCGCACGACCGGCCCGAGCGGCTCCTTCGAGATGACCTCGGGCAGGATGACGTGGTCGGCCGGGTTCTGCGCGCGCGACTTGCGCACCGACACCAGGCCCGAGACGTCCGTCGTGTAGACGTCGCAGCGGCCGGAGAAGTAGGCGTTGGTCACCTCTTCCAGCTTCTCGATCACCACCGGCTTGAAGGTCATGTTGTTGGCGCGGAAATAGTCGGCGAGGTTGAGCTCGGTCGTCGTGCCGGGCTGCACGCAGACCGTCGCGCCCGAAAGCTGCTTGGCGCTCTTCACGTTGAGCTTCTTTGGCACCATGAAACCCTGGCCGTCGTAGTAGTTCACGCCGGCGAAATTGAGGCCCAGGCTGGTATCGCGCGACGTGGTCCAGGTGGTGTTGCGCGCCAGGATGTCGATTTCACCCGACTGCAGCGCAGTGAAGCGCTGCTGCGCCGTCAGCGGCGTATAGCGCACTTTCGAGGCGTCGCCGAACACGGCCGCTGCGACCGCGCGGCACAGGTCGACGTCGAGCCCCTGCCACTGGCCCTTCGAATCGGGTTGCGAAAAACCGGCAAGGCCGGTGTTGACGCCGCACTGCACGAAGCCCTTGGACTTCACCGCGTCCAGGGTCGATTGCGCCTGCGCGGGCAGTGCCGCAAGCGTGAGCGCGAGCGCGCTGGTCACTGCCAGGAATGCTTTCATCACGTTCCTCCTCCGGATTGATGGGGTCATTCGACCGCACCAAATTCTAAACCGCCTGCCGGCGCGTTGCAGCGGCCACGCCGCTGGCCGCGGCCCGCTGCTCACCAGCCGAGCGCGCGCGCGGTGGCCACCCCGAGCGCCGTGGCGATGAGCGCCCCGAACAGGTGCGCTGCCGAATGGACCGCGGCGCTCGCGATGCGACCCGACTCGACCAGGGCCAGGGATTCCGCCGAGAAGGTGGAAAACGTGGTCAGCGCGCCCAGAAAGCCCGTGATGCACGCCAGCCGCCACTCGGGCGGCAGGCTCGAGGCGTGCCCGCCGAAATAGGTCACCGCCAGCCCGACCAGGTAGCCGCCAAGCACGTTCGCCGTGAGCGTGCCGAGCGGCAGGTTTGGCGTGAGCGGATTGAGCCAGGTGGTGAATCCCCAGCGCAGCCACGCCCCGAGCGCGGCACCGGCGCCCACCGCGGCGAAGGCCATCGCATTCATGCGCGCCATTTTACCGGGGGCCCGCGATTACACTCGCGCGGTGGAGAGCTTCAGGGCCTTCTCGAGCCTGCACCTGCTCGCGCTGTGCACGATCGCGCTGCTGACCCTCGCCGCCGCCGCGCTCTACGTCGCGGCCGTGCTGCCGATCGATCTCGCCTTCGGCTGGAATTACGGCTTCGTCGGCCCCTCCAAGCCCGGCGTGCGCTCGATCGTCGATTTTCTCGGCCCCTGGCCCTGGCGCCTCGCGCCGATCGTCGCCATCGCAGCCGCCGCGATGGCGCTCGCGCAGCTGCCCTGGACGCTCGCCGCGCGCCTCAGGCGGCGCGGTTCTTGGTAGGCGTCGGCGCCCAGCGCGCCGCGGCCGCGTCGTCGCTCGCGCGCGCATCGACCCAGCGCGCACCCTCGGGGGTCGCTTCCTTTTTCCAGAACGGCGCCTGCGTCTTGAGGTAGTCCATGATGAATTCGCAGGCGGCGAAGGCGTCGCCGCGGTGCGCGCTCGCCACCGCGACGAGCACGATCTGGTCCGCCGGTCGCAGTTCACCGATGCGATGGATCACCGTGCAGTCGATGACGTCCCAGCGCCGCTTCGCCTCGTCGACGATGCGGGCGATCGCCTTCTCGGTCATGCCCGGATAGTGCTCCAGCGTCATCGTCGCCACGGCCGTGCCATCGTTGCGGTCGCGCACCAGGCCGACGAAGCTGGCCACCGCGCCGACGGCCGGATTGCCGGCCGAGAGCGCGCGCGTTTCCGCGCCGGCGTCGAAATCGTCGTGCTGGATCACGATTCTCAATTCAGCCTCCGGTCACCGGCGGGAAGAACGCCACCTCGTCGCCCGCGCGCAGCATCGCTTCGGGCGAGGCCATGTCCTGGTTCACCGCGGCGCGCAGCCGGCGGCCATCGCCGAGGGCGGCGCTCCAGGCGTCGCCGCGCGCCATGAGATGCGCGCGCAGGCCACCGACCGTGGCCACGCCATCCGGCAGCTCGATTTCCTCGCCCGCGTGGCCGAGCTGCTCGCGCAGCGAGGCGAAGAACAGCACTTTCACTTTCATCCGTAGAGCTCCGTGAACGGGAGGAAACGCACCAGGTCGCCCTTGCGGATCGCGTGGTTCGGCGGGTTGTCGAGCAGGCCGTCGGCCCAGGCCGTCGAGGTCATCACCGCCGAGTCCTGCGTCGGGTAAAGGTCGAGTCCGCCCGCGGCATTCCATTTTACGCGCAGGAACTCGCGCCGCGGATCGGCGTCGATCCAGTCGAAATCCGCGCGTGCGGCGAGCGCGCGCGGCGCGACCTCGCCGATGCCCTGCGTGCGCAGCAGAAACGGCCGTACGAAGATCAGGAAGGTGACGAAGCTCGACACTGGGTTGCCCGGCAGGCCGATGAAGGCGGCCTCGCGTCCCTCGCCCCGCCCAGCGCTTACGCGGCCGAAGGCGAGCGGCCGCCCCGGCTTCATGGCGATGCGCCACATGAGCAGCGAGCCTTCCGCCTCGACCGCCGGCTTGACGTAGTCCGCTTCGCCCACCGACACCCCGCCCGAGGTGACAATGACGTCGCACTCGCTCGCCGCGCGACGCAGCACGGCGCGCGTCGCCTCCAGGCTGTCGGGCACGATGCCGTAGTCGCGCGTCTCGCAGTCGAAGATCTTGGCCAGCCCGTTCAGCGTGAAGCGGTTCGAGTTGTAGATGCGCCCCGGCGGCAGGGGGTCGCCGGGCATCACCAGCTCGTCGCCGGTGAAAAACAGCCCGAGGCGCACGCGTCGCACCACCGGCAGCCTCGCGATGCCGACCGAGGCGGCCAGTCCGGTGTCCTGCGGCCGCAGCCGCGTGCCCGCCGCGAGGATCTGTGCACCCGCGCGGATGTCGCTGCCGCGGCGGCGGATCCACGCCTCAGGCTGGGGCACTTTCTTGATGATCACGTGCTCGCCGTCCACCGCGCAGAACTCCTGCATCACGATCGCATCCGCGCCCGGCGGAATCGGCGCACCGGTGAAGATGCGTGCCGCGGTGCCCGGCTCGAGCGCGGCGCCGACCGCGCCCGCCGCAATACGTTGCGTCACCCGCAGCCGGGTGTCGGGCGCGGCGACGTCCGCGCGGCGCACCGCGTAGCCGTCCATCGCACTGTTGTCCATCGGCGGAACATCCATCGCCGAGGTCTGCGCGCGTGCCAGCACGCGCCCGGTCGCCTCCAGCGTCGGCAGCGTCTCGATCTCCTCGAGCGGGCGGGCGCCCTCCAGCAGCACGGCGAGGGCCTCGTCGACCGAAAGCAGGCCCTTGTTCATGTCAGCGCCAGATGCCTGCGAATAAAGCCGGCGATGCCCTCGACGTCGTTCAGGTCGAGCCGCGGCAGGCGCGTCTCGACCTGCGCATCCGAGGCCAGCGCAACGATATGCGGATCGTTCGGGTGCAGCAGGCCTTCGCCGGTTGCCGCGCGCCAGACCTCGAGCTTCGGGATGGGCGCGTGCTTGAAGCCCTCGACCAGCAGCAGATCACAGGGCGCGAGGTGCTTCACCTGCGCGTCGAACGTCGGCTCGGCCTCGCCGCGCAGCTCGTGCATCAGAACCCAGCGCCGCGACGAGGTGACCAGCACCTCGCTCGCGCCCGCCTGGCGGTGGCGGTAGGAGTCCTTGCCGGGCTGGTCGACGTCGAAGGCATGGTGCGCGTGCTTGATCAGCGAGACGCGCAGGCCGTGCTCGACGAAGCGCGGAATAAGCTGCTCGATGAGCGTGGTCTTCCCGCTACCGCTATATCCGGCGAAACCGAACACCTTCATACTACGAGCACCATCTTGGCCCCTGCAACGCCGAGCACGACCGCGAGGAAGCGGCGCACCACGGGATTGGTCAAGCGCCGGCTGCCGTATTCCGCTCCGAGCCAGCCGCCCGCGAGTACCGCCACGCCGAGCAGGCCAACCGACGCGGGCAGTTCAGCGGTGCCGGCGACGAATCCGGCGGCGAGGCCGGCGATCGAATTTACCAGAATGAACGGCGCGGCCACCGCCGAGGTCTGCTTGGTCCCCGCCCAGCCGAGCATCAGCAGCAAGGGACTGAGGAAGATCCCGCCGCCCACGCCGGTGAGTCCGGAGAGCAGTCCCATCGCAGCACCGATCGCCATGGCGAGCGGCACCGCAGGCGCGCGCACTTCGCGCATCTCCTCGCCTGCGCGGTAGCTGCGCCACAGCTGCCAGCCCGCATAGCCGAGCACCAGGCCCACCAGGATTTTGTAGGCCGCACCGGGCAGCGTGAGGGCGCCGCCCAGATAGGCGAAGGGGATGGAGATCGCGGCAAACGGCCAGAACAGGCGCCAGCGGAAGTGTCCCGCGCGCCAGAATTTCCACGTCGCGAGCGTGGACACGATGACGTTGAGCGAAAGCGCGACCGGGCGCATCTCGGTGGGCGCCACGCCGGCGAGCGCCATCGCCGCCAGATACGCCGAGGCGCCGCCGTGGCCCACGGAGGCGTAGACGAAGGAGGCAAGCAGCATGCCGGCCGCGAGCACGAACAGGATTGGATCATCCACGACCCCGTTGTATATCACAGAATATAGCGAACCCGCTCAGCGCAAGCGGCGTGCGAAGCGCTTCAGGTCGGCGGCGATCGCTTTCGACGCTTTTGCTTCCATCGCGCGGAACGCCGCGGCGAGCCGCCGGCGGTGCGGCGTCACGCGCGCGCCGCCGCCCTTCTCACCCCCCACCGCCGTGACCACGACGGGAGACTTGTAGGCCGCGTTCAGCGCCTCGACGAGCTGCCAGGCGCGGCGATACGACATGCCCATCGCGCGCGCGGCCGCGGAGATCGACCCGGTCTGCGCGATGCGCTCGATCAGCTCGGCTTTGCCCGGACCCATCGCCGGCGGGCCGACCCGGCCGAGAATGCGCAGCGTCAGACCGCGATAGCGCGTCATGTCACCTCGTCGCGTTGGGAAAGAAGAGCTGCTCGCCCCCGATCGTATAGCCGCCGATCGCCGCTTGCCCGTCCGCCGAGACCAGCCATTCGATGAACCTCCGGCCCAGGTCCGCTTTCGCGTGCGGGTGCTTCGCGGGATTCACCAGCATCGCACCGTACTGGTTGAACAGGCGCGCATCGCCCTCGACCAGGACGCCCAATTCGCCGCGATTTCTGAACGACAGCCAGCTGCCACGGTCGCTAAGCGCATAGGCGTTCATGCCGGAGGCCGTGTTCAGCGTCGCGCCCATGCCCGAGCCGGTCTCCCGGTACCAGGCGCCGGCCGGTTCCACCCCTGCCGTCTTCCACAGGCGCAATTCAGCGGCGTGCGTCCCGCTCTTGTCGCCGCGCGAGGCGAACGGCGCTTTCGCCGCGGCGATCTTGCGCATTGCCGCCGCGGCGTCCTTCATGCCCCTCACGCCGGCGGGGTCCGTCTGCGGGCCGACGATGACGAAATCGTTGTACATCACATCGCGGCGATTCACGAACCAGCCCGCCTGCACCATCTTCAGCTCCGCGTTGCGGTTGTGCACGAACACGACGTCGCAGTCGCCGCGTCGACCCATGTCGAGCGCCTGCCCGGTGCCCTGCGCGACGACGCGCACCTCGATGCCGGTCTTCTCCCTGAACATCGGCAGGAGATGCCTGTACAGACCCGAGTTCTCGGTCGACGTGGTCGACGAGACGACGATGTAGCGATCCTCGGCCGCGACACTCGTCGCCGCCGCAAGCGCGACAGCGAGCAGGATTCTCTTCAGGCCCACGGCAATTCTCCGCGGATGAAGGCCGCCGCCTCCGTGGAAGCCGGTCGCTTGAAAAAGACATCTACCGGAGCGCGTTCGGCAATGCGGCCCTCATGCAGGAAGATGACCTCGTCGCCCAGGCGGCGCACCTGGCCGAGGCTGTGCGTCGACATGACGATCTTGGTGCCCGCCGCGTCGAAGGCGCGGATCACCGCCTCGATCTCGCGCGTCGCACTGGGATCGAGGTTGGCGGTCGGCTCGTCCAGGAACAGCACCTCCGGGTGCAGCGCCCAGGCGCGTGCGAGTGCAAGGCGCTGCTGCTCGCCGCTGGAGAGCACGCGTGCCGGGCGGTCGGCGATGCGCGCAAGGCCGACCTCGGCAAGCGCCTCGCGCGCGATCCGCCTGCGCTCGGTCGCGTCGACGCCGGCGACCTCGAGCGCGTAGTCGACGTTCGCCAGCGCACTCCGGCGCAGCATCACCGGACGCTGGAATACCATCGCCTGACGCCGGCGCGCGCGCGGCGCGCTCCAGGTCACGCGTCCCGTGGTTGGCGCGAGCAGGCCGTGCATGAGCCGCATGAGGACGCTCTTCCCCGCGCCGTTCGCGCCGAGGATGATCGTGCTCGCGCCGGCCTCGAGCGTCAGGTTGAGGCGCTCGATGATCGTCCGCCCGCCAGCGGCGAACGTCAGGCCTTCGAGGCGCAGCGGCAGGATGCCGTTCATCCGTGTCTGCGCTCCGCCGCTTGCCGGATCAGGTGTGCCCCCGCATTCAGCGCGAGCACGATCGCGATGAGCACCAGGCCGAGGCCGAGCGCGAGCGGCAGGTCGCCCTTCGAGGTCTCAAGCGCGATTGCGGTGGTCATCACGCGCGTCACGCCATCGATGTTGCCGCCGACGATCATCACCGCGCCGACCTCGGCACTCGCGCGCCCGAGCCCCGCGAGCACCGCTGTGACGAGCGAGAATCGGATGTCCCACAGCACGGTGAGCGCGGCACGCAGGTCGTCGACGCCCAGCGAGCGCAGCTGCTCCTCGTACTCGCGCCAGGCGTCCTCCACCGCCTGGCGGGTCAGCGCGGCGATGATCGGCAACACGAGCACGGTCTGGGCGATGATCATCGCGCCCGGCGTGAACAGCAGCCCCAGCTCGCCGAGCGGCCCGGCGCGCGAGAGCAGCAGGTAGATGGCAAGCCCGACCACCACGGGCGGCAGCCCCATCAGCGCGTTTAGCACGACGATGACCCCCTGGCGGCCGCGGAAACGCCCCACCGCGAGCGCCGCGCCGAGCGGCAGGCCGACCAGGGCGGCGAGCGCGACCGCCGACAGGCTCACCGCGAGGGAGAGCCCGATGATCTGCCACAGCCGCAGGTCGAGCGTCGCGACCAGGGCGAGGCCCGCAACCATCGCATCAAGCATCGTTCTTATGCATTTACATTCATACCGTGGCCCCGCAAAGTGACTTTACAGCGCCATTCTCTGAGTCTTAAATAGGCACGCATATGCATACGGGTTTCAGCGTCGAGTTCGACCTCGCCTGGCTGGCGGGACGCGACTTCCCGCGCGAGCGCGGGCGCAGGCTGCTCAGGCTGCTGGCCGAGCTGGCGCAGGCCGGCTCGCTCCGGGAAGCGGCCGAGCGCGCAGGCGTGTCCTACCGCGCGGCCTGGGGCGCGCTGGGCGACGGCGCGCGGCTGTTCGGCGCACCGCTCGTCGACATGCAGCGCGGGCGTCGCGCGAGCCTGAGTCCGCTGGGTCGCAGGATCCTCGAGGCCGACGCGCGCGTGCGGCGCAGCCTTGGCGTGCCCTTCGAGCGCCTGCGCACGGAGATCCCGGCGCTCATCGCCGACGCGCTGCCCGGCGTACGGCCCCGTCTCGTACTGTATGCGAGCCACGACCTGGCGTTGGCCGAGCTCGAAGCCGCCTGCCGCGGCAACCTCGAGCTCGAGATTCAGGTGCACGGCGCAGACGAATGCCTCGAGGCGCTCTCGGCCGCTGCCTGCGATGTCGCCGGCTTCCACGTCGCCGACGCGTTACCGCGCGCGGCCGCGGCGGCGGCAGCCCTGGGTCGCTGGCTGGTGCCGCGCAAGCACCAGCTTCTGCATTTCGTGATGCGCGAGCAGGGCCTGATCGTGCGCCCCGGGGCGCGCATTCGCGGCGTCGACGACCTGGCACGGCCGGGGGTGCGCTTCGCGGGTCGACCGGGTCCCGCCGGGCGCGGTCAAGCGCTCTCCGAACTCGGCATCGCGGAGGAAGTCGCCGCAGGGCGTGCCGATGCCGGCTTTGGCCTGCGCGCCGCCGCGGCTCGTCTTGGGCTCGATTTCGTGCACCTCGCGACCGAGCGCTACTTCCTCGCGATTTCGCGCCATGCGCTGCGCAGCGCCGGCATGCAGGGGCTCGAGCGCGCGCTGCGCAGTGCGGATTTCGCGCGGCGCGTGCGGCGGCTTCCCGGATACGACCCGACGCGGGCGGGGGAACGCGAATCGATATCCGCCGCGCTGTCGTGGATCCGGCGTGGCGCCGGGCGCAAGCCGGCGCGCGCGCAGGCATGAGCGTCCTGCACGGCGTCCTGCCCCTGCTGCTGGTCCCGGCACTGGCGCTCGCACAGGCACCGCTCGTCGACGCCACCGGTCGCACGATCCCTGTGCCGGCGCGCGTCGAGCGCGTCTACACCGCCGGCCCGCCGGCGAGCGTGCTGCTGTACGCCATCGCGCCCGCGAAGCTGCTCGGCTGGACGCGCGCGCTGCGCCCGCGCGAGGCCGCGTTCTTCGATGTGCGCGCCGCGGCGCTGCCCGAGCTCGGCCGCCTCACCGGCCGCGGCAACACGGCAAACGTCGAGGTGGTGCTGCGTGCGCGGCCGGACCTCATCGTCGACGTCGGCTTCGTCGCCGGCAGCTACGCGTCGCTTGCCGAGCGCGTTCAGGCGCAGACCGGCATCCCCTACGCGCTTTTCGACGGACGGCTCGAGGCGACGCCGGCGACGTTGCGCACCCTGGGCCGCCTGAGCGGCGACGCAGCGGCCGCCGACGCCCTTGCCACCTGGTTCGAGCACGAGCTCGCCGACATCAAGGCGCGCGTGGCGCGCGTGCCGGTCGCCGAGCGGCCGCGCGTGTACTACGGTCGCGGGCCTGCCGGGCTGCAGACCGGTGGCCGGGGCTCGATCAACGTCGAGGTGCTGGAGCTGCTCGGCGCCGAGAACGTCGCCGCCGAGGCGCGCGCCGGCCTCGTCACCGTGTCACCCGAGCAGGTGCTGCTCTGGAACCCGGCGGTGATCCTCACCACTGATCCCAATTTCTGGGCGCGCGCCTGGAATGACCCGCTCTGGCGCGCAGTCGACGCGGTGGCACAGCGCCGACTCTACCTCTCGCCAAAGCTGCCCTTCGGCTGGTTCGACTTCCCACCCGGACCGAACCGCCTGCTCGGCGCCTGGTGGGCGGGGCAGCTGCTCTACCCGCAGGCGTTCGCCGATCTCGACCTGCGTCAGAAGGTGGTCGAGTTTCACCGCCGCTTCTATCACCGCGCGCCGAGCGATGCGCAGCTCGACGCGCTGCTTGGCGAGCCGGGCGTGCGGCCGCCGCAATGAGCGCGCGCGTCCTTGCCTATCTTGCGGCGGCGACTGCGCTGCTGGCGCTCGTCGCGCTGGCCTTCGCCGTCGGCCGCTATCCGATCTCGATCGGTGAGCTCGCAACCTTGTTCGGCGCGTTCATCACCGATCGTCCGCACGATCTCGCGCAAAATGTCGAGACCGTCGTGCTGCAGGTGCGCGGGCCGCGCGTGCTCGCCGCACTGCTGGTCGGTGCCGCCCTGGCCGCCGCCGGCACCGCCTATCAGGGCATGTTCCGCAACCCGCTCGTCTCGCCCGATATCCTCGGCGTGTCGACCGGCGCGGCGCTGGGTGCGGTGCTCGCGATCTTCCTGTCGCTCGGCGTGCTCGGCATCCAGATCTTCGCCTTCGCCGGCGGACTGCTGGCCGTCGCGCTGGTCTACGGCGTCGGCTCACGCCTGCGCGGCCACGATCCGCTGCTCGCGCTGGTGCTCACCGGCGTGGTGCTCGGCACGCTGCTCGGCTCGGCGATCGCGCTGCTCAAGTATCTGGCCGACCCCTACAACCAGCTGCCGGCAATCACCTTCTGGCTGCTCGGCAGCCTGGCGGCGGTCGCGCCGGCCGACCTCGCGATCGCCGCGCCGTTCGCGCTGGCCGGGCTCGCGCCGATGCTGCTGCTGCGCTGGCGCATGAACCTGCTCGCGCTGCCGGACGACGAGGCGCGCGCGCTGGGGGTGAACACGCGCCGGCTGCGCACCGTCGTCGTGGCGGCCGCGACGCTGATGACCGCCGCAGCGGTGGCGCTGAGCGGCATCATCGGCTGGGTGGGCCTGCTCGTGCCGCACGCCGCGCGGCTCATCGTCGGGCCCGACTTCGGCCGCCTGCTGCCGCTTGCGATGCTGATCGGCGCCGCCTTCCTGCTCGCGGTCGACTTGCTGTGCCGCACGCTGGCGACAATCGAAATCCCGCCCGGCGTGCTGACCGCGCTGGTCGGCACGCCGGTGTTCCTCTGGCTGTTCGCCGTTGCGCGCAGGACCTGGTGATGCTCGCCGTCGAAGATCTCGCCTTCGGCTTTCCTGGCCGCACCGTGGGGCGCGGCTTTGGCTTCGCCCTCGCCGAGGGCGAGGTGCTCTGCGTGTTGGGGCCGAACGGCAGCGGCAAGACGACGCTGTTTCGTACCCTGCTCGGCCTGCTCGCGCCGCAGGCCGGTGCGATCGCGCTCGACGGCGCGCCGCTCGCGCGCCTTCCGCGCGATGCGATTGCGCGCCGCATCGGCTACGTGCCGCAGGCGCACGCGGGCTACTTCGCCTACTCGGTGCGCGAGATGGTGCTGATGGGACGCACCGCGCACCTGGGTGCCTTCGGTGCGCCTGGTCTGCAGGATCGCGCGCGGGCCGATTCGGCGCTCGAGATGCTCGGCATCGCCGCGCTCGCCGAGCGTCCCTTCACCGAGATCTCGGGCGGCGAGCGTCAGCTGACGCTGATCGCGCGGGCGCTCGCGCAGGAAGCCGGCCTGCTGGTGATGGACGAGCCGACCGCGAGCCTCGATTTCGGCAACCAGGTGCGCGTGCTCGAGCGGATCCGTCAGCTGGCGGCGCACGGCATCAGCGTGCTCTTCTCGACGCACGACCCCGACCACGCCTTTCTCTGCGCGCAGCGCGCACTGCTGATCGCCGACGGCCGAGCGCTCGCGCTCGGACCACCGCGCGAAGTGATCCGCAGCGATACGCTGGCGCGCCTCTACGGCGTGTCGGTGAACATCGTCGAGACCGCGGGCGGTGCGCATACTTGCGTACCGAGTCTCGGGCAGCAGTCGTGACGCAGAAACCAGCGCAGCCGGTGCCCTTCGCCGAGGCGCTGCGCTTTTGGCTCAAGCTCGGCTTCATCAGCTTCGGCGGGCCGACCGGGCAGATCGCGATCATGCATCAGGAGCTGGTGGAGCGGCGCCGCTGGATCTCGGAAAACCGCTTCCTGCACGCGCTCAATTACTGCATGGTGCTGCCCGGCCCGGAAGCGCAGCAGCTCGCCACCTACATCGGCTGGCTGATGCACCGGACCTGGGGCGGGCTCGCCGCCGGGGGGCTTTTCGTGCTGCCCTCGGTGTTCATCCTCGTGCTGCTGTCGTGGATCTACCTCGCCTATGGCGACGTGCCGCTCGTCGCCGGCCTGTTCTACGGCATCAAGCCGGCGGTGACCGCCATCGTCGTCGCCGCCGCGATCCGCATCGGCTCGCGCGCGCTGAAAAACGCATGGCTGTGGTCGATCGCGGTCGCCGCCTTCGTCGCCATCTTTGCGCTCAAGCTGCCGTTTCCCGCGATCGTCGTCGGCGCCGGCATCGTCGGCTACCTTGGCGGACGTTTCGCGCCGAGCAAGTTCCGCGCCGGAGGTGCGCATGCCGCTGCGTCTACAGGCCGTGCGTCCGTACTGATCGACGACGGGACGCCGACGCCGGCACATGCGCGTTTCTCCTGGGGTCGGTTCTGGGCCGTCCTGGGCACCGGTGTCGCGCTCTGGGGGCTCGCGCTCGGCATCCTCGTCATGGTCGCAGGAAGGGACGGCGCGCTCGCGCAGATGGGCTGGTTCTTCACCAAGGCCGCCCTGCTCACCTTCGGCGGCGCCTATGCGGTGCTACCGTACGTGTTCCAGGGCGCGGTCGAGCACTTCCAGTGGCTGAGCGCGGCGCAGATGATCGACGGCCTCGCGCTCGGCGAGACCACGCCGGGACCGCTCATCATGGTGGTCGCCTTCGTCGGCTTCCTCGGCGGCTGGAACGCCGCGCTGTTTGGTCCCGAGGCGCTGTTTGCCGCCGGCTTGGTCGCCGCGGTCGTGGTTACCTTTTTCACCTTCCTGCCCTCGTTCGTGTTGATCTTCGCCGGCGCGCCGTTCGTCGAAACCACGCACGGCAACCTGAAGGTCACCGCACCGCTTGCGGCCATCACCGCCGCGGTGGTGGGCGTGATCCTCAACCTGGCGCTGTTCTTCGCCTACCACGTGCTCTGGCCGAAGGGCTTCGAGGGTCGCTTCGAATGGCTCTCGGCGCTGCTGGGCGCGCTCGCCTTCGTCGCGATTTTGCGCTACAAGGTCGGCATCATTCCCGTCATCGGCGTCTGCGCGCTCGCCGGTTTGCTCGCGCGCCTCGCGGGCATTGCCTGACGAATTGAATCAGAGGGAGAACCCAGATGGCCGCCTATTTGATCGCCGAAGTGGACGTGACCGATGCCGCCGCCTATGCGGAATACCGCAAGCGGGCGCCCGCGACGATCGCGCAGTACGGCGGCAAGTACCTGGTGCGCGGCGGCGCGACCGAGAGCAAGGAGGGCGGCTGGACCCCGGCGCGCCTGGTGATCCTCGAGTTCCCGTCGATGGAACAGGCGCGCCGCTGGTACGACTCGCCCGAGTACACGCCCGTACGGGCGTTCCGCCAGCGCGCCTCCCGATCGCGGCTGATCTTCGCCGAGGGTCTAGGCTGAGAAGGGCGTGAAACCCGGCTGCTGCTGTAAGTCGCGCGGCCGCGGATCGTAGCGCTGATCGCCGTCAGGGCTGCGGCCATCCGCCGCGCAGCCGGCCGCCGCCAGCGCCGCAAGGGCGAAGACAACCAACAACAGGCGAGCCGTCAGTCTGCGCACGCTGCGATCCTCCCTCAAGCCGAGAACGGAACGTAGCCGGGTGGCCGCTCCCGTTGCTTGTCCTGCTGATCGGCCGGTGCGCCGTTGCTTGCGCAACCGGCCATCGCCGCCATCGACATCGCCAAGGCAACCGCCAACGCGCCGCGCCTCAGCCACCACGAGAGGCGCACCATACAACGTCCTTGTCCGTTCGTCACGACGCGCACCATTCACACCGTAAACGACTGCAGCGCTGCAGTCGTTTGCGGCTCAACCCGCGCCCGTGCGGGAATTTCCGAACCGAGTGCAAGCGGGCCCAAACGACCGCCGCGGAGGCGCGTACCACGCCCCGCGGGGCCTCCTCCCGCCTCCACCTTATTCCTCGCGCCGCGCCTGCGCCGCACCGGCCGGGACCGCGCCACCCACCCCAGGCCGGCTGGCGCCATGTTTCTTGGCGTCCTCGTACCAGAGCTCGTGGTGCTCCTTGGCCCAGGACTCGTCGACGTAGCCGGTGCGCATGCCCTGGTAGGAGCCCTCGATGCCGATCGTGCCGACGTAGATATGGCCGAGCGATAGCGCCGTGAAGAGGATGCCTGAAACCGAGTGCACCACGTGCGCCTGCTGCATGGTGAGCCGCAGCTGCTCGAAATTCGGAAACAGCAGTATCAGGCCCGACACGCTCGAAACGATGCCGAGGAAGACCACGCCCATCCAGAACCAGGACTTCTCGCCCGCGTTGAAGCGACCCGACGGCACATGCTTGCCGGTGAACAGGCCACCGGCCGAAGCGATCCAGGTCAGGTCGTCTTTCGAGGGCCAGTTGTCCTTCACGTAGATGATGAAGAACACCACGATGCTCGCCATGAAGATCGGCCCGACGAAGTTATGCACGTTCTTGCCGAGCAGCGTGAGCCAGGCGAACAACGTGTAGCCAATCACCGGCAGCAGGACGTGCTTGCCGAACAGCAGCATCAGGCCGGTCACCGCCAGCAGGCAGAAGCTGATCGCCATGGTCCAGTGCGCCCAGCGCTCGACCACGCTGAAGCGGTGGATCAGGTTGCCAGTCGGTTTGTCGTGCGTCTTGATCGGTCCGCGCACGAGATAGAACGCCGCGATCGCGAGCGCCACAATCACCACCAGCCAGCCGCCGTAGACCGTGATCGGTCCGTTGCGGATCTGCCGCCAGGTGTCACCGGAGGACTGCACCAGCACCCCGGCTTCGAGACCCTGCGCCGTGGTGTAGTTCGGCTGGCCGGAGCGCACCTGGCCCCAGACCGGCGCATTGTTGCCCGGCTGCGTCACCGCGCGCTCGGCCTGCTGCTGGGCGGCGCCCCCCGGCGCGGACTGCGCGGCAACCGCGAGCGGCGCCATGAGCGCACTGAGGGCGAAACACCAACCCGCGAGACGTGTACGCGTCAACATAGAACGGCCTCCTCGCCGGCGGCCGGCGCGCGGGGAGCGCCCGGCCGCGGCCCTGCCTTATTGGTTGTAAATGCGTCGGTACTCGTTCTGCCCAAGGCTGCGCGTATTGATCTGCTTCTCCCAGCTCGCCTTGTCGCCCTTGGCCCAGTCGTTGCCGCCGTAGGCAAGCGGGGCGTTGTCCCAGGGCTTGGTGTCGGCCTTGCCCTGGTACTTGCCCTGCTTGTACACGACCACCTGCTCGGATTCGCCGCAGGCGCCGAGCGCGAACACCGCGGCGCCGGCCAGCAGCGCCGCCGCAACACGACGCGCACTCATGACTTACCGCCCGCCGCCGGCGGCTGCGCGCCCTGCTTGCCCGGGCCGTAGGCGGTGCCCCAGCCCCAGACCTCCGAGCCCTTGCCGCGACGCGTGACGCGCTCGCGGTAGATGTCCGCGATCACGTCGCCGTCGCCGCCGAGCAGCGCCTTGGTCGAGCACATCTCGGCGCAGGCCGGCAGCTTGCCTTCGGCCAGACGGTTGCGGCCGTACTTCTTGAATTCCGAGTCGCTGCGGTCGGCCTCGGGCCCACCCGCGCAGAACGTGCACTTGTCCATCTTGCCGCGCATGCCGAAGGCCCCCGCCTGCGGGAACTGCGGCGCGCCGAACGGGCAGGCGTAAAAGCAGTAGCCGCAGCCGATGCACAGGTCCTTGTCGTGCAGCACGACACCGTCGTCGGTGCGATAGAAGCAGTCCACGGGGCAGACCGCCATGCACGGCGCATCCGAGCAGTGCATGCAGGCCACCGACATCGACTTCTCGGCGCCGATCACGCCGTCGTTCACGGTGACGACGCGGCGCCGGTTGACACCCCAAGGCACCTCGTTCTCGTTCTTGCATGCGGTCACGCAGCCGTTGCACTCGATGCAGCGCTCGGCATCACACAGGAATTTCATTCTCGCCATGGCTATATCTCCTCCTCGTTATGCCCGCGCCACCTGGCAGAGGGTTGTCTTGGTTTCCTGCATTGCCGTCACGATGTCGTAGCCGTAGGTCGTCGCGGTGTTCACCGCTTCACCGCGCACGATCGGCGCCGCACCCTCCGGATAGTGCTTCAGCATGTCCTCGCCTTCCCACCAGCCGGAGAAGTGGAAGGGGATGAACACGGTGTCGTTGCCGACGCGTTCCGTGACCATCGCCTTGACCTTGATCTTCGCACCGCTCGGCGTGGACACCCAGACGTACTCGCCGTTGCGGATACCGCGGTCGGCCGCCGCTTTCGGGCTGATTTCGACGAAGTTGTCCTGCTGCAGCTCGGCCAGCCAGGGGTTGGAGCGCGTTTCCTCGCCGCCCCCCTCGTATTCGACCAGGCGGCCGCTGGTAAGGACGAGCGGGAACTTCTCGTGCGCCTTGTCGGCGATCGCCTTGTCCTGCACGGTCTTGAACAGCGTCGGCACGCGGTAGACGTGCTTCTTGTCCTCGTGCGTCGGCCACTTCGCCACCAGATCGGGACGCGGCGAGTACAGCGGCTCGCGGTGCAGCGGCACCTGGTCCGGGAAGTTCCACACCACGGCGCGCGCCTTGGCGTTGCCGAAGGGCACGCAGCCGTGCTTCATGGCGACGCGCTGGATGCCGCCCGAGAGGTCGGTCTTCCAGTTCTTGCCCTCGGCCTCGGCCTTCTCCTCCGGAGTGAGATCGTCCCACCAGCCGAGTTTCTTCAGCAGCTTGTGATCGAACTCGGGATAGCCGGTCTTGATTTCGCTGTCGACCGAGGCCGAATCCTCGGCCAGCAGGTTGACGCCGTCCTTTTCCACGCCGTAGCGCGCGCGGAAGGTGCCGCCGCCGTCCATCACCGATTTGGAGGTGTCGTACAGGTTCGGCGTGCCCGGGTGCTTGACCTTGTCGTTGCCCCAGCACGGCCAGGGCAGACCGAAGTAGTCGCCGGTGAGGTCGTAGCCGGTCTTCGCGTCCTTGCCGCCGCGCGCGCGCAGCGACTTGACATCGAACACGTGCAGGTTGCGCATGTGCGCCTGCAGACGCTCGGGGGTCTGCCCGGTGTAGCCGATGGTCCAGGTGCCCGAGTTGATCTCGCGCAGCACGTCCTCGACGTCGGGCTCCATGCCGCCCTTGCCCTTCACCAGTTTGACGTTCTGCTTGCCGTTGCGCTTGCCCACCAGCTGGTCGGCGAAGCCGAGCTTCTCGGCGAGCTGGTACATGATCATGTGGTCGGTGCGCGACTCGAACAGCGGCTCGATCACCTGCTCGCGCCACTGGACCGAGCGGTTCGACGCGGTGATCGACCCGGCGCACTCGAACTGCGTCGCCGCCGGCAGCAGGAAGGCGCCGTCCTTGCGCACCTTGGCGAACATCGCCGCCGAGGCCGAAGGATAGGGATCGATCACCACCATCAGATCGAGCTTTTCCATCGCCTTGAGCTGGTCGGGCCCGCGGCTCTGCGAGTTCGGCGCATGGCCCCAGAAGATCACCGCGCGCAGGCTGGTGTTCTGGTCGAGCGCCTCCTTGCTCTCGAGCACCGCGTCATGCCAGCGCGAGACGGTGATGCCGTTCTTGCCCATCATCTTCTCGTCGGCGTACTGCTTCTTCAGCCAGTCGAGATCGACGTTCCACACCCGCGCCCAGTGCTTGAAGGCACCGCCCGACAGGCCGTAGTAGCCCGGCAGCGACTGCGCGTTCGGGCCGACGTCGGTCGCCCCCTGCACGTTGTCGTGGCCGCGGTAGATGTTGGCGCCGCCGCCGGTGCGCCCGGCGTTGCCGAGCGCCAGCATCAGCACCGCGCTCGCACGCGTCACGGCGTTGCCGTTGGTGTGCTGGGTCTGGCCCATCGCCCAGATGATGAAGCCCGGCCGGTTCTCGGCGAGCATCTTGGCGGTGTCATGCATCTCCTTCTCGGACACGCCGGTGACGTCGGCAACGACCTCGGGCGTGTACTTCGCCATGACCTCTTCCTTGACCTTCTCCATCCCGTAGACGCGCTGGCGGATGTACTCCTTGTCCTCCCAGCCGTTCTTGAAGATGTGATAGACGAGGCCGAAGAGCAGGGCGACGTCGGTGCCGGAGCGGAAGCGCACGTACTTGTCCGCCTTCGCCGCGGTGCGCGTGTAGCGCGGATCGGCGACGATCACCTTGGCGCCGTTCTCCTTCGCGTGCAGCGTGTGCAGCATCGACACCGGGTGCGCCTCGGCCGCGTTCGAGCCGAGGAAGAACAGGCACTTCGAATTCTGCTCGTCGTTGTACGAGTTGGTCATCGCCCCGTAGCCCCAGGTGTTGGCGATGCCGGCCACCGTCGTCGAGTGGCAGATGCGCGCCTGGTGATCGACGTTGTTGGAGCCCCAGAGCGAGATCCACTTGCGCAGCAGGTAGGACTGCTCGTTGTTGTGCTTGGACGAGCCGAGGATGAACAGGGCATCCGGCCCGCTTTCCTTCTTGATGGCGAGCAGCTTGTCGCCGATCTCCTTGTAGGCCTGGTCCCAGGTGACGCGCTTCCACTTGCCGCCTTCGAGCTTCATCGGCGTCTTCAGCCGGTGCGAGTCGTGCACCATGCCGTGCTCGCGCACCGCGGCGCCCTTGGCGCAATGCGCGCCGAGGTTGAGCGGGGAATCGAACACCGGCTCCTGGCGGATCCACACGCCGTTCTGCACCACGGCATCGATCGCGCAGCCGACCGAGCAGTGCGAGCAGATCGTGCGCTTCACCTCGATCTTGCCGCCGGCGGCCTCGCTCGCCGCCTGCGCATCGCCGATCAACTGGAACGGCAGCTGCGCCGCCGCGGCGCCCGCGCCGAGCGTTACGCCCGAGCGCTTGAGGAAGGCGCGTCGATCCATGGTCTTCGCCAGCACGCCGCTCAGACCGCGCGCGAGGCGCGCCTGCGGCGCGGCGCTCGCCTGTGCTTTTCTCGTTAGCAACATGGCCGCCTCCTCAAACCTGTGTCGTGCGGTAATAGTTCTGCACGTGCGCGGATTCTTGATAGCCGCGCGTGCCGCGCTTGTCCTGCGCTGCCGTCTGCGTTGCTGCCGGCGCCTTGTGCTTGGCGACCAGCGCGGCAGCGCCCGCGGCACCGCCCGCCCCAACGCTCAAGAGAAATGCTCGGCGCGAGAGTTTGGAACTCTTCTCATTCATGGGTACCTCCTCCAAGATCGGGTCGCACCACATAGCGGCGACGGTTTCAGAATCGCGAAATTACTCGCCTCTATTTGTGCATTCAAGCACAAAATTCGCCATAGATGGGAGCCATTATCGTCTTTGTGCGTGTTGATGAGAACCACTCTCAGTTACCAGCTCAAAGCATCGAGAACGCGTTCTTCTCGATGTCCAGGAAAACGCGCGTCAGGGCGGCGACCCGCTTGTAAAAAGACGCCTGTGCTGAGTCGCTTACCGCACTGCAGAACGCCACCGCCCCGTCGTAGACAAAACGCTCGAAGAAGTCCTTCTGCGCTTCGAGGCTTCTGCGCTGCAGCACGATGAGATAGCGCATCGTCTCCATCACCCCGGCGATGTGATCTTCGTACTCGCCGATGCCCTCGCGCCGCTGGATGCCCAGCGCGCGCAGGGTCTCGCGCAGTTCCGCGAGCGGCGTGTCGCTCTGATGGCGCAGCACGTAGTTCGACAGGTAAGGCGTCACCGCCGCTTTGCCGGTGCCGACGAACAGCGCCGTGTGCTCGTTCTCGAGCATCACCGGAAATGCGCTGCGGCAGGCTTCGCGCAGCGCGCCCCAGGCCTCGCCCAGCGGGCTGTCGGTGGTCGTCGCGTCGTCCCGCGCGTTCGCCAGCGCCGCGAGCAGTTGCGCATCGGGCGGCGCGTAATACAGGCGTGCCAGCACCGCGTAAAGATCGCCCCGCGCTTGGTCCTCGGGCGAGGGCGGGGGGGTGAGATCGAGCGGTGCCTCGGTCACGCGGCAGTCCCTGCGCGTTGCGCGGCGCTCAGGGCTTGCGCCCGGTGGCGTCGAAGATCGTCGACTCGCTGCGGTTTTCCATCATGTCGACGACGCGGCAGTCGGCGCACATCTGCAGGCGGCGCAGGCCGATGCCCGCGAACATGCCGTGTGCGCCGAGCTTGCCGGTCATGTTCTCGACCATCTGCCGCGTGCCGAACGGCTTGCCGCAGCGCACGCAGTGGAACGGCTCGGCCTCGTTCAGCACCACCGGCTGCTTGGCCTCGGCGGTGAGCAGCAGTCGCGGCTCGAGCGTGATCGAGTGCTCCGGGCAGGTGTTCGCGCACAGCCCGCATTGCACGCAGTTGCGCTCGATGAAGCGCAGCGCGGGCGATTCCGGCGCGTCCTGCAGCGCGGCCTCGGGGCAGGCCCCGACACAGGCCTTGCACAGCGTGCAGCTCTGCTTGTCGACGCGCAGCCGCCCGTAGGGTGCACCGGCGGGCAGCGCCACCTCGGCCTGGGGCTGCGGCGCGTGCTTTGCCAGATGGTCGAAGGCGAAATCGAGCGTGCTGCGCTTTTCGACCGAGAGGTGGAACGTGGCCGCCGTGGCGACGCCGCGTGCCGGCGCGAGCGCCCACAGCGCGCGCTCCAGTGCCCCGGCGTCCTCGGCGCGCAGCAGCGCGAAATGCCCGCTGCCATATCCCAGGCCCTCGAGAATCGCCTGCGCGATGCCGATCTGCGCCTCGAGCGCCGCGCGGTAGGCTTCGTGCATCGCGGCCGGCGCGACGATCACCGCCTGGCTCGCGCCGTAGCAGATCGCGCCGAGCAGCAGGTCGATGCCGACGGATGCCGCGTGAAACGCCTCGACGGGGAGTGCGCGCGCCGGGAGGCCCTTGCCGCCGCGGATCGCGCGGCGCCCGACGCCGTGCACCAGGGCGCGCCCCGCCTCCACGTCGTGAAACACGACGCAGGCATCCCTGCCCCCGGCCGCGCGGTAGCTGTCGAGCAGCGTCTTGACGCGCAGGCCCTGATGCGCGACGCCCGGGTAGACGTGACGCAGAGCCCCTGAGGGACATACCGTCGCGCAGCCGCCGCAGCCGGCACACAGGTGCGACTCGACCTTGACGTGATCGCCGTCCGGCGCGATCGCCTCGGTAGAACAGACCTCGAGGCAGCGGTTGCAGCCGGTCTGGCTCGAGCGGCTGTGCGCGCAGATACGCGCCTTGTACTCGAAAAAGCGCGGCTTCTCGAACTCGCCCACCAGCTGCGCGAGCTTCGCCGCGGCGAGCGCCTGTTTCAGCGGATCCGCACCCGGCGCCGCGTAGCCTTGCGGCGCATCGGGCGCGCGCAGCAGCGGCTCGGCCGAAAGGTCCAGCACCAGGTCGAAGCTCTCGCGACGCTCGCGCTCGAGGCGTGAAAAGTCGATCGCACCGACCGCACCGCAGGCGCTGACGCACTTGCGGTGCGCCTTGCAGCGCGCCGCATCGATCTGGTAGGTAAAGTCGATGGCGCCCTCGGGACAGGCATCGACGCAGGCGTTGCAGCGCGTGCACAGGTCGAGGTCGATTGCGTTCTCCTGCGACCAGGACACCTCGAAGGCGCCCAGGTAACCGCGCACGCGCACCGCGCCACCGGACCACACCGGGTAGCGCCGTTCGGCGGGCAGCTCGCCGCCCTCGCCGCGCGTGATCAGCACGCTCGGCTCGAGCGGCCCGCTGAGCCGCTCCGCCCAGTCGAGCGCCGCCGCCGACGGCCCGATGACGAGCAGCTGCCCGCTCGAGCGGTATTCGACATTCGGCACCGGCTCGGGCTCGGGCAGCGCCGCGGCCGCGATCAGCGCCGCGATCTTGGGCGTCGCGCTGCGTCCCTCCGCCGACCAGCCCGCGGTTTCGCGGATGTTGACGAATTGCAGCGCACTGCCCGCGCGCTCGGCGTCGCGCAGCTCGGAAAACAGGGGCGCTTCCTGCGTGCAGGCGACGAGCAGCTCGGCTGCGCTCAGCGCATCGCGGAAATGACCGACCTCGGCACGGCACAGCTCGCGGTGAATCTGCAGCGGCTCACCGCGCTTGAGCGCCGCCGCGAGCGCCTTGGCATCGAGCGCCATGGTGCCATTGCAGCTGCACAGCTTGAGCGTCTTGCCCTCGGCCGGCACGCGTCAGGCCTTCTTGCGCAGGTCGGTTTCGGTCGGCGCCGACCGATCGTCGGGCGCCGCATGCGCGGCCTCGGCGTCGGCAGCGGGCGGTGGCGCCTGCGCCGCATGCGTGGCCTCCTCGGCTTCGGCATCGGGCGGCGGCGCCTGCGCCGCATCCGCGTCCGCCTTCGCGCCCTCGCCCGCCTCCGCCTGCGCCGGGGCGTCCGGGTCGCGGCCGAGCAGCGTGCGCTTGGCGTGCTTGAGTCCGGCCGCCGCACCTTCGGCGAGCGTCTCGAGCTGCGTGAAGTCCTCGGCGTAGTCGTCGAGGCCATCGACCACGTTGAACGCGGGATCGGAGAACAGCTTGCTGAGCGCCGCGCGGCGCAGCTTTTCATCGACCTGCTTGTGCATGAACGCGCTGAAATCGGACTCGGGCGTCAGGCTCCCGATCGGCGGCAGCTCGGGCGGCGGCGCCTCGGCCGGCGCCGCCGGCCTCGGCTCGGCCTGCGACTGCACCTCGGCGCGTTTGCGGCGCGACCAGCGCGTGAAAAACGGTTCGGGATCCTGCGCCATCGGCTCTCTCAGGACTGCACGCGGTCCTTGGGATGCTTGAACGACTGTGGGCGAATGCGCCGCTTCGGCTCGGGACGGAAGTTCGCCTTCAGGTAGTCGCCGACCCAGAGCACCAGCGCTTCGGGCATCGGCACGCCTTCGACGGATTCGCTGGCGTCCATCCATGCGCTCGCCTCGTCGTAGCTCGCCGTGACGCGCTCGGGCCGCGGCAGCCCGTCGTCGCCCTCCATGCGCCACATGACGAACACGCGCGGGCCCGGCGAGACCAGGTTCTGCCAATAGCCTTCGCATTCGTCGCGGCTCAGGACCAGGACAAAGCCCGGAAACAGCCACTGCGCGACGCCGTCGGTTTCATCGAGCAGGCGCGGCGTGCCTGCCTCGCCGTCGTCGGCGCGCACGTCGACCGGCAGCCAGCTCTCCGAAGTCCAGGGATTGTCGAGCGGGCGGCGCTCCATCACCACCGCGATCCGCACGCTGGGCGATGCGCTCATCGGCAACAGCACTCCTCCAAGGGATTGAACACTATAGCGCAATCGCGCCCCTCTGCTATCCTCCTCTACCGGCTGACCGCAGCCGCAGCCCCACAATCCCATCATGTCGGACAAGGTTATTCCGATTCGCGTCGCAGGCGCGCCGCTCGCAGGCGACGCCCCGCCGCCGTTCACCGGCGGGGCGCCGCGCGACCTGCGCGGGCGCGCGCTGCGCGACCTGCGCATCTCGGTCACCGACCGCTGCAACTTCCGCTGCGTGTACTGCATGCCGCGCGAAGTATTCGACGCAAACTACCGATTCCTGCCGCACAGCGCGATCCTCAGCTTCGAGGAAATCGCGCGCCTGGCACGCGTATTCGTCGGCCTGGGCGTACAGAAGCTGCGCCTCACCGGCGGCGAGCCGCTGGTGCGGCGCGACGTCGACCGGCTGATCGCGATGCTCGCCGCGCTCGGCGTCGACATCGCGCTGACCACCAATGGCGCGCTGCTCGCCAAGCAGGCGCGCGCGCTCAGAGCGGCGGGACTGCAGCGCGTCACGGTGAGCCTCGATTCGCACGAGGACGCCACGTTCCGCGCGATGACCGACGCCGACGTTCCGGTAGCGCGCGTGCTCGAGGGCATCGAGGCCGCAGCTGCCGCCGGTCTGGCCCCGATCAAGATCAACATGGTGGTGAAGCGCGGCGTCAACGATCACCAGGTCGTCGAGGCGGCGCGGCGCTGGCGCGGCAGCGGGCACGTGCTGCGCTTCATCGAGTACATGGACGTCGGCAGCACCAACGGCTGGCGCATGGACGATGTCGTGCCATCCGCCGAGGTGGTGCGTCGTATCTCCGAGGTGTTTCCGCTCGAGCCGCTCGAAGCGAGCTATGCCGGCGAGGTCGCCGAGCGCTGGCGCTACGCCGATGGCGGCGGTGAGATCGGCGTCATCGCCTCGGTGACGCAGGCCTTCTGCGCCAGCTGCACCCGCATGCGGCTGTCGACCGAAGGGAAACTTTTCACCTGCCTGTTCGCCGAGCACGGCCACGATCTGATGCCGCTCATCCGCGGTGGCGCGAGCGACGAAGTGCTGCGCGACGCGATCGCCGCGGTGTGGCTGCCGCGCGGCGACCGCTACTCCGAGATCCGCACCGAGCAGACCGCGATGCAGCGCAAGGTCGAAATGTCCTATATCGGCGGATGACCCGGCCTGCTGCCCCCGCCGCCGTGCAGACTGACACGATGCGCCATCGCCCCGAGCTCACCGACGCCGCCAAGCCCGCGACCTTCGAGGTCGAGGCCTACAACGAGCGTGGCGAGATGGTGCCGACCTCGATCGCCGGCGAGCACCCGCTCACGCTGTACCTCGACAAGCGCGAGATCGTCACGCTCATGACGCTCGGCCACGCACCCGAGGCGCTTGCCCTCGGCTACCTGCGCAACCAGGGGCTGGTGCCGTCGATCGAGGCGATCGCCGCGGTGCAGGTCGACTGGGAGACCGAAGCGGTCGTGGTCACCACGCGCAAGCGCGTCAAGGGACTGCGCGCACGCATGCAGAAGCGCACCGTCACCACCGGCTGCGGCCAGGGCACGGTGTTCGGCAACCTGATGGAGGAAATCGATCGCATCCGCCTGCGCGACGACGTGCGCCTGGCAGACCTCCAGCTTTTCGATCTCATCGAGAAGGTGCGACGCCACGAAACGATCTACAAGCAGTCCGGCGCGGTGCACGGCTGCGCGCTCGCGCGCACCACCGGGCCGGAGAGCGCGGAAATCATGATGTTCGTCGAGGACGTCGGGCGCCATAACGCGGTCGATGCGATCGCGGGCTTCATGTGGCTCGACGCCATCGACGGCAGCGACAAGGTGTTTTATACGACCGGCCGGCTGACCAGCGAGATGGTCATCAAGTGCGTGCAGATGCAGATCCCCTTCCTCGTTTCGCGCTCGGGCCTGACGCGCATGGGTTACGAGATCGCGAAGAAAACCGGCATCACCATGCTCGGCCGCGCGAGCGGCCGGCATTACCTCGCCTTTACGGGCCGCGAGCGGCTGGCACGCAGGAGCGCACAGCCGACGGCATACGCATGATGCTCCCCTGTACGCTGCTCGAGCAGATGCTAGCCGCCCCGCTCGAAGCCGCGCCCTGCGAGGACGTCGCCAGCTGGTGGGCGCGGCACCGCCTGCTGGCGCAGCGCTGGCAGGACCCGATGGCGCTCGCCATCATCGCCGGCTTCGACGCCGACCGCCTCGGCTGGGCCTTCGCCTCGGGCTACCAGGCTGCGCTGCACGCGCTGCTGCCCGCGCTGCCGCCGGACGGCGTGGCCGCGTTCTGCGTCACCGAGGCCGGCGGCAACCGGCCGCGGGACATCCACACCACGCTCGAGCGCGACGGCGAGGCCGGCTGGCGACTCGACGGATCGAAGCGCTGGGCCACGCTCGGCCCCGAGGGCGCACTGTTTCTCGTTGCCGCACGCGACACGAGCGTGTCGGGCGAGCGCCCGGCGATCCGGCTGCTGCGGGTGCCCTCGGCCGCCCCGGGCGTGCGGATCGAGACCTTGCCGCCGACGCCCTTCGTACCCGAGCTACCGCAGGCCGCGCTGCATTTCGACAGCGTCGCGCTCGAGCCCGGCGCACTGCTGCCCGGCGACGGCTACGACAATTACGTCAAGCCCTTCCGCACCATCGAGGACATTCACGTCAGCGCCGCGCAGCTCGCCTACACGCTGCGCGAGGCGCGCCGCTTCGGCTGGCCGGCCGATTGGCTGGAGCGCGCGTTCGGCGCGCTCGAGGCGCTGCGCTTCGCGGCGCACGAGGATCCGGCCTCGGCCGCCACGCACGTCGCGCTCGCGGGGGTGCTGTCGCAGCTCGAGGCCCTGCTGCGCGAGGCCGACGCGCTTTGGGCGCGGGCAGCCGATGCCGTCGCGCGCGCACGCTGGCAGCGCGACCGGCCGCTTGGCAACGTCGCCAGCCAAACGCGCGCCCAGCGCACCGCGCGCGCCTGGCAGCGCCTCGCCGCGAGCGGCTGAAAGGCAGGCCGGAACGGCTAGCCCGGGGGCGTGGCGATCGCGTCCTCGTAGCGCGGCCGCGTGCGGATCTTGCCCGCGTGCTGGAAGATGTCGAGCGTCGCCTCGTAGGCGCTGCGCGTGATCTCGACGTGCGGCGACCAGGTGCCCAGCTTCTGGTAGGCGGCGATGGTCGCCTCGAGCACGCGCGGATGGATGTCGGGAAAGAACGCGGCTTCGCGCTTCGCCACCTCGGCCGCCGGCGTCGCGATCAGCCAGGCGCGCCCCTTGCGGTAGGCGCGCATGAAGGCCTTGGCCATGTCGCCGGCGAGCCATTCGCGCGTCGCGGCAAGGCTGGAAAACGCGCAGGGACCGATCGCGTCGCCCAGCGCGGTGACGATGTGGCCGTGGCCGTCGTGCTCGAGCTGCTGCGGCGCCGGGCCCTGCAGGTGGATGTATTCGCCCTCGCCGCGCTTGAAGGCCTCGATCATCTTCTCGGGCGAGCCGGCGTCGATGGCCTTGATCGCAGCGTAGTCGAGCCCGCGCCGGTGGCAGGCGTACTGGAACATCACGGTGGGCTGGCCGCCGTGATCGACCAGCACGCCGCGGCCCTTGAGGCCGGCCCAGCGGAAATCAGCCTCCGGTTTGCGGCCCACCAGGAAAAAGCCGTCCTTCTCGTTGACCTGGGCGAAGTGCAGCGCCGGCGGCGTCTTGCCCTGATCGAGCGCCGTGATCGCCTGCGAGGGCGCCGACTGGGCGACGTGCACGCTGCCGTCGACCAGGCCGGCGATCGCCGACTTGCCCGGCGGCGAGACCGAGTGCTTCGGCTTCAGTCCCTCCTCTTCGAGAAAGCCGCCGGCGATGGTCGCGATGAGCGGCGAATAGAAGGCGGAAAAACGCGTGAACTGAATGCTGATCTCCTGCATCGAGGCCCCCCGGTCGATTGTCTGCCGCGCGAAGCCGGCCTACGCCGGCGCCTGCGCGCTGAATTTTTCCATCTGCGCGACAAGCTCGCCGCGTGTCGGGAAGAAGAACGCGGCGCACAGCATGCCGGCGGCGAGCACGCCGAGCACCAGGAACACGTTGCCGAAGCCGCCTTCCGTCGCATGCAAGGCAGCAATCATCGGCACCGCCAGCGCGGCGACGCCGAGCGAGATGACATAGCGCACCGACAGCACCCGCGCGCGGTACTCATCGGCGCAGTACTTGCCGACGATCGCGTCGTTCAGCGGGATCTGGCCGAACACCGCGAGCATCATGAGCAACGCGACCGCAAGCATCGCCCAGCCTTCGAGATTGGCCGCGAGGAACATGAGCGGCACCTGCACCAGCGCGACACCGATCATCAGGCGGCGCAGCTCGGTGCGGTCGATCAGCGTGCCCATCAGCACCTGCGCGAAGGCGGCCAGCGCATACACGCCGGCGACCAGCGCGCCGATGCCGAAGCTCGTCTGGGTGAGCGCGCGCAGGCGCTCGTCGAACACCTTCGGCATCGACACCGTCGTCGAGTTGAAGATGATGCCGCCGCAGGCGGTGGCAATCAGCAGGATGGCGAAGATGCGCGCCATCATGCGCGCGTCGATGTGCAGGCCGATGGTCTTGGAGCCCTTCTTCACCGGCCCCGGGTCGGGCACCAGCAGGCGAAAGGCGACCCCGGCGGCGATGCACACGACACCGGGCACGAAGAACGCCGCGCGCCAGCCGACGAAGTCGACCAGCGCGCCGGTGATGAGCGCCGCCGTGGCGAGGCCGAGGTTGCCCCACAGCCCGTTCCAGCCGAGCACGCGACCCATGTTTTGCGGCACGGCGACCAGCATGGCGATGCCCACCGGATGGTAGATCGCGGCAAAGGCGCCGGTCAGCGTGAGGCCGGCCGCGATCTGCCAGGGCGACTGCGCGAAGCCGGTGAGGATCATCGATCCGCCGATGCCGAAGAAGAACAGCACCAGGGTCTTGTAACGGCTCCAGTGGTCCGCCAGCCAGCCGGCGGGTATGGCGAAGGCGCCGAAGGCGATGAAGCTGCCGACCGCGAGCGGCAGCAGCTCGGCGTAGGGCTGGTTCCACTCGTGCGCCAGGGCCACCACCGCGGTCGGGAAAACGAGCATCACGAGGTGATCGAGCAGGTGCCCGAGGTTGAGAAAGGGAACCAGGAAGCGTCGTTCCGCCATGGCGGCGGCAGTGTGGCACGCGGTTCCCCATGCGGCAAACGCGGTTTCGCCCGGCTGCCGCGACATGGCCGCCTCGCTACAATCGCTGCATGCAAGACGTGACGGGGATCGTGCTGGCCGGGGGCCAGGGGCGGCGTATGGGCGGCGTCGACAAGGGGCTGCAGCCGCTTGAAGGACGCGCGATGGTCGCCTGGGTGATCGAGCGCCTCGCGCCGCAGGTCGAGACCATCGTCGTCAACGCCAACCAGAACCTGGACGCTTACCGTGCCTTCGGCTACCCGGTGGTGAGCGATGCCGTCGGCGGTTTCGCCGGCCCGCTCGCCGGGCTGCACGCCGGACTGCAGGCCGCGCGCACCGAACGCGTCGTGACGGTGCCCTGCGACTCGCCCTTTCTGCCGCAGGATCTCGTCGCGCGCCTGGCCGCCGCGCTCGCTGCGCAGGCGGCCCAGCTCGCGGTGGCGAAGACCGGCGATCAGCCGCACCCGGTGTTCTGCCTCGTCGAGCGCGCAGTGCTGCCGGATCTCGAGGCCTTCCTGCGCGCGGGCGGCCGCAAGATCGACGCCTGGTACGCGCGCCTCGCCGTCGTCGAGGTATCCTTCGACGATCAGCCGGAGGCCTTCAGCAACATCAATACGCGCGAGGAGCTCGCGCGCTTCGCGACGCAGGCCAAATGAACGAACGCATCGCCTCGATCAACGCCGTCGTCAGCTGCATCGACGGCTACGATCCGGACGCGCTGCCGGTCGACACCGCGCGCGCCGCGATGCGCGCCTGCCTCGCGCCGGTGGCCGGCGTCGAGCGCGTCGCCACGCGCAGCGCGCTCGGCCGCGTGCTGGCCGAGGACGTCGTGCCGGCACTCGACGTGCCCGCGCACGACAACTCGGCGATGGACGGCTGGGCGCTGCGCGCCGCCGACCTCGAGGCGAACGGCGAGACCACGCTCGTCGAGATCGGCACCGCGCTCGCCGGCAAGGCCTTCGGCGGGCCGGTCGGGCCGGGCGAGTGCGTGCGCGTCATGACCGGCGCGGTGATGCCGCAGGGCACGGACAGCGTGGTGATCCAGGAGGTGGTCAAGGCGGAGGGCACGCGCATCACCGTGCCCACCGGGCAGAAGCGGGGGCAGAACGTGCGCGCGGCGGGCGAAGATCTGAAGACCGGCGTGCCGGTGCTGCGCCCGGGGCGCGCCCTGACGCCGGCCGATCTGGGACTGCTTGCCTCGCTCGGCATCGGCGAGGTCGCGGTGCGCAGAAGGCTGCGCGTGGCCTTCTTTTCCACCGGCGACGAGCTCGCCTCGATCGGCCAGCCGCTCGCGCCGGGGCAGGTCTACGACTCGAACCGCTACACGCTGCACGGCATGCTGACGCGCCTCGGCGTCGCGCTCATCGACATGGGTGTGGTGCGCGACGATCCGCGCGCATTGGAGGACGCTCTGCGCAGCGCCGCGGCGAGCGCCGACGCGATTGTCACCTCCGGCGGCGTGTCGGTCGGCGAGGCCGACTTCGTCAAGCAGACGATGGCCACGCTCGGCGAAGTGCTGTTCTGGAAGATCGCCATGCGCCCCGGCCGGCCGATGGCCTTCGGCCGCATCGGCAACGCGTTCCTCTTCGGCCTGCCGGGCAATCCGGTCGCGGTGATGGTCACCTTCTACCAGTTCGTGCGCGAGGCGCTGCTCGCGCTTGGCGGGCGCGGCGACGATTGCGTGCTGCCGCTGCTCTCTGCCCGCGCGGCGCACCCTTTCCGCAAGGTGCCGGGACGCACCGAGTACCAGCGTGGCATCGTCTACCGCGAGGGCAGCGCGTGGCAGGTGAAATCCACCGGCCAGCAGGGCTCCGGCGTGCTGCGCTCGATGTCGGAGGCGAACTGCTTCGTCGTGCTCGAGCACGGACGCGGCCGCGTCGAGGCCGGCGAGCCGGTGCAGGTGCAGCTGTTCGACGGCCTGATCTAGGCAAGGCCTGAACACGGGGGGCTATGCCTCCGTGTGAACCCCCTACGTCGGACGAAACGCCGATCAGGTCGAGAAAGGTGCACTTGAAGTTGTCGAAGTCGCGCGCGGCGAGGTCGTAGGCCTTGTGCGCCCGCCCGACCTTGCGCATGTGCGGCGCGATGCCGCCGCGATCGCCCGAGAGGTTGGCCACCCGCGCCATGGTCTGCACCATCTTTTCCAGCTGCCTCGGATTCAGCGCGAGCGGAAACAGCGGCCGATACTCCGGAAAGCGCGCGAAAAACCGCTGACCGAACAGCCGGACGAATTCGTGCTGACCCTCGCCCAGTGCGTCCCAGCTCTCGGCAATCAGTTCGGTCTTGATGATCGACTCTTTCCGCTCGCGCGCCGCTGCACAGGCATTGCCTCCGCCGCGCCGTCGCGGCGGCGCCTGACCTGCGTCAACTGCAGTGATCCCCGCCCCCTGGGTTGGTCCGCCCTCGCGGGCGTCGTAACATTGCCGCGCGCCGCGACCGACCGGCCTTTCCGCATGGAGACGACATGACACCTGCAACCCGAACGCTCGAAGGCGGCTGCCAATGCGGTCACGTGCGCTACCGCATCGCCGGCGAACCCGAAGGGCTGGTCGTCTGCCACTGCACCGCCTGCCAGCGGCAGACCGGCAGTGCGTTCGCCATGTCGCTGATCGTGCGCAGGGACG
Organism: Burkholderiales bacterium; assembly: GCA_041558415.1. Taxonomy (GTDB): domain Bacteria; phylum Pseudomonadota; class Gammaproteobacteria; order Burkholderiales; family SG8-39; genus SG8-39. Next base: position 19,523 of record JBFFEY010000006.1, on the reverse strand, counting down.
CTCTCACCCTGCTGCAGGGCACGCTGAAGTCCTTCACCCGCGTGGCGGACAGCGGCAACAGGCTCGAGGGCCACTTCTGCCCCGCGTGCGGCGTGCGCATCTACCATTCCTCGTCGGCGGTGCCCGACAAGATCCGCGTGCGCCCCGGCACGCTCGACGAGCGGGACTGGCTCGTACCCGGCAAGCAGATTTGGACGCGCAGCCGGCAGCCCTGGCTGGCCGGCGAGCTCGAGTCGATTCCGGCCTTCGCGGGGCAGGCCTGACGTCGGCACAGCGCGCCCATGATCGATCCCGACAGCCGCGTGCACCCCGATGCCGTGCTCGGCGACGGCGTCGCCGTCGGCCCGTGGACGACGATCGGCCCCGGCGTCGAGATCGGCGAGGGCACGCGCATCGGCGCGCAGGTCGTCATCGGCGAACGGGTGCGCATCGGCCGCGGCAACCGGATCCATGCCTACTGTTCGATCGGCGAGGCGGCGCAGATCAAGGGTCTGGACGACGATCAGGGCGCGCGCGTCGAGATCGGCGACCGCAACGTGTTCCGCGAGTACTGCAGCGTCAACCGCGGCTCGCCGAAAGACAGGGGGCTGACGCGCATCGGCGACGACAACTATTTCATGACGGCCGCGCACGTGGCACATGACTGCACGGTCGGCCACCACACCGTCTTCGCCAACAATGCGACGCTCGCCGGCCATGTCGAGGTCGGCGACCATGCCTTTCTCTCGGGCTTCTGCGGCATTCACCAGTTCTGCCGCATCGGCGAAAGCGCCTTCATCGGCCCCTCGGCGGTGGTGCTCAAGGACGTGCCGCCCTTCGTCACCGTCGCCGGCAACACCGCACAGCCGCGTGGCCTGAACCGCGTCGGCCTGCGCCGCCGCGGCTTCAGCGCCGAGGTGATCGAGGCGCTGCGCCACGCCTACAAGCTGCTCTACCGCAAGGGTCTCACCCGCGCCGAGGCGCAGGCGCGGCTCGACGCGCTGGCGCCGGCGAACCCGCAGCTCAAACAGTTCGCCGACTTCCTGCGCACCTCCAAGCGCGGCATCGTGCGCTGAGGCGGCGCGGATGCGCATCGGCATTGTCGCCGGCGAGCCCTCGGGCGACCGCCTCGCCGCCGCCCTCATCGAGGCGGTGCGCAGACGCGCGCCGCAGGCGCAGTTCTACGGCATGGCAGGTCCGCGCATGGTGGCCGCAGGCTGCGCGCAGCGCTTTTCGATCGACCAGCTCTCGGTGGTCGGTTTCGTCGAGGTGCTGCGCCAGTACCCGCGGCTGCGGCGGCTGCGCGCCGACGTGGTGCGGAGCTTCCTGGACGATCCGCCGGACCTGTTCGTCGGCATCGACGTGCCGGATTTCGTGCTCGAGGTCGAGACGTGGCTGCGCGCTGCCGGCATCCGCACGGCCCACCTCGTCAGCCCGACCGTCTGGGCCTGGCGTCCTGGCCGCGTAGCGACCGTCGCGCGCGCGGTCGACCTGCTGCTGTGCATCTTTCCCTTCGAGCCGGCGTACTACGCCGGGCTCGACCTGCGCTGCGCGTTCGTCGGCCACCCGCTGGCCGACGCGTTTCCGCTCGACATCGATCGTGCCGCGCAGCGCGAAAAGCTCGGCATCGCCGCCGACGCGCGCGTCCTCGCGCTGCTGCCCGGCAGCCGCATGCAGGAGCTGCGCCTGTGCACGCGCGCCTTTCTCGAAACCGCGCAGCGGCTGCAGTCGGGCGACCCATCGTTGCGCGTGCTGTGCGCGCCGCTCGACGCGCGCGCCGAGGCGTTCATCAGCGCCGTGGCCGCGCGCTTCACGCCACGGCTGGATATGGCTCTGCACACCGGCGCCTCGCGCGAGCTGCTGTGCGCCGCGGACGCCGCGCTCATCACCTCGGGCACCACCACGGTCGAAGCGCTGCTCGCCAAGTGCCCCTCGGTGGTCGCCTACCGCATGAGCTGGGCGAGCTACCTGATCGCAAGGCTGCTGGTGCGCACGCCGTTCATCGCCATGGCCAACATCATCGCCGGGCGAGCGCTGTTCCCGGAATTCGTGCAGGGCGCGATGCAGCCCGCGCCGATGGCGCAGGCCCTGCGCGGCTGGCTAGACGACGCCGCGCGCGTCGACCAGCTGCGCACCACCTGCAGCGCGCTGCATGCCGAGATGCGGCGTGGCGCGGCAGACCGGGCCGCCGAGGCGCTGCTCGGGCTCGCCGCGCACCCCAGCTAGCCGCGCGCGCGGTTGCGCGCCAGCATGCTCTGCGTGTTCGGCACGTAGAGCAGGTGCGCGATCTTGCGCACGTAATGGTCTTCGTAGTAATCGAGCGTGCCGTCGGCAAAGGCGACGCGCCACAGGTGCTCGACCAGGCGGATGCGGTCCTCGAGCGAGAATTCGCGCTTGATGACGCTGACCGGCGCGTAGAAGCTGTTGAGTTGCTGCGCCCGCGCGCGGCCTTCCTCGAGCAGCGCCGCGCACGCATCCGGCGCCAGGCCGAACAGCTCGGCCAGCGCGCGCTCCGCCGGCGCGTTCTCCCTCTCGTCCTCGGCATAGTCCGCGCGGCGCGCCTCGTGCAGCAGCACGGCCACGGCCAGCTGCAGCTGGCGGCGCTCGAGGCGCGAGGCCGGTCGGGCCTCGACCGGTCCACCGTCGAACAGATTCCTGAGGGCCTTCAGCATCGCTCGCCGCCACGCCCTCTACTGTGCGAACTCGGCACGCAGCAGCCGCGCGCCCTCCACCATCGCACGCAGCTTGCCGTCGGCCACGTCGCGCGGCAGGTACTTCATGCCGCAGTCGGGCGCAAGGATCACGTTTTCCTTGGCGACGTAGGGCAGCGCGCGCTTGATGCGCGCCACCACGGTCTGCGGCGTCTCGACGGTCATGTCGTTCAGATCGAGACAGCCGACCATGATTTTCTTGCCGGGCAGCTTCGCCAGCACCGCGCAGTCGAGTCCGGACTGCGCGGTCTCGATCGACACCTGGCGGCAACTGCAGCCTGCGAGCTCGGGCAGGAAGGAGTAGCCCGACGGGCGCTCGTGGATGATCGCTGCGTAGCCGAAACAGATATGCACCGCAGTCGTGCCGTCGACCCCGTCGAGCGCAGCGTTCAGCGCCTTGAGCCCATAGGCGCGCGCCTTCTCCGGCCGCGCCTGCATGTACGGCTCGTCGATCTGCACGATGTCGGCGCCCGCGGCGAACAGGTCCCGGATCTCGGCGTTGACCGCCGCGGCGTAGTCCATCGCCGCGGCTTCCTCGCTCGGGTAGAAGTCGTTCTGCGCCTGCTGGCTCATGGTGAAGGGCCCCGGCACGGTCATCTTCACCGCGCGCGTGGTGTGGCGCTTGAGGAAGCGGAGGTCCTCGACCTCCACCGGGTGCTTGCGGCGGATGCGGCCGACGATGCGCGGCACGGGATTGGGGTGACCCGAGCGATCGAGGGCGCTGCCGGGATTGTCGATGTCGATGCCCTCGAGCGCGGTGGCGAAGCGGTTGGAGTAGCTTTCGCGCCGGATCTCGCCATCGGTGACGATGTCCAGCCCCGCCGCCTCCTGCGCCCGGATGGCGAGTCGCGTGGCGTCGTCCTGCGCCTCGGCGAGGAAGGCGTCGGCAATCCGCCAGAGTTCTCGCGCCCGCACCCGGGGCGGGAAGCGCCCGGCGAGCTTGTTGCGGTCGATCAGCCAGTCCGGCTGCGGGTAGCTGCCGACGAGCGTCGTGGGAAACAGCATAGGACTCTCCTCCTGGCGGAGATTCTACGCAGGCCGCAGCCAAGGTTCGCGGATTCTGGCAGACTGCGCGGCGCCATGAGACCGCTTCTCGCGATCGTCGTATCGCTGCTGCTGTTGGCGCTCGCCGGCGCCGCCGCGGCCCAGAGCACGGCCGGCAAGATGACGGGCGGCATCGCCTATACGCTGCCGGGGTGGTTCAAGCCGAGCTTCTTCGACTTCCGCGAGGATGTCGAGGAGGCGCGCAAGGCGAACAAGCACGTCCTGCTGTTCCTGCACCTCGACGAGTGCCCCTACTGCGCGCGCATGCTGCAGGAGAATTTCGTGCAGGGCGACAACCGCGCCTTCCTGCAGCAGCACTTCGACGTCATCGGCGTCAACGTGCGCGGCGCCTCCGAGGTCAAGTGGCTCGACGGCAGGACCTACACCGAGCAGTCCTTCAGCCGCATGCTGAAGACCTTCGGCACCCCGACCCTGGTGTTTCTCGGGCCGAGTGGCGACGTGGTGCTGAAGATGTCCGGCTACCGCAACCCGGCCACCCTGCGCGGCGCGCTGGAGTACGTGCAGAGCGCCGCGTACCGCAGCCAGCCCTTCGCTGCGTACGCCGCGGCGCGCGAACGCCCGGCGGTTTACGCACTGCACGAGCATCCGCAGTTCGCCAAGGTCACCGACTTCAAGGCCTATGCCAAGCCGCTTGCCATCCTGTTCGAAGACCGCGGCTGCGCCGATTGCGCGCGCTTCCACGAGAAGACGCTCGATCACCCCGACGTGCTCGCCGAGATGAAGAAGTTCCTCTTCGTGCAGCTCGACACCGGTTCCAGCGCGACGGTCGTCGACCTGGCCGGCAAGACCGTCACGCCGGCGCAATGGGCGCAGGCGCTCGGCCTGGCGAACCGCCCGGCGTTCGTGCTCTACAACGAGGGGCGCGAGATCGCGCGCGGCGACGGCATCCTCTACCACTACCATTTCAAGGAGCGCCTGCGCTACGTGAGCGGCGGGTACTACAAGCGCTATAGCCCGTCCGCGTACAGCGCGGCACGGCGCAAGGAGCTCCTCGAGCAGGGCGTCAGCATCGACTACTCGGAGTAGTCACCGCAACGCCGGTTGGGGTGAAACGCGCTAGCGGCCGGGTTGACCTTGGCGCTAGCATCGTCCTGTGCCTGCGTCAGCGATAAGCCTTGGCCCGCTCCGGGCGGCCCTCTGGACCGCCGCCTTCGCCCTGCTCGCCTCGGCGCCGAGCCGGGCACAGGCCGAGGAAGAGCGCGGTCGCGTGATGCTGCAGTTCGCGCCCGGCGTGATTCACTTCGACCCGAGTCCGGATCACGTCGATCACTCCTGGCTGGTCGGCGCGGAGTACATCTGGCCCGAGCGCTGGCTGGCGGGTTTTGCCTACTTCAAGAACTCCTTCGGCCAGAAGTCACAATACGCTTACGGCGGCTACAGCTGGGTGCTGCACGGCGACGCCGCGCACCACCTCTACCTCAAGCTCACCGGCGGCGTGGTCATCGGCTATCGCGAGCCCTACGACAACAAGATTCCGGTCAACAGCAGCGACGGCATTGGGCTCGGCGTCATTCCGGGTCTGGGCTATCAGTACGAGCGTTTCAACGTGCAGATGAACGTGCTCGGCACCGCGGGCCTGATGTTCACCTTCGGCTACGACCTGCTGCGCTGACATCGTGCCCGCCGCGCGGCGTCAGCCGCGCCGCAGGTTGAGCCACACGCCGGCGAAGATGATCGCCGCGCCGGCGAAGACGTAGACGGTCACGGTCTCGCCGTACATCAGCCATGCCACCACCGCGGCGAGCGGCAGGCGCGCGAAGTCGATCGGCACCACGACGGTGGCATCCCCATAGGCGAGCGCGCGCGACAGGCAGTAATGCGAGGTGAGGCCCACGAGGCCGACCACCAGCACCCAGGGCCAGAGCGGCGCCGTGGGCCACACCCAGTCGGCACCGGTCACCGCGAGCCCGAGCGGCAGCTGCACCGCGTTCATCCACAGCAGGATGGTGAGCGGCCGGTCGGTGGCCACCAGGTCCTTGGTAAAAGCGTAGGTGAGCGCGTAGCCGAAGGCCGCGCCGAGCGCGGCGAGCGACGCCGCGTCGAACACCGCGCCGCCGGGGCGCAGGATGACGAGCACGCCGGTGAAGCCGAGCACCACCGCGGCGACGCGCGCCGGATTCATTCTCTCGCCGAGAAACAGCACCGCGAGCAGCGCGGTCCAGATCGGCGTGGTGAACTCGATCGCGAACACCTCGGCGATCGGGATGTGCGCGATGGCGTAGAACCAGCCGAATTGCGAGGCGAAGTGGATCGTGTTGCGCACCAGGTGGCGCATCGGCTTCGCGGTGCGCGCCAGCCGCCAGCCGTAGTAGCTCAGCAGCAGCGCGAGGATCGCGAGGCAGATGATGTTGCGGAAGGCGACCACCTGCGCCGGGCCGATCTCGGCCGACAGCTCGCGCCCCGAGATCCCCATGAGCAGGAACGAGAAGATGGTGGCGAGCATCCAGGCCACCGCGCGCGGCAGGGACTTGACCGGGGTCTGCATGACGAGCGCGCAAGTCTAGCCGCGAATGCCGCGCGCTGGCGGAAAGTTCTGGCATAGTCCGGCGTCCGGCACCGAACCCGCAGGGGACTCAGCGATGCAGAACGAAGCCGCGCCGCGCGTCTACGACATTCTCGCCGGCGCTTTCGCGCAGGAGAACATCGAGGTCTGCTTCGCGCTCCTCGGCGACGCGAACATGAACTGGGCCGCGCGCCTCGCGGCGCGGGGCTGCCGCATGATCTACGTGCGGCACGAGCACTGCGCGCTCGCCGCCGCCATGGCCTACGCGCGCAAGAACTTCGACGTCGCCGTCGCGACGGTCACCTGCGGCCCAGGCCTGACGCAGCTGATCACCGCGCTGCCCGCGGCGGTGCGCGCGCACCTGCCGGTCGTGGTGTTCGCCGGCGAGGCGCCGCTCAAGAGCGGCTGGTACAACCAGGGCATCGACCAGGCGCCGCTCATCGCCGCCACGGGCGCCGCCTACCACGCGCTGCACCTGCCCGAGCGCATGCCGGCGGCGGTGCGCGACGCGTTCCGGCAGGCGCGGCGCGAGCGCCGGCCGGTGGTGATAGGCGTGCCCTTCGACCTGCAGGACCGCCCCTGGCAGGGTGCGGCGCAGCTGCCGACGCCCGCCTGGCAGCTGCTGCCCAAGCCCGCGCCGATGCCGCCGCATCCGGAGGCCCACGCGCGCGCCGTCGAGCGCGTCGCCGGCGCCGAGCGCGTGGTGGTGCTGGCCGGACTGGGCGCGGTGCAAGCCGGCGCCGGGCCCGCCTGCCGCGCGCTCGCCGCGCGCAGCGGCGGGCTGCTCGCCACGACGCTGCCCGCGCGCGGCCTGTTCCACGACGATCCGTACTGCCTCGGCATCTCGGGCAGCTACACGCCCGAGGTCGGTCTTGAGTACCTGAAGGAAGCCGACCTCGTCGTCGCGGTCGGCGCGTCTCTTGCCTACCACGCCGGCGGCGGCGGCCAGCTCTGGCCGAAGGCGCAGACGCTGCAGATCGACGTCGATCCGGTCGCGCTCGCCCAGGGACAGGAGGTCGCACGCCATCACCTGCGCGCCGATGCACGCCTGGGGGTGGAGGCACTGACCGCGGCGCTGCCGGCGCGCAGCACGGCGTGGCGCAGCGAAGCGATGGCCGCGCGCATCCGCGATTCGAAGCCCGACAGCCATGTGTTCGAGATCGAGCCCGGCCTGCTCGACCCGCGCGAGGTCGTCGAGGCGCTCGAGAAGCAGCTGCCGCAGGACTGGGAACTGGTGAATTCCTCGGGCCACTGCTCGTGGTTCTTCGCCCAGATGCCCTCGCGCCCGCAGGCGCGCTTCCTCACCATCCGCGAGTTCGGCGCCATCGGCAACGGCATCTCCTTCGCCATGGGGGTGGCGGCCGCGCGTCCGGAGCGCCGCGTCGTCCTGTTCGACGGCGACGGCAGCCTGCTCATGCACGTGCAGGAGCTGGAGACCATCCGGCGCCACGGCATGAACATCCTCATCGTCGCGATGAACGACGGCGCCTACGGCTCCGAGGTGCACAAGTTCCGTGCCGAAGGCATGCCCGAGGACGGCGCGGTGTTCGGCTACACCGATCTCGCCGGCATCGCGCGCGGCTTCGGCCTCGCCGGGGAAACGGTCCGCTCGCTCGCCGACCTGCCGCGGCTCGTGTCCGGCCTCGCGGCGAGCGAGGCCGCCGCGGTCTGGGACATCCACGTCTCGGACAAGGTGGTCTCGCCCACCATGCGGCGCGCGCATTCGGGCAAGAAGAAGAAGGGCTGAGCGGCGGCGCTTAAAAGACGCCTTTGTACGGCTAACGCCATCCAAGCGAAGTCGACTGCAAGGACTGTCACAGGGAGGCAATGACCATGAACGTCCGCAAGACCATGAACATCAAAGAGACCATCACCACGGATGGTGTTGGCAAGGCCTGTCAGCCCATCACGCGGGTCGTCGCCCTCGCCGTCATTCGAAATCCCTTCGCCGGGCGCGACGTCGAGGATCTATCGCCGCTTTTCGATATCGGCGGCCGACTCGGCGAACAACTCATGGGCGATGCCGTCAAACTGCTTGCCGCAGCACCCGTCAGCTACGGCAAGGCGGCCATCGTCGGCGTTGCCGGTGATTTGGAACACGGCGCCGCGATGATCCATCCGAAGCTGGGCAAACCAATGCGCGCGGCCGTCGGCGGCGGCAAGGCACTGATTCCATCGAACGCGAAAGTCGCGGCTGCCGGCGTTCCGATTGACCTGCCGCTGGGTCACAAGGACGAGGCTTGGTCGTTCGATCATTTCGACACCATCACCGTGATGATCGCGGACGCGCCGCGCCCCGACGAAATCGTGCTGTGCATGGCGGTATCCGACGGGCCCCGGCCTCATCCTCGCGTCGGTAAAGGGCCGATTACAGACTAGGGCAGCGTTCGCTTCGGGGCGGATCGTGCGCCGACCGTGTTCGAGCAAAGCAAAGGAGATTTTACCTGCGATCGCGAAGGGCTGACGATCCTAGGAACCTATGGGTTGACGTACGGAGGCGCCACCGTTGAGCGCATCGGCAAGAGGGCAGGTCGACCGCAAACAAACCTTGAGGCCGCCCTCCGGCCTGTGTTCTCCCGCGCCGCGTCCAGCCGCCCGCATGACGGCGCGCAAACGAGGAGCAAGCGCCTATCCCTCCTAGATGAACGCGTGCCGCACGCGCGCGGAGACCCACTCGCTCGCCACCACGGTAGCGAGGATGACCAGGAAGATGAGCGTCACCTGCGGCCAGGCGAGCACGTTGAGCGAGGCCTGCAGGTTGAGGCCGATCCCACCGGCGCCCACCAGGCCGAGCACGGTGGACTCGCGGATGTTGATGTCCCAGCGGAACACGCACACCCCGGCGAACGCGGGCAGAATCTGCGGCCAGATGCCATAGACCAGCACCTGCGGGCGCGAGGCGCCGGTGGCAGTGACCGCCTCGACCTGGTTTTCGTCGATCTCCTCGATCGCCTCGTACATCAGCTTGGCGACGAAGCCGATCGAGCGGAGCGCAATGGCGATGATGCCGGCGAGCGCGCCCGGCCCGATGATGGCGACGAGCAGCAGCGCCCAGATGAGCGAGTTGATCGAGCGCGAGGACACGATGATGAACAGCGCCAGCGGCCGCGCGAACACCGCGCTCGGCGTGGTGTTGCGCGCGGCGAGGAAGGCCACCGGCAGCGCCATGCCGATCGCGAGCAGCGTGCCGAGCGTGGCGATGTTGAGCGTCTCCCACAGCGGCCATAGGATCTGGTCGAGGTAACTCCAGCGCGGCGGCACCATGCGCCCGATCAGGTCCGCGGCCTGACGCGGCGCGTCCAGCGCGAACGCCCAGATGGTGTTGCGCGTCATGACCTCGAAGCACCAGATCGTGAACGCCGCCAGCGCGAGCCAGCCGGCGAAGCGCGCGGCCTGCAGCGCCGGCGGCAGGCGCGTCCACAGGATCTCCCGGCCGCGGCGCTCGAGCGGCATCACTGCACCTTGCCGCGGATCCAGCTGGAGGTGTACTCGGCGAACATGACGATCGCGATCACGATCAGCAGGATGGCGGCGGCCGAGTCGAACTCGTAGCGGTCGATCGCGGTGTTGAGGGTCGCGCCGATGCCGCCCGCGCCGACGATGCCGATGACCGCCGACTCGCGGAAGTTGATGTCCAGCCGATAGAGCGACAGGCCGATCAGGCGCGGCATCACCTGCGGCTGGATGCCGTAGTTGAGCCACTGCAGGAAAGAAGCGCCCGTGGCACGCACCGCCTCGGCCGGGCCCGGGTCGATGTCCTCGATGTCCTCGGCCAGCAGCTTCGACAGGAACCCGATGGTGGCGAACGAAAGCGTCAGAAACCCGGCCAGCGGCCCGAAGCCGAACAGCGCCACGAACAGGATCGCGATGATCACTTCCTGGAAGCTGCGCGAGATCGCGATGATCGCCCGGCAGCCGAAGTAGATCCACGCCGGCGCCACGTTGCGCGCCGCGCCGATGCCGATCGGCACCGAGATGGCGATGCCGACCACCGTCGAGGTGAGCGTCATGGTCAGGCTCTCGAGCAGCCCGTCGGAAATGTCGCCCCAGCGGCTGATGAAGTCGGGCGGGAAGAACGCCGCCATGAACCGCAGCGCGCGCGGGATGCCTTCGGCCACCCGCAGCCAGTTGACCTCGAGCGAGGCGAACGCCAGCAGCAGGTAGAGCACCGCGCCCGCGATCAGCGCCCCGCGCAGGCGCGCGTCGGCGACGAGCGGCGGTCGGCGCCAGGCGCGCCCGGCCGCCGCGCTCACACGATCCCCGCCATGCGCTCCTCGTCGCGCTCCCCGTCGCCCTCGCCCTCGCCGGCGTCGCGCTTGCGCAGCGCCGCGGTCCAGTCCTCCTCGCCGTAGATGCGCGTCAGCACCTCGGGCGTGAGCTCGGCCGGCTGGCCGTCGAACACCACCCGGCCGGTGCGCAGCCCGACCACGCGCTGCACGAAGAGCTGCGCGAGCTGCACGTCGTGGATGTTGATCACCGCCGCGAGGCGCCGCTCGGCGCACAGCTCGGCGAGCAAGCGCATGATCTGGCGCGAGGTCTTCGGGTCGAGGCTGGCGGTGGGCTCATCCACCAGCAGGATCTCGGGCTGCTGCAGCAGCGCCCGCGCGATGCCGACGCGCTGGCGCTGCCCGCCCGAGAGCGCATCGGCGCGCTTGTCCACGTGCTCGGCGAGGCCCACGCGCTCGAGGGTCGCGTAGGCGAGCTCCACCGCGTCCTGCGGGAAGCGCCGGAAGTAGCTGCGCCAGAAGCCGACGCGCCCGAGCTGGCCGGAGAGCACGTTTTCCATCACCGTGAGGCGCTCCACCAGCGCGAACTCCTGGAAGATCATGCCCATGCGCCGGCGCGCGCGCCGCAGGCCGGCGCGCGAAAGCGCCGTGACGTCGGTGTCCCCCAGGCGCACGCGCCCGGCGGTCGGCTCGACCAGGCGGTTGACGCAGCGGATCAGGGTCGACTTGCCCGCCCCCGAGGGCCCGATCAGCGCCATCACCTGGCCGCCGGGCACCTCGAGATCGACCCCGTCGAGCGCCAGGTCCCCGGTGCGGTAGCGCTTGCTCAGCCCCTCGAGTCGCAGCATCGACGCGACACGCCTACTTGCACGTGTAGCTGACGTTGTTCGCCGCGTCGATCTTGCGGATCACGTCCCAGTGCCCCTTGAAGGTGATCGGGATGAACTTCGCCTCGCCGGACTTCTCGAACTCCTTCTTCAGGTCCGATCCCTCCCAGGGAAAGGAGAAGAAGGCCTCGCGCACCTTGGCCGCGAGCTCGGGCTTCAGGTTGTACACGTGGCCGTAGCCCGTCGTCGGGAAGGTCTGCGACTTGTACACCGTCTTCACCTGCTCGGCCTTGATGACGCCGCGCGAGATCATGCGCCTCATGACCGAGTTGGCGATCGAGGCCGCCGGGTAGTCCTTGTTGGCCACGCCGAGGATCGAGTTGTCGTGCTTGCCCGAGAACGCCGGCTTGAAGTCCTTGTCGGCGACCATGTTGAACTCGGCCTTGAGCAGCGCCGAGGGCGCCTTGAAGCCCGAGTTCGAGGTCTGCGAGGTGAAGGCGAGCGTCTTGCCCTTGATGTCCTCGACCTTGTTCACGCCGCTGCCCGGGTAGGTGATGATCTCCATCTCGTAGCCGAAGCTGTTGTCGGCGCGCGCCATCATGGCGAAGGGCACGAAGCCGGCGCAGTTCACGGCGAGCGGGTTGGAGCCGGTGTTGAAGCCGGCAATGTGCAGCCGCCCCGCGCGCATCGCCTCGATCTGCGCCGCGTTCGACTGCACCGGGAAGAACTGCACGCGCTTGCCGGTCTGCTTCTCCAGGTGCTTGAGGAAGCCGTCCCAGACCTTGGCGTACACCGCGGGATCCTCGACCGGCGTGTAGGCGAAGATGAGCACGGGCGGGTCCACCCACCGCTTCGCGTCCTTCGGCGCGTCGGCGACCAGGTCGCCGTCGGCGTCGCAGAAGCGCGCATCGAGCGCGCCGCGCGGGCAGCCCTGGGCCGCGGCGCCCGCCGAGAGCGCGACAAGCAGCGTCGCGACGAGCGCGTGGAAGATGCGCGGCGCGCAAACCGGCATGCAAGTCATGTTCATATTCTCCCCTCCTGTGATCTCCTGTGATTTCTTGTCTTCCCGTGCCGCGATCGGCCTGGGCGCCCGAAGTGTACTAAACAGATTCGAGGGCAGGGCGCGCCGCCTCTGGCGGGGGCAAAAAACCCCCTGTTTCCATAACGCCGCCTGTGCCGCGAGCTTGCGGCCGCCAGCATGCGCGGTCATGGAAAAACGCGCGCGCGCCCAAGCCGAACGGCCCGCAGCCGCCCGCATAACGCGGCGCAAACGAGAAGGAAGTTCCTATCCTTCGGCGACGTCGTTTGGATGGTTGCCTATTTGGGCTTTTTTGCTTTTGTCACACGCGCGTTCCTGCTCCTGGCCCTGCGCGAGTACTACCGAAGGGAGCAAATCGGCCAAACCAGCGGGCGGATTGCCACATCTTGTCAGGTTCGCCGGGTGTCGGCTCCGGGTCGATAGGCGCCTTACGCCCGGTCCGCCACCAAAGCACCCGAAAGCGGCCGTCGGGTCTTGCGCTGCACGGTCGTGGCTCGTGCGGCTTCCGCCGCCCCTGAACACCGTTGTAGACGCGCAAGCGGACGACGTGACAGCCAAGCAGCTTGCTGTTTATCGCCAGCTTGAAAAACGCCAACTCTCGAGCCCGGCAATCCAGCCGTAGCCGGGTTCGGATTGCCCAGATGTCCTTGGGCTTTAGCGGAGGCTTCTGCCCCATGCGCCTTCCCTCGTACCAAGGGTTGGCGCATCAGATGGAAGCTGTTCCATTCGAGGCTCCTCGGTCCGATTACGGGAACCCCGAATCTTGGAAGCCGAACGGGCGGCGCCGCCGACCCCGCGCGCGCATCGGTCCAGCCCGTGTTCTCGAGGCAAATTGCGCCGGGAACGCGTTTCAAAGCGGGTGCTAGACTGCACAAGGCTCGCAGGCATGGGAGGGCTTGTGAGAGGCAAGAAGGGCAAACCGGCAAGCAAGGCGTCTCAACGCGCGCGCGGGCGTGTTTCCGATCGTCCGCGTCGCAAGTCGTCGAACGACGGGAAACTCGCGCGCGCCCTCGCCGACGCCGCCGAAGCGCGCGCCCACCAGGCGGCGACCGCCGAAATCCTGCGCGTGATCGCGCGCTCGCCCTCGGACGTGCAGCCGGTGTTCGACGCGATCGTGAAAAGCGCCCTCATGCTGTGCAAGGGCATCTACGCGAACGCGTTCCGCTACGACGGCGAGCGGCTGCACTTCATGGCCAACGAGACCGGGACCGAGGGCCTCGCCGCGAGCGGCTCGGATCCCGCCAAGCTCCGCCAGCAGGTGCTGGAGGGGATGAAGTCCAAATACCCGATGCGGCCCGATCGGTCGCAGGCCTCCGGCCGCGCGGTGCTCACCAACTCGATCGCCCGCGTCGAGGACATCGCGCACGACCCGGATTACGAGCCGCGCTTTGTCGTCGAGGGCGGCCCGCGGCGCATGCTCGGCGTGCCGATGCAGAAGGACGGCGCGGCGATCGGCGTGATCGTCGTGGCTTGGGGCACGCCGGGGCCGATTCACCCGCAGCACGAGGCGCTGCTGCGCGCCTTTGCCGACCAGGCGGTGATCGCGATCGAGAACGTGCGAATGTTCAATGAACTCGAAGCGCGCAACCGGGAAATCGGCGAGGCGCTCGAGCGCCAGACGGCGACCGCCGAAATCCTCAAGGTGATCAGCGAGTCGCCGACCGACACGCAGCCGGTGTTCGACGCGATCGCGAGAAGCTGCCTGCCCCTGTTCAGCGGCATGAACGTTGCGCTGTTTCTCGTGCGCGGCGACCAGATCGATCGGGTCGCGTTCGAGCTTGGGCCGGAGACGAGGGACGAGGCAAAGGATTTCTTCCCGGCGCCGCTAAACGATGCCAGCGTCAGCGGCCGCGCGATCCTGACGGGGCGCCCCGTGAACATCGCCGATGTGCTGAAAGAACCGACGGTGGACGAACGTTCGCGCGCGCTCGCGGAGCGCATGGGCTACCGCAGCGTACTTTCCGTGCCCTTGCTGCGCGAGGGGAAGGCCATCGGCGCGATCGCCGTGTTCAGGACAAAGCCCGAGTCGCTGTCTGAACAGCACGAGGCGCTGCTGCGCGCCTTCGCCGACCAGGCGGTGATCGCGATCGAGAACGTGCGCCTGTTCAACGAGACCAAGGAGGCGCTCGAGCGGCAGACGGCGACCGCCGAAATCTTGAAGGTCATCAGCGAATCGCCGACCGAGACGCAGCCGGTATTCGATGCGATCGTACAAAGTTGCGCTCGTCTGTTGAGCTGCAACCACGTGACGCTGAGAATTATCAAAGGCGATCAAGCCGAATACGCGGCCAGCACCTCGTCGCTGGCTGAAAAGACGCTCGCAGCCATCTCCATCCAAGACGAAAGATTTCCGACGATTTCGCAGGTGGTACGCCGCCGGGAAATCATGCAGATTCCCGACACTTCTGCGGCGAGTGTCACGGCAGAAATGCAGGCACGTGGCGCGCGGAGAGGCTTTCGCGCACTCGTCGCATTGCCTCTCTTGCGGGACCGGGACGTCATCGGCGTGCTCAACGTGCATCGCGCGACGCCCGGGCGCTTTTCGGAGAAGGAAGTCTCTCTTCTCCAAACCTTCGCGAATCAAGCAGTCATCGCGATCGGGAACGTGCGCCTGTTCAACGAGACCAAGGAGGCGCTCGAGCGGCAGACGGCCACCGCAGATGTCCTTCAGGCGATCAGCGGCTCGATCTCCGATGCGTCGCCGGTGTTCGAACGCATCCTCGAGAGCACCGAACGGCTCATCGCATGCCGGAGTGCGGCGATCTTTCTCTACCCGATCGACGGGCAGGTGCACTGCGTCGCGGTCCGGGGACAGGCGTCGGCCGAAGTCAGGGCGATGTTCCCGGTGCCCCTGGACGAAAACAGCCTGGCGCACGCGGTGATGCTCGGTCGCAGGCAGATCACCTACTCGAACGTTCTGCACGACGCCGATGTCCCGGCGACGCTGCGCGAGATCGCCGTACGCACCGGCGATCACGCGATCGCCGCGACGCCCCTGATGTGGGAGGGCGGGGTGATCGGCCATCTCAGCGTCGTGCGCGAAGCGAATGCAACCTTTAACGAGAAAGAACTCGGCCTGCTGCGCACTTTCGCCAGCCAGGCGGTCATCGCGATCCAGAACGCGCGCCTGTTCAACGAGACGAAGGAAGCGCTCGAGCGGCAGACGGCGACCGCGGAGATCCTCAAGGTCATCAGCGAGTCGCCGACCGACGTGCAGCCGGTGTTCGACACGATCGTGCAGAGAGCGGTTCGCCTGTGCGACGCGGTGCACAGCGCGCTGCAGACGCTGGAAGGACAAATGCTGCACCTCGTCGCGCACGAAAACTGGACCGCGGAAGGCCTGGAAGCCGCGAAGCGGCTGTTTCCCATGCCGCTGGACAGCGCCAACGTCACCGCGCTTGCGGCACGCGAAAGACGCGTCATTCACGTCGTCGACGCACAGCAGGACCCCCGCGTTTCCGCCTTGTCCCGCGACCTGGCGAAGCGCGTGGGGTATACCGCCTTCCTGATCGTGCCGATGCTGCGCGGCGATCGCTGCTGCGGCACGATCTCGGTCGCGCGCAGAGAGCCTTTCTCGGCCGATCAGATCGCGCTGCTGCAAACCTTCGCCGACCAGGCGGTGATCGCGATCGAGAACGCCCGGCTGTTCAACGAGACGAAGGAAGCGCTCGAGCGCCAGACGGCGACCGCCGAGATCCTCAAGGTGATCAGCGAATCGCCAACCGACACGCAACCGGTGTTCGACGTCATCGCCGAGCGCGCGATGCATCTCTGCGGGGCGGACATCGGTTTGGTCGAGACGTACGGCGGTGGCGCGTTCATCGACCTGCGTGCCGCGCACGGGCTCGATACCTCGGGCCTCGAGGCCGCGCGCAGCGGCTTTCCCATGCCGATCGAGAGTCAAACCGTGTCGGCCGGCGTTGTCCGCAGCCGCGACACCGTCCACATGCCCGATGTGCTCGCGGACACCGCGTACCTGCACAAGGAACTCGCGACGGCCATGCGTTATCGCGGCGCGCTCGGCGTGCCGATGTTGCGCGGCAAGGACATCATCGGCGTCATCTTCGTGGCGCGCTGCAACCCCGGCTTGTTCGGCGAGCGCGAAATCGCCCTCGTCAAGACCTTCGCCGACCAGGCGGTGATCGCAATCGAGAACGTGCGCCTGTTCAACGAGACCAACGAAGCGCTCGAGCGGCAGACGGCGACCGCGGAGATCCTCAAGGTGATCAGCGAATCGCCGACGGACACGCGGCCGGTGTTCGAGGCGATCGCCGAAAGTGCGGCGCGGCTCTTTGGATCGTGGAACGCGGGGGTCCTGATCCGCGAAGACAAGCTGATCCATCTGCGCGCCGCACGAGGACCGGCCCTCGGGGACCAGGCGAAGATCCAGGCGATGTTTCCGATCCCGTTCGATCCGGATTCGGTTCTGAGCGCGCGGGCGATCGCGAGCGGGTGCTTTCTCGAGTTTCCAGACACCGAAGGCCCGGATATCCCGTCGCTTGCGCGGGACCTGGCGCGCGCGGGCGGCCACCGGGCGCTCGCGTACATGCCGCTGTTGCGCGAAGGCCGGGGAATCGGGGCGATCGTGATGCTCAGTCCGAACCCGGGCAGCCGTTTCAGCGAGCACCAGGTCTCGCTGCTGCGCACCTTCGCCGACCAGGCGGTGATCGCGATTGAGAACGTGCGCCTGTTCAACGAGACCAAGGAAGCGCTCGAGCGGCAGACGGCAACCGCAAACATTCTCAGAATCATCAGCACATCGCCGACCGATCTGCAGCCCGTAATGGATGCGCTGGTTGAGACCGCCGCCCACCTGTGCGGCGCGACCGACGCGGTGATCCAGCGCGTGGAGGGCGACTCGCTGCGAATCTACGCGCAGTATGGCGAAGTGATGTCAGATTCGCTCGGTGAGCGTGTCCCGATCGAGCGGCAGACGATGGCGGGGCGGGCGGTTCTGGACCGTGAGACGATGCACATCCCCGACATGAGGGACTTGCCCGATGCAGAGTTCGCCTACGCGAAAGACGCCGCGGAGAAGTATGGTTACCGTGGTTTGCTCGTGGTGCCGATGCTGCGCCAAGGCGTTGCGATCGGCATTATCGGTGTTCCTCGCAAGGAGCCCGGTGCATTCTCGGACAAGCAGGTCGAGTTGCTCAGGACCTTCGCCGACCAGGCGGTGATCGCAATCGAGAACGTGCGCCTGTTCAACGAGACCAACGAGGCGCTCGAGCGGCAGACGGCGACCGCCGAAATCCTCCGGGTGATCAGCGAGTCGCCGACCGATACACAACCGGTGTTCGAAGCAATCGTCCGAAGCGCGCAACAACTCTTCCCGGCTTCTACGGTCTCGGTGAACATTGTCGACGAAGATGTGGTCCGGCTGGGCGCATGGCACGGCCCCCTCGTGACGGAGGAAACCGACCGGAAGGTGCGTGCCTCGTATCCGATCCCCTTCGATAGCGAGCATTCGGTGACTGCGCGTGCGATACACCAGCGGCAAGTCGTAGAAATGTCGGATTTGGAAGGACCTGGCGTCCCGCCCGCAGTCGCCGCTCAAGGCCGGGCAGCCGGATTCAAGTCCATCGCGATGGTGCCGCTGATCAGGGATCAGGAAGGCATAGGGTCCATTGGGGTAACAAATCCCTCACGCGGATGGAGACTTTCGGAGAAAGAGCGCGAAGTGCTGCAAACCTTCGCCGACCAGGCGGTGATCGCGATCGAGAACGTGCGCCTGTTCAACGAGACCAAAGAGGCGCTCGAGCGCCAGACCGCGACGGCCGAGATTCTCGAAGTGATGAGCCGCTCGCAGACCGATCTACAGCCGGTCTTCGACACGATCTCGGCGAGCGCGCTGCGGCTATGCGACGGCGATCAGGGGCTCGTATTTACCTACGATGGCGAGCAGATTCACGTTGCGAGTACCAAGGCGCTGACATCGGAGGAGGATTCGATCGTGCGCGCCGCCTTTCCGGTGCCGCCTGATCGCGGCAGCATCACGGGGCGGGCGATCCTGACGCGAGCGTTGGTTCAGGTTGCCGATGTGCTCGAGGATCCCGAGTACACGTTCACCGAGCAGGCACGATCGGGTGGCTTTCGCAGCATCCTGTCGGTGCCGATGCTGCGCGCCGGCGTGCCGATTGGCGCAATCAGCGTGCACCGGCGCGAGCCGACATTGTTCTCCGAACATCAGGTCGCGCTCGTCAAGACCTTCGCCGACCAGGCGGTGATCGCGGTCGAGAACGTGCGCCTGTTCAACGAGACCAACGAGGCGCTCGAGCGACAGACGGCGACGGCCGAGATTCTCAAGGTCATCAGCGAATCGCCCACCGATGTGCAGCCGGTGTTCGATGCCATCGTGCAGAGCTGCATGCGCCTGTTCGGCGGGATGCAGGTGGCGCTGAACATGGCGCACGGCGACGTAATCGACCGCGTCGCCTACTCGGCGGCGCAGGAAACGGTCGACGCGACGGCCAACGTATTCCCGATGCCGTTGAACGAGGCATCCATCGCGGGACGCGCCATGCTGAGGGGAGAACTGGTGCATCTCGAAGACCTGAGCGCCACGGACTGGATCAGCGAAGGGCCGCTCAGCATTTTCCTTCGCACCGGCCACCGCAGCGCGCTGTGCGTGCCGATGCTGCGAGAGGGCAAAGCGATCGGCGCCATCATCGTGTTCGGGCAGACGACCGGCCGCTTCAAGGACGAGCAGATCGCGCTGCTCAACACCTTCGCCGACCAGGCGGTGATCGCGATCGAGAACGTGCGCCTGTTCAAAGAGCTGCAAACGCGCACCGAAGCGCTGACGAAATCGGTCGGCCAGCTCACCGCGCTCGGCGAAGTCGGCCAGGCGATCAGCTCGACGCTCGACCTCGAGAAGGTGCTGCCGACGATCGTCGCGCGCGCGGTGCAGCTCACCGGGCTGGACGGCGGCGCGATCTACGAGTACGACGAGCAGCGCCAGGTGTTCAACCTGCGCGGCGGCGAGAACATCATGCCCGAGCTGGTCGAGCTGTACCGCAACGAGCCGATCCGGCTCGGCGAGGGCGCGGTGGGCGGCGCGGCGGCCGAGCGTGCGCCGGTGCAGATCGCCGACATCCTCGCGCAGGGCTACGAGAGCCGCGCGCGCGGCGTGCTCGAGCGCGCCGGCGCGCGCGCGCTGCTCGCGGTGCCGCT
>JBFFEY010000005.1:0-128494 GCA_041558415.1 Burkholderiales bacterium | reverse complement strand
TGATCCTCATCGCGACGCTGACCGTGATCATGTTCTTCGGCGGCTGGCAGGCGCCGATCGATTCCCCGCTGTTCGAACTGGTGCCTCCGTTCGGCTGGCTGTTCCTGAAGGCCTTTGCCGTGGTTTCGATGTTCCTCTGGATCCGCGCGACCTTCCCGCGCTATCGCTACGACCAGATCATGCGCCTCGGCTGGAAGGTGTTCATCCCGCTGACGCTGGTGTGGATCGCGGTGGTCGGGCTGTGGATGCAGACGCCGTGGAACATCTGGCAATGAGGAGAATGGCATGACGCGCGTGATCGAGTTCTTCCGCGCATTCCTGCTGCTCGAGCTTTTCAAGGGCCTGGCGCTCACCGGGCGGCACCTGTTCGCGCGCAAGATCACCGTGCAGTTTCCCGAGGAGAAGACGCCGCTCAGCCCGCGCTTCCGCGGCCTGCACGCGCTGCGCCGCTACCCGAACGGGGAAGAGCGCTGTATCGCCTGCAAGCTCTGCGAGGCGGTCTGTCCGGCGCTCGCGATCCACATCGAGTCGGAGCAGCGCGCCGACGGCACGCGCCGCACCACGCGCTACGACATCGACCTGACGAAGTGCATTTTCTGCGGCTATTGCGAGGAGGCCTGCCCGGTCGACGCCATCGTCGAAACGCGCATCCTGGAGTACCACGGCGAGCGCCGCGGGGACCTGTACTACACCAAGCCGATGCTGCTCGCGGTGGGGGATCGCTACGAGGACGTGATCGCGGCCGACCGGGCCGCCGACGCGCCGTATCGATAGGCGCGGTCGCGAGACCAGGCAGACAGGGAGACCGCCCGGCGGGCAAAAACAATAAATGTTCGAGACCATCGTCTTCTACTTTTTCGCCGCCGTGCTGCTGCTCGCGGCATTGCGCGTCATCACCGCGCGCAATCCGGTGCACGCGGCGCTGTTCCTGGTGCTGGCGTTCTTCACCGGCGCCGGCATCTGGCTGCTGCTGCGCGCAGAGTTCCTTGCCCTCGCGCTGGTACTGGTCTACGTCGGGGCGGTGATGGTGCTGTTCCTGTTCGTGGTGATGATGCTCGACATCAATCTCGAGCGGCTGCGCGAGGGTTTCTGGCAGTACCTGCCGCTCGGCGCGGTGGTCGGCGTGCTGATGGCGCTGGAGATGGCGCTGCTCTTGGCGAGCCGCTATGGCGGGTTCACCGGCCGGCCGGCCGAGCTGCCGCCGGGCGTCGGCAACACGCGCATGCTCGGGCGCCTGATCTATACCGAGTACGCCTACGCCTTCGAGATCGCCGCGGTCATCCTGCTGGTGGCGATCATCGCCGCGATCGCGCTCACGCTGCGCCAGCGCAAGGACACGCGGCGCCTCGACCCGGCGGCGCAGATCCGGGTGCGGCGCGAAGATCGGGTGCAGCTCGTCTCGATGACGGCGGAGAAAGACCGGTGACGCTGACCCTGTCGCATTTCCTGGTGCTCGGCGCGCTGCTCTTCGCCATTGCCGTGGTGGGCATCTTTCTCAACCGCAAGAACATCATCGTGCTGCTGATGGCGATCGAGCTGATGCTGCTCGCGGTAAACATGAATTTCGTCGCCTTCTCGCATTTCCTCGGCAACATCTCGGGCCAGATCTTCGTCTTCTTCATCCTCACGGTGGCCGCGGCCGAATCGGCGATCGGCCTGGCGATCCTGGTGGTGCTGTTCCGCAACCTCAGCACCATCAACGTCGAAGACCTCGACCGGCTAAAGGGCTGACGCGATGCTCTCGATGAAGTCGCTGTACCTCCTCGTGCCGCTCGCGCCGCTGGCAGGCAGCCTGATCGCCGGCCTGTGGGGCAGGGCGATCGGCCGCGCCGGGGCGCACTGGGTGACGATCCTCTCGGTGGCCATTGCGTTCTTCGCCTCCTGCGTGATCTTCTCCGACGTGCTCGCCGGCAACAGCTTCAACGGCTCGGTCTACACCTGGATCACGATGGGCGAGACGCGGCTCGAGATCGGTTTTCTCATCGACCGGCTCTCCGCGCTGATGATGGTGGTGGTGACCTTCGTCTCGCTGATGGTGCACGTCTACACCATCGGCTACATGGCCGACGACCCGGGCTACCAGCGCTTCTTTTCCTACATCTCGCTCTTCACCTTCTCGATGCTGATGCTGGTGATGAGCAACAACTTCCTTCAGCTGTTCTTCGGCTGGGAGGCCGTGGGCCTGGTGTCGTACCTGCTGATCGGCTTCTGGTACACGCGCGAAAGCGCGATTTACGCCAACCTCAAGGCCTTTCTCGTGAACCGGGTCGGGGACTTCGGCTTCGTGCTCGGCATCGGCCTGGTGCTGGCCGCCTTCGGCACGCTCGACTACGCGGCCGTGTTCGAACGCGCACCGGCGATGGCGGGGCAGACCATCGATCTGCTGCCCGGCGGCGAAGCGTCACTGCTGCTCACCGTGGTGTGCATCTGCCTGTTCGTGGGCGCGATGGGCAAGAGCGCGCAGTTTCCGCTGCACGTCTGGTTGCCCGACTCGATGGAGGGCCCGACGCCGATCTCGGCGCTGATCCACGCCGCGACCATGGTGACCGCCGGCATCTTCATGGTGGCGCGCATGTCGCCGCTGTTCGAGTGGTCCGAGACCGCGCTCTCGGTGGTGCTGGTGATCGGCGCGCTGACCGCCGCGACCATGGCGTTGGTGGCGATCACGCAGTACGACATCAAACGGGTCGTCGCCTATTCCACGCTTTCGCAGCTCGGCTACATGACCGCGGCGCTCGGGGCTTCGGCCTACTCGGCCGGGATCTTCCACCTCATGACCCACGCCTTCTTCAAGGCGGTGCTGTTCCTCGGCGCAGGCTCGGTGATCATCGCGCTGCACCACGAGCAGGACATGCGTCGCATGGGCGGCCTGCGCAAGTACATGCCGATCACCTACCTGACGGTGCTGATCGGCGCGCTGGCCAATGCCGGGCTGCCGCCGTTCGCCGGCTTCTTCTCCAAGGACGCGATCATCGAGGCGGTGCACGGCTCGACGGTGGCCGGGGCCGGGATTGCCTACTGGCTGCTGGTGGCGGCGGTATTCGCCGGCGGCGTGTACTCCTTCCGCCTGGTGTTCATGACCTTCCACGGCAACACGCGCATGGACGCGCAGCTGCGCGCGCACATTCACGAGTCGCCGAGGGTGGTCACGGTGCCGCTCGTGCTGCTGGCGATTCCCTCGGTCGTCGCGGGCTGGTGGATCGGCAGTTTCGTCATGGGCGACTACTTCGGCGCGAGCATCTTCGTGCGTCCGGAGCATGGCGCTGTTGCCAGGATGTCCGCCGACTACCACGGCCTGTGGAGTTTCATCGCCCACGGCCTCGGCGGCATCGCCTTCTGGCTGGCGCTGGGCGGCGCGCTGGTCGCCTGGTACCTCTACACGATCCGCGTCGATCTGCCCAAGCGCATTGCCATCGCCTTCGGCCCGCTCTATGCCCTGGTCGAACGCAAGTACGGCTTCGACGAGCTTTATGCCTGGCTGTTCGCCGGCGGCGCGCGCGCCGTCGGCCGCGGCCTGTGGCGCGGCGGCGACCAGGCCGTGATCGACGGCATCGTCAACGGCTCGGCGCGCCTGATGGGCTGGTTTGCCGGCATCGTGCGCCAGCTGCAGTCCGGCTTCCTTTACCGCTACGCCTTCGCCATGCTGCTCGGCGTGCTCGGGCTGATGTGGGTGCTGCGCGTGTTCAAGGCCTGAACGATGACGCCCGCTGTTCCCTACCTGACGCTCGCCGTCTGGGTCCCGGTGCTCGCCGGGCTGGCGGTGCTCGCCACCGGCGGCGACCGCAACGCGGCGCTGCAGCGCAGCCTTGCGCTGGCTGGGGCGCTGCTCGGTTTCCTGGTCGCGATCCCGCTGTACACCGGCTTCGATGCCAGCTCGGGCGCCATGCAGTTCGTCGAATTCGTTCCCTGGATACCGCGCTTCGGCGTCAACTACCACCTCGGCGTCGACGGCATCAGCGTGCTGTTCGTGCTGCTGAACAGCTTCATCACCATCCTTGTGGTGATCGCCGGCTGGAGCGTGATCGAAAGTCGCGTGGCGCAGTACTACGCGTCCTTCCTCATCCTCTCGGGGGTGATGAACGGCGTATTCTCGGCGCTCGACGGTGTGCTGTTCTACGTCTTCTTCGAGTCCACTCTGATTCCGATGTTCATCATCATCGGCGTATGGGGCGGGCCGAACCGCGTCTACGCGGCGGTCAAATTCTTCCTCTACACGCTGGCCGGCTCGCTGCTGATGCTGGTCGCCGTGCTCTACCTCTACAACAGTTCCGGTGGCAGCTTCGCGATCCTCGACTGGCACAAACTGCCGCTCTCGCTCAGTGCGCAGACCCTGCTCTTTTTCGGCTTCCTGCTTGCCTTCGCCGTCAAGGTGCCGATGTGGCCGGTGCACACTTGGCTGCCGGACGCGCATGTCGAGGCCCCCACCGGCGGCTCGGTGGTGCTGGCCGCGATCATGCTGAAGCTCGGCGCCTACGGCTTCGTTCGCTTCACGCTGCCGATCCTGCCGGATGCGTCGCGCGAGCTCGCCTGGCTCATGATCGCGCTGTCGCTGGTCGCGGTGGTGTACATCGGCCTGGTTGCGCTGGTGCAGACCGACATGAAGAAGCTGATCGCCTATTCTTCGATCTCGCACATGGGCTTCGTCACACTCGGCTTCTTCATCTTCAACGCCTACGGCATCGAGGGCGGCCTGGTACAGATGATCTCGCACGGTTTCGTCTCGGCCGCACTGTTCCTCTGCGTCGGCGTCATGTATGACCGCATGCACTCGCGCATGATTTCCGACTACGGTGGCGTGGTGAACAGCATGCCCAAGTTCGCCGCGCTGATGATGCTGTTCGCGATGGCGAACTGCGGCCTGCCAGCGACCAGCGGTTTCGTCGGTGAGTTTATGGTCATCATGGGCGCGGTGAAGGCGAACTTTTGGATCGCGTTTGCGGCCGGCACAACGCTGGTGTTCGGCGCCGCGTACACGCTGTGGATGTACAAGCGGGTGATCTTCGGCGCCGTCGGCAACGAACGCGTGGCGGCGCTCACCGACCTCAACCCGCGCGAGTTCGTCGTGCTCGGCCTGCTGGCCATCGCGGTCCTCTTCATGGGCCTGTATCCGCTGCCGTTCACCGAGGTGATGCACGCCTCGGTCGCGGACCTGCTGCGGCACGTCGCCGTCTCCAAGCTCTGAACCCATGGCCTCCGCTAACACGATCGCGTTGATCGACCACTTGCCGGTGCTGCCGGAAGTGGTCGTGCTGCTCGGCACCTCGACGCTGCTGATCGCCGACCGCTTCTCCAAGAGCGAGCGCCGCGCCGCTTCCTACATCGGCGCGCAGCTGATCCTGCTGCTCGCCGTGCTGGCGACGCTGTTCGTGCAGTGGGGTACGGGGCCGTCGCGCCTGGTGCTGTTCAACGGGCTGTTCGTTGCCGACGCCATGTCGAACGTTCTGAAGCTGTGCGCCTATATCGCGGTCGGCGCGGCGCTGGTGTACTCGCGCCAGTACCTGCTCGACCGACAGCTGTTCAAGGGCGAGTTCCTCGCGCTGCTGCTGTTCGCGCTGCTCGGCATGATGATCATGATGAGCGCGAACAGCTTCCTCACCGTCTACCTCGGACTTGAACTGCTGTCACTTTGCCTCTACGCCATGGTGGCGCTGAACCGCGATTCGGCGACCTCGATCGAGGCGGCGATGAAGTACTTCGTGCTCGGTGCGCTCGCCTCCGGCCTGCTGCTCTATGGCATGTCAATGATCTACGGCGCGACCGGCACGCTGACGATCTCGGAGGTGGCGCGCCAGGTGGCGACGCTGTCGGCGAGCGCGACCGACCGCAACTTCCTCGTTTTCGGCCTGGTCTTCGTGGTCGCCGGGCTGGCCTTCAAGCTCGGCGTGGTGCCGTTCCACATGTGGATCCCGGACGTCTACCACGGCGCGCCGACGGCGATCACGCTGGTTATCGGCTCCGCACCCAAGCTGGCGGCCTTCGCCATGGCGATCCGGCTGCTGGTGAACGGGCTGCTCGAGCTGGCCGCGGACTGGCAGCAGATGCTTGCCGTACTGGCGGTGCTGTCGATGGCGCTCGGCAACATCAGTGCCATCGCGCAGTCGAACCTCAAGCGCATGCTGGCGTATTCGACGATCGCGCACATGGGCTTCATGCTGCTCGGCCTGCTCTCCGGGGTGGTCGGCGGCAACACGCTCAACGCGCCCGACGCCTATGCTGCCGCGATGTTCTACGTCTTGGTCTACGTGCTGATGTCGCTCGGCGCCTTCGGCATGCTGCTCTACCTGTCGCGCGCCGGCTTCGACTGCGAGACGCTGGACGACATGAAGGGGCTCAACCGGCGCAATCCCTGGTACGCCTTCGTCATGCTGGTCCTGATGTTCTCGCTTGCCGGCATTCCGCCGACGGCGGGTTTCTACGCCAAGCTGGCGGTGCTGTCGGCAGCGGTCGCCGCCGGGCAGATCGCGCTCGCCGTGACCGCCGTCCTGCTCTCGCTGGTGGGGGCGTTCTACTATCTGCGCATCGTCAAGCTGATGTACTTCGACGAGCCGGTGGAGGCAGCGCCGGTGGAGGGGCCGCGCGAAATGCGCACGCTGCTCTCGGCGAACGGCCTGGCGCTGCTGGCGCTCGGCCTCCTGCCCCAGCCGCTGATGCAGATCTGCTTCGCGGCGATTCGCGCACTGTAAGGCGCTAACGGCCGTGTCCCGCGACGGTGCCCCCGTGCAGGGCGATCCGCACCTCGCGGAGGTCTTTCTCGAAGGCGAGGCCGTTTATTCGGGCGTGCTGCTGCACGTGCGGCGCGACAGGGTGCAGCTGCCGAACGGGCGCGCCGCAGTGCGCGAATACATCCGCCATCCGGGCGCAGCGGTGATCGTGCCGCTGTTCGACGACCAGCGGGTGCTGCTGGAGCGCCAGTTCCGTCACCCGCTGGGCCGCGTCATGGTCGAGCTGCCGGCCGGCAAGCTCGATGCGGGCGAACCCCATCTGGAGACTGCGCAGCGCGAGCTCCGCGAGGAGACCGGCTATGTGGCGCGCGACTGGACGCACCTCGGTGTGGTGCACCCGTCGGTCGCCTACACCGACGAGGCGATCGAACTCTACCTTGCGCGCGGCCTCGAGCAGCGCGGCACGAAGCCCGACGACGACGAGTTTCTGGAGACCTTCGTGCTGCCGTTCGGTGAGGCGCTCGAGTGGGTGCGCACCGGGCGCATCACCGATGCCAAGTCGGTCGCCGGGCTGCTTTGGGTGAGGGCCTTCCTCCTGCGGTAGGAGGAAAGACCCTCACCCGGTCCAGCTTCCTGTCCTTTTCGCGCGGCCTTTCCCGCCCGCTCAGCCGCACACGCCGACGTAGCCGCAGGCGGTGCAGTAGTCGCAGCCATCCTTGCGGATCATGGTGTGGTTGCCGCACTCCGGGCACTGTCCGCCCTGCATGACGCGCACGCGTCCCGGAACCGGCGTCTCGAGGATGCCCATCTGGCGCCGCGGCAGGCCGCTCTCGTCGAGGATGCCGAGCATCGCGTAGCGATGCAGGATGAGGCGCGCCAGGTACGACACCGTCGACGGGAAGGTCTCCTGCTTGCGGCTGCCCGGTACGAAGGCCATGAAGTCGCCGAGCGGCTCGGGGAAGTCGAGAAGCTTGCGCAGCTTCATGCCGATCCAGGCCGGATCGAGCACGCGCATGTCGAGCGACAGGATCTTGCACAGCCCGTCGAGGGCGCGCGGGTACTCGCCCGAGAGCCACATCGAGTAGGGTCGTGTCATGCCATCCGGCAGCGCAATCTCCTTCAGGCCGAGCACGAAATCGTCGCCCGTGCGCGGATTGAGCACGTCGACGGTCCACGACATGGTACCGTCAGTGCCGGTTTTCGGCTCCTTGCGGGCGAACATCGCGTCGAGCACCGGCGTGGGCGCGCCGTCCTCGGCAAGCGCGCCGAGCTGCTCGCAGCGCCAGTACACCACCTGGGCGAAGGCGGCGACCACCGACGGCATGCGCTTGCGCTCGCCGTGCGGCGGGAAGGGCATGTCGAAGGCATCGTCGCCCGCCGCCTTGGCGAGCGTCTCCAGCTTGAGCTTGAGCCAGCCGTGGTCGTTGGCACGCATGTCCATCGACAGCGTCTTCGCCAGTGCGCCGAGGCCGCGCGGCTGCTCGCTGCCGTTGACCCAGACTTCGAAGGCGTGCGGCTTGCCATTCTCGACGTGGCCGACGAACACCGCGAAGTGGTACTGCGGGTGCTCGATCATGTAGGTCCAGGCGACGTTGCCGGCCGCCAAATCGGGGCGCCCGGGCCAGCGCAGGCTGGCCAGCACGGGGGCCGGCACCGACTTGATTTCGATGCGGCGGTTGAAGTCGTCGGTGCGGAAGTCCTGCGGCTGGGCCAGCGCCGCCGCCGGGCTTTCCGCCGGCTTCTCCACCGACAGCACTGCGCCGAGCACCTTGTTCGGCCGGTAGGTGGCGAGCCCCTTGAGGCCCGACTTCCAGGCCTCGAAATACAGGTCCTGGAATTCCTCGTAGGGATAGTCTTCCGGCACGTTGACCGTCTTCGAGATGCTGGTGTCGATGTAGGGGGCGACCGCGGCCACCATCTTCTCGTGTGCCGCGGCGCTGATCTCGAGCGCGGTGACGAAGGGGGGCGGCAGCTGCTCTACGTCGCCGCCGAGGTGGCGGTACAGGCGCCAGGCGTGATCTTCGACCGGGAATTCCTTCAGCGTGCCGTCGGCCATGCGCTTCTTGCGCGTGTACGTCCAGGAGAACGGCGGCTCGATGCCGTTGGAGGCGTTGTCGGCGAAGGCCAGGCTGATGGTTCCGGTGGGTGCGATCGACAGCAGGTGGCTGTTGCGCAGGCCGTGCTTGCGGATGCGGTTCTTCAGCTCGTCCGGCAGCCGCGTCGCGAAGCTGGTGCCCGACAGGTAGAGGTCGGCGTTGAACAGCGGGAAGGCGCCGCGCTCGCGCGCCAGTTCGCTCGAGGCCCGGTAGGCGGCATTGCGCATCTGCTCGGCGATGCGCGCCGCCAGCTCGCGCGCTTCCGGCGTGTCGTAGCGCTGGCGCAGCATGATGAGCGCATCGCCCAGGCCCGTGAATCCCAGTCCGACGCGGCGCTTGGCCATCGCCTCGGCATGCTGCTGCTCCAGCGGCCAGGCGGTGACCTCGAGCACGTTGTCCAGCATGCGCACCGATACCTCGACCACCTTGGCGAAGCGCGCGAAATCGAACGCCGCCTTGTCGTCGAACGGGTTGGTGACAAAGTGCGTCAGGTCGATCGATCCCAGGCAGCAGCAGCCATAGGGCGGCAGCGGCTGCTCGGCACAGGGATTGGTGGCCTCGATCGTCTCGCAGTAATTGAGGTTGTTGTCGCGGTTGATGCGGTCGAGGAACAGGATGCCCGGCTCGGCATGGTCGTAGGTCGAGCGCATGATCTGTTCCCACAGCTCGCGCGCGCGCAGCTTGCGGTACACCCACAGGCCGTCGTCGCGCTGGTAGGCGCCCGCGGCGAACTGGTCCTCGCCCGGCTTGGCACGGTGCAGCAGCTCGACGTCACCGTCGGTTTCCACCGCGACCATGAATTCGTCGGTCACGCCGACCGAGATGTTGAAGTTGGAGAGGTCGCCGCGGTCCTTGGCGTGGATGAACTCCTCCACGTCGGGGTGGTCGCAGCGCAGCACGCCCATCTGCGCGCCGCGCCGCGCGCCGGCCGACTCGACCGTCTCGCAGGAGCGGTCGAAGACGCGCATGTACGACACCGGCCCGCTGGCGCGCGAATGCGTGCCTTTGACCTCGGCACCCTTCGGCCGGATCGACGAAAAGTCGTAGCCCACACCGCCGCCGCGCCGCATGGTCTCGGCCGCCTCCTGCAGCGCGCTGTAGATCCCCGGCCGGCCGTCGACGATCTCGGAGATGGAGTCGCCCACCGGCTGGACGAAGCAATTGATCAGCGTGGCCTGCATCTGGATGCCGGCCGCCGAGTTGATGCGTCCGGCCGGGATGAAGCCCTCCTCGAGCGCGGCGAGAAAGCGCTTTTCCCACAGCGCGCGCTGTTCCTCCTTCTCGACCTGCGCCAGCGCGCGCGCCACGCGGCGGCGCACGGCGTCGATCGACTGTTCCTTGCCCTTGGCGTACTTCTCGATGAGTGCTTCGCGGCAGATTTCCTGGGGCGGCAGATCCTGCTTGGCGATGGCTGCGAGGGTGCCGGTTTGTGGTGTGTCCATCTCTTTTTCCGGTCTTATTGGGTTGTCAGGAGGGGCTAAGGGTACCGATCTTAGGGTCGGATTGCGGATCAGATTTGTCGATTTCTTGTCCTTCGTCAAGTGTCGCGCGTATCCCCTTGAATACACAATATTTCGGACATTATTGGAGGAAAAACACTATATCTAGTAGGTTGGCGCCGTCTGCCGCCGGCGGCGAACGCACCGCGGCGGCACGAAAAGTCCGCCACTTCATCGGCTTCAGGCGCCGGAAGCGCCCATTCGGCATGCGCTCGCGCGCCAACCGCTAGGGCTGTACAAATATACAGTTGTTGGCGGCCTGATTCAAGCCGTGCGGGCGCCGCGACCGGCCGACCCGGCCGGTGCTTCAGCGTGCGCCCTGCGGGGCGAGCGTGTCCGCAGCGCGTGCCTCGTGCTCCTGTCGCGCGCGCTTCAGCATGTCGGCGATGTTGGCGTGCCCGTGGCGCAGGGCCAGTTCGGTCGGCGTGTCGCCGTCCTTGGTCTGCAGGTTGGGGTTCGCGCCGTGGCGCAGCAGCAGCTGCACCATGCGCGGATTGCCCTTCATCGCCGCGAAGGCGAGCGGGGTGTAGCCCTTGTCGTTGTGCAGGTTCGGGTCGAAATTCATCGCCAGCACCTTCGCCGCGTAGGCCACGTTGTTGCGCTCGATGCCGTAGAACATGGCGAAGATCGCCTCCGGACTGGATTCCTTCGGCTTCGGCTCGAGGCCGGTCGGCAGCATCTTGACGACGTAATTGATGAGTGACACGCCGACCAGCGTGATGAGCGCGAGGATCAGCGGCACCTTGGAGATGTCGAGGCCGGTGGCGATCTGCTCGGGCAGGTTGGCGCCGACGATCAGCAGCACAATGGCGAGAAAGAAGAAGAACTTGAGGTAGAGAAACAGACCGAAGATCACTGCGCAGCCGAGCACCGCGAGCAGCGCGTTT
Source organism: Burkholderiales bacterium (assembly GCA_041558415.1). Classification (GTDB taxonomy): domain Bacteria; phylum Pseudomonadota; class Gammaproteobacteria; order Burkholderiales; family SG8-39; genus SG8-39. Next base: position 117,350 of record JBFFEY010000005.1, on the reverse strand, counting down.
GGGTTCAGGCCCAGCGTTTCCTCGACGTACTCCTTGGGCAGGTTGGCCAGCACCGCGGTAATGGTGATGAGGCCGAACAGGATCAGCTCGCGGATGCGCATGCCGGTGACGAAATCGACCTGCTGTCTGGCCATGGGGGCTGCTGCCACCTCTTCGTGCTCGTAGCGCCCTGATTTTGATGAGGTTAGGCAGCGCTGGCAAGTGCAGTAAAGCCGCTCGGCAATTAGAATGCGTCAGGGAATTCACACGGCGTCAGGCTGCACGCGAGCATGTCGAAAGCGTTCGTCAGGGAAGATCAGGCTGCGGGAGACGCGCCGGCCACGCCCGGACCGGTCGTCCCGCCCGGGCGGAGGAACTATGTCACGCCGGCGGGCTATGCGCGCCTCAAGCGGGAATTGAAGCAGCTGGTCGAGGTCGAGCGCCCGCAGGTGGTGCAGACGGTCTCCTGGGCGGCTTCCAATGGCGATCGCTCGGAGAACGGCGACTACATCTACGGCAAGAAGCGCCTGCGCGAGATCGACCGCCGTGTGCGCTTCCTCGTCAAGCGGCTCGAGGGTGCGGAAGTGGTCGATAACGCAGGGCGCGACAGCGACCAGGTGTTCTTCGGCGCGACTGTCCTGGTGCGCGCGCCCGACGGCGACGAACGCAGCCTGACCATCGTCGGCACGGACGAGGTCGATCCGGCGCGCGGCCGCGTTTCCTGGGTGGCACCCATCGCGAAGGCACTGCTCAAGGCGCGCGTCGGCGACGAGGTCACGCTGCACACCCCCGCGGGGCGCGAGCGGCTCGAGATTCTGGACGTGCAGTACCTACCGATCGACTGAAAGGAGGGCGGGGCATGAGTATCGTCAAGGAATTCCGTGAATTCGCAGTGAAGGGCAACGTGGTGGATCTGGCGGTCGCCGTAATCATCGGCGGCGCATTCGGCAAAATCGTCGCCTCGCTGGTCTCGGACATCGTCATGCCGCTGGTCGGGGTACTGCTCGGCGGCGTCAACTTTACCGGGCTCGCGGTGAAGGTCGGCACGGCCAGCATCCTGTACGGCAAGTTCCTGCAGACCTGCGTCGACTTCCTCATCATCGCCTGGGCGATCTTCATCGCGGTCAAGCTGATCAACCGCCTGAAGCGCGAGGAACCGAAGGCCGAACCCGAGCCCGCGGCGCCGCCACGCCAGGAAGTGCTGCTCGAAGAGATTCGCGACCTGCTGAAGTCGCGCTAGCGCAGGGCCGCCGCGCGGGCTGCGGCCGCGCAGTTCAGTCGGCGGGGAAGTCGCCCGCCACGACCACCGACAGCCGGTTCGGGTCGAGGTGCTTGCGCAGTGCCGCGAGCACCTCGTCCGGCGTCAGCGTAGCGATACGGGCCTCGAAGGCGATGTCCCACTCGAAGCTGCGCCCGAGGTGCAGGTACCAGGCGAGCCGGCCGGCAAGCGTGCCGTCGCGCGTGCGCGCGATGCGGCGCGCCTGCAGCAGGCCGTTCTTTGCCGCGGCGATCTCTTCGGCGCTGAAGCCGTCCTTCACGGCGCGGGCGAGCTCCTCGTTTAGCGCCGCCTCGACACGCGTGCGGTTCTGCGGCGCGAAGATCGCCGAGACGCTGAAGCGCGCCACCGCGTCGCGCCGCCCGGCGCGAAACCAGGAGTACACGCTATAGGAGAGACCTTCGCGTTCGCGGATGCGGTCGGGCAGACGCGCCGTCGCGGTGCCGCCCAGCAGGTAATTGCCCAGCACCATGGCGGGGAAGTCCGGGTGGTCGTCGCGCATCGGCAGGGTCAGGCCGCCGCGCAGCGTGGCGTTCGCCTTGCCGGGGATCACGATGCCGCGGTGAATCGGTGCGACCTCGAAATAGCGCGCGCGGATGCGTTCATAGGGACGGGGACTCTGCCAGGCGCCGAACAGCTTTTCGAGCTGCGCCGCGAGCGCCTCCGGCTCGATGTCGCCGACCACGGCGATCGTCGCGCCCGTGGCGCCGACGAAGTCGCGGTAGCAGTCCCTCACCGCTTCGAGCGTGATCGCGCGCAGATCGCGCGCGCGCTCATCCAGCGTGCGTTCGGCGAGCGGGTGATCTTCGGGATAGGGATTGAGGTGGCGGTTGAGTCGGATGCTCGCCGCGGTGCCCGGCGCCTTGCGTTCGCCATCGATGGCGGTCAGGGCGCTGCGCCTGAGCTCCTCCAACTCCTGCGCCGGGAATGCCGGTTGCTGCAGCACTTCGGCGACCAGGGCGAGCGCCTCGGCTAGCCGGTCGCGGCGCACCTCGAGCGTCGCGCCCTCCGCGCTCACGCCGACCGAGGCGTTCAGCCGTTCGAAGGCGTCGCTCAGCTCGCCGCGCGTGTGGCGGCGGCTGCCACGCATCAGCATGTCGCCGGCCAGGCTGCAGGCGAGCGAGCGGCCAGTGAGGCCCTGTTCGTCGCCCCAGTAGAGATTGATCGCTGCGTGCACCCGCGCGCCGCGCGTCTTCTTCGGCAGCAGCGCGACCTGGATGCCGTTGCCGAGCGTCTTGCGCACGACGCGCGCTTCGATGCTTCGCGGCGAGGCGTCGAACAGCTCGCCGTGCACCACCTGCTCGGTTTCCTGCAGCGACGCGATCGCCCCGCGCAGGTCGGGCGCGGCGGGGATCGCCGCGCGGTCGGGACGCGTCGTCGGAATGAACTGCCCGAGCACGCGGTTGGCCGGCTTGAGGTAGGCCTGCGCCACGCGCTGCACCTGCTCGGTGCTCACCGCGCGCAGCCGGTCGCGGTAGAGATAGAACAGCCGCCAGTCGCCGAGCGCGGAGAATTCCGACAGCGCTTGCACGAAGTAATTGACGTCTGCCGCCGCCTGCTCGAAGTCGTTTAGCAGTTCGGTACGGGCACGCTCGACCTCTTCGGCCTTGATCGGGTCCTCGGCGATGCCTTCCAGCGTCTCGAGCATCGTGCTGCGCGCGGCGTCGAGCGACGCGTCGACACCGAGGCGCGCGCCGAAGAACATCACCCCCGGGTCATGCAGCCCGCGCTCGGCGCCCCAGGCAGCGCTCGCCAGCCCCTTCTGCACCAGGCGGCGGTGCAGCCGGCCGTTCGGCGTGTTGCCGAGCACCCGCACCAGCACGTCGATCGCCGGATAGCTCGGATGGCGTGCCGCGGGCACGCGGTACATCGTCGCGACGATCTGCGTGTCGCCCGTGCGGCGCAGCGTCACGGCGCGCTCGCCGTCCTGCGTCGGTTCCTCGGTGTACTGCGTCGGCAGCGTGCGCTGCGGGCGCGGGATCGGGCCGAAGTGCTTCGCCACCCGCGCGAGCACATCCGCCGTGTCGAAACGACCAGCGACGATCAGCACCGCGTTGTCGGGCTGATACCAGCTGCGGTAGAAGGCCTGCAGCTTCTCGATCGGCACGCGCTCGATGTCCGAGCGCGAGCCGATGATGGCGTAGCCGTAGTTGTGCCAGGAGAAGGCGAGGCGCTGCATGCGCTGATAGAGGATCGCGCCGGGCCGGTTCTCGCCCATCTCGAACTCGTTGCGCACCACCGTCATCTCGCTCTCCAGATCCTGCTTGGAGATGAACGCGTTCACCATGCGGTCGGCTTCCATGCCGAGCGCCCAGTCCAGGTTGTCGTCGCTCGCCGCGAGCGTCTCGTAGTAGTTGGTGCGGTCGTAGGAGGTGGTGCCGTTCCAGCGCGCACCGCGTGCCTCGGCTTCCTGCTTGACGTCGGGGTGGCGCTTCGAACCCTTGAACAGCATGTGCTCGAGCAGATGCGCCATGCCCTTTTCGCCGTAGCCCTCGTGGCGCGAGCCGACCAGGTAGGTGATGTGCACGGTGACGGTGTCGACGCCGGGCGCCGGCACGAGCAGCAGGCGCAGGCCGTTGTCCAGCCGATACTCGTCGACCCCCTCGAAGGCGGCCACCTTGCGCGGCGCTTCGGCGGCTTGCGCGGCGACGCAGAGCAGCGCCGCCGCCAAACAAAATGCCCATCGCCTGGGCAGGAGAGTTTCGCGGAACACGCCGCTTCGATCCACCTTGATTCAGTTAGTTCCGCGCCCGGAGGCTGCTCGGCAGCGGCACCCGCCGCTGCCCTGTGACCGGTCAGCCCAGCTGCTTGAGCATCGAATCGCCGCCCGAGACCTCGAACTTGCCCGGTGCCTCGATGTTGAGCTGCGTCACCACGCCGTCGTCGAGCAGCATCGAGAAGCGCTGCATGCGCATGCCCATGCCGCGCTGGCCGAGGTCGAGCTCAAGGCCGAGCGCACGGGTCCAGATCGCGCTGCCGTCGCCGAGGAAGCGGATCTTGCCGATCGCGCCCTGCTCCTTGCCCCAGGCCGCCATGACGAAGCCGTCGTTCACCGCCACGCACCACACCTCGTCGACGCCCTTGGCCTTCAGCTTGTCGAGGTTCTCGAGGTAGCTCGGCACGTGCTTGGCCGAGCAGGTCGGGGTGTAGGCGCCGGGCAGGCCGAAGACCGCGATCTTCTTGCCCTTGACGGCTTCCGAGACGTTTACGTCCTTCGGCGCGAGCGGACAGGCCTCGCCGAATTCGGTCGACTCGGTCAGCCTGCCGTCGGGGACGCGGTCCCCCGCTTTGATGGTCATTGTCCTATTCCTCCTGAGGTTATCGGCAAAACGAAATCGTAACCGAAGCGCGCGTTTTCCAGTATGCGGCGACGGTGGTGATCAGTGCTCGCCGAGCGCCGCGCGCCGCCCGCGCTCGATGTTGATGCCGACCAGGAGCGCGAGGCCGATGACGAAATAGGCGCCGACCGCGAGGATGCCGAGGCGGTGGTTGCCCTGGAAAATCCAGGTCACCACGCCGTAGGTGAGCGGGCCGAAGATCGACGCCGCCTTCACCGCAAGTCCCCACAGGCCGAAGAATTCCGCCAGGCGCGCCGGCGGCGCGAGGTAGCCGACAATGGCGCGCCCCGCCGCCTGCGCCGAGCCCATGCAGATGCCGGCGAGGATCGCCGCGATCCAGAATAGCAGCGGCTCGACCGCGACGTAGGCCAAGCCGATCATCACGATCCAGCCGCCCAGCACCAGCGCCATGGCGCGGATATGGCCGATGCGGTCCTGCAGGTAGCCGAAGCCGAAGGCACCGGCGGCGGCAAAGAAGTTGACCGCGAAGATGAGAATCATGGTCTGCAGGGTGGTGAACTTCATCGCCTGCGTGGCGTAGATCGCGGCGAGCGCGATCACCGCCATGATGCCGGCCTGGTAGAAGACGATGCACAGCAGGAAGCGGCGCAGGTCGCGGTATTCCTGCGCATGGCGGATGGTCCGGTGCACGCGCGCCCAGGCCTCGCGCAGCGCGCCGGCCACCGCGACCGCCTGCGGTTGGGCGCGCTCGCGCAGCCAAATGAAGGTGGGCGTCGCCGACAGGGCAAACAGGCCTGCGGTGATGAGCATGGTGACCGGCACGTACTGCGCCGCGGCGTGGCCCTGGTCGCGCGCCCAGAACACGTAGGCCAGGCACAGGCCGAGCGCGACGATGCCGCCCAGGTAGCCGAAGCTCCAGCCCCAGCCCGAGACACGGCCCATGGCGCGCGAGTCCGCGAGCTCGGGCAAAAAGGCGGCGATCAGGTTCTCTCCGGTGGCGAAGAAGAAGTTGGACACGATCACGCAGACGATGGTGAGCACGATGGTCGAGGGCGCAGCGAAGACCAGCAGCGCGGTGAAGGCGACGCAGCCCGCGGTGGCGGCGAGCAGCAGGCGCTTCTTCGACGCGTGCGCATCGGCCCAGGCCCCCACCAGCGGCGCGCTCAGCAGCACGGCCAGATAAGACACTGACAAGGAGGCGGTCCACGCGAAGGTGGCCCAGGGCGCGTTCTGGGCCACCGCGGCGACGAAGAAGGCGTTAAACACCGCCGTGATGACCACGGTCGTGTAGCCCGAATTGGCGAAGTCATACATGCTCCAGGCCCAGACTTCGCGGAATTTGACGTCGTTGGCGAGGGCGCGCGGGCGGGTTTCGGGCATTACGTCATTGTGGGATGGCCGGACCGACAGGCATAATGCCGCAAACTCAACCACTTGGCATGGCCGCCGTTCAACCCCAGGTCGCCGAACACCGGCTCACCATCGCAGAAGTCCTCGACTGGCTGGTCGAAGACCGCCTCGTCGACGCCGCCGTCGCCGAACAGCTGAAGAAGGAGCGGCGCTACTACCGCGGTGCGCAGCACCCCCTGGTCATCATCGCCGACCAGCGCTGGAAGCCGGCGCGCGGCCCGAACAAACAGCTCACGCTGGAGGCGCTCACCGAGTGGCTCGCCAAGCGGGTGGGGATGGACTACCTGCACATCGATCCTCTCAAGGTCGACTTCTCGGCCGTGACCGAGGTGATGTCGAGCGCGTACGCCACGCGCTTTCGCGTGCTGCCGGTGGAGGTGACGACGAAGGAAGCGGTCATCGCGACCGCCGAGCCCTACGTGCGCGAGTGGGAGCGCGAGCTCACGGGCATCCTCAAGCTCGACATCCGGCGCGTGATCGCCAACCCGGTCGACATCGAGCGCTACCAGTCCGAGTTCTACAACCTCGCCAAGTCGGTGAAGGGGGCGTCGCGCGCGGCGAGCGCCGCCTCCGGCCTGTCCAACTTCGAGCAGCTGGTCGAGCTGGGCGCGTCGAACAAGCAGCTCGACGCCAACGACGCGCACGTGGTGCGGGTGGTCGACTGGCTGTGGCAGTACGCCTTCGAGCAGCGCGCCAGCGACATCCACATCGAGCCGCGCCGCGAGATCGGCATCGTGCGCTTCCGCATCGATGGCGTGCTGCACCAGGTCTACCAGATCCCGGCGGCGGTGCTGAACGCGATGACCAGCCGCATCAAGATCCTCGGCCGCATGGACGTGGTCGAGAAGCGCCGCCCGCAGGACGGCCGCATCAAGACGCGCACCCTAGACGGCGCCGAGGTCGAGCTGCGTCTGTCGACGCTGCCCACCGCGTTCGGCGAGAAGCTGGTGATGCGGATCTTCGATCCAGAAGTGCTGGTGCGCGATTTCCGCGAGCTCGGCTTCGCTGAGGACGACCATGAGCGCTGGAAGCAGATGACCGAGAAGCCGAACGGCATCGTGCTGGTGACCGGGCCGACCGGCTCGGGCAAGACCACCACGCTGTACTCGACGCTCAAGCAACTGGCGACGCCGGAGGTGAACGTCTGCACCATCGAGGACCCGATCGAGATGGTCGAGCCCGCGTTCAACCAGATGCAGGTGCAGGGCGCGATCGATCTCGGCTTCGCCGACGGCGTGCGGGCGCTGATGCGGCAGGATCCCGACATCATCATGGTCGGCGAGATCCGCGACCTGGAGACCGCCGAGATGGCAGTCCAGGCGGCGCTCACCGGCCACCTCGTGCTCTCGACGCTGCACACGAACGACGCCGCCCTGTCGATCACGCGCCTGCTCGAGCTTGGCGTGCCGGCTTACCTGCTAAACGCCACGGTCAACGGGGTGATGGCGCAGCGCCTGGTGCGCACGCTATGCCCGCACTGCAAGCAGAAAGTCGAGCTTAACCGTGCCGAGGACGAGGCGTCCTGGGATGCGCTCGTGGCGCCCTGGAAGTCGAAGCGCCCGGCAACCATCTGCAAGCCGGTGGGCTGCCTCGAGTGTCGCATGACCGGCTTCCAGGGGCGGGTTGGCATTTACGAGACGCTGGTGTACTCGAATGTCATCAAGGAACTGGTCGCCGTCGGCGCGGACGTCGGACAGATCCGCGAGGCGGCGCAGAAGGAAGGTATGAAATCGCTGCGCGTCAGCGGCGCGATGAAGATCGCCGCCGGTCTGACGACCATCGACGAAGTGCTCAAGGTGGCGCCGCCGGTGCGCGACGCGGCCGGGGCGCGCTGAAGCGGGTGTGAGCAGGATCGGCGAACTTTTCGCCCGACTGATGCGCGACGCGCCGTCGCGCGGCATCGTCGTCTACCTTGCCGCCGGCGGCGCGCTGCTCGGCACGGCCCACCTGTATGCGCAGGCGCGGCTCGACGCCCAGGCGAACGCCGCAGTGCAGGCGGTGGCGCTGGCGCTGTTCATCGGCGGCCTGGTCTACGTGCTGGCGCGTGCGCTGCGTGCGCGCGACGCGCAGGAAATCGAGCAGCTGCGCACCGACAGCGAGCGCTTCCGCAGTCTGACGGCGCTGTCCGCCGACTGGTTCTGGGAAACCGATGCCGAGAACCGCGTCAGCTGGCTGGCGGGCGGCGCGCCGCTGACCGCGTTGTTCGGCGAAACGCGCGCGGTCGGCCACCGGCTCTGGGAGGTCGGGGCGGTGACGGTCGACGCCACCGCGCTCGAAGATCTGCGCGAGCAGCTTGCCGCGCGGCTGCCGTTCTTCGAAGTCGAGCTTTCGCGCGCTGCAGCCGACGGCACGCGCGTCGTTCACCGGGTCTCCGGCGAGCCGCGCCTGGGCGCCGACGGCGGCTTCCTCGGCTACCGCGGCGTGGGGCGAGACGTCACCGTGCAGCGCGTCGCGGAGGCCGCCGCGGACGATGCGCGCCAGCGCCTCGACCTGGCGGTCGACGGCGCCGGCCTCGTGCTGTGGGATCTCGACGTGCCGAGCGACCGGCTGTTCATGAGCGCGCGCTGGGCCGAGCTGTTCGGCCGCCCGCCCAAAGACGAGATCATCCGGGGTGCGGACCTGATGACGCTCATCCGTCCGCAAGACCGCGACGCGGTGCGCGGCGCCTTCACCCGGGCGCTGAAGGGCGAGGTGACGTCGTACGAGGCCGAGTACTGTTTTGCCACCCGGTCGGGCGAGTGGCGCTGGCTGCGCGCGATCGGCCGCGTCGTCGAGCGCGAGGCTGACGGCCGCGCGACGCGCATTTCGGGCATCGCCATCGACGTCGATGCGGCGAAGCGCGCCGAGCAGGCGCTGCGCGACGCCGAGACGCGCTACCGCGCGCTGGTCGAACTGGCACCCGACGCCATCCTCGTGCACAGCGGCGGCCTGGTCGAGTACGCCAATCCCGCCGCCGCGCGACTGCTGCGCGGCACACCGGCGCAGCTCGCCGGCATGCGCGTCGAGGACACGGTGCATCCGGACGACCGGGCGCGCGCGCCGGAGCGCGCGCGCTTCCATGCCAGCGGGCCGGGCGCGAGCGGCTTCGAGACCCAGCGCCTGCTGCGGCTCGACGGCTCGGAAGCGGTGGTCGAGGCCGCGAGCATCTCCTACCTGGAAAACGGCCGGCTGCTCATCCAGACCGTGCTGCGCGACGTCTCCGAGATGCGGCGCGCGCGCGACGCGCTGGCCGAGCGCGAGCGTCGCTTCCGCGACGTGGTCGAGGCCGCGGGCGAGTTCGTCTGGGAGGTGGGCGCCGACTGGCGCCTGCGCTACCTGTCGGGGCGCGTCGAGGCGGTGCTCGGCTACGCGCAGCCCGACATGCTGGGCCGCAGGCTGCTCGAATTCATGCCGCTCGGCGAGGCGCGGGCCTCGCAGCCCTGGTTCGAGGAGCGCATGGCGCAGGCGCGCCCCTTCCGCGACCAGGTGTTCCGCATCATGACCAAGGCCGGGCGCGTCATCTGGCTGGCAATCAGCGGCGTACCGGTGCTCGACCGCGGCGGCCGGCTCGAAGGCTACCGCGGCACCGCGGCCGACATCACCGCGCGTCGCCAGGCCGAGGAGCGGCTCGAATACCTCGCCAAGCACGACGCGCTGACCGGGCTGCCGAACCGCGCGCTGCTCGCCGAGCGCATCCAGCGCGCGATCGTTGCGGCGGCACGCAACCGCGGCAGGCTTGCACTGCTGTTCGTCGACCTTGACCAGTTCCGGCTGGTGAACGATTCGCTCGGCCACCAGGCTGGCGACGCGCTGCTGCGCGCGGTCGCCGAACGGCTCGCCAACACTGTGCGCCACGAGGACATGCTGGCGCGGCTCGGCGGCGACGAGTTCGTGCTGCTGTGGGACGCGATCCGCACGCCCGCGGAGGCGGCCGCCGCCGCGCAGCGCGTGCAGGCCACGCTCGCGCGGCCCTTCACCATCGACGGGCGGACGCTTTCGATCGGCGCTTCGATCGGCATCAGCCTGTACCCGAACGACGCACACGATGCCGCCACGCTGCTGCGCAACGCCGACGCTGCGATGCACGCGGCGAAGGAAGCCGGCCGCAACATCTACCGTTTCTTCCAGCCGGATTTCGCGACGCTCGCCGCCGAGCGGCTGGAGATGGAGAACGACCTGCGCGGCGCGCTGTCGCGCGGCGAGTTTGTACTTAACTTTCATCCGGTGGTGCGCGGCGTGCCGGGGCAGGGTGCGCGCATCGTCGGTGCCGAGGTGCTGGCGCGCTGGCAACACCCGCTGCGCGGACGCGTCATGCCGGATGTGTTCGTGCCGGTCGCGGAGCAGTCCGGACTGATCCGCGCGCTCGGCGAGTGGACCATCGAGCGCAGCCTGGCGCAGGTCGCCGCCTGGCAGCGCCGCTTCGGCGAGCCGCTGTGGTTCGCGATCAACGTCTCCAGCGCCGAGCTCGCGCTGGGCGACGCTTACGTCGCGCGCCTCAAATCGGCGCTGCAGTCGAACCGGATCGACGGCCGCTGGCTCGAGGTCGAGGTCACCGAGCGCGTGCTGATGTCCCACCTGCCGGAGAACATCAACACGCTGCGCCGCATTGCCGCGCTCGGCGTGCGCGTCGCGATCGACGACTTCGGTACCGGCTACTCGAGCCTCGCCTACCTGCGGCGCCTGCCGATCGACAAGCTGAAGATCGACCGCTCGTTCCTGCGCGAGCTCGATTCGCACCCGGCAGACGCCAAGATCGTGCAGGCCATTGCCTCGATGGCGCACGGCCTCGGACTCGCCGTGGCCGCCGAGGGTGTCGAAACCGCGGCGCAGCTCGAGCGGCTGCGCGCGCTCGGCTGCGAAGAGTGGCAAGGGCATTTCTTCAGCGCGCCGCTCGAGGCGGCTGCCTTCGAGCAGCTGCTCGCGACGCGCAGCGCCGCCGCCTCCTAGAGCCGCCGCGTTGGAGCTGCCGCGGTCGGGCTATGATCGCGCCATGCTGATCGGCTGCATCGCGGACGACCTCACCGGCGCAACCGACCTCGGCGTGACGCTCGCGCGCGAGGGCCTGTCGGTGACGCAGGTGAACGGCGTGCCGGACGACGCGCTGCAGATTCCCGCGGCCGACGCGGTGGTGGTGGCGCTCAAGTCGCGCACCAATCCGCCCGACGAGGCGGTGGCCTGGTCGCTCGCCACGCTGAAATGGCTGCGCGCGCGCGGTGCCGAACGCATCTACTTCAAGTACTGCTCAACGTTCGATTCCGCGCCGCGCGGCAACATCGGCCCGGTCACCGAGGCGCTGCTCGAGGCGCTCGGCGCGGAATTTGCGCCGGCCACGCCGGCCTATCCGCGCAACGCACGCACCGTCTATCTCGGCCACCTGTTCGTCGGCGAGCGGCTGCTGTCGGAGTCCGGAATGCAGAAGCACCCGCTCACGCCGATGACCGATGCCAACCTGGTGCGCGTGCTCGCGGCGCAGACGCGGGGGTCGGTGGGCTTGCTGTCCTACGCCGATGTCGAGGCCGGGGCGGAGGCGCTGCGCGCACGCTGCGCGGCGCTGCGCGGCACGGGGCACCGCCACGCGATCCTGGATGCGACGCGCGACGAGCATCTCGTCACTGCGGGAGAAGTCTTTCTCGATGCTGCGCTGACGACCGGCGGCGCGGGGCTCGGCATGGGGCTGGCGCGCGCGCTGGCACGCCAGGGGCGCGTCGCGCCGAAGGAGGCACAGTCGGTGCTGCCGCGGCTCGACGGTCCCGCCGCGGTGCTCTCGGGCAGCTGCTCGAACGCAACCCTCGCTCAGGTCGCCGCAGTGGGCGGGCGCTACCCGAGTTTTCAGCTTGATCCGCTCGAGCTCGCGCAGGGCGCGGCCCATCTCGCCGCGGCGCTCGCCTGGGCGCGCGCGCATCTTGGCGCGACGCCAATCCTCGTCAGCGCGTCGGCGCCGCCGGAATCCGTGGCCAGGGCGCACCGCCGACTCGGCCAGGCACAGGCCGCGAAGCTGGTCGAGGACGCCTTCCGCAGTATCGCGACCACGCTCGCCGAAGCCGGCGTGCGCACCTTCGTCGTTGCCGGCGGCGAGACCTCGGGCGCGGTGGTCGAGGCGCTCGGCGTGCGCGCCCTCGCCATCGGCCCGGAGATCGCGCCGGGCGTGCCCTGGACCACCGCCGTCGGTGGTGCGCCGGTCCGCCTCGCGCTCAAGTCCGGCAACTTCGGCGGGCCGGACTTCTTCAGCCGTGCCTTCGAGGTTCTGACATGAGCGAGAAGGCGCTGCGCGAAGCGCTGGCGATGTTCGGGCAGTCGCTCTACGCGCGCGGCTACGCGCACGGCAGCTCGGGCAATCTCTCGGCGCGGCTGCCCGACGGCCTGCTGGTGACCCCGACCAATTCCTGTCTCGGCCGGCTCGACCCGGCGCGCATTGCCAAGCTCGATGCGGGCGGCAGACACGTCGCCGGCGACGCGCCGTCGAAGGAAGCGTTCCTGCACCTGGCGATGTATCAGGAGCGCCCCGGCGCACAGGGCATCGTGCACCTGCACTGCACGCACTGCGTGGCGCTGTCCTGCCTGGTGCATGACAACCCCGCGGACGTGCTGCCGCCGATCACCGCCTATTACCGGATGCGCGTCCGCAGCCTGCCCTTGCTGCCGTACTTCCGCCCGGGCGACCGTGCCCTCGCCGAGGCGGTGCGCGAAAAGGCGAAGCAGCACCATGCCGTGCTGCTGGCGAACCACGGCCCGGTGGTGGCGGGCAAGTCGCTCGAGGACGCGGTCTACAACGCGGAAGAGATGGAGGAGACCGCCAAGCTCTTTTTCCTGCTCAGCGGTCGCCCGACGCGGCTGCTCGACGCCACGCAGACCGCCGATCTCGACGCGCACTTTCCGAGTTGACGGACGCGCACCGTATGCACACTCTCGACGTCGTCGCGCTGCTCGTCTCGCTCACCGCGCTGCTCGCCTACGCCAACCACCGCCTGCTGCGCCTGCCGACGACGATCGGCGTAATGCTGATCGCGCTCCTGCTCTCGCTCGCGCTGATCGCCGCCGGCGAATTTGGCTACGGCGTCGAGGCCTGGGCCGAGAAGGTCGTCGCGCGCATCGACTTCAACGAGGCGCTGATGCACGGCATGCTGAGCTTTCTGCTGTTCGCCGGTGCCCTGCACGTCGACCTGAACGACCTGGCGCGGCAGAAGTTCATCATCGGCACGCTCGCCACGGCCGGCATCTTGCTCTCCACCTTCCTCGTCGGCAGCGCGCTCTATCTGCTGCTGCCGCTGGCGGGCTTCGCGCTGCCCTACGTCTGGTGCCTGGTATTCGGTGCGCTCATCTCGCCGACCGACCCGATCGCGGTGCTCGGCATTCTGAAGAGCGCCAAGGTGCCGAAGAGCCTCGAGGTCAAGGTCGCGGGCGAGTCGCTGTTCAACGATGGCGTCGGCGTGGTGGTGTTCATCGTGCTGCTCGGCGTCGCGACGCGCGGCGACGTCTCTGCGGGCGCGGTCGTCGGGCTGTTCGCGCTGGAGGCGATCGGTGGCGTGCTGCTCGGTCTCGGCCTCGGCATGCTGACCTACTGGATGCTGAAGAGCGTCGACAGCTATCAAGTGGAGGTACTGCTCACGCTGGCGCTGGTGATGGGCGGCTACGCGCTCGCCAGCGCGCTGCACACCTCCGGGCCGATCGCGATCGTCGTGGCGGGCCTTTTCATCGGCAACCAGGGCCGACGCTGGGCGATGAGCGATACCACGCGCGAGCACCTCGACACCTTCTGGGAGCTGATCGACGAGATCCTGAACGCGGTGCTGTTCGTGCTGCTCGGCCTGGAGATCCTCGTGCTCAGCTTTCGCGGTGAATATCTCATTGCCGGTCTGCTCGTCATCCCGGTGGTGCTGCTTGCGCGCTGGATCAGCGTCGGTCTGCCCGTGCACCTGATGCGCCGCTGGCGCGCGTTCACGCCGGGCGCCATCACGGTGATGACCTGGGGCGGGCTGCGCGGCGGCATCTCGGTCGCGCTCGCCCTCAGCCTGCCGGCCGAGAGCAGCGCGCGCGAGCTGCTCATCGCGATCACCTACGTGGTGGTGGTTTTCTCCATCCTGGTGCAGGGCCTGTCGGTCGGCGCGGTCGTGCGGCGTGTAGTGCGCGACGGAACTTAGAATAGCCGCCCATGCCTGCATCGCGTCGCAGACCGAAGAGGGTCATCCCGATTCTGCCCTCGCGCGTCACGGTCGAAGGGATCGACCGCGCGCCACACCGCGCCTTCCTGCGCGGGCTCGGCCTGTCGGACGCGGAGATCGCGCGGCCCTTTGTCGGCATCGCCTCGACCGATGCGCGCAACACGCCCTGCAACGCCTTGCTCGGCCGCTTCGCGCAGGCGGCGGGCGAGGGCGTGCGCGCCGAGGGCGGCGTGCCGTTCGACTTCGCCTGCGCCTCGGTGGCCGACTCGATGTCGATGAACCACGGCGGCATGCGCTACTCGCTGCCCTCGCGCGAGCTCGTCGCCGACGGCGTCGAGGCGGTGGCGCGCGGCCATGCCTACGACGCGCTGGTGACCTTCGCCGGCTGCGACAAGACGCTGCCCGGCATGATGATGGCGATGGTGCGCCTCAACCTGCCGTCGGTGTTCGTTTACGGTGGCGCGGCTCTGCCCGGCCGCTGGCAGGGACGCGACGTGACGGTGCTCGATACCTACGAGGCGGTCGGTGCGGTGATGGCGGGCGAGCTGCGGCCGCAGGACCTCGACGAGCTCGAGCACGTCTGCCTGCCGACGCTCGGATCCTGCCCGGGGCAGTTCACCGCCAACACCATGGCCATGGTGTCGGAGACGCTCGGCCTCGCGCTGCCCGGCTCGGCGACCATGCCGGCGGTCGCCGAGGCGCGCCTGCCGCAGGCGCGCGCGGCGGGGCGCGTGGCGATGGACCTGTTGAAAAACGGTGGCCCGCTGCCGCGCGAACTGGTCACCCGGAAGAGCCTGGAAAACGCCTGTGCTGCGGTCGCGGCGACCGGCGGCTCGACCAATGCCGGGCTGCACATCCCGGCGATCGCCCACGAGGCGGGCATCCGCTTCTCGCTCGACGACCTGGCGCGCGTCTCGCGCCGCACACCGCTCGTCGCCGACATGAAGCCGGGTGGGCGCTTTCTCGCCAAGGACCTGCACGCGGTGGGCGGCGTGTACGCGGTGCTCAAGGCGCTGCTTGCGCGCGGCGTGCTGCACGGCGACTGCCTGACCATCTACGGCAGCACACTCGAGCAGGCGTTGCGTGATCATCCCGGCGCCGACGGCGAAGTGGTGCGGCGCGAACCGCTGCTCGCCAGCGGCGGCCTCGTGGTGCTGAAAGGCAACCTCGCGCCCGACGGCGCGTTGATCAAGGTGGCGGGGCTGAAGGCGACGCGCTTCGAGGGCCGCGCCCGGGTGTTCGATTCGGAGGAAGCCTGCGCCGACGTGGTGCGCCGGCGCGCCTACGCCACGGGCGAGGTGCTCGTCATCCGCTACGAAGGCCCCAGGGGCGGTCCGGGCATGCGCGAGATGCTCGGCGTCACCGCGCTGCTCTATGGTCAGGGCATGGGCGAGAAGGTCGCGCTGCTGACCGACGGGCGCTTTTCCGGTGCGACGCGCGGCATGATGGTCGGTTACGTCTCGCCCGAGGCTGCCGTGGGCGGACCGCTTGCCTGGGTGAAGGACGGCGATCGCATCGTCATCGACTGCAGCCGTCGCCGGTTGACGCTGGACGTGCCAGTCGCTGAGCTGGCGCGGCGGCGCAAGCGCTGGAGGCCGCCGCCCGCGCGCCCTGTCTCGGGGGTACTGGAGAAGTACGCGGCGCAGGTCGGTTCGGCCTTTCGCGGCGCGGTGACACACCGAGGAGGGAAAAAAGGATGAGCGACAAGCCGAAACTCGGCTACATCGGCGTCGGCCTGATGGGCAAGCCGATGGTGCTGCGCCTGCTGGCGGCGGGTTACGCGGTGAGCGTGTGGAACCGCTCGGCGGAAAAGCTCAAGCCGGTGCTCGAGAAGGGCGCAGCTGCGGTCGGCTCGGCGGCCGAGGTGGCGCGCGCCGCGGACATCGTGATGATGTGCGTCACCGACCAGGCGGCGGCGGAAAGCGTGCTGTTCGGCCCCGAGGGCGTGGCTGCGGGCGGCGCCAAGGGCAAGCTGGTGGTCGATTTTTCCAGCATCGCGCCGGCTTCGGCGCGCGCCTATGCCGCGCGTCTGGAAAAGCAATGCGGCATGGGCCTGGTCGATGCGCCGGTCTCGGGCGGTGTTTCCGGCGCCGAGCAGGGCACGCTCGCCATCATGGCCGGCGGCAGCGAGGCCGACTTCGAGCGCGCCAGGCCCGTCGTGGCGCATCTGTCTTCGCGCTTCACGCGGATGGGCGCCGCGGGCGCCGGCCAGGCGACCAAGCTGTGCAACCAGATCATCGTCGGCTGCCTGTTTCCGGTGCTGGCCGAGGCGATCCGCGTCGCTGAAAGCGCCGGCGTCGACGCCGCCCGGCTGCCCGAAGCATTGAAAGGCGGCTTTGCCGACTCGCTGCCGCTGCAGGTGTTCGGCCCGCGCATCGCCAGGCGCGCCTACGATCCGCCGATTGGCGACGTCGCGACGATGCTCAAGGACCTGGAGAATGCCGCCGTGGTGGCGCGCGAGGCCGGCGTGCCGCTGCCGATGGCGCGCAGCGCAGCCGAGCTCTACCGCATGATCAAGGTGCTGCGTCCCGAGGGCGCCGAGCCGACCATGCTGATCGAGCTGCTCGCCGGCCGTACGCGCTGAGCGCGGGAGGCGAGGCTAGCGCAGGCAGTCGTCGCTCTCGCGCAGCGCGCGCCGCGCGAGGTGATGAAAGCTCGCGTCGACGATCTCCGGCTTGAGCAGGAAATCGTGCGCCTCGCGCGCGTGCCGCGGATCGACGTCGCGGATCGTGCCGGCGGCCATCGCCCGCACCTGCATGCGCGCAGCGCGTTCCAGGTTGACCGCCAGGTAGGTCGCCTCGGCGATGCTCGCGCCGGCGGCGAGCTGGCCATGATGTGCGAGCAGGATGGTGCGCTTTTCGCCCAGCGCGTTCGAGATCAGCTCGCCCTCGACGTCGGCGACCGGCACGCCGGGCCAGGCGGCGAGGTAGGCGCAGTCCTCGTAGAGCATCGCGCTGTCCATGTGCGCCACGACGAGCGGCGTGCCGATGAGCGACAGGGCGTTGCAGAACGGCGGGTGGGTATGCACCACCGCGGCGACGTCCTTGCGCCGCCGGTAGATCCACAGGTGAAAGCGCACCGCCGGATTCGGCATGCCTTCGCCCTCGAGCAGGCGCAGCGTCTCGTCCACCCGGATGAGATTTCCGGCGCGCGCCTCATCGAAGCCGAGGCCGAGCGGCAGCGTCCAATAGCCGCCGTCCTCGGCGCGTGCGGTGACCTGCCCAGCGAGCCCGGAGACGTGGTCTTCGCACGCGAGGATGCGGCAGGCGAGCGCAAGCTGCTGGCATGCGGACCAATCGGGCAGGCGCAGCCAGCGGCGCATCTCGGCCTGCATCGCTTGCTCGATTGCGCGCTTTTGCGTGTCCATGGTTGACAAACCGTCTACGGTGCGTAGTCCTGAGGATTTCGTTACTATACCCGGCGCAATCGAAGCGTCTGGCCCGCACGTCCCGGACGGCGGGCCGAATTCAACCGAGGAACCCGCGGGAGGAGAGGGACATGAGGAAAACCATCATCGCGCTTGCTGCAGCCGGCGTCTTTGCCGGCGTCGCCGCAGCGGCGCAGGCGCAGACCGTGCTGACAATGTCGAACTGGGTGCCGGCGGCGCACCCGATCGTCAAATACATCATGGTGCCCTGGGCAAACGAGGTGGCGAAGGCGACCAACGGCCGGGTGCGCATCCAGATGCTGCCCAAGCCGGTGGCGCGGCCGAACCAGCATTACGACGCGGTGATCAACGGCCAGGTCGACGTCGCCTGGTCGACCTACGGCTACCAGCCCGAGCGCTTCATGCCCTACCTGATCGCCGAGCTGCCGCAACTCGGCGACACGGCGGTGCACAACGGCGTCGCGCTGTGGCGCACGCACCAGAAGTACATCGACAAGGCGGGCATCCACAACGACGTGCATCTGCTCGGCGTCATGACCCACGGCCCCGGCATGATGCACCACTCGAAGAAGTTCATTCTCAAGCCAGCGGATCTGCAGGGGCAGAAGATCCGTGTCGGCGGCGATGTGCCGCGCGCCATCGTGCAGACCTTCGGCGGCGTCGTGATCACGCAGCCGGCGCCGAAGTCCTTCGAGGTGCTTTCCGCCGGCATCGCCGATGGCATCACTTTCCCGATGGAGTCACTGAAGAGCTTCAAGATCGCCAACATCGTCAAGTACACCACGTACGTGAAGGGCGGCCTGTACAGCTCGTCGTTCTGGTTCGCGGTGAACAAGAACAAGTTCGCCGGCATCTCGAAGGCCGACCAGGACGCGATCATGAAGGTCTCGGGCGAGAAGTTCGCGCGGCTGGCCGGCGCCGGCTGGGACCGCGCCGACAAGGAGGGGCTCGAGGCGAAGAAGGCGGCCGGCGGCCAGACGAAGCCGATGTCGGCCGAATTCATCGCCGAGCTGAAAAAGCTCACCGAGAAGCTCGAGCTCGACTACGGCGCGAAGATGGACGCGATGGGTATCGACGGCAAGGGAACGATCAAGTTCTTCCGCGCCGAGGTTGCCCGCGTTGCGGCCGGCAAGTAGTGTCTGACGCCGCCGCAAGGGCCGGCAGCGCCGGGCCTGCGGCGGTTTTTCTTTTCCGCACCCTGTGATGAGATTCCGCGCGCCCACCGAGGACGCGATCTTTCACGGCCCGCTCGGCGTCTGGGCCGGCTGGGTGCTGGGCACCATCGTCGCGGTCGACCTCGCCGCGATGATGGTGCTGACCTTCTTCGACGTCTCGGGCCGCAAGCTCTTCACCAGCCCGATCTACGGCGCCTACGAGATCACCGAGTTCATGATGGGCGTGCTGATCTTCTGCGCGCTGCCGCTGGTCACCGCGCGCGAAGGGCACGTCACGATCGACATCATGGACCACTTCGTGCCGCGCGGCGCGATGAAGGGGCAGCGCATCGTCATCAGCCTGGTGAGCGCTGCGGTGCTCGCGGTGATCGCCTGGCGGTTGTGGATCCTCTCAGCCAGCCACCTCGAAACGAACGAAGTGACCATGACGCTGCACATCCCGCACGGGCCGTTTACGCGCGCGTTCTCGATCATGGCCGGGCTCGCCACGCTCGCCTGCCTGGCGGTAGCCTGGGACTACCTGCGCGGCTGGCGCGTGGCGCGCGACATGAGCCACGGCGGCGGCGCCGGCGCCTGACGCGGTGACGGCGTGACCGAAACCCTCATCGCCTTCGCCATCCTGCTCGGCCTCGCTTTCGCGCGCGTGCCGATCGCCTTCGCCATGCTGATCGTCGGCGTCGGCGGCTTCGCGCTGAAGCGCGGCATGCACGCCGCCTTCGACCAGCTGGCGCAGACCACGTTTGCCGCCGGCATCGATTACGAGCTCTCGGTGGTGCCGCTGTTCGTGCTGATGGGCAACTTCGTCTCGCGCGCTGGCATGTCGCAGGAGCTGTTCCGTGCGGCCTACACGCTGATCGGCCACTGGCGCGGCGGGCTGGCGATGTCGACCGTGGTCGCCTGCGCCGGCTTCGGCTCGATCTGCGGCTCGTCGATCGCCACCGCGGCGACCATGTCGAAGGTGGCCTACCCGCCGATGCGCCGGCTCGGTTATTCGGACAAGCTGTCGGCGGCCTCGATCTGCGCCGGCGGCACGCTCGGCATCCTCATCCCGCCGTCGACCATCATGGTGATCTACGGCATCATCACCGAGACCAATATCGGCCGGCTGTTCGCCGCGGGCGTGTTTCCCGGCATCCTGGCGGCGGCGCTGCTCTGCCTCGCGGTGCGCTGGGTGGTGTGGCGCGATCCCGGCGCCGGGCCGGCGGGCGATCGCGCCTCCTGGGCCGAGCGCCTCGACGCGCTGAAGGGCATCTGGGGCGTGGTGGTGCTGTTCATCGTCTCGATCGGCGGCATCTACGCCGGCATCTTTACCGCCACCGAGGGCGCCGGCATCGGCGCCTTCGGCGCCTTCATCTTCGCGCTCGCGCGCCGCGCGCTCAGCTGGCGCGTGTTGCGCGAGGTGCTGATCGACTCGGCGCGCACCACCTCGATGCTGTTCATGATCCTGATCGGCGCGCTGGTGTTCGCCAACTACATCAATTTCACGACGCTGCCCTTCGACCTGACGAACTTCGTCGAACGGTTCAAGGTGCACCCGATCATGGTGGTGGTGGCGATCTGCGCGATTTACGTCATCCTCGGCACCGCGATGGAGGAACTCTCCATGGTGCTGCTCACCGTGCCGATTTTCTTTCCGCTGGTCACGCAGCTCGGCTTCGACCCGGTGTGGTTCGGCATCCTCATCGTGGTGATCGTCGAGATCGGCCTGATCAGCCCGCCGGTGGGCATGAACCTCTTCGTGCTGAGCTCGCTGCTGCCTGAGGTGCCGACACCGACCCTGTTTCGCGGCGTGATCCCGTTCGTGATTGCCGACATCGTGCGCCTTGCGATCCTGATCGCCTTCCCGGCGATCTCGCTGTGGCTGCCCTCGGCGCTGAAGATCGCGGGCGGCTGAGGCAGGCGCCCGGCAGGCAATAAAAAAGGCCCGCGCGCGCGGGCCTTTCTCGTCTCCAGTCGCTCTGTTAGAGCGGCTGGATCTGCGAGGCCTGCAGGCCCTTGGGGCCCTTCTTGACCTCGAAACGCACCTGCTGGTTTTCCTTCAGCGACTTGAAGCCGCTCATCTGGATCTCCGAGTGGTGTGCGAAGAGATCTTCGCCGCCTTCATCGGGGGTGATGAAACCGAACCCCTTCTGATCGTTGAACCATTTCACTTTACCGGTAGCCATAACTAAACGTTCCTTGATTGATGTGCGTCGGCAGAACCGGGCCGATGCGACCGGGCACGACGATCAAGAAAGGGAACTGGGTACCGCTACTGATGCCGCGCCTGTACTCAGCGCGCGACGGTGAGGGGACGTCGTCACTGCTTGAAAATCTTGCGGGACTCAGTGTAACACAAACGCCCGCCGCAGCGACGATTCGCTATGATCTGCGGCGGTTTTCCAGGGAGGTGACGTTGAGCAGTTCTCGCGGCTGGCAGTTCTTCATGCATCCGGGTCCGACCAACATCCCGCAGCGCGTGCTGCAGGCGATGGCGCAGCCCGCAGTCGACTTCACCGGCGCCGAGTTCGTCGCCCTGCGCGACGCCTGCCTCGGGCGCCTGCGCCGCATTCTCAAGACCGAGCGCGCCGCGGTGGTGGCCTACGCGGCGTCGGGCAACGGCGCCTGGGAGGCGAGCATCGCCAACCTGTTCTCGCCCGGCGAGCGGGTGCTGGTGTGCGAGAGCGGCTACTTCTCGCGCAACTGGGCGGCAACCGCCGCAGCCTTCGGTCTCGAGGTCGAAATCCTGCCGACGCCGGAGCGCGCGGCGGTCGACGTGCAGGCGCTCGGCGCGCGCCTGGCGGGCGATCGCGGCCACGCCATCCGCGCCGTCTTGCTGGTGCACAACGAGACCTCTACCGGCGTGCGCCACCCGGTGGCCGAGGCACGCACCGCGATCGACGCCGCGCGCCATCCGGCGCTGTTCCTGGTGGACACCATCTCGTCGCTCGCCTCGTACGACTTCCGCATGGACGAATGGGGTATCGACCTGGCGGTGGGCGGCGCGCAGAAGGGCCTCATGCTGCCGCCGGGGCTGTCGTTCACCGCGGCGAACGAAAAAGCGCTGGCCGCGGCGCAGGCTGCGCGCTGCCCGCGGCGCTACTTCGACTGGCGCAACATGGTGAAGGACGGGCGCCAGGCGGCTTTCGTCGGCACCGCGCCGATGCACTTCTTCTACGGCCTGCAGGCTGCGCTCGACATGCTCGAAGAGGAGGGGCTGGAAAACGTCTTTGCGCGTCATCGGCGACTCGCCGAGGCGACGCGCGCCTGCGTCGACGCCTGGGCGGCGGGCGGCGGCCCGCAGGTCTTCCCGCTCGAGCGCGCCTTCGCCTCGGATTCGCTCACTGCCGTGCTGATGCCGCCGGGTCACGACGCCGACCGCGTGCGCAACCTGGCCGAAGCGCGCTACGGCGTCGCGCTCGGCCGCGGCCTCACCACGCTGCAGGGCCGGGTGTTCCGCATCGGCCACATGGGTGCGTTGAACGAACCGATGCTGCTCGGGGCGCTGGCCGCGATCGAGCTCGCGTTGCGCGATGCCGGAGTGCCGTTCGGCCGCGGCGGCATCGAGGCGGCGCAGGCGACGCTCGCCGCCGAAACGCGCTAGCCGGTGCGCAGCGCGGCGAAGGCTTCGTCGACCACGCCGAGCGTGTGGTCGATGTCGGCCTCGCTGTGCGCGATCGAGATGTAGAACTTCTCGTTGGGGTTGACCAGCAGGCCGCGCTTGAGCAGTTCCATCGCCCAGCGCCAGCCAAGACCCTTGTCCGCGGTGGTGAGATCCATCCAGTTGCGCAGTGGCCGGTGTTCGGTGAAGCGCACGCCGAACACGGCGTCCTCGCCCGGCGCCTGCAGCGCGAAGCCGTGGCGCGTGCCCGCCTCGACGATGCCCGCGCGCAGCCGCGCGCCGATCGCGCGCAGCCGCTCGTAGGTGCCGGGCGCGGCGAGCACGTCGAGCGCGGCGCAGCCCGCCGCGGCGCAGATCGGGTTGCCGTTCAGCGTGTGCGTGGCCCACACGACCTGCTCGCGCGGCCGGCTGCGTGCGTCGAGCACCGCAAGCACGTCAGCGCGGCCGACGACCATCGCCATCGGCAGCCCGCCGCTCACCGCCTTGCCGTAGCAGGCGAGGTCGGGCACCACGCCGTAGCGCTCCTGCGCGCCGCCCCAGGCGATGCGAAAGCCGGTGACGATCTCGTCGAACACCAGCACGATGCCGTGACGCGCGGTGACGTCGCGCAGCGCCTCGAGGAAGCCCGGCTCGGGCAGCAGCACCCGTTGCAGCGGCTCGACGATCACCGCGGCGAGGTCCCTGGCATGTGCCTCGATCAGCGCCAGCGCGCGCTCGGCGTCGTTGAACGGCGCGACCAGCACCGTTTCACCCGTCTGCCGCGGCACGCCGACCGAGTCGGGCCGGGCCCGAGGGTAGTCCGACGGCGTGCTCGGCACCGTGCCCCAGAGGCCGTAATCGTGCATGCCGTGCCAGGCACCTTCGAATTTCAGGATCTTTTCGCGCCCGGTGAAGGCACGCGCGATGCGCAGCGCGTAGAAGGTCGCCTCGGTGCCCGAGCCGGCGTAGTGCACCCGTTCGCCGCAGGGCACGGCGTCGACCAGGCGCTGCGCGAGCTCGATCTCCGGCTCGTTCAGGAAAAAGTAGGTGGTGCCCTTGTCGAGGCGCGCGGCGATCGCCGCGCTGATCGCGGGATGGCCGTGGCCGAGCAGCGCGGGGCCCGAGCCGAGGTGATAGTCGATGTACTCGCGACCGGCCACGTCCCACACGCGGCTGCCCTGGCCGCGCGCCACCACCAGGTTAAGCTCGGGCGGCAGCACGAACAGGCCGAGGCCGCCGCCGGCGAGCACGCGCCCGGCCTGCGCGAGCAGTTGCGCCTGCCGGTTCGCGGGGTCGGACATCTATGCGCCGCCGCCCGGCTTGCCCTCGGCCTGGGCAGCGGCGAGCGCCGCGGCACCGGCCGCCGCCTTGGCAGCGGTCGCTTCGTCCTCCGAGCCGGGCACCAGCACGGTGACCTGGCGGTGCGCGAACTTGATGCCGTGTTCCTTGAACGCCTTGAGAATCTTGTCGTAGGCCACGCGCCGGATCATGAACACGGTGCTGCCGGGCTTGGCCATGAACTTGGCACGCACCACCAGCGCGCTGTCCTCGGTCGAGTACACGCCCTGAGACTTGAGGGTCTCGATGATGTCCGTGCCCAGTTCCGGATCGGCCTGCAGCTCGGCGCCGATCTTCTTCATGATCTTCTTCACCAGGTTGAGATCGGTGTCGTAGGTCAGCCGGAACTCGAGCTTCATGATCATCCAGTCGCGGCTGTTGTTCTTCAGCTGGCGGATCTCGCCGTAGGGCAGGACGTTGAGCTGGCCGCGATGGTGGCGCAGGAACACCGAGCGCGCAGTGAGCTTCTCGATGCGACCCTTGGTGCTGCCGACCTCGATGTACTCGCCCAGGCGGAAGGCGTCGTCGAGCAGGAAGAAGGCGCCGGTCACAATATCGCGCACCAGCGTCTGCGAGCCGAAGCCGATCGCCACGCCGACCACGCTCGCGCCGGCGAGCAGCGGCAGGATGTCGACGCCGAGCGCGGCGAGGAGCGACAGCGTCGCCATGACGAAGATCGTCGCCAGCAGCACCATGCGAAACAGCGGCAGCAGCGTGCGCAGCCGCGAGGCAGGCGTGACCGCGTCCTGCGGCGTCTCGGCCTTCATGCGCCGCCCGATCGCCGTGTTCACGACCTCCCACAGCATGTAGGAGATCAGCAAAACGATCGCGATGCCGAGCAGCGAACTGGTGATCTGCCCGCCCAGGCTGCGCCGCGCGATACCGAAGAGATCCAGCTTCCAGACTTCAGCGAGGATGAGAAACCCGGCCACGGTGACGACGATATGAATCGCGCGTCGCAGCACGGATTCGTAGCCCGCAAGGATCGAAGCTCGCTCGTCCGCGCCCGTCGGCGAGCCGATCAGCGCACTCAGCGCGCGACACAAGACCATGTCCAGGATCGGCAGCGCAACGATGAGCAGGACGCTCAGGATCGCCGCGTCGCTTGGCCCCTCGGTTCCGGTGAGCATGTCGTTGACGCGGGCCGCATAGATCGCGACGAAATACAGCGTGGCGAGCAACGGCCACATGTCGGCCAGGATGCGTCGCGGGCCGCCGGTGCTCGCGCCCCGGATCATGCCCCCGATCGGCGCCCGGACCCGCCAGATGAGCTCGATGAACGCCAGCAGAATCACCGTACCGAGGCACCAGCTGATGTAGGCGAGGACCAGGCGATCGACGCCGAGCGTCGCGAACAGGATGCCGATCGCGATCGTGCCGACCCATAGCGTCGCGAGCCACAGAACCCGCTTATGAATGCTTTGCGCCGCAGCATCGTCGAAGGGCAGCAGGCGAAGTTGCGGGGCACGCGGCGCGAGCAGGATGCGCGAAGCGATCACGACCGCGCGTACGACGACGACCGCCGCGAGTACGGTCAGCACGACCAGGCGTGTTGCCTGGTGCCCCTGGTACAGGGCGAAGAACAGCGCTATCGCGCCGGCGTAGAAAAGGACCAGCGCGATCGCCTCCAGTCCGACACTGAGCCCGAGTCGGCAGGCCTCGTCCACGAAACTCGCGCCGAGGCCGCCGCGGATGCGCTCGAGCGGCGCATGCAGCAGGCGGCGATACGCCGTCTCGACCAGCCAGCCGATCAGTAACATTGCGCCGAGGCCAAGGATGATCTCCACCAGATGAAACAGTCCGCGCTCGTCGGTCAGTCGACGAACGACGTGGCCGATCGCCTGCGGCAGCTGCCCGCCCGCGCGCAGGATCTGCGCGGCGCGCTCGCGCATTTGCTTCGAGCCCTTATCCATCGCGCCGACCATGTCGGACATCCCCGCGACGTCGGCCTCGGCGGGGGCTGCCGCACGGTCGAGTTGCTCGATCAGCAGCCGGCGCACTTCTTCGTCGCTCAGGCGTGAGACCATCTCGCGCACCGCCTCCTTGCTGAGCGGCGTGGAGGCTGCGGCCGGCGCGGCGGGTTTGTCTGTCGTGGCGGGCCCGGCGTCCTTGGCCAGCGCGCCGAGGCTCCCCGTGGCGAGCAGCAGCGCGGCGATAATGGGCGCGCACAGAGCGGTCAGGCTTTGGATTCTCTTCATGACGATCGCAGATTGTGGTGAGCGTTGCGCCGGGGCAGCGCCGGCGGCAGGCGCGATGATACGACGCATCGCGCATCTCGACATGGATGCGTTTTACGCCTCGGTCGAGCTGCTGCGCTACCCGCAGCTGCGCGGCCAACCGGTGGTGATCGGCGGCGGGCAGCGCTATCAGCCCGAGCCGTTGCCCGACGGCAGCCTGCGCTTTGCGCGGCTCGTCGACTACGCCGGCCGCGGCGTGTCGACGACGGCGACCTACGAAGCGCGTGCTTACGGCGTCAATTCGGCGATGCCTCTGGCGCGCGCGGCGCGCCTCTGCCCGCAGGCGGCATTGCTGCCGGCCGACTTCGACGAGTACCGCAAGTACTCGCGCCTGTTCAAGGCCGCGGTGCGTGAGATTGCACCGGTTATTGAGGACCGCGGCATCGACGAGATCTACATCGACCTGAGCGCCCTGCCGGGGGTCGCGTACGACGGCGGTCGGGCGGTGGCGCTCGAGATCAAGCGCCGCGTGCGTGCAGCGACCGGCCTTTCCTGCTCGATCGGCGTGGCGCCGAACAAGCTGCTCGCCAAGATGGCGTCCGAACTCGACAAGCCCGATGGCCTGACGCTGATCGGCGAAGGCGATCTCGCATCGCGCATCTGGCCGCTCCCGGCGCGCCGCATCAACGGTATCGGGCCGAAGGCCGCGGCGCGGCTCGAGGCGATGGGCATCCGCAGCATCGGCGAGCTTGCCGCCTTCGATCCCGCGCAGCTCGTCGAGCGCTTCGGGCGCAGCACCGGCGCCTGGCTGCACGACGTCGCGAACGGGCGCGACGCGCGCGCGGTAGTGACGCGGCGCGAACCGAAGTCGATGAGCCGCGAGACGACCTTCGAGCGCGACCTGCATCCGGTGCGCGACCGCGAAGCGCTGTCGGCGGCCTTCACGGGGCTCTGCGAGCGGGTCGCCGCAGACCTGCGCCGCAAGGGCTACGTCGGGCGCACCATCGGCGTCAAGCTGCGCTTCGACGATTTCAGCACCGTGACGCGCGACCTCACGCTCGAGGTGCATACCGACGACGCGCGCGCCATCCGCCGCGCGGCCGGCCACTGCCTGAAGCGTGTGGCGCTCGAGCGCCGGCTGCGTCTGCTCGGCGTGCGCGTCGGCGCGCTGCTGCCCGTTGCCGCGCAGCAAGCCGTGCCGCCCGCGCCCGCGTCGCTGACGCTGTTTGATTGAGCGAGCCGGCCGAGCGCGCGCAGAGGCTTTCTCCGCTATGCTTGCACGCCGCTCCCGCGGCTCAACGGAGAGTCCAACATCATGACGCGAAGCCTGAATTGCAGTTCTTCTTTGACGTGCCGGCTGCTAGTTGTCGCCGCCGTGCTGCTGCTCGCCGCCTGCGCCGGCGGCGGCGCGCCGAAGCCGCTCGCCGGCACCTACTGGAACGTGAAGCAGGTCGGTGAGCTGAGCTTCAAGCCGCTCAAGGGCGGGCGCGACGCGCACCTGCGGCTCGACGCGCGGCAGAAGCGCGCCACCGGCTACAGCGGAGTGAACAGCTTTAGCGGCGCGTTCGAGAGCGGGCCGGCGAGCCTCAAGTTCGGACCGCTGGCGGCGACGCGCCGCGCGGGCCCGCCCCCGGCGATGGCCTTCGAGGCGGCGCTGTTCAAGGCGCTGGAGGCGACGCGCAGCTACCGCATCTCGGGCGAGACCCTCGAGTTGCTGGACGCGGAGGGGAGCACGCGCGCGCGCCTCGAGGCGCTCGAGGGTCTCTGAGCGCCTTCAGCGCTGCACGAAGACGCGCCCGTAGCGGTAGGTAAAGAGGGGTATCCGCGCCGGCGCATGGCGCCGGCGCAGCCAGTGGCGCAG
This sequence comes from Burkholderiales bacterium, assembly GCA_041558415.1. GTDB lineage: Bacteria > Pseudomonadota > Gammaproteobacteria > Burkholderiales > SG8-39 > SG8-39. The sequence goes on along the minus strand of JBFFEY010000005.1, from coordinate 89,729 downwards.
CTCGCCGAGCACGAACTCGGTGATGTCGGCGAGCGGCAGCGCGAGGCAGCGCTCGATCGGCCGCCAGTCGAGATCGAGCAGTTCGCCGTTACCGCGCAGCGTGCCTTCGAGCCGCTCGCCGTCAGCGACGAAAAAGCGCGCGTGAAAGCGAATCGGGCTCGCCGTCGGCGTGATCGCGCGCACGATGTGATCCAGCGCGTGCAGATCCGGGTGCAGCGCCCCGTCGTCCAGCGCGCCGAGCGCGAGCCCGGTCTCTTCCCAGGTTTCGCGCACCGCCGCCACCGCAAGCGCGCGCGCCCGGGCGTGGCTCGCACTGCGTGCGAGCAGCTGCGCGACCTCCGGGCGCAGCGGCGTGCGCGGCGCGACGCGGTGATCGCCAGGGTCGACGCCACCGCCGGGAAAGACGTAGACGTCCGGCAGGAAGCGGTGGCGCCGCGCGCGCCGGCCCATCAGCACTTCGGCATGACCCGCGCGCCGGCGGATCAGCGCAAGGCTCGCGGCGTCTTTGGGTCGCACCGGCATGGCGACGCATGGTAGCGCAGCCCTTTAAAAGCCCTGCGTGGCGCGTCGATTCGACCGCATAATGCCGCGCATGGCGCTTCGGCGCATTCCCTTTTCCACGGTCGCGGTCACCGGCCTCGGCCTATTCGTCGCAGTGGCGGTCGGCGTCACGCTGCTGGTGGGCGGTGCGACCGGCGTACGCACGACGCAGGAACTGCTCGCCGATCGTGCCGAGGCGCTGCTTGATTCGCTAGAGCGTTGGCTGGAGACACGACTGCGGCCGATCGATGCCCAGGCGAGCTCGATCGTGAGTGCCGTCGCCGAGGGTCGCATCGATGTCTCGGATGACGAGCGGCTGGATGCGTTCATCGCGGGCGCAATCGGCGTGACGCCGCAGGTGTCAGCGATCGCCATCAGCGATCCGACCGGCCTGATCCGGCACTGGAACCGGAGCTCCGCGCGGGCGACGGTCGAGGACTGGTCCGATCGCCAGCAGATCATCGACTGGCTGACCGCAGGCCGCAACCAGAGCCAGCCGCTTTGGCGGCCTCCGCTGTGGACGCCATCGACCCGCGTCGCCGCGCTGCTGCACGATGCACCGTTGCGCCGCGACGGGCGCTTCGTCGGCATGCTGGCACAGATCGTGCCGCTCGAACGCCTGTCGGAGGACATCGCCGAATTCGCGCGCGAAGTTGGCGTCACGCCGTTCGTGCTTTACGGCGAGGACCGCGTGCTCGCACACCCGCTGCTGATTCGGGACGAACGCGAGGATGCGCGTGAGGATCCGTTGCCGCGCCTGCGGGAGTTCGGCGATCCGGTGCTCAAGCAGCTCCGCGCGCCCGCGGTGGTCTCGCCTTTCGGCCTGCGGGCGCTGAAGCGCTCGAAGGCGGTGGTGGTGCGACTCGGCGACACGCAGCACGTCATCATCACGCGCGAGGTGGGGCAGCTCGGCGCCCAATCCTGGTCGGTCGGCGTGCATCTCGATCCGCGGCAGGACGGTCCGTCGCAGATGCAGCGCGTGATGTGGTCGCTGTTCGCCGGCGTCGGCCTGCTGGTGCTCGCGGTCATCGCCGCGGCCGTTGCCGGTCGGCGCCTCAGCCGGCCCGTAGAGGCCTTTGCGAGGGCCGCCAAGATGGTCCACGAGGGGCGCCTCGAGGAAGTGCCGACGCTGCCCGGCAACGCGATCGCCGAGTTCGACGACGCCAGCCGCTCGTTCAACGACATGGTCGCCGGTCTGCGGCGCAGCCGCTTGATCCGCCGCACGCTGGGCCGCTTCGTCTCCAAGGAAGTGGCGCGCGAGCTGATGAGAGGCGGCGGCAAGCTCGAGCCCATGGAGGCCGAGGCGACGGTGCTGCTGTGCGACCTCGAGGGTTTCACGCCGCTCACCCAGTCGCTCGGGCCGAAGCGCGTGGTCGAGTTCCTGAACGAATACTTCGAGGACATGGTGGCGATCATCGAGCGCCACCGCGGCGTCATTACCCAGTTCCAGGGCGACGCCATCCTCGCCGTGTTCAACGTGCCGATCGCCGACCCGTCGCACGCCGAGAATGCCGTACGCGCGGCGCTCGAGATGGTCGCCACCGTTGAGGCGCGCCAGTACGCCGGCGTGCGGGCGCGCAACCGCGTCGGGCTGTGCACCGGTCAGGTGGTCGCTGGCGCGGTCGGCTCGCACGGCCGCATGACCTACACGGTGCACGGCAACGCGGTGAACATGGCCGCGCGCCTCGAGGCGATGAACAAGGACTTCGGCACGCGCGTGCTGATGTCGGCCTACACCGCGCGGCAATGCCAGGGCGTTGCGCTGCGCCGGCTGGCGGACGCCGAAGTGCGCGGTTACGCGGAACTGGTGGAGCTGTACACGCCCGCCGAGCCGGAGGGGCTGAGGACGGCGGCGGGCTAGGCGGCCGCGCGTGCGCGGCGCAGCTTGGCGGTGCGCGCTGCGTCAACCGAGCCGTCCGCGGCGAGCGCGACGCCGAACAGCCGCTCGACTTCTTCGCGCGTGTAGTAGCCGCGCAGCACGTCAGCCGCGACGCGCTGCGGGTCACGCTTGAACGGGTCGCCGTAACCGCCGCCGCCGGGTGTCGAGACGCGCACCAGGTCGCCGGGGGCGAGCTGAATGTCCTGGTCCTTGGAGCGGTGCGGCGGGCGGTAGACCTGCGCGCCGCGCTCGATGGCCACCGTGTTGACGCCGCCATTGGCGCCGCCGCGCGCGCCCAGCGGGCCGCTGCGACCGTGGTCCATCACCATCGACGCGCGCGCCGATCCGCGCCGCAGGCGGATGGCGTAGTTCACGCCGAAGCCGCCGCGCTGCTCGCCGGCGCCGCCCGAGCCTTCGTGCAGCGAGTATTCCTCGAACAGTACCGGGTAGTACTGCTCCATCACCTCGATCGGCGTCGTCTTGGAGATGCCGATGGTCGAGCAGCCGTTGGAAATGCCGTCGCTCGCCGGGTTGCCGCCGTAGCCGCCGCCCGAGATCACGTACATCACGTACGAACGCTCGCGTGCCGGATCGTGGCCGCCGATCGCAAGGTTGCCCGAGGTGCCGGCCGGCGCGGCGAACAGATCCTCGGGGATCGCCTTCACCAGCGCGTCGAACACCGCCTCGGCGATGCGCTGGCTGACTTCGGCCGCGCAGCCCGAGACCGGCCGTGGATATTTCGCATACAGGAAGGTGCCCTCCGGGTCGACCACCCTGAGCGGCTCGAAGGTGCCGGCGTTGATCGGCACGTCGGGAAAGATGTGCTTCACCGCGAGGTAGACCGAGCTGCGCGTGGTGGCGATCACCGAGTTCATCGGCCCGCGGCAGGGCGGCGACGAGCCGGCGAAGTCGAAGTGCAGGTCGTCCTCGCCCGTCTTGGTCACCTTGAGGCGGATGTCGAGCGGCGCGTCGACCACGCCGTCCGAGTCGACGATCGCGTGGCCCTCATACACGCCGTCGGGAATGCGCGCGATGCGCGCGCGCATCTGCTGCGCAGCGCGCGCGCGCAGCTCGCCGATCGCCGCGTCCACCGTGTCCGCGCCGTAGCGCTCGAGCAGCACCGTGAGGCGCTTGTCGCCGGTGTCGAGCGCCGCGGCCTGCGCCTTGATGTCGCCCAGGCGCTGGTCGGCGATGCGGATGTTGGAGAGGATGATCGAAAGGATCTCCTGGTCGAGCACGCCTTTCTTGTAGAGCTTGACCGGCGGCAGGCGCAGCCCCTCCTGCTCGACCTCGGTGGCGTTGGCCGAGAAGCCGCCCGGCACCATGCCGCCGATGTCGGGCCAGTGGCCGGTGTTGGCGAGCCAGGCCCAGAGTTTTCCCCGATAGAAAAACGGCTTCACGAAGCGCACGTCCATCAGGTGCGTGCCGCCGAGATAGGGGTCGTTGACGATGAACACGTCGCCCGGCTCGGCCTGCCAGCCGTTGTCGCGCAGGCGCTCGATCACCGCGCGCGCCGAATCCTGCATGGTGCCGACGAATACCGGCAGCCCGAGCTCGCCCTGCGCGATCAGCGCGCCGTCGTCGCGCGCGTAGATGCCGTCGGAGCGGTCCATCGCCTCCGAGATCACCGGTGAGAAGGCCGAGCGACAAAACGCCAGGTCCATCTCGTTGCAGACCTGCTGCAGGCCGTTCTGGATCACCGAAAGGGTGATGGGATCGATCATGCGCGGCACGATACCATGCGCAGTCGAAGGAGGAGGGGCATGACCATCCGCAGCGAGATCCACGACCGCACCGCGGTTGTCACCATCGACCGGCCGGAGCGGCGCGGCGGGCGCTTCGACTGACATGTCGCGTCGCGCCGCGCTCGCCGTCGTTCTCGCCGGCGCGATCGTCGCGCCGCTCGACACCGCGGTGAACGTCGCCTTCCCTGCGATCACCGACGCCTTCGGCCTCGAGCTGGCAGCGATCCGCTGGGTGGTGATCCTCTACATGCTGACCTACGGCGGCGTGATGCTGATTGGCGGGCGCCTTGGCGACCTCTACGGCTACCGGCGTGTGTTCGCCATCGGCCTCGCCATGGTCGCGCTCGCCTTTGCCGCCTGCGCGCTGGCGCCGAGCTATGCGGTGCTGCTCGCCGCGCGCATCGCGCAGGGCATCGGCATGGCGTTGATTCTCGGTTGCGGCCCGGCGCTTTCACTCTCCCTCTATGACGAGGCCGCGCGTACCCGCGTGCTCGGCTACTACGCCTCGATGTTCGCGCTCGGCACCGCGCTCGGCCCTCTGCTCGGTGGACTGCTGGTCGGTCCCTTCGGCTGGCCGGCGGTGTTCTGGATGCGTGTGCCGCTCGCGCTTGGCGTGCTCGTCCTGCTGCGCTGGGTGCCGGCTGTGCCCCAGGCGGGCGGGCGCGCCTTCGACACCGCGGGCGCGTCGCTGCTCGCGCTGTGGACGGGGGCGCTGGTGCTCGCGCTCGCGCTGCCGGGCGCCGCGTCGCTCTGGCTCGCGCTCGTCGCGCTCGTCGCCTTCGCCGGCTTCGTCGTGCGCGCCTCGCGCATCGACGAGCCGATCCTGCGCCCGGCGCTGTTCCGCGATGCGCACTTCACGATCCTCAACCTGCTCAACATCGCGGTGAACCTCGCCGCCTTCGCGGTGCTGCTGCTCGGGCCGTATTACTTCGTGCGCGTCGCCGGGCTCGGCGCCCTCGGCGTCGGCCTGCTGCTCGGCGCCTGGGCGGGCGGCACGCTCGCCGGCGCCGCGCTCGCCGAGCGGCTCGGGCGGCGCTACGGCCTGCAGCGCGTCGGATTCGTCGGCATCGCGCTCGGCGTCGCCGGGCTCGGCTTCGCCGGCTTCTGGGATGCGAACACGACGCTGGCGTCGGCCGGTGCCGCGCTGCTCGTGCAGGGCTTCGGCGTCGGCCTGTTCCAGGTTGCCTACGCCGACGGCGTGGTGGCGGCGCTGCCGCGCGAGGACCGTGGCGTCGCGGGCAGCCTGACCATGCTCACCCGCATGTTCGGCATCGTCGGCGGGGCGACGCTGTTCGCCGCGCTGTTTCGCGACGGCGAGGGTGCGGCGCTTGCCTTGGGACTGCCGGCCGCTGACGCGTTTCTCGAGGGTTTTCGCTTCGCGTTCCGTTGCGCAGCGGCAGGGCTTGCAGCGGTTCTGAGCGCAAGTCTCCTCGTACGGCGAGCGTGAGTTACACGACGACCAGCAGATTGCCGTGCACGTCGAGCCGCGCACGGCATCCCGGCTCGAGCACCGTGGTGCAGTCGAGCTGCTCGAGGATCGCCGGGCCGGTGATTTCCTTGTCGACCGGAAGTTTGCCGCGCGCGTAGATTGGCGTCTTACGCCAGCCGCCGTCGAACCACACCTCGCGCTCGCCGAGCTGCGCGCCGGCGGCGTCCTTGGCGTGCGCGCCGCGCCCCAGTGCGGCGAGGTCGATGCGTGGGCGCACGCCGATCACCGCGGTGTGCAAATTGACCAGCACCGCGCGGATCTCGGACAGCTCGACGCCGAAGCGCGCCCAGTAGGCGCGGTCGAAGGCCTGCTGCAACTCGTCGCGCGTCGGTTTGGGACCGGCGAGCGGCACGCTGAGGATATGGCTTTGGCCCTGGAACTGCATGTCGGCCGAGACCAGGTCGCGTACCTGGTCGATGGCGATGCCCTCGCGCTCGAGCAGGCGCCGGCCGTCGGCCGACTGCTGCGCGAGGATGGCGTGCACGGCGTCCATGTCGAGCGCCGGCACCGGCTTGTTGACCGTGTTGACGTAGTCGTGGCGCAGGTCGGCGACCACGCAGCCGAGCGCGTTGGTGATGCCGGGGCGCGCGGGCAGCAGCAGGCGCGGGATGCCGAGCTCGCGCGCCAGCGCGGCGGCGTGCAGCGGCCCCGCGCCGCCGAAGGGAAACAGCACGAAGTCGCGCGGGTCGTGGCCGCGCGACAGAGACACCATGCGCATCGCGCCCGCCATGCGGTCGTTGGCGATGCGCAGGATCGCCGCAGCCGCCGCGGTGGCGTCGAAGCCGAAGGGCGCCTTGAAGCGCGCTTCGAGCGCGGCGCGCACTGCGCCGACATCGGCGCGGCCGGATACACCCAGCAGATGCTCCGGATTGAGGCGCCCGAGCACCAGGTTGGCGTCGGTGATCGTCGGCTCGCGGCCGCCGCGGCCGTAGCACATTGGCCCGGGCTGCGCACCGGCGCTCTGCGGTCCGACTTTCAGCATGCCGTCCTCGCCGATGTGCGCGATCGAGCCGCCGCCCGCGCCGATGGTGTGCACGTCGACCATCGGCACGTGCACCGGCATCGCATATTCGATCTCGAGCTCGGAGGAGACCTGCGGCACGCCGTCGCGGATGAGGCCGACGTCGGTCGAGGTGCCGCCCATGTCGTAGGTGATGGCGTTGGCAAAGCCCGCTGCCGAGGCGGTGAACGCCGCGGCCATGATCCCCGATGCCGGGCCGGACATGACGGTGTTGACCGCGGTCTTCGCCGCAAGCTCGGCCGCGACCGTGCCGCCGTTGCCCTGCATCACGAGCAGGTCGCGCGCGAAGCCGCGCGCGCGAAGTTCCTTGGCGAGCCGCTCGAGGTAGCGGTCGAGCACCGGCTGCACCGCGGCGTTTACCGTCGCGGTCACGCCGCGCTCGTACTCGCGGTATTCGGACAGCACGGCATGGCCGGCGGTGACGTAGCCGTTCGGCCACTGCGCGCGCGCGAGCTCGGCGGCGCGCTGCTCGTGCGCCGGGTTGATGTAGCTGTGCAGGAAGTGCAGCACCAGGGCTTCGCATCCGGCGTTTTTAAGCTTCGCGACCGCCTTCTGCAGTGCGTTCTCGTCGAGCGGCGTAACCACTTCGCCGGCGGCGTCCATGCGCTCGGGCACCTCGAGGCGCAGCTCGCGCGGGATGAGCGGCTCGAAGCGCCCGGTGAGGCCGTAGGGCGTCGGCCGCGTGCGCCGGCCGAGCTCGAGCACGTCGCGGAAGCCCCGGGTGGTGACGAGCCCGGTCTTCGCCAGCTTGCGCTCGAGCAGCGCGTTGGTGGTGGTCGTCGTGCCGTGCACGATAAGAGTGAGGTCGGCGAGATCGAGCCCGGTCTCCTCCAGCGCGGCGAGCACGCCGTAGGCCTGGTTGTCCGGCGTGGTCGGCACCTTGGCGATGCGCGTTTCACCGGATGCGGTGTCGAGCGCGATCAGGTCGGTGAAAGTGCCGCCGACGTCGATGCCCGCGATCCAGCGCGCCATGCGAACGTTCCTCCGGGCTCAGGCGGCGCGCGACAGCGGTGCCGCGCCGTGCACGCTGCGCGCGTGCCCTTGCAGAAGGAGCAGGGCCGCGTCGATCAGGCCGGCGGCGCGCATGCGCTCGGCGCAGGCCGCGCCGGCGGCGAGCGCGGCGTCGATCAGCGCGGGCGGCAGGGGCGGCACTTCGACCGTCACCAGGCGATCGCCGAGGTCGCTGTCTTCGCGTAGCGACCGTGCGGGGCGGCGGACGATCGCCGGATGCTCGATATTCGTTTCGTTCGCGATCAACGTTGCCGCGGCGTCCGCTTCGGCGGCCGAGCGCGCAAGCACCGTCACCGCATCGGCGATGCCGAGCGATTGCGAGCGGCCGCGCCAGCCCGAGGTGGCGATGCCGCGCACCGGATCCTCGTAACCGATCGACGAGAGCGCATCGAGCGCGGGCGCGGCGATGTTGGCGACCACGCCGGTCGACAGCGTTTCACCCGCCGCGAGATGAAACGCGATATCGCCGCCGTCGTTGGCCACGGCTTTCGCAAGTGCACGGCCGCGGAGGAGGGCGGCGAGCACTTCGTCGGCCACCGCGCCGGCGACCGCAGCCATCGGCGTCACGAACACCGTGCGGTGCGGCCACACCGCGTTCGCCATGCGCATTGCGACTGCGCCATCGAAGACCGGCAGGGCGCCATCGATCGGGCGGCGCAGACCCGGAAGCTCGGCGACGAGTTCTTCGAGAATCGTTCCAAAGCGCGCCTCGGCCTGCGCATAGGCGCGCTCGACCTCGCCGGCCTCGCCCCAGGCTTCGATCGCCAGCTCGATCGGCCCGTGCTGGCAGTGCAGTCGCCCGTCGGCAAGGCGCAGGCAGAGCGGCGGCTGCATCATTTGGCACCCACCGGCCAGGGGTTTTCTTCGCGCCAGGCATCAGCGCGCCAGCGGCCCTCGCGCAGCACCGCCTCGAGCGGCACCGCGCTGTCCATGTGGCCGCCCATGGCGCGGTAGGCCGCGAGCGGCAGGGTGAACTCGATCGGCAGCACCAGCGCCGGCGTCGGCACGTAGCCGAAGGAACGCTCGGGCATGCGCAGCACGTCGACCATCAGGGTGATGCCGCCGCCCGGCCAGACGTAGACCGGCGCGCCGCCGCAGGTGACGCGCGTGACCAGATCCCTCACCGAACGCGTCAGGCGCACCGGGTTCTCGGTCACGCCGGCGCGCAGGCTGCCGCCGGCACCGCCCATGAAGAGCACGCTGGCGAGCGCCGGCTCGCAGTTCTCGGCGATGCGCTCGACCACTACCTGCAGCGGCGCCGGCATCGGCGCCTTGACGGGCTTGAGCGCGTCGTCGAGCACGAAGAATTCGGCATCCTCGCCGGTGGTCGACACCATCAGCAATCGCAATCCGGGCCACGCCGTCTTGGTGTCGATTTTCTCGATGATGGCGAGAGGGTCGGTGATGTCGGTGCCGCCCCAGCCCTGGCCCGGCTCGGCGACCTTGAAGTAGCGCCCGGGCGTGGACTTGCGGCCGCGTACGCGGATGCCGGCGGGCCGCATGTCGAGGAAACGCCCGGCCTGGTGCTCGGTGAGCACGCCGGTGATGTGGTCGTCGACCACGATCACCTCGTCGGCGTGCCCCAGCCACTGCTTGGCGAAAATGCCGATCGTCGCCGAGCCGCAGCCGACGCGCATGCGGACCTCCGCTTCACCGTTGACGATCGGCGGTGCACCGGCCTGCACGCGCAGGGTGGCGCCGCCGTCGATCGAAACGTCGACCGGCTCGCGGTTGGCGAGCCTGAGCATCGCGTCGCAGGTGACGTTGCCTTCCTTCTTGCTGCCGCCGGTGAGGTGGCGCACGCCGCCCAGCGCCAGCATCTGCGAGCCGTACTCCGCGGTGGTGACGTGGCCGACCTGTTCGCCGGCGACGCGCACCGCCGCCTGCTCGGGGCCGAGGAAACGGTCGGTATCGATCTTCACCTTCAGGCCGCAGTAGCTGAAGATGCCCTCGGTCACCACGGTGACGACATCGACGCCTTCGGCTTTCGAGGCAACGATGAACGGCGCCGGCTTGTAATCGGGATAGGTGGTGGTCGCGCCGACGCCGGTGACGAAGGTGTTCGACGCCGAGATGAGCTTTCCGTCCCAGGGCTTGCCCGGCTCGAGGAACGGCACCACCGCGCCGCCGGCGCCGACGCGCCGCTGCAGGAGCAGCAGGGGATCGAGCCGCACCAGCCTGCCATCTTCGTTTGCGTAGCGGTCGCAGGCGCCGGCCTGGCCCTTGCGGATGCGGCACAGTACTGGGCAGGCATCGCAGCGCACCACGTCACCGCTGCTCGCACCGGTGTCCGGGTTGAGTGCGTCCTCGGGGTCGCGCGACAGCGGCTGCGTCATGAAGTCCGTTCCTTGGCGGCGATCGCTTCGCGCAGCCGGTGCGGCAGCACGGGAACGCGTGTCATGCGCACGCCAGTGGCGTGCTCGATCGCACCGAGGATTGCCGGCGCGGTCGGGATCAGGCCTGGCTCGCCGACCCCCTTGGCGCCGTGGGGGCCGAGCGGCTCGGCGTCCTCGACGAGCAGGCAGTGCATGCGCGGCGCATCGCCGATGGTGGGGATGAGGTAGTCGTGCAGGTTCTCGCTCTTGCCGGGCAGATACTCCTCCATCAGCGCAAGTCCGAGGCCCTGCAGCGCGCCGCCCTGGATCTGGCCTTCGACCTGGATCGGGTTGAGCGCGCGGCCGACGTCGTGCGCCGCCCAGAGTTCCATCACGCGCGTCGTGCCGAGCGCGAGGTCGACCTCGACGCAGGCGACCTGCGCGGCGAAGGCGTAGGTGGCGTAAGGCACGCCCTGGCCGTTTGCGTCGGCAGGCGCGGTTGGCGGGTCGAACGTGCCTTCGCCGACGATCTCGGCCTGCGGCTTGAAGCGGTGCGTGATGCCGCCCTTGCGGAACACCAGCCGGCCTTTTTCCAGCGAAAGCCGGTAGCGGTGGTCCTGCCATTCGCCATCGGGCGCGCCCGCGGCGGCGAATAGTTTTCGGCGCAGGTCCAGCCCGGCGAGCTCGGCCGCCTTGCCCGAAACGAAGGCCTGGCGCGAGGCCGAGGTCTTGCCGGCGTCCGCGGTGCGGTCGGTGTCGCCCATCACGAACTTGAACGCGCTCATTGGCAGGCCCAGCGCATCGGCGCAGACCTGCATCAGCGTGGTGTTCGAGCCCTGGCCGATGTCGACCGCGCCGTTATAGAGGGTCAGCGTGCCGTCGGGCGCGAGCGCGACGCGCATCGTCGACGGGTTGGAGAGTGCGGTGTTGCCGATGCCGTACCACATGCAGCCGATGCCGGTGCCGCGGCGCAAGGGCGAGCCGCTGCGCTGCGCGCTCCGATTGTGGTTTTCCGAGTTGCGCCGCGCCGTGATCCAGTGCGGCTCGAGCGCATCGAGGCAGGCGGCGAGCCCGGCCGAGTGGGCGAGCACCTGGCCGGTGGCGGTGGCGTCGCCCGCGCGCAGCGCGTTGCGGCGACGGAATTCGAGCCGGTCTAGGCCCAGCTGGTCGGCGAGCGCGTCCATCATCGCTTCGTGCGCGATCGCGCCCTGCGGCACGCCGAAGCCGCGGAACGCGCCGGACGGGTGGCAGTGCGTGAACCAGGCGCGACCGCGCGCGTGCACGTGCGGCACGCGGTACGGACCGCTGGCGTGGATCGGCACGCGCGTCGCCACCGTGGGGCCCCAGCTGGCGTAGGCACCGGTGTCGAAGCGCGCGTCGCAGGTCGTCGCGCGCAGACGGCCGTCGGCGTCGCAGCCGAACTTCACCTCGATGCTCGCCGGGTGGCGCTTGGTGCTCGAAGCCATGCTCTCCGGACGGTGGTAGACGCAGGCCACCGGGCGATGCGTCAGCCAGGCGGCGAGGGCAACCAGCGGCTGCACCGACAGGTCGAGCTTGCCGCCGAAGCCGCCGCCGCAGGCGCTCGGCACGATGCGCACCTGCTCCGGCGCGAGGCCGAGCACGATCGCCACTTCGTCGCGGTCCATGTAGGGCGTCTGCGTCGTGACATGCACCTCGACGCGATTTCCCACGCGCTGCGCCCAGCCGGCCTCCGGCTCGATGTAGGCGTGCTCGACGAAGGCGGTCTCGAATACGCCTTCGGCCACGGCGGCGCAAGCGGCGAAGGCGGCTTCCGCATCGCCTTTCCTGACCGTGCCGTCGAGCAGCAGGTTGCCGGCCTTGCCGGGCTGCACTTCGGGCGCATCCTGCGCCATCGCCGCGTCGAGTCCGAGCACCGCGGGCAGCGGCTGCCAGTCGATGGGGAGGGCCGTTTCGTCGAAGGCCTCGATCGCAGTGCGCGTGCCGACGATCGCCGCCACCGCCTCACCGCGAAAGCGCGCCTCGCCCTCGGCCAGCACTGGCTGGTCCTTGATGTGCGGGTAGATGCCGAAACCGTTGGAGGGCACGTCGGCCGCGGTGAGCACGCGCTCGAGCCCGGGCGTCGCGCGCAGGAACGCCTGCAGATCGCCGAAACGGAAGCGCGCGCGATGGTGCGGCGAGCGCAGCGCGCGCAGCCACAGCGCATCGGCCGGCATGGTGTCGGCGCCGAAGCGCTCGGCGCCGGTCAGCTTGGGTATGCCGTCGACCTTCGGCACGCGCGCGCCGACTGCCTCGCCGGCGCGCGGCGCCAGGTCGCGTTCCGCGCGCGCGGTGGAGGAGGCGTCGATCACGGCCTCGATGATCTTCTGGTAGCCGGTGCCGCGGCACAGCACGCCGCCGAGCGCGTCGCGCACCTCGGCTTCGCTCGGCGTTTTGTTGCGTGCGAGCAGGTCGCTCGCCGCCATCAGCATGCCGGGCGTGCAGATGCCGCACTGCGCCGCGCCGTGGCGATGGAAGGCACGCTGCAGCTTGGAGAGCGCATTCTTACCATTACCGCGCGCCAGACCCTCGACCGTCGTCACCGAGCGCCCTTCGACCTGCGCCAGCGGCGTGAGGCAGGAGCAGACCTGGCGCCCGTCGATGAGCACCGTGCAGGCGCCGCAGTCGCCGGCGTTGCAGCCGATCTTGGTGCCGGTGAGGCCGAGCTCGTCGCGCAACACGTCGGCCAGCCGCGTGATCGGCGCGGAGGTCGCGCGCGCCGCGCGCCCGTTCAGCGTGAAGGTCGTGACCTGGCTCGCGAATTCGGCGCGTGGGCGGTTCATGCCTGCGCCCCCAGCGCGTTCAGGCAGCGTGCGATGAGCGTCTGCGCCGCCTCGCGGCGATAGCCGGCGCTCGCGCGCGGATCGTCGAGCGGCGCGAGCGGCGCGAGGTGTTCGGCGCGCACCTGCTCGCCGAGTCGCGCATTGAGCGGCGCACCGATGAGCGCCTGCTCGAGCGCGGGCAGACGCTGCGCCACCGGCGAGCAGGCGCCGACCGCGACGCGCGCGGCGCTGACGTAGTCGCTCTTCGCTTCGATCACCGCGGCCACCATGGCGATCGAGATCACCAGGTAGCGCCGGGCGCCGAGCTTGAGAAAGCGGCTGTTCGCGGCCGCGCGCGGGTCGGGAACCGTGATCGCGGTGAGCAGCTCGTCGGCGCGGCGCGCGGTGCGGCGCGGGCCGAGGATGAATTCGTCGAGCCTCAGGCTGCGCGTGCCCTGTACGCTGGCCAGCTCCACCTCGGCGTCGAGCGCCAGCAGAGCCGGCACGCCGTCGGCCGCGGGCGAGGCGTTGCACAGGTTGCCGGCAACGGTGCCGGCATTCTGGATCTGCACGCCGCCGACTTCGCGCGCCGCCTGCTTGAGCGCGTCGAACAGCGGCGGCAGCTCCGCTTCGATCAGCTGCGTCCAGCTGGTCGTCGCGCCGATGCGCCAGCCTTCCTCGGTTTCGCGGATGCCACGCAGCGCCTCGAGCGCCGTGATGTCGAGTATGTCTTCGGCGAGCGGCCTGGCGACGCGCGCGGGATAGTGGTCGGTGCCGCCGGCGAGCACCGTCAGCGGCGCCGAAGCGAGGCGCTCGAGTGCTTCTTCCGTGCGTGTGGGACGAAGGTAAAGGGACATGCTGCCGTGCTGCGCGAAACCCAGCGCAAGTTAGCACGCAGCGGGGAGGGCGGCAACGCGTACGCCGCCGGGAATCAAGACCCCGCGACCTTCAGCCCGACGATGCCCGTGACGATCAGTCCGAGGAAAAAAAAGCGCATCGGCTGCGTCGACTCGCGAAACACGAAGATGCCGAGAATGAAGGTGCCGACCGCACCGATGCCGGTCCACACCGCGTAGGCCGTGCCCATCGGAATCGTGGTCTGCGCGTAGAGCAGCAGCGCGCCGCTCAGGGCCATGCACACGGCGGCAAAGGCGATCCAGGGCCAGCGTGTGCCGCTCGCGTCACGCCCGAGCTTGAGGCCCACCGGCCAGCCCCATTCGAAGACGCCGGCAATCAGCAACGCAGCCCAGTCGATGCCCACAACGCGTTGCTACTTCGATGCAAACTTGAGGCCGACGATGCCGGCGACGATCAGGCCGACGAAGAGAAAGCGCGCCGGCGTCGCCGCTTCGCCGAACACCGCGATGCCGATGAGGAAGGTGCCGACCGCGCCGATCCCGGTCCATACCGCGTAGGCGGTGCCGATGGCGACACGGCGCTGCGCCAGGAGCAGCAGCAGGCCGCTCGCCGCCATGCACAGCACGGCGAAGGCGATCCACGGGGCGCTCGCGCCGGCGTCGCTCCAGCCGAGCTTGAGGCCGACCGGCCAGCCCCATTCGAAGATGCCCGCGACGATGAGTTGCAGCCAGGCCATGGGAGCAGGGAGGGTAGCAGATCGGCGCAAGTACAGTTGCGCCGTGAACCCGATGAGGCGCGAGCACGACGCCGGCATCCGGGGGAGCGACGCGGTGCGCCAGGAGCGCGACCCGTGGTTCGAGCTCGGCTTCCCGCAAGTCCGGTCGAGGAGTAGATTGCGGCGTGCGGATCCATGGTGGCTGCAATTGAGGAGAGCAAGATGCACGTTCAGCGCTGGTTGGTCTGGCTGCTCGCAGTGCCGCTGCTGGCCGCTGCGGCGGCGGGCGCGCAGGAATATCGCAAGAAGGCGCCTGAGGGCGCCAGGGTCTACATCATCTCGCCGCAAAACGGTGCGACCGTGAGATCCCCCGTGCGGGTGCGCTTCGGCCTGTCCGGCATGGGCGTTGCGCCCGCCGGCGTGGTGAAGGAGAAGACGGGCCACCACCATGTGCTGATTGACACCGATGCGAAAGACGTCGATCTGTCGAAGCCGCTGCCGGCGAACGACAAGATCGTGCATTTCGGCGGCGGGCAGACGGAGACAATGCTCGAGCTCGCACCGGGCAAGCACACGCTGATGCTGGTAATGGGCGACGAGAACCACGTGCCCTTCGATCCGCCGGTCGTGTCGCGGAAGATCGCCATCACGGTGAAGTGACGCGCGGCCCGGCCAGACTCGATCGCGCGACGCTGCGCGCGGCGTTGGCGCAGGCCGACCTGCGCGTGCTGGTGATGTGCCTCTATCACCTCACCGGCGACGAGAAATGGCTTGCGCCGCCGTACCGCCCGGCGCGCGACGTGCGCCTGATCGGCGATCCGGCGGCAGGCTTTCCAGAGGACGTGCAGCGCGAGATTCGCGCCGCCATGGAATCGCTGCTCGCCGACGGCCTTCCGCAGCCGGCGATCGATGATCCGGGCGAGGCGGGCCTGCAGCGCATGATGAGCCTCTGCCTGGGCGAGACGGTGCCTGCCGAGTACGCGCCGATGATGCGCCAGGACATGGGCTTCACAGACGGCGACGTCCACTGGACAGGCGGGCGGCCGGAGCCGCTCGATCTGGACGTGGTGATCGCGGGCGCGGGGGTCTCGGGGCTCTGTCTCGCTGCCAAGCTCGATGCGCTCGGCATTGCGTTCACGGTGCTCGAGAAAAACCCCGAGGTCGGCGGCACCTGGTTCGACAACCGCTATCCCGGCTGCGGCGTCGACACGCCGAACCATTTCTACTCCTACGCCTTCGCGCCGAATCCCAACTGGAGCCGCTATTTCTCGCTGCGCGACGAGATCCAGGCCTACCTGGAGGCCTTCGCCCGTACGCGCCGCCTGCGCGGGCGGATCCGTTTCGGATCCACGCTCGCCGCGGCGCACTGGGACGAAGCGGCGCGGCGCTGGGTGTTGAGCGTGCGCAGCACGGACGGTGCCGTGCAGACGCTGCGCACCGCGGTGCTGGTCTGCGCCACCGGCCATTTCAGCGAGCCGCTCGAGGTAGCGTTTCCCGGCGCCGCTGAGTTTGGCGGCGAGATGTTCCATACCGCGCGCTGGCCTGCAGACGCACGGCTCGAGGGCAAGCGCGTCGGCGTCATCGGCACCGGCGCCTCCGCGATGCAGGCGGTGCCGACGATCGCCGACGACGCGGCGGCGCTGACGATTTTCCAGCGCACTGCGCAGTGGGCGCGCCCGGTTCCCGAATACCGTCAGTCGGTGGATGCGGCGGCGCGGCTGCTGTTCACCGCAGTGCCGTACTACGCACGCTGGTACCGCTTCACCGAGTTCTGGCGCTACGGCGACGGGCTGCTGCGCACCCTGCGCAAGGACCCCGAGTGGAGCGAGCCGCAGAGGTCCCTGAACCGCAGCAACGAGCGTCACCGCCGCGAGATGACCGATTACATTCGCGCGCAGCTCGCCGCACGGCCCGAGCTGATCGAGCGCTGCCTGCCGTCGTATCCGCCATTCGGCAAGCGCATCCTGATCGACAACGGCTGGTTCGAGACGCTGTGCCGCCCGCACGTGTCTCTGGTGACCGGCGCCATCGAGCGCATCGAGCGCGAGGGCGTGCGCACGGCCGACGGGACGCTGCATGCGCTCGATGCGCTGGTGCTGGCCACCGGCTTCAAGATCAGCCACCTCGCGGCGCAGGTCAACATCGTCGGCCGGGGCGGCATGCGTCTGGCCGACGACTGGGCGGACGAGAACCCGAGCGCCTACCTCGGCATCAGCGTGCCGCGCTTTCCGAACCTCTTCATCATGTACGGCCCGAACACCAACATGGGCCACGGCGGCAGCGTGATGTGGCTCGCCGAGACGCAGGCGCGCTACATCTGCGCCTGCCTAGTGGCGATGGCCGAGCGCGGGGTGGCGGCAATCGAGTGTCCCGAGGCGCTGCGCGCGGATTACACGCGCGAAATCGACGAGCTGCACGCGCAGCTGGTGTGGACGCACCCGGGCATGACGACTTACTACCGCAACCGTCACGGCAAGGTGCGCTCGCCGATGCCCTTCCGCCTGGTCGATTACTGGACGCGCACGAGAAGCGCGCGTCTCGACGATTTTCTGCTCACCCAGTAAGTCAGCCAGCCTTGGCGTCGGCAACCGCGGGTGCGTTCCGACGCCACAGGATCCAGTAAGCGACGAACAGGCCGACCGGGATGCAGGCCAGCCACGCGACCTGCCGGCTCGGATGGAAGATGATCACCAGGGCCAGCACCGCGAGCACGATGCGCAGCGGGATGTCGATCGCTGCGCGGGCGGAAAAATGCGCCTGTATGCTGAAGCTGGTCGCGATCGTCGCGGCCATGAGAAGCAGCATCGCCCCGATCTGCGCGAGCCCCGGCTCGAGCACGAGTTCCGGGCGCGTAAAGATGCCGCTCATCAGGATGAAGAGCGAAATGCAGATCAATATTCCGCGGAACAGCGTTTCCAGGAAGGGCGCATCCGCGATCTTGGCGGTGACCGCGGCGACGACCGAGGTGGGCGGTGTCAACTCGCCCCACACCGCGAGGAAAAAGGCAAAGAAGTGCACCACCCACTCGTTTACGCCGACCTTGATCATGGCCGGCGCAATCACCAGTGCGGTGATGATGTAGGTGGGTGCCGGCGGCAGCCCGGTTCCCAGCAGTGCGCCGAAGAAAAATGCGACGACGACCATGGCAAACAGATTGACGCCGGCCATTGAGACGAGAATGGCGCCGATCTTCGTCGGCACGCCGGTGATGACGAGCGCCCCGGTCATGATCGACAGCGTGGCGAGGAGCAACGCCAGGTCCGCGGTCATGCTGGCGAAGGAGTCGATCAGGCGGCCGAGCGGCGCCATGAGCGAACGCAGGACCGGCGCGCGTGCCCGCACCGCCGCCAGGATCTGCGCCGAGATCATCACCACCATCACGGCGGCAAAGGTGTACAGGGCCGCGAACATCGGCGGCAGGTGGAGTACCGCCATGAGCGTAATCAGTCCGCCGACGACGGCGACGAAAGCACCGAGGTTGGTCCAATCCGGCCAGCGCATGACTTCCGCCGCGACGGAGGTCAGGCGCGTACGGAAACGCGTCGAGAGCAGGTAGACGGAGACCGCGACGCCCACGAAATAGATGAGCGCCGGCGCGTATCCGCGCGCCACCACGTCGAAATAGCTGACGCCGAGAAATTCCGCCATCAGGAACGCCGAAATTCCCATGATCGGCGGCATTAGCTGGCCGCCCAGGGACGAGGCGGTCTCGATCGAAGCCGCCGTCGTGCGCGGCATTCCGGCACCGATCATGGCGGGAATGGTCGCGGAGCCCGTGGTGATGGCGTTCGCCGCGCTGCTGCCGCTCACGGAGGCAACGGCGAGCGAGCCGAGCACGGCCGATTGCGGCAGCGCATGCGGCGAGCGCACGGCAATCAGCGTGGAGCCCTTCAGAATGGAATCGACGCAGCCGAAGGCACGCAGCGCGGCGAGGACCAGGATGAACGAGCCGATCAGCGTCAGCGCGAGCTGCGGCAGGTTGGAGTACACGCCGGTCGACATTTCGACGCTCATCGCGGTGACGATGCGCTCCCAGGAAAGGCCCGGGTGATTGAACATGCCCGGCACCACCTGTCCGTAGACCGCGTACAGGATCAGCACGACGTTCAGCACGAACAGCGCCGGATAGCGCTTGCGCGCGTACTCCATGATGAGCAGCGCCATCAATCCGCCCATCACGAGGTCGGTGTTGTTCCAGAAGCCGGCGCGCACCGTGCCGATCGCTTCGTATTCGACGACCATGTACACGGAAACGGCAATGCAGACGACGATGTACGCGGCCGCAATGGCGTAGTTCGCGGCGGCAGGAAGCCGCGGGTAGAACGCCTTTTTGCGCAGCGACTCCAGCGTGTGGAGGATGAACGTGACCGGAATCAGGGCGAAGGCGAGCAGGACCGGCCCGCCCTCCGCGGTCCAGTAGTAGACGAGGAGATAGACGAAGAAAAAGACCGCCGTCAGGTAGTAAAGCCCGTCGAGCACGCGGCGTGACCTGGGCGCGGGCGCAGTCGTGTCACTCATGGCTCGGGCGACCTCCCTCGAAAACAAAAAAGGCGTGCGCGGATCGCTTCCGCGCACGCCTTTGCGGTCAGTCCTTCACGGATGCGGGTCTACTGTTTCGCGACCTTGGAATCCCATTTCGCATCCCAGACGCCCTTCTCGCGCATGTATTTCGCGAGGCCGGGATGGATCGGGACGAGGTTCGCCGCCGCCGTCACCCCGCGGCGCTGGAACCCGGGCATGTCCTTGGCAATCTGCGAAAAGGCCTTGTCGGCCTTCACCAGCGCCGGCAGGTTCTTCTCGACGATCGTCAGCATCTGGTACACGTCGTCGGCCGGCACATCGAGGCCGACATGGAAGCCGTAGTAGAACGGCAGCAGAATCACCTTGTCGGCATGGATGTCGCGCTTGAAGACCTCGGGCTTCTGCTCGAAGATCGCGAAGCCGGCCTTCTCGAGGCGGGCAACTTCGTCGGGGCTCGGGCTGAGCGCGGCCCAGTCGGTGGCCAGCCCGGCCTCGGTGATCCAGGGGGCCGTCGTCGCCTCACCATTGGTGTAGAGCCCGATCGCGTCGAGCGTGCCGCGCTCGAGCGCCGATCCGGCGGCCGACAAGTCGACCTGGCGGTAATTGGTCTTGATGCCGAGCGCCTCCCAGGCCCGATCCATCTGGGCGCGCGTATCCCACGGCGGGTTGCCGGGAAAGACGTTCTTGCCTTCCAGATCGGCGTAGCTCTTGATCTTGTCCTTGTCGCGCACATGGACCGCCATGCCCATCTCGACGGTAAACGTCCAGAAGGACTGCACCACCGGGCGCGTCATGCTCGACTTGAAGCCCTTGAACCGCTTGATGTCGTTGGCGAGCTCGTAGAACGCGACATCGGAGCCGTAATTGCCGTCGAACTTGCCCTGGGCAAAGCCCTTGACCGAGACCACGGCGCCGGGCGTCGGCTGCACGGTGATCTGGTACTTCTTCATCTCGGGGTTCAGTACGTTGGCCATTGCGGTCAGCGCGCGGTGCCCGGAAGAGCCAACCGCCGATGTGCCCCATCGAAGATCCTTCTGGGCGAACGCGCTGCCGCCCCCGGATGCCAGCAAGCCCGCGACAAGCAACAGAATCGTGCGTCTCAACATGACTACCTCCTCCTTTGGCCGTGAGGTGAAAGGCTTCTTAGCGGCCTTTTAAAGGCTTCATTCTATTACAACTGTCTTAAGGACAGCGGCAGTTGCGCGGCGCAGCGCGAGGCCCAAACCGTCCTGCCGACGCGACGAAACTTCGTCCGCGCGAGGTCCTCGGTCCGCGACGGAGGGCTACTTGGCGAGCACCTTCATCGCCCGTTCGAGCCCTGAGAGCGTGGTCGGATACATGCGGCCGTTCATCAGCTCCTTGAGGACCTGGATCGACTGGCGGTAGCCCCAGATCTCCTCCGGCTCGGGGTTGAGCCAGATGCACTTCGGGTAGACGTCGATGAAGCGCTTGATCCACACCGCGCCGGGCTCTTCGTTGAAGTACTCGATCGAGCCGCCGGGCTGCAGGATCTCGTAGGGGCTCATCGTCGCGTCGCCGACGAAGATCACCTTGTAGTCGTGGCCGTACTTGTGCAGCAGGTCCCAGGTCCGGGTGCGCTCCGAATGGCGCCGGCGGTTGTCCTTCCACACGAAGTCGTAGAGGCAGTTGTGGAAGTAGTAGAACTCGAGGTGCTTGAACTCGGTCTTCGCCGCCGAGAACAGCTCCTCGGCGAGCTTGACGTGGTCGTCCATGGTGCCGCCGATGTCCATCAGCAGCAGCACCTTGACCGTGTTGCGCCGCTCGGGGCGCATGTGGATGTCGAGGTAGGCCTTGCGCGCGGTCGAGGAGATGGTGTTCTCGAGGTCGAACTCGTCCGGCGCCCCTTCGCGCGCGAAGCGCCGCAGCCGGCGCAGCGCGACCTTGATGTTGCGCGTGCCGAGCTCGACCGAGTCGTCGAGGTTGCGGTACTCGCGCTGGTCCCAGACCTTCACCGCCGAGCGGTTGCGGCTGCGGTCCTGGCCGATGCGGATGCCCTCGGGGTTGTAGCCGTAGGCGCCGAACGGCGAGGTGCCGCCGGTACCGATCCACTTGTTGCCGCCCTGATGGCGGCCCTTCTGCTCCTCGAGGCGTTTTTTCAGCGTCTCCATCAGCTTTTCCCAGCCGCCGAGCGCCTCGATCTGCTTTTTCTCCTCGTCGGTGAGCGTCAGCTCGACTTGCTTGAGCAGCCACTCGAGCGGGATCTGCGCCTCGATGCCGGGAATCGTCTCTACGCCCTGCCAGAACTCGGCGAATGCGCGGTCGAACTTGTCGAAGTTGGCCTCGTCCTTCACCAGCGCCGCGCGCGATAGGTAGTAGAAGTCGTCGACCGACGGCCCGATGACGCCCTTGCCCATCGCTTCGAGCAGGGTCAGGTACTCCTTGATCGAGACCGGGAGCTTATGGCTTTTGAGTTTCAGGAAGAAATCAATAAGCATTTTGGGGTCAGACCCCTGTGGATAACTTTGATGCCGCGTTATCCACGTTTTGTCGTGTCGATCAAGTCATCCATGGGGGTCTGACCCCGATTTAGGCCTTGGCGCGCGTCATGAACACCAGCCGCTCGAAAAGGTGCACGTCCTGCTCGTTCTTCAGCAGGGCGCCATGCAGCGGCGGGATGATGGTCTTGCGGTCCTTCGCGCGCAGCGCATCCGGCGGAATGTCCTCGGCGAGCAGCAGCTTCAGCCAGTCGAGCAGCTCGGAGGTCGAGGGCTTCTTTTTCAGCCCGGGCACCTCGCGCACCTCGAAGAACACGTCCATCGCCTCGCGCAGCAGCGACCTCTTCAGCTCCGGGAAGTGCACGCCGACGATCTTTTCCATCGTCTCCTTGTCCGGGAAGCGGATGTAGTGGAAGAAGCACCTGCGCAGGAAGGCGTCGGGCAGCTCCTTTTCGTTGTTCGAGGTGATGAACACGATCGGGCGGTGTTTGGCCTTGACCAGCTCGCGCGTCTCGTAGACGTAGAACTCCATGCGGTCGAGCTCGCGCAGCAGGTCGTTGGGAAACTCGATGTCGGCCTTGTCGACCTCGTCGATCAGCAGGACCACCGGCGAGTCGGCGGTGAAGGCCTGCCACAGCATGCCCTTGACGATGTAATTGTGGATGTCGTGCACCCGGGGGTCGCCGAGCTGCGAGTCGCGCAGCCGCGAGACCGCGTCGTACTCGTACAGGCCCTGCTGGGCCTTGGTGGTCGACTTGATGTGCCACTCGAGCAGCGGCACGCCGAGCGCCTTGGCGACCTGGACCGCGAGCATCGTCTTGCCAGTGCCCGGCTCGCCCTTGACGAGCAGCGGGCGCTGCAGCTGGATCGCGGCGTTGACCGCGAGCGTCAGGTCGTCGGTGGCGACGTACTCTTCGGAGCCGTTGAAGCGCATGGGAAATTCCGCGTCGGATAAAGCGCAATTATATGCGCCCAAGAAAGGGCGCCGAGACGGTCCGCCGACAGCGCGAGACGTGGTTGAGGGTGTGCGCCGGCTTCGGCTAGAATCCGGCAGCTTTTTCACAACGACACGATAAGAACCCTCCGCATGATCATCTCCATCCGCAGCGGGCTCCTCGCCGCGTGCGTTTCTGCAGCGCTCGCGGCCCCGGTCGCGCAGGCGCAGAACGTCACGGGCGACGCGGAGGCCGCGAAGAACAAGGTGTCGATGTGCATCGGCTGCCACGGCATCCCGGGCTACAAGACCGCGTTTCCGAAGGTCTACCACGTGCCGAAGATCGCCGGGCAGCAGCCCGTGTACATCGTCAATGCGCTCAAGGCCTACAAGTCGGGCGAGCGCTCGCATCCCTCGATGATCGGCATCGCGATGAGCCTCACCGAGCAGGACATGGCGGACCTCGCCGCCTACTACGGAGGCAAGCAATGAAGCGCGTGCTGACGATTGCGGCCCTCGCCGCGTTTACCGCCTCGCCGGCGGCCTGGGCGAAGGGCAGCGCCGAGGCGGGCAAGGCCAAGGCAGCGCAGGTCTGTGCGGCCTGCCATGGCCCGGACGGCAACAAGCCTTCGGCGCCCGACCAGCCGATCCTCGCCGGCCAGCACTATGACTACCTGTTACAGGCGCTGTCCGACTACAAGAGCGGCAAGCGCGCGAACCCGATCATGAAGGGCTTCGCCGCGACCCTGTCGAAGAAGGACATGGAAGACCTCGCGGCTTGGTTCTCGAGCCAGGACTCGGCGCTGCGCTCGCAGCGCTGAACGCTGGTCGCCGCGACCAAAAGGGCCGCCCCGCGCGGTCCTTTTTGTTTGTGCGGGTGCCTCGCTAGCCGCGCGCGCGGCGCGCCAGGCATTCGAGGTAGGCGTCTGTGTCGGGCGGGGCGCGGTCGCGCTGCGCACGCCATACCGTCTCGGCCAGGCACTCGAGCGCCTCGTGCAGCGCCGCGTGACGATCGCCGTGGCGCGCGGCCAGCGTCGCAAGGTGACGCGCGATGCCCGGCGGCTGGTCGATCGACAGCTGCTCCTCGAGCGCGAGGTGCAGGCTGAGGTGCAGGAACGGGTTCGTTGCACCGCCCTCCGGAAAGTACTCCTGCGTCAGGTGCTTCTCCGGGTCCTCCAGCACCGCGTGGTACTCCGGGTGCAGCAGGATGACGTCCAGGCCGACGTTCTCGAGCCCGACGAGCGGCGTGCCGTCGCGGTACTTGCGCCAGGTGTCGAAGAAGAAGGCGCGGGCCTGGTCTCGGCTGGGGTCAAACACGTCGGCGGGGTCCGTTCATTTCTGCGGCGGTCGCGCAAGACAAAACGATCTCCCGATTTTCTACACTTTGGCGTGAACGGCAGCGCAGTCCGATCCGCGACACCCGCCAAAGTGTAGAAAATCGGGAGACCATTGGGTCTCTGATCGACCCCTGTCGTTCCATAGAAGCGGAACGGACGCTCAGGCGTCCTTGGTCTTACCTTTGAACTCGCACAGGTCGCGGATCACGCACTTCGGGCAGCCCGGCTTGCGCGCCAGGCAGACGTAGCGTCCGTGCAGGATCAGCCAGTGGTGCGCGTCGTGCACGAACTCCGCGGGCGTGAACTTGACGAGCTTGTGCTCGACTGCCAGCGGATCCTTGCCGGGCGCGAGGCCGGTGCGGTTGGCGACGCGGAAGATGTGGGTGTCGACGGCGATGGTCGGCTGGTCAAAGGCGATGTTGAGCACGACGTTGGCCGTCTTGCGCCCCACGCCCGGCAGCTGCTCGAGCGCTTCGCGCTCGGCGGGCACCTGGCCGCCGTGCCGCTCGATGAGCAGCTGCGACAGGGCGATGACGTTTTTTGCCTTGTTGCGGTACAGGCCGATGGTGCGGATGAAGTCCTCCAGCCCCGCGACGCCGAGGGCCACCATCTGCTGCGGCGTGCCGGCGACCGGAAAGAGCCGCGCGGTAGCGAGGTTGACCGACTTGTCGGTGGCCTGCGCCGAAAGCACGACCGCGACGAGCAGCTCGTAGGCGCTGCCGTAGACGAGCTCGGAACGCGGTTGCGGATTGGCCGCCCGCAGGCGCTCGTAAATCGCCTGGCGCTTTTCCGGGTTCATCGCTGCGGGGTGCCCCGCTGGCTGCGTCTGCTGCGGGCGCGCGCAATCGCGGCGGCGAGCACGCGGCGCCGCTCCGGCGCCGGGCGTGCAGCCGCAGCCAGGGCATTGTGCGCCGCGGCGAGACGGCGCTTGCGCGCGGCGCCGCGCGCCTTCGCCGCGCGCGCGTCGGCCGGCGTCCAGGGTTGGTCGGCGCGCGCCGGCACCATGGCGATGCAGTCGACGGGGCAGGGCGGCAGGCACAGCGCGCAGCCGGTGCACCAGGCGACCACCACCGTGTGCATCATCTGTTCGGCGCCGATGATGGCATCCACCGGGCAGGCATCGATGCAGCGCGTGCAGCCGATGCAGCGCGCTTCGTCGATCAGGGCGATGGTCGGCCGCTTCACGCCAGCGCCTCTTCGATCGGTTTCAGCGCGCGACGCGTGTCGCGTGCGAGATAGGCGTGGGTCACGGCACCGGCGTGCACCTGCACCCCGGTGGCGAGCGCGGGGCGCGCGGCGAGCGCCGCCTGCAGCGGGCCGCCGGCGAGCGCGGCGGCGTAGGGCAGCGCGGCGGCTTCCAGCGCCAGGCTGGCGGTGCGCGCGCAGGCCGAAGGCATGTTGGGCACGCAGTAGTGCACCACGCCCTCCTCGGCATAGATCGGGTCGCTGTGCGTGGTCGGGCGCGAGGTTTCGGCGATGCCGCCCTGGTCGATGCCGACGTCGACCAGTGCCGCGCCGCGCCGCATGCGCGCCAGCATCGCGCGCGTGATGAGCTTGGGCGAGAGCCGCCCCGGTGTCAGTACGCCGCCGACGATCAGGTCGGCCTCGGCGACGCGCGCCTCCAGCGCGTCGTTGCCGCTGACGAACGTTGCCCGCTCGGCGTAGCGCGCGCGCAGCGCGCCGAGCCGCCGCTCGCTCGCCGCGACGACGGTCACCTCGGCGCCAATGCCGTGCGCGATGGCGAGCGCGTTGGCGCCGACGTTGCCGGCACCGAGGATCAGCACGCGGCCCGGCGGCACCGGATGCGCGCCGCCGATGCCCGGCAGCAACACGCCGCTGCCGCCGTTCTGCTTCTGCAGGCACCACATGCCGACCTGCACCGAAAGTCGGCCGGCGATCGCCGACATCGGCGCGAGGATCGGCAGGCGGCCGTCGCTCTGGCCGACGGTTTCGTAGGCGACGAAGGTCGCGCCGCTGGCGAGCGCGGCGTCGAGCAGTTCCGGCTCGGGCCCGAAATGCTGGAAGCCGAAAAGCAGCTGCCCGCGACGGGGTCGGCGGTACTCGGGCGGCTGCAGTTCTTTCACCTTGATCACGAGCGCGCAATCCCAGACCTCGTCCGCGCGCGCGCAGAGCTGCGCGCCGGCCGCGGCATAGGCCTCGTCGTCGAAGCCCACGCCCGCACCGGCGCCGCGCTCGACGAGGACCGCGTGTCCCGCTGCGGCAAGGCTGCGCGCGCCCTGCGGCGTCAGCGCGACGCGGAACTCGCCGTCCTTGATTTCGCGCGGAACGCCGATGCGCATCGGGCCTCAGCCCCGCCTCTGCGCCGCGATCGCCGCCGCGCACTCGGCGATCAGCGCCGGGCCGCGGTAGATGAGTCCGGTGTAAAGCTGCACCAGCGACGCACCGGCGGTGATTTTTTCCGCCGCGTCGGCGCCCGACAGGATGCCGCCCGCGCCGATGAGCGGCACTTCGCCGCCGAGCGCACGCGCCAGCGCGGCGAGCACCTGCGTCGCGCGTTCGCGGATCGGCGCGCCCGACAGCCCGCCGGCCTCCCCGGCCTGCGGCAGCCGCTCGACGCCGGCGCGCGTGACCGAGGTGTTGGTCGCGATCACGCCGTCGATCGCATGGCGCCGCACCGCGTCGGCGATGTCGCTGATCTGCGTCGGCTCGAGGTCGGGTGCCACCTTGAGCACCAGCGGCACGCGCTTGCCGTGATGCTCGGCGAGCCGCGCGCGCGTCGCGACGAGGCGTTCGAGCAGGGCCTCCAGCGCCGCGCGCTCCTGCAGCATGCGCAGGTCCCGGGTGTTCGGCGAGGAGACGTTGATCGTGACGTAGGAGGCCGCGGCGTAGACGCGCTCGAGACCGAGCACGTAGTCGTCCGCGGCGCGCTCGGCCGGCGTGTCCGCGTTGCGCCCGAGGTTGATGCCCAGCACGCCGCGCCAGCGCGCGCGCGCGACGTTCTCCAGGAACGCGTCCACGCCCACGTTGTTGAAACCGAAGCGGTTGATCAGCGCGCGCGCCGCGGGCAGCCGGAACAGACGCGGCCGCGGATTGCCCGGCTGCGGGCGCGGCGTGACGGTGCCGACCTCGATGAAGCCGAAGCCGAGGCCGGCGAGGGCATCGATATGCGCGGCGTCCTTGTCGAGGCCCGCGGCGAGGCCCACCGGGTTGGGGAAATCGAGTCCCATCACGCGCTGCGGCTGCGGCGGCACGCGCGCGGCCGCGAGGCCGAGCAGGCCGCAGCGCTGCGCAACCTCGGCCAGGGTGAGGGTCGCTGCGTGCGCGGTCTCGGGCTCGAGCGCGAACAGCAGCGGCCGCGCCAGCGCGTAGACCATCGCCGCCGGCTTCAGGACGTGAGGTTCTCGTCGAGCCGCTGCCACACGCCGTCGACCAGGCCTTCGATCGGTGCGTAGCGGGACTTGTAAGCCATCTTCGGGCTCTCCCCGATCCAGTAGCCGAGGTAGAGGTAGGGCAGGCCGAGCGCGCGGCAGGCGTCGATCTGCCAGAGCACGTTGTAGGTGCCGAAGCTCGCGCGACGGCGCTCGGGCTCGTAGAAGGTGTAGACGGACGACAGCCCATCGGGCAGATAGTCGACGATCGACACCATCATCAGCTGGCCGGCATCGCGGAATTCGACCAGGCGCGTGTCGACCCGGCTCTGCAGTAGGAAGTGCGAGTACTGGTCGCGGCTGTCATTGTCCATGCCGCCGCCCGAGTGCCGGCGCGACTGGTAGCGCAGGTAGAGCGCGTAGTGCTCGAGGCGGAACTTGAGCGGTTGCGGATGCGCGACCAGGTTCCTGTGCTGCTCCAGTGCACGGCGCTGCGAGCGCGACGGCGTGAAGGCGTCCACCGGAACGCGCACCGGCACGCAGGCGCGGCAGCTGTCGCAGTGCGGCCGGTAGGTGAAGATGCCGCTGCGACGAAACCCGGCGCGCACCAGGTCGCCGTACAGCGCGGTGTTGATCAGATGGCTCGGCGTCGCGACCTGCGAGCGCGCCATGCGCTCGGGCAGATAGCTGCAGGGATAAGGCGCCGTGACGTAGAACTGCAGTACCGCTTGTGGCAGGTCATTGAGTCTCGACACGTCAATCCTTCAGAGTTGGCCCGAGCCGGCCCTGCGCGTCTGCGCAAAGACCCTGCCCGCGTCGTCCGTTTTCCAGCGCTGCACGGGCTCGGCGTAGTTTACCAACGTCGTGACGCGCCGCAAAAAGTCACGCCGCGGGATTTCGCGCGCCCCGAGCGCCGCGAGCAGGGGCGTGCGCACTTGGCAGTCGATGAGTGGAAAGCCGTGCGCGCGCAGGCGCTCGACCAGGGCCACCAGAGCGACCTTGGAGGCGTCCACCGCGCGCGAGAACATCGACTCGCCGTAGAACATGCGCCCGAGCGCGACGCCGTACAGGCCGCCGACCAGGGCCCCGTCGCGCCAGGTCTCGACCGAGTGCGCATGGCCGGCGTCGTGCAGCGCCGCGTAGGCCGCACGCATCGGCGCGCCGAGCCAGGTGGCCGCGTCGGCGTCGTCCGGCGTCTCGCCCGCCTCGCGCGGCGCCGCACAGCCCGCGAGCACGGCGCGAAACGCCGTGTCGAAGCGCACCGCATAGCCCTTGTTGCGGATGCTCTTGGCGAGCGAGCGGGATACCTTCAGTTCGTCGGTGAACAGCACCATGCGCGGATCGGGCGACCACCACAGGATCGGCTCGCTGCCGGAATACCAGGGAAAGATGCCGCGCCGGTAGGCATCGAGCAGGCGTGTTATCGAGAGGTCGCCGCCCGCGCACAGCAGGCCGTTCGGATGCTCGAGGGCGCGCGCGACCGGCGGAAACGGGTCGCTGCTCTCGAGCCAGGGAATCACGGCCGCGCGGCCCGGACGCCTGCGCCGCTCAGCACCTGACCTGCTGGCGGCAGTAATCCTCCAGCGGCGTCACCCGCGTCGCCTCGCCCACGGTATCGCGAACCGCGTTGCCGCGCTCCATGCTGAGCTTGAACCCGTACTTGGTGAAGAACGCATTGAACATCTCGCCGCCGAGCGTGCCTACGGCGTACAACGCGTCTTCGCCCGCGTCGTAGTCGAGCAGGATGGCGGCCAGCGGCTGCGGCGCGGGTCCGGCGAGCACGCGTGCGCCCTGCGCCGGATCGTACTGGCTGTGCTCGGAGCAGCAGTGGATCACGTTGCCGAAGCGGTTCTGCGGGCTTTTCTCGGTGCGGTAGCTGATGAAGCTGATCTGGCGCGTCGGATAGGTGAGCTGGTGCGCACAGATCGCCGAGTAGGCGACGATCGAGCGTCTCGGGCCGACGCCACCGGGCCATTCGTAGCCGCCTTCCGTTTCGCTTTTCAGGCGCGTCGGCGCACCGGCCGGGCGGCCGAGGTTGAGCAGGAAGCAGGGCGTCGCGGCATACGGGTAGTGGAAGATCAGGTTGCGATCGACCGGCAGCGTCGAGGCGCGCAGCGGCCGGCCGCTGGCATCCTCGAGCCGCGTGCGCGCGTAGCGCCGCGGGCGCGCATCGCGCGCGGGGAGGGCGGGGGCGGTCACGCCCGCCGCGCCCGCCGCCGCGGCGCAGAACTGGATGAAGCTGCGGCGCTTCACAGTGCAGACCGAAACATCGTCAGGCGCATTGTAACGGGAGCCGTACCGCGCGCTAGAGGATGTAGCCCTTTTCGTTGTGCAGCACGGTATCGAGACCCTCGGTCTCGTCGTCCGACGCGACCCGCATGCCCGTGAGGGCGTCGCAGACCTTGAGCAGCACCAGCGTCAGCACACCCGACCAGGCCGCGACCGCGAGCACGCCGCCGAGCTGCACCAGCACCTGGCCGCCCATGGTGACGCCCTCCCCATAGCCGATGCCGCCCAGCGCGGTGGCCGCGAACACGCCGGTCAGCACGGTGCCGAGAATGCCGCCGACGCCGTGCACCGGCATCACGTCGAGCGAGTCGTCGATGCGCAGCACGCGTTTCATGTAGTTGGTCGCCGTGAAACACACCACGCCGGCGGCCGCGCCGATCGCCAGCGCGCCGAGCGGGCCGACGAAGCCGGAGGCCGGCGTGATCGTGCCGAGCCCCGCGACCATCCCGGTCACGATGCCGAGCACCGACGGCTTGCCGTAGCGCAGCCATTCGCAAATCATCCACGCCAGGGAGCCGGTCGCGGCACCGATGTGCGTGACCAGCATCGCCATGCCGGCCGCGCCGTCCGCGGCCAGCGCGCTGCCCGCGTTGAAGCCGAACCAGCCGACCCACAGCATGCAGGCGCCGCTCACCGCCATGGACAGATTGTGCGGCGGCATCGGCGTTTCCGGGAATCCCTTGCGTCGACCGAGGACGAGCGCGCAGACCAGGGCCGCCACGCCGGCGTTCAGGTGCACGACGAGCCCGCCGGCGAAATCCATGACGCCGAGCTTCTGCAGCCAGCCGTCGCCCCAGACCCAGTGTGCGATGGGACAGTAGACGAGGATCAGCCACAGCACGCTGAACAGCAGCATGCCCGCGAAGCGCACCCGCTCGGCGTAGGCGCCTACCACCAGCGCCGGGGTGATGATGGCGAAGGTGAGCTGGAACATCGCGAACACCGTCTCCGGCAGGCTGCCCTTGAGCGTGTCCACCCCGATGCCGGCGAAGAAAGACTTGCCGAAGCCGCCCCAGAAGGCGTTCGCCGCGCCACCGTCGCCGAAGGCAAGGCTGTAGCCGAACGCCACCCACACGACGGACGCCGCGCAGGCGATGGCGAAGCACTGCATCAGCACCGAGAGCACGTTCTTCGCGCGCACCAGCCCGGCGTAAAAGAGCGCCAGCCCCGGCAGCGTCATGAACAGTACCAGCGCGGTTGCGGTCAGCATCCATGCCGTGTTGGCCCCGTCGAGCTTGGCACCGTCGGCCGCGAGCGCGGCCGGCATCGCGAGCAGCAGTCCCAGCCCGAGCACGCCTCGCGCGGCGGCATTTGTTCCTGTCTTCATGCGACCCTCCCCTGATTCCCGCGGACCCCGGCCCGCAGTCCGGGCGAAGAATACCCCAGCCGGGCCGGCTGCTCAGCGCGGCGGGCGGACGTCCTCGCAGCGGAAGGGAAATCGGCCGCCCGCGCGGTCGGCGACCCAGTGCTTCAGCGTTAGGCCGACAGTGCGGAAGGCGATCTCCTTCCAGGGGATTTCGCCCTCCTCGAACAACGCCACCTCGAGGCTCTCCTCGCCCGGGGCGAAATCGAGGTCGAGCAGCCGCGCGCGGTAAAAAAGGTGCACCTGGTTGACCATCGGCACCGAAATCATGGTGTAGGGGTCGATCAGCTCGATGCGCGCGCCGGCTTCTTCGAGCGTTTCGCGCATCGCCGCATCACCCGTGGTTTCGTCGTTCTCCATGAAACCCGCAGGCAGCGTCCAGTAGCCGTAGCGCGGCTCGATCGCGCGCCGGCACAGCAGCACGCGACCCTGCCACTCGGGCACTGTACCGACGACGAGATTCGGGTTCTGGTAGTGGATCTCGCCACACTGGTCGCAGACGTAGCGCGGCAGCGAATCGCCGGGCGGCACGCGCCGCGCGACAGGCGCGGCGCAGTTGGGGCAGTATTTCATCGCGACGTTCGGGGGGGCGGGATCGGCGCCATCATAGCGGGGGTCTGCACCCTTGCGCTCAGGCCGCAAGTCGCGGTGGCAGCTCGCCGAGCCCCTTGAGGATGCCGTCCGGCTGCGCGTCGAGCCGGTCGACCGGCGCACCCTGCCGATTGATCCA
Organism: Burkholderiales bacterium; assembly: GCA_041558415.1. GTDB lineage: Bacteria > Pseudomonadota > Gammaproteobacteria > Burkholderiales > SG8-39 > SG8-39. The sequence continues at coordinate 58,417 of JBFFEY010000005.1, read as the reverse complement.
CCAGACGTTGAAGCCGAAATTCTTCGCGCCGAGCGCGTCCCAGCAGTTCGACGAGACGAAGCCGATGTTCTTCGCCGCCACGCCGAGCCGGTCGACCGCCATCTGGTACACCGGCGCCGCGATCTTGTAGCGGCGCAGCGCGTCGGCGCTCAGCACGGCATCGAAGGTCTTCTCCATGCCGCAGTGGCGCACCAGCGGATCGATCATGTCGGGCGAGCCGTTGGTGAGGATAGCGAGCTTGCGCCCGCCGGCGCGCAGCTGCTCGAGCGCCGCCGGCACGTCGGGGTAAGGGTCGAGTGCGCGATAGGCCTGCATCAGCGCGTCGCCCCGTGCGGTATCGAGCGGAAGGCCGAGCGCCTCGCAGGCGTAGGCAAGCGCGTCGCGCGTCACCGCGGAGAAGGGAGCGTAGCGCCCCATCAGGGTGCGCAACCAGCTGTACTCGAGCTGCTTTGCGCGCCAGAGCTGCGACAGCGCAGCGCCCTTGCCCGGCCAGTACTGCTCGCAGCGGGCGACGACGGAGTGCACGTCGAACAGCGTGCCGTAGGCGTCGAACACCAGTGCCCTGAGATCCATGGCGCTCCTCGGTGGGGACGGTGAGGCCGATGCTAAACTGATTTCGTCTCTGAGGAGGACGTTGCCGGCCGCGATGACGGATCGCTACGAGGAGCTGTATCGCAGCCACCGCTGGGAGGTGCCGGCGCGCTTCAATATTGCGCAGGCCTGCTGCGGACAGTGGGCCGCGGACCGCAGCCGCTTTGCGTTGTACTGGGAAGACGAATCGGGCGAACGCGCCGCGTACAGCTTCTGGGACATCCAGCAGGCGGCGAACCGCCTGTCGAACGCGCTCGCCGCGCTCGGCGTCGCGCGCGGCGACCGCGTCGCGATCATCCTGCCGCAACGGCCGGAGGCGGCGATCGCCTACATGGCGATCTTCCAGATGGGCGCCGTGGCGCTGCCGCTCAGCCACCTGTTCGGCCCGGACGCACTCGAATACCGTCTCGCCCATGCCGGCGCGAGCGTCGCGATCGTCGAGCCGACCACGCTGCCCAGTCTGTGGGCGGTGAAGGACCGGCTCGAGGCGCTGCGTCACGTGATCGGCGTGGGCGGCGCGCGCGAGCGCGGCGTGCAGCCCTGGGAGGCGTTGCTCGCGAATGCCGGCCGCCGCTTCGTCTGCGTCGACACCGCGGCCGACGACCCAGCGCTGATCATCTACACCAGCGGCACCACCGGCGCGCCGAAGGGCGCGCTCGAAGCGCACCGCCTGATCATCGGCAACATTCCGGGCTTCGTGCACTCGCACGACTTCTTCCCGCAGCCCGGCGACATGTTCTGGTCGCCGGCCGACTGGGCCTGGGCCGGCGGGCTGTTCGACGCGCTGCTGCCGAGCTGGTATTTCGGCATCCCGATCCTGGGTTTTCGCGGGCGCTTCGACGCCGAGCGCGCCTACGACCTGCTCGAGCGCTACGGTGTCAGGAACAGCTTCCTTTTTCCGACCGCACTCAAGCTGATGATGAAGGCGGTGCCCGAACCGAAGCAGCGCTACGCGCTCGCGCTGCGCTCGATCATGAGCGCGGGCGAGAGCGTCGGCGTCACCGTGCTGGAGTGGGCGCGCGAGCAGCTCGGCGTGACGATCAACGAGATGTTCGGCCAGACCGAGATCAACTACGTCGTCGGCAACTGCCAGGCGGCCTGGCCGGTGAAACCCGGCTCGATCGGGCGGCCGTATCCCGGCCACCGCGTGGCGATCATCGACGAGCAGGGCAACGAGCGGCCGCGCGGCGAGCTCGGCGAGATCGCGGTGCATCGCGCCGGCGACCCCGTGTTCTTTCTCGAGTACTGGAAAAACCCCGAGGCGACGCGCGACAAGTACGTCGGCGACTGGGGTCTGACCGGCGACCAGGGCAAGATGGATGAGGACGGCTACATCTGGTACCAGGGGCGTACCGACGACGTCATCAAGTCGGCGGGCTACCGCATCGGCCCGGCGGAGATCGAATCCTGCCTGGTGAAGCATCCGGCGATCGCCAATGCCGCCGTGATCGGCAAGGCGGATGCGACGCGCGGCCAGATCGTCAAGGCCTTCATCGTGCTGCAGCCCGGCGTGACGGCCTGCGCAGCGCTGGAGGACGAGATCCGGCAGCACGTGCGCGGGCGCCTCGCGCCCTACGAGTACCCGCGCGAAATCGCGTTCATCGAGGCGCTGCCGATGACCACCACCGGCAAGGTGCAACGCAAGGAGCTGCGCAAGCGCGAAGAGGGCGCCGGGTGAGGGGATGAGCCGATGAAGCGCGTCGTGCTGCTGGGCGGCGGGCACGCGCACGCCTACCTGCTGCACATGCTGGTCGGCGAGCCGCTGGCCGATGCGCGCCTGACGCTGGTCACGCCTTACGACAAGCACACCTACTCGGGCATGCTGCCCGGGCTGGTGGCCGGGCACTACGCGCTGGAGGACGTGCAGATCGATGTCGCGCGCCTTGCCGCCGCGGCTGGCGCGGAGTTCATCCGAGGCGAGGTGACCGGGCTCGACGCGGCGGCGCGCCGCGTGCAGCTCGCCGACGGCGCGACGCTCGAGTACGACTTCGTCTCCCTCAACCTCGGCTCGTTGCCGAATACCGCCCCTGTGCCGGGCAGCGAAACGCAGGGGCTTGCCGCCAAGCCCTTCGAGCGGTTTCTCGACGGCTGGCGGTCGCTGCTTGCGCAACCGCAGGAAGTGCCGCTCGCGGTGGCGCTGGTCGGCGCCGGCGCCGCCGGCGTCGAGCTGGCGATGGCGATCGCGCATCGCCTCGCCGCGCTGGGGCGCATGGAGTCGGTCGTGCTGTACTCGGACCGCAGCATGTTCGAGGCGGCGCTCGGGCGCCGCGTACGGGCGGCACTGGCGCGTAGCGGCGTTGCGCTGCGCGAGCCGGAGGCGGTGACGCGGCTAGAGCCGGGCGGCGTGGTCGTCACACGCGCCTCGCGCGAACGCTACGACGCGGTGGTGTGGACCGCAGGGGCCGCGCCGCTGCCCTGGCTGCGCGCCACCGGGCTCGACACGGACGCCGCCGGCTTCGTGCGGATCGACGATACGCTGCGCAGCGTCTCGCACCCCGAGGTCTTCGCCGTCGGCGACTGCGCGACGCTGCGCGACGCACCGCACCCGAAATCGGGCGTCTATGCGGTGCGCCACGGCGACTTCCTCGCGCGCAACCTGCGCTATGCGCTTGCCGGCGTGCCGCTGCACCGCTACCGACCGCAGCATCGCGCGCTGGCGCTGCTCAGCTGCGGCGCGCAGTGGGCGATCGCCGACTGGGGCGGCCTGACGGCGGAGGGTGCCTGGGTCTGGCGCTGGAAGGACTGGCTCGACCGTCGCTGGGTTCGGCGCTTCCGGATCTGAGTGGACCGCCTCGCGACTGCACCGCTCAGGCGCGCGCAGCCCGCGGTTTTCCCGTTAGACTTGGCGCCCCGGATACGAATCGAACGTACGACCTGCCCCTTAGGAGGGGGCCGCTCTATCCACTGAGCTACCGGGGCGCAGCCGCGATTTTAACGCTCGAGAGTTTGCCTCGTTGATGACGCTTTCGGTCTTCCGACGCCCTGCGCGGTGGCTCGCGCTGCTCGCCGCGCTGGCCGCGGCCGACAGCGCGCGCGCCTGGTGGGACGACGGCACGGTGCCGTACGTCGTCTCGCCGCAGGAGGTCGTGCACCGCATGCTGCGCATCGCCGAGGTCGGGCCGGGCGACCGCCTGATCGACCTCGGTTCCGGCGACGGGCGCGTGGTGATCGGCGCGGCCAAGCGCGGCGCGCAGGCGCTCGGCGTCGAGATCGACCCCGAGCTGGTGGTGCAGGCACGCGAGAACGCGGTGCGCGCGGGCGTCGCCGGGCGGGCGCGCTTCGAGCATCGCGACCTGTTCGAGACCGACCTGTCGCAGGCCAGCGTGGTGACGATGTACCTGCTGCCGGAGTTCAACCTCAAGCTCATGCCGCGGCTCCTCGCGCTCGCGCCCGGTACGCGCGTCGTATCGCACGACTGGGACATGGGGGCCTGGCTGCCCGACGAGACCCTGTCGGTGCGCGCGCCGGACAAGCCGGTCGGCGGGCGCGACGGGCTGTCCTACGTCCATCTGTGGATCGTGCCGGCGCAGGCGGCCGGCGCGTGGCGCGGGCGCGTCGAAGGGCTGGGCGGAGAATGGCGCATCCGTATCCGGCAGACCCACCAGATGCTCGAGGTCGAGGCCGACGAAAGCGGGCGCGAGCTGGTGGTGCGTGCCTCGCGGCTGCGCGGCCGCGAGATCAAGCTGGTGGTGAGCGGCCTGGTGGGCGGTCGGCCGATGAACCTGCTGCTGGCGGGGCGCGTCGAGGGCGCGCGCATCGAGGGCCGCGCGCGCACCTTCGACGGACAGACGGAGGACGAACGCAAATGGATCGCGACGCGGATTCAGTAGCGCAGGCCGGCGCGGCGCCGAAGCCGCTGCTTTCGGTGCCGGACGGCATCGTGCTCCTTTGCGGCATGGTGATCGGCGTCGGCATTTTCAAGGCGCCCTCGGTGGTCGCCGGTGCGACCTCGAGCGCGGCCGAGTTCCTCGGCGCCTGGCTGCTCGGCGGGCTGGTGTCGCTGTGCGGCGCGCTGGTCTACGCCGAGCTCGCGGCGCGCCACCCGGACACCGGCGGCGAGTACGCCTACCTGTCGCGCGGTCTCGGGCGCGGCGTGGCCTTCGTCTTCGCCTGGTCGCGCATCACCGTGATCCAGACCGGCGCGATCGCGCTGGTCGCCTTCGTCTTCGGCGACTACGCCTCCGAGCTGCTGCGTCTCGGGGCGCACAGCTCGGCGATCTACGCGGCGATCGGCGTGGTTGCGCTGACCGCGCTCAACGTCGCCGGCACGCTGCAGTCGAAGACGCTGCAGAAGGTCCTCCAGACGCTGCTCTTCGTCGGCCTGATCGTGATCGGCGTCGCGGGGCTGGCCAGTGGTGGTGTGCCCAAGCCGACCGAGTCCGGCGGCGGCGGCGCCTTCGGTCTGGCGATGATCTTCGTGCTGCTGACTTACGGCGGCTGGAACGAGGCGGCGTATCTCGCCGGCGAGGTACGCGAGGCGCGGCGCAATATGACGCGCATCCTGGTATGGGGCATTGTCGTCATCTCGCTGTTGTACCTGTTCGTCAATCTCGGCTACCTGGCGGCGCTCGGCCAGGATGGCATGCGCGGCTCGAAGGTGGTGGCTGCCGACGTGGTGCGCGTCGCGGTCGGGGAACGCGGGGCCATCCTGCTGGCGCTGATCGTCTGCGTGGCCGCACTGACCACCATGAATGCGGCGATCTTCACCGGCGCACGCACCACCTGGGCGCTGGGACGGGACTTCGCGCTGTTCGCGCGCCTCGGGCACTGGCGCGATGCCGGCAGCACGCCGGCCAACGCGCTCGTGCTGCAGGGCGCGATCGCGCTGGTGCTGGTCGCGGCGAGCGCCTCGACGCCGGATGGCTTCAGCGCCATGGTGGCCTACACTTCACCGGTGTTCTGGACCTTCTTCCTGCTCACCGCACTGACGCTGTTCGTCTTTCGACTGCGCGGCGGTGCCGCGCCGGCGTTCCGCGTGCCGCTCTACCCGCTGATCCCGCTCGCCTTCTGCGCCGCCTGCCTGTTCATGCTGTATTCGGCGATCGATTACGTGCGCAATCCGGACTACGGACCGAAGTTCGGCGACATGGTGCTCGGCGGATTGATCGTCATGCTCGCGGGCATTCCGCTGTATTTCCTCGTCCGACGGAGGCGGGCATGAGGCCGCAGGCGCTGCGCGCGATCGCTTCGATTGCCGGGTCGCGCCAGGTGGTGATCGCCGGCGCCGATCATTTCTGCAACGGGCGCGAGCCGCAGCTCGTCGAGGCCATCGTTGCGTTCGTCGAGGCGCGCGGCGCGGGATCGCAATGACCCTCACCGAGCTGCGCTACATCGTCGCCGTGGCGCGCGAGCGGCATTTCGGCCGCGCCGCCGAGACCTGCTTCGTGTCGCAGCCGACGCTGTCGGTCGCCATCAAGAAGCTCGAGGAGGAGCTCGGGGTGGTGCTGTTCGAGCGCGGGCCCGGTGAGGTGACGACCACGCCGATCGGCGAACCGATCGTCGAACAGGCGCAGCGCGTGCTCGAGGAAGCCGCGCGCATCAAGGAGCTAGCGGCGAGCGGTCGCGACCCGCTCGCCGGCACGCTGCGCCTCGGCGCGATCTACACCATCGGCCCCTACCTGCTGCCGAAGCTGATCCCGATCCTGCGCCGCAGCGCGCCGTCGATGCAGCTGCTGATCCAGGAGAACTTCACGCACCGCCTGGCCGAGGCGCTGAAGCACGGCGAAGTCGACGTGATCGTCATCGCCCTGCCGTTCAGCGAGCCGGGGGTGGTGACGCAGGCGGTGTACGACGAACCCTTTCTGGTGGCCGTGCCGCAGCGCCACCCCTGGGCGCGCAAGAAGGAGATCGCCGCCGAGGAGCTGACGAACGAGAACATGCTGCTGCTCGGCGCTGGGCACTGCTTCCGCGACCAGGTGCTCGACCTGTGCGCGACCGTGAGCCGTTCGCCCAACCGCAGCGGGCTGCAGCGTACCCTCGAGGGCGGCTCGCTGGAGACGATCCGCCAGATGGTGGCGAGCGGGGTCGGCATCACCGTCCTGCCGTCGACCTCGATCACGCCCGGTGCGGGGGCGAGCGACCTGATCCGCATCCGGCCGTTCGCCAAGCCGGTGCCGACGCGGCGTGTGGCGATTGCCTGGCGGCGCAGCTTTCCGCGGCCGAGGGCGATCGAGGCGCTGCGCCAGGCGATCCTCGCCTGCGAGCTGCCGCGCGCCACCAAGCTGGCGAACGCGCAGCCGGCGGGTAACGGCAAGGCGGCCGCGTGAAAAACGGCGAACAGCCGCGTGGCGGTCTGTGGTGGAAGCTGCCGCTGGTGGCGCTGTTCGCGTTCGCCACCGCGGCCGCGTTCTCGGCTTACCTGCGCCCGGGCATGCTGGTCGAGTTCGCCAACTTCGTGCTCTGTGCCTGAAGGGCGCGCCCGGTCGAAACGCGATGTCGCATGCGATCGCCGAGCCGTCCACGTGGCTGCTGCGCTGGGCGCAGCTGATCGCGCCGGGCGGCGCGGTGCTCGATCTCGCCTGCGGCCCCGGGCGGCACGCGCGCCTGCTCGCGCAGCGCGGCCACCCGGTGACCGCGGTCGACCGCGACCGCGAGGCCCTCGCCGCGCTGGCCGCGACGCCGAACGTAGAGCCTGTCTATGCGGACCTCGAGGACGGCTCGCCCTGGCCGCTCGGCACGCGGCGCTTCGCGGCGGTGCTGGTGTTCAACTACCTGTACCGGCCGCTGCTGCCGCAGCTCGCCGCGGTGCTTGCCGACGGAGGCGTTCTCATCTACGAAACCTTCGCTGCCGGGAACGAACGCTACGGACGTCCGTCTAATCCGGAGTTTCTGCTGCGGCCGCGGGAGCTGCTGGACGCATTCAGTCCTCTGCTCAGCGTGGTGGCGTTCGAGCAGGGGTGCGTGACACGGCCCAAACCCGCCGTGATTCAGCGACTTTGCGCAGTTCGCGGCGCGATCGAGGACACAGCGCTCGGAAAATGACGGCGCGCAGCGTTAATACCGCTGGAACAAGGCGTTAGAATACGCGGCTCGGATAAAAGCGACAGGGGAGGAGCGTCCCATGATCACTGGTAGCCTGGTTGCAATCGTCACGCCCATGAAGCCGGACGGCGCGATCGATCTCGCGCGCTTCCGCAGCCTGATCGACTGGCACGTCGCCGAAGGCACCGACGGCATCGTGGTGGTCGGCACCACGGGCGAGTCGCCGACGGTCAACTTCGACGAGCACAAGGAACTGATCCGCGTCGCGGTGGAGCACGCCAAGGGGCGCATCCCCGTCATCGCCGGCACCGGCGGCAACTCGACCGCCGAGGCGATCGAGCTCACCGAATCAGCGAAAAAAGCCGGCGCCACGGCCTGCCTTTCGGTGGTGCCGTACTACAACAAGCCCACGCAGGAGGGCCTGTACCGGCATTTCCGCACCGTGGCCGAGAAGGTCGATCTGCCGATGATCCTGTACAACGTGCCCGGGCGCACGGTTGCCGACCTGCAGAACGACACCGTGCTGCGTCTTGCGGCGCTGCCGGGCATCATCGGCATCAAGGATGCCACCGCCAGCATCGAGCGCGGCACCGACCTCGTCAAGCGCGCGCCGCGCGAGTTCGCGATCTACAGCGGCGAGGATTCCACCGCGCTCGCGCTGATCCTGATGGGTGGGCACGGGGTGATCTCCGTGACGGCGAACGTCGCGCCCAAGCTCATGCACCAGATGTGCGCGGCTGCGCTGGTCGGCGACGTGAAAAAGGCGCGCGAGATCAACCTGCGGCTGCTGCCGCTGCATCAGCGGCTGTTCGTCGAGGCGAATCCGATTCCGGTGAAATGGGCGCTGGCGCAGATGGGCCTGATCGAGGAGGGCCTGCGCCTGCCGATGGTGACCCTGTCCGAGCGCTTCCACGAGACCTTGCGCGAAGCGCTGCACGAGGCCGGCATTGCGCTGCCGGGGCTGCGCGTGGTGGAGAAGCGGGCTTGAGCATGATGCAGCGCCGAGTGCGACGCGGACGGCGCCAGGGCTGGCGCGGCGGGGTGATTGCCTGCGCCGCACTCGCCGCGCTCGCCGGCTGCAAGACGAACACCAGCCTGCTGGAAGGGCCGCAGGTCGACTACAAGTCCGCGGGCCAGCTGCCACCGCTCGAGATTCCGCCCGACCTGACCACGCCGCGCCGTGACAACCGCTATGTGGTGCCGGACAGCGGCAAGGGAACGACGACGCTGTCGACCTACCAGGCCGATCAGCGCCAGGTACGGCTGCGCGGCGACAGCGACGTGCTGCCGACCGCGCAGGACATGCGCATCGAGGGCCGCGGCAACGAGCGCTGGCTGGTGGTCGACAACCGAACGCCCGAGCAGCTCTGGCCGCTCATCAAGGACTTCTGGCAGGAAAACGGCTTCCTCATCTCGAAGGCAACGCCCGAGACGGGGGTGATGGAGACGGACTGGGCGGAAAACCGCGCCAAGCTGCCGCAGGACATCATCCGATCGACGCTCGGCTCGCTCATCGACCAGATCTACTCGACTTCCGAGCGCGACAAGTTCCGCACCCGGCTCGAGCGCACACCCGACCGCCGTGGGACCGAGGTCTACATCACGCATCGCGGCATGGCGGAGGTGTATTCCGAAGGCTCGCGCTCGCCCGACACCGCGCCTTCCGCGACCAAGTGGCAGCCGCGCGAGACCGACGCGACGCTCGAGGCCGAGTTCCTGCGCCGCCTGATGGTCCGCCTCGGCGCGCAGGAAGAGAAGGCAAAGCAGCTGCTGACCGCAGGTGCGCAGCAGCCCGAGCGCGCCGCGCTGAAGAAGGCGTCCGACGGTGGCGAGGTGCTGGAGGTGTACGAGCCGTTCGACCGCACCTGGCGGCGCGTGGGGCTCGCGCTCGACCGCGTCGGCTTCACGGTCGAGGACCGCGATCGCGCGAAAGGCCTGTACTTCGTGCGCTACGCCGACCCGGAAGCGGAGATGGACCGCAAGGACAAGCAAAAGCCGGGGTTGCTCGACAAGCTGGCGTTCTGGAAGTCCTCGACTCCCGAAGTCAAGGCGGAGCAGTACCGCGTCTCGGTCGAGCAGCAGAGCGCGAACAGCGAGGTCCGCGTCCTCGGCAAAGACGGCAAGGCGGAAAGCACCGGTACCGCGCGCCGCATTCTTTCGCTGCTGCACGCAGAGCTGAAATAGCCGGGCGCCGCGCCGGGTGCTGCGCTTCACCTCGCTCGCGAGCGGCAGTCAGGGCAACTGCCTGCTGGTCGAGGCCGGCGCGACGCGCGTGCTCATCGATTGCGGGCTGTCGGCGCGCGAAGCCGAGCGCCGTCTGGCGCGGCGCGGGCTGCAGCCCGACGCGCTCTGCGCGATCCTGGTCACGCACGAGCATGACGATCACGCCGGCGGGGCACTGGCGCTCGCGGCTGCCCACGGCCTCGAGGTGGTGCTCACCCATGGCACGCGGCTCGCGATGCGCGAGGCGGCACCGCAGGCCGAGGACAAGGCCGCGGCGAACGGCGTGCGGTTCCGCATGATCGATACGCGCGCGCCCGTCGCGATCGGCGATCTCGAGGTGCGTCCGTTCACGGTGCCGCACGATGCGCGCGAGCCGGTGCAGTATCTGCTGTCGGACGGTGCGCGGCGCCTTGGCGTACTGACCGATCTCGGCGCGTCGACGCCGCACGTCGTCGAAATGCTGTCGGGCTGCGACGCACTGGTGCTCGAATGCAATCACGCGCTCGACCTGCTGTGGAACGGCGGCTACCCGCGCTGGCTCAAGGCGCGCATCGCCGGGCCTCTCGGGCATCTCGACAACGATGCAGCCGCCGGCCTGCTCGCTGCGCTCGACCGCGCGCGCCTGCAGCACGTCATTGCCGCGCACCTGTCCGAGCAGAACAACCGTCCCGCGCTGGCGCGCGCGGCGCTCGCCGGGGCGCTCGGCTGCGCGCCCGAGGAGGTTGGCCTCGCCACGCAGAGCGACGGCTTCGACTGGCGGTCGCTCGGCTGAGCGGGCGGCTAGAGGCCGAGCGTCGTCGCCGACACCGCGGGAAAGGACGCGCTCCAGATCTCGCCGAAGCGGCCGCGCATCGCCAGCGCCTCGGTTTCGTCGTGAATGCCGATGGCGCCGCGAAAGAAGCGCGCCACCGGTCGGCGCACGTAGTGCTCGGCATCGAGCACCAGGAAGGCGTCCTGCAGCTCGCGAATCTCGTTGTGGGTGCGGTTGACTTGGATGACGTGCGCGAAACGCGCCAGCAAGCGCATCATGCGCGGGCAGTGTCGCGTCAGGTGATCGGGCTCGTGCAACACGATGTAGAGCCGGCGCGTCCGGCTGGCGAGCAGGAACTGCTCGAGCCGCTCGATCCGCGCGGGCAAGTTCAGCCGCAGCGCCTGCAGGTCGGGGTCGAAGATGCGCAGCTCGCGTCCTGCTTGCCCGAGCAGGCGATCGACCGCCGCCTGAAAGTCGGCCTCGGTCTCGAAGCGCTGGTAATCCGGCGCCGCGGTTTCGATCGCTTCGTTCATGCCGGCATCTCGAGGTGCAGGTAGCCCAGTCGGTACCACGCGTAGATTAGGGGGGCGAGCGTGCTGCCGGCAAGCCGCGTGTCGGCCAGCCGGCGCGCGTCGGCGAGCGCCGACAGCCGCTTGCGCTGCGCTGGCGGCAACGCCAGGCGCTCGCCGTTGATGTACAGGTCGGCACCGAGCGCGAGCAGCTGCGTGCGCGCGTCGAGCACCAGCGTTGCGCGCCGCAGTCGCGCTTCGAAGGCGGCGCGCCCGAGCGGGCGACGCGGCGGCTGAAACACGATCTGCGGTTTCGGGGTGGAGAGGTATTCGCCCAGAAAGCGCGCCACGTCGCGCCGTGTCCAGCGAACGCGCGCGAGCGTGGCCGCCGCAAAATCGACCATCGCCGGCGGCACCTGCGCGGCACGCCGCGCGGGCCGCAGGCCAGGGTCGCGGTAGCGCCCGCGCGGCAGGCCGCGCGCATGCAGCCAGTCGAGAAACGCCGCGGCGAGTTCGTCGCCGCGCGGCGCACGAAAGCCGATCGAGTAGGTGGTGCAGGGCTCGAGCGCGATGCCGTCGTGTGCCCAACCCGGTGGCAGATAGAGCAGGTCGCCGGGCTCGGTCAGCAGCTCCTCCTCGACCGCGAAGTCCGCGATCAGCCTGAGCGGCACGTCCGGCACGAAACGGAATGCACGCGGGCGGCACAGTCGCCAGCGGCGCCGTCCGCGACCCTGCAGCAGGAACACGTCGTAAGCGTCTTCGTGCGGCCCGACACCGCCGCCCGGCGCCGCGATGCTCACCATCAGGTCGTCCAGCCGCGCCTGCGGAATGAAGTCGAAGCGACGCAGCATCTGTTCGGCGCGCGGCAGATGCAGGTTCAGTCCGCTCACCAGCACGGTCCAGTCGCGCCCGCCGGCCCGCCGCAGCTGCGCCGGCGTCAGCGGCCCGTGCGTGAGCGTCCAGCGCCCGCGGCGCCGCTCGAGGAGGCGCGATTCGACGTCGTCTCGCATGGCGAGACGTGCAATCGTGTCGTGGTCTGCGAGGTCGCGAAAGCCGGGCAGCGCACCACGCACCAGCAGCGGGCGGCGCTGCCAATGGCGCGCGAGAAAATCGTGCGGCGGCAGCCCGCCGAGGAGCACATTGCGCACCGCACGATTATAGGCGCCGGCAGGGGTGCGTTGCGCGCAAGCGACGCGCGCAGCCTAGCCTCTTGTCAAGGCGCAATCTTCGTGTTTTAGAATCCGCGCGACATGATGCAGAACGGACAGACTGCACCGAACTTTTCTCTGCCGGACGCCGACATGCAGATGGTCACGCTGTCGGCGTTCAAGGGCAAGAAAAACGTCGTGCTGTTCTTCTATCCGCGCGACGGCACCCCGGGATGCATCATGCAGGCGGTCGACTTCTCGGATCACGAGAGCGAGTTCGACCGGCATGACTGCGTCATCCTCGGCGTGTCGCGCGACGACTGCCTGCGCCACGCCGAGTTTCGCGACGAGCAAGGCCTGTCGATCGGCCTGCTTTCCGACCCCGAGGGCGAGGTGTGCCGCAACTACGGCGTGCTGCAGGAACGGGAGATCGATGGCGTGCGCCGCGAGTCCCTGGTGCGCTCGACCTTCGTCATCGACAAGAAGGGCGTGCTGCGCCACGTGGTCTACGGCGTGAACCCGCGCGGCCACGCGGCCGAGGTCTTCGACGTCGTTCGCCGGCTGAAGGCCTGAGGCGCGCGCCTCAGGCGAGGCCTGCGCCGAGCAGTGCGCCGATCGAGTAGGTGATCACGCCGGCGGCGGCGCCGATGCCCAGCATGCGCGCGCCACCGAAGAGCGCGGCGCGCCCGGTGAATAGGCTGGTGGCCGCACCGGCGAGGAACAGGCCTGCCGCTGCGGCCGCGATCGAGGCGGCGAGCGTGTAAGGTTCCGGCGCGAAGACGAAGGGCAGCAGCGGCACCGTGCTGCCGACGGCGAAGGCGGCGAAGGACGCAAGCGCCGCGCCCCACGGCGAGCCGAGATCGTCCGGGTTGAGGCCCAGCTCCTCGCGCGTCAGCGTATCGAGCGCGTTCACCGGATCGGCGATGAGCTGCGCCGCATGGCGGCGCGCTTCCTCGAGCGGGACGCCGCGCGCCTCGTAGATGAGGGCCAGCTCCTCGGCTTCCTCCTCGGGGTAAGCGTCGAGCTCGGCCTTTTCCAGTGCGATCTGGTACTCGTACATTTCGCGCTGCGAGCGCATCGAGACGTACTCGCCCGCGGCCATCGAAAACGCGCCGGCGAGCAGACCGGCGACGCCGGCCAGCAGAATGGTGCCGCTCGAGGCGCCGGCACCTGCCACGCCGAGAATCAGGCCGGCGTTCGAGACCAGGCCGTCGTTTACCCCGAACACCGCGGCGCGCAGCGAGCCGCCTTCGCCGACCGTGCCGTGCCGCTCACCGATCTCGTCGTGCTCCGAGGGCAGGCCGCCGAGGCCGCGCGGCGCACGCGCGCCCTCGCGATAGACCGACATGCCGCGCACCTTCATTGCGGTAAGGACCTGCGTCAGGCGCCGCGGGCCGAGGCGCTCGACGAGCCAGCCGACCAGGCGTGCGCGCGACGCCGGACGAAACGGCGGCAGCGCGACGCCGCGCGCGACGAGCGTCTCGCGCCAGTGCCCGGCCTGCGCCTCGGCATCCCGCGCCAATTCCTCGAACAGGTGCTTGCGCCGCGCGTCGGCTTCGCGCGCGGCGATGATGCGGTAGAGGTAGGCCGAGGTCAGCTCGCCGCTGAGCGATTGCTTCGCGTCCATGCCTCTGCGGCGCGTCAGCCCCTCAGCCAGTCGTTCCAGAGCGCGCGCGCGGGCTCGATCAGTTCGCCTGCGGTGAGGCCGACGGGGCCGACGCCCTGTGCGACCAGCGCATCCGCCGCCGCGCCGTGCAGGTGCACGCCGAGCACCAGCGCGGCCTCGCCACTGTAGCCCTGCGCGAGCAGCGCGCCGAGAAAGCCGGACAGCGTGTCGCCCATGCCGGCGCTCGCCATGCCGGGGTTGCCCGCGGTGTTGACGAACCAGTGCCCGTCCGTGGCGACCAGCACGCTGCCGTTGCCCTTGAGCACGGTGTGCGCATTGAGCCGCTCGGCAAGCGCACGGGCCGTGGCGAGCCGGTCGTCCTGCACATCGGGCACGCGCGTCTGCAGCAGGCGCGCCGCCTCGCCCGGGTGCGGCGTGATGATGGTGTCCGCGCGGCGGCGCGCGCAGGCGTTGCGCAGGTCGCTGTCGTCCGCGAGCAGGTTGAGTGCATCGGCGTCGAGCACGCAGGGCATGTCGCTCGCCAGCGCGGCGCCGAGTAGGGTTTGCGCGCGTTCGCTCTGTCCGAGCCCGGGGCCGACGACAATCGTGTCGAGGCTCTGGCCCAGCGCATCGTCGGGATGGCGCAGCATCAGTTCGGGCGCCAACGGGTCGACCTCCGGCGCCTCGTGATCGAGCAGTCCCACGTAGACGCGCCCGGCACCGAGCTTGAGCGCCGCGCGCCCGGCCAGCAGCGCGGCGCCGACCATGCCGCTCGCGCCGCCGAGAACGCCGAGCGAGCCGGCCCGCCCCTTGTGGAACTCGCGCAGCCGCGGCTTGAGCACCCAGCGCATGGTCGCCGGCTCGGCGACCCAGCCCTTCGGCGCGAGCAGGCTGCGCACGTCGAGGCCGAGCTCGGCGACCTGCAGCACGCCGCAGTGATCCGGCCCCGCCAATGTCAGCAGACCCGGCTTCAGGGCGATGAAGGTGACGGTGTGCGTCGCGCGCACCGCCTGACCGAGCACGCGTCCCGTGTCGGAGGCGAGCCCGCTCGGAATGTCGAGCGCCAGCACCGGACAGCTTTGGGCATTCGCCAGCTCGATCAGGCGCGCGTACTCGCCTTGCGGTTCGCGCGTGAGGCCGATGCCGAACAAGCCGTCGACGACCAGCGACCAGCGCGGGCCCGCTGGCACTTCGCGCAGCGTCTCGCCGCCGGCCGCCTGCCACTTGCGCAGCGCCTCGGCGGCATCGGGCGGCAGCTTTGCCGGATCGGCCGGCGAGACGAGCGTGACACGCAGGAACGCGGCCTTCAGGCGCGCGGCGGCCTCGTAGGCGTCACCGCCGTTGTTGCCGGGGCCGGCGAGCACCAGCACGTCCTTGCCCTTGTCCGGCACCAGCTGCAGCGCCAGCGCGGCGGCCGCCTCGCCGGCGCGCACCATCAGCGTCGGACGCACCGCGCCGGCGGCGGATTCGATGCGGCGGATGTCTTCCGTGAGATAGATCGGTCGGCTCATGCAGTCATTTTAGGGCCTCGCCGGGATGCGACGGCCGAATTCCCTCGGCGGCAACTCAACCAAGTGCGCGCAACACCTCGTCGGCCAGCGCAAGGCTCGCGGTGAGGCCTGGCGATTCGATGCCGAACAGCTGCACCAGCCCCGGCACGCCGTGTTCGCGCGGCCCCTGCACGACGAAATCCGCAGCCGCCGCGCCCTGCGGCACGATCTTCGGCCGGATGCCGGCATAGCCGGGCACCAGCGCGTCGTCGGGCAGCGCCGGCCAGTAACGGCGGATCGCCGCGTAGAAGCGTGCGGCGCGGGCCGGATCGACTTGATAATCGATTCGCTCCACCCATTCCACATCGGGCCCGAAGCGGGCCTGCCCTGCGAGATCGAGCGTGATGTGCACGCCGAGGCCGCCGGGTTCGGGAACCGGGTAGATCAGCCGCGTGAACGGCGCACGCCCGGTAAGTGCGTAGTAGTTGCCCTTGGCGTAGTACTCGCCGGGCGCCTGCTCCGGCGGATAGCCCTCGATGCGCCGCGCGAGGCTCGGGGCGTGCAGTCCGGCGCAGTTCACCACGCAGCGCGCCAGCAGCTGCATCGGCTCGCTGCCGCCGACGCGCAGCGCAATGCCGTCGCCACGCAGCTGCGCCTGTTCGAGCGGGCTTTTCAGCGCGAGCATCGCGCCGTGCGCCTCGGCATCGCCCAGGTAGGCGAGCATCAGCGCATGGCTGTCGATGATCCCGGTCGAGGGCGAGTGCAGCGCCGCGACCGCCGACAGCGCCGGCTCGAGCGCGAGCGTCTGCCTGCGGCTCAGCCAGGTGATGTCCTCGACCCCGTTCGCCAGCGCGCGGATCCGGATCGACTCGAGCGCATCGAGCTGCGCGGCGTCGCTGGCGACGATCAGCTTGCCGCTGCGCTGGTGCGGAATGCCGTGACTGGCGCAATATTCGTAGAGGCGGTGCCGGCCGGCGACGCAGCAGCGCGCCTTGAGCGAATCCTGCGGGTAATAGATCCCGGCATGGATGACTTCGCTGTTGCGCGAGCTGGTGTGCGTGCCGATCGCGTCCTCGGCCTCGAGCACGATGACCTCTCGCCCGGCGAGCGCGAGGGCGCGGGCGACCGCCAGCCCGACGACGCCGGCGCCGATGACCACGCTGTCGATGGCATCCATGTCGGCGCGCATTCTAGCGAGGCAGGGCGGGGCGCATGGCGCCCGCCGTGCGTCGCAGCCCCCGTTCGGGGGGGCGGCGCGGGGCGGGGCCGGCGGACCCCTCGCCAAGCGGCCGCGATGCGGTCCAAGGCGTGGAGCGCGTCACGCAGGCCGCGCAGCGCATCTGCTTATAATAGTGCGATCGTCCGGCCGCGGCAGGGAGAGGATCCGTGCGTCCTCGCGCGGGCGGTGAAAGAAACGATACGAAAAGGCATGAACCCGACCGCCATCTACTCCAAGACCGGCAAAGGCGTCCAGGAAGCGTCGGGTCGCACCAGCCATCTGTCGCGCGCCGATCGCGCCGTGCTGGCGGCGGTGGACGGCAAATCGACGGTCGCCGAGCTGAGTCAGAAGTTCGAGAAGATTGCCGAGGCCAAGTTCTACGCGCTCATCGAGAAGATGGACAGGGACGGGTTCGTGCGCGAGGCGTCCCCCGGCGCGCAGGCGCCGCCGCCGAGGGCCGCCGCGGGACGCACCGGCAGCCGGACGGTCATTCCGACGCCGCCGCCGCCGCCGAAAAAGGAAGAGGAGGAAGAGGGCGGCGAGCTCGACTTCACTTCGTTCATTCCGACCGCGCCGAAGGCGGCGGCGGGTGCGGCAGCGAACGCGGCGAGCACGTCGCAGAAGCCGGCGGCCGGCGAGTCGACCTCGCAACGGCTCGATCTCGCAGCGAAGGCGCACGCCGATGCCGAGCGCAAGGCGCAACAGGACGCCTTCGACTTCAAGGCGCGCGAAGAGGCGGCGGCGAAGGCCAAGGCGGAGGCGGCGGCACGCGCCAAGGCGGAGGCCGAGGCGAAGGCCAAGGCCGAGGCGGCAGCGCGCGAGAACGCAGAAGCCGAGGCGCGCGCGAAGGCGGCCGCCGAAGCGCGCGAGAAGGCCGAGGCAGAGGCCAAGGCCAAGGCCGAGGCGGAAGCCAAGGCGCGCGAGGAAACCGAAGCCAAGTCGAAGGCGCTGCGCGACGCGGCGGTGCGGGCGGCGTCCGAGGCGCGGCAGAAGGCGGAGGCCGAGGCGAAGGCCAAGGCCGAGGCCGAGGCGCGCGCGCGCAAGGAAGCCGAGGAGCGCGCCCGCATCGAGCAGGAGATGAACGCCAAGCTCGAGGCCGAGCGCAAGGCGCGCGAGGAAGCCGAGCAGAAGGTCAAGGACGAAGCCGAACGCGCGGCCAAGCAAGCCGAAGAGCGCGCGCGGCGCGAGGTCGAGGAGAAGGCGCGGCAGGAATCGGAGGCGCTGCGCCAGCAGCTCGAGGCCGAGCGCAAGGCGCGCGAGGAAGCCGAGCGCAAGGCGCGCGAAGAGGAAGAGCGCCGCCGCAAGGAAGCCGATGAGGCCAAGCGCAAGGAAGAGGAAGAGCGCAGGCGCAAGCAGGCCGAGGAGGAAGCGCGGCGCGAGACCGAAGAGGCGATCCGGCGTCAAACCGCCGAGGCCACACGGCGCAAGGAGGCGGAAGAAGCCAAGCGCCGGGCGGAGGAGGAAGCGCGACGCAAGGCGGAAGAGGCGAAGGCCGCGCCCGCCGCGAGCGCGCTGTCGGATGACCTGCTCGCCGATCTCGACAGCTTCGCCAAGCGCGACGACGAAGCGCAGCAGGCGCACAAGGCCGCGGAGCGCAGGGCGCGGGAGGAAGCCGAGCGCACGGCCCGTGAAGCCGAGGCGCGCAAGCGCCAGGAAGAGGAGGCTGCCCGTCAGCGCGCGGAACAGGCGCGCCGGCGGCAGGAGGCCGAGGCACGTGCGCGTGAGGAAGCCGAGCGTGCGCGCGAAGATCAGGAGCGGCAGGCAGCCGAGCAGCGCAAACGGGAGGCGGAGCAGGCTGCCCTCGCCGCGCAGCGCGTGGCTGAAGAGAACGATATCGAGATCTCGGATGAGGACCTCGACATGGACGAGGTTCTGGTCGAGGAGCGCATGCTGAGCAAGTCGGCCCGCAAGGCCGAGAAAAAGAAACGCGAGCGCGAGCACGTCGAGACGGAGTCGGTGCCGCCGGCCGAGAAGAAGGGCAAGAAGCTGTTCGCCTTCAAGAAGAAGGAGAAGAAGCCGAAGCCGGCGAAGGCGGAGCCGCTGGCGCCGAAGGAAGTGCAGGCCGAGCGCATCCGGCGGCGCAAGCTGGGCAAGCCGCTCGCGATCGGCGCGCTGCTGCTGATCGTCGCCGGCGTCGGTGTGCTGCACGTCATGCCGATGCCGACCGGAGATTACGAGAGCGCGGCGAGCGCTTCGCTGGGCGTGCCGGTCAAGATCACGTCGGCCGGGATGTCCCTGATCGGCGGGGTGCAGGTCACGTTCGAGGGCATCTCGATCGGCAGCGGCGAGCAGGCGATCAGGGCGGCGCGCGCGCGTGCTTTCCCCAGCATCGGCGCGCTGCTGTCGGGCGACAAGACCTTCAGCCGCATCGAGCTCGAGCGTGCGGTGGTGCCGCAGTCGACGATCGCGCAGGGCCTGCTGGGCGGCCTGAAGGGCGGTGCGCTCCGCACTGAGAGCATCGTGCTGCAGAACACGCGCTTCGAGGGACCGTTCTCGCTGCCGGCACTCAACGTGACGCTGACGATCGCCGGCGACGGGCGCGTCGCGCGCGCCGGCATCAGCGGGGGCGACGGCATCGAGGCGACGCTGACACCGAAAGGCAAGGAGATCGTGGTCGAAGCGAAGGCCGACGCGCTCAACCTGCCGTTCCTCGCGGGCGTCACGCTGGCGGACGTGGGGTTGAAGGGCACGGCGACGCGCGAGGGCCTGCGCCTCAGCGGCTGGGATGCGCGCCTGTTCGATGGCGTGATCTCGGGCAATGGCGAAATGCGCTGGGGCGCACAGTGGTCGTTCAGCGGTGATCTCGTCGGCCGGGGCGTGAATGCCGCAGTGCTCGCGCCGGCGCTGCTGTCGGAGGGCAAGGCGGACGCGAACGGCCGCTTCAGCATGAGCGGTCCGGATGCGGCGGCGCTGGCGAAGAACGCGCAGATCGAGGGCCGCTTCACCCTAAACAAGGGCGTGCTTGGAAGCTTCGATCTGTCGCGCGCGATCCAGACCAAGGGCAAGCAGCCGCAGGGCCGTACGCTGTTTTCCGAGATGAGCGGCGAGGGCGTCTACCAGGCCGGCGCGGTGTCGCTGCGCAAGCTCAACATGGGCGCCGGCAAGATGAGCGCAGCGGGTACGCTCGACATCGCGCCGAGCGGCGAGATCAACGGCCGCCTGGTGGCCGATATCGAAACCGGGCCGCGCACCATCCACGAGAGCTTCGGGCTGACCGGAACGGTCACGGAGCCGCGCCTCAACTATCTGACGAAGTAAGGCGACTGGCGCGGCGCCGCGCGCCGGCGGCGCCAGCGCGGCGGGTAGAATTCGCTTTTACCGGCCCAGCGCCTCAATGTCCCAGGTTCTACAGCTCCGCGGCGCGCGCGCGCTGTCGGCGTTCCGCATTGCGAAGCTCGTCGCGGCACTGAAGCGCGTCGCACCCCAGGTCCGGGGCATCGCGGCCGAATTCTGGCATTTCGTCGAAGTGGCCGAAGCGCTCGACGCCGGCGCCCATGCGCTGCTCGAGCGGCTGCTCGATTACGGATCGCCGCTCGAGACGCAGGCGCGCGAGGGCGAAGTGTTCTTGGTGGTGCCGCGTATCGGCACGATCTCGCCCTGGTCGTCCAAGGCGACCGACATCGCACACAACTGCGCGCTGCAGGGGGTGCTGCGCATCGAGCGCGGCTGCCTGTATTACGTGCAGGGCGTGCCGGCCGGGGCGCGTGCCGCGATCGCAGCCTGCCTGCATGATCGCATGACCGAAACGGTGCTTGCCGGGGCCGCGGACGCGGCGCAGCTTTTTCAGCACGTCGCGCCGCGCGCGCTGGCGCGCGTCGCCGTGCTGGCGCAGGGACGCGCGGCGCTGGAGGCGGCGAACCGTTCGCTCGGCCTCGCGCTGTCGGAGGACGAGATCGACTACCTGCTCGAGGCCTACCGCGGGCTGGGGCGCGATCCGACCGATGCCGAGCTCACCATGTTCGCGCAGGCGAATTCCGAGCATTGCCGGCACAAGATCTTCAACGCCGACTGGATCATCGACGGCGAGCGTATGCAACGCTCGCTGTTTGCCATGATCCGCCACACGCATGCCGTCGCGCCGCAGGGCACCATCGTCGCGTATGCCGACAACGCCGCGGTCATGGAGGGTCGCGCCGTGCAACGCTTTCACCCGGACGCGCAGGGCGTGTACCGCGCGCAGCCCGGGCTGACCCACACGGTGATGAAGTGCGAGACACACAACCATCCCACCGCGATCTCGCCGTTCCCGGGCGCCGCGACCGGGGCCGGCGGGGAAATTCGCGACGAGGGGGCGACCGGACGCGGCGCCAAGCCGAAAGCCGGCCTGGTTGGCTATTCGGTTTCGCACCTGCGCATCCCGGGCGCTGAACGGCCCTGGGAGGGACCGGGCGTCGGCAAGCCCGAGCGCATCGTCTCGGCGCTCGAGATCATGCTGGAAGCGCCGATCGGCGCGGCCGCCTTCAACAACGAATTCGGCCGGCCGAACCTGGCGGGCTATTTCCGCAGTTTCGAGCTCGATCTGGGAGGCGTGAGGCGCGGTTATCACAAGCCGATCATGCTGGCCGGCGGCATCGGCAACATCAACGCGCAGCACACCGAAAAGTCGGCGCTGCCGGAAGGCGCGCTGCTGCTGCAGCTTGGCGGGCCCGGCATGCTGATCGGCATGGGCGGCGGCGCGGCCTCGTCGATGGGCGCCGGCGCCAACATCGCGGACCTCGACTTCGACTCGGTGCAGCGCGGCAACGCCGAGATGCAGCGCCGGGTGCAGGAGGTGATCGATCGCTGCTGGGCGCTGGGCGAGGCCAACCCCATCCTGTCGATTCACGACGTCGGCGCCGGCGGACTGTCGAATGCGCTGCCCGAGCTGGTGCACGCTGCCGGACGCGGCGCGCGCTTCGATCTGCGTGCGGTGCCCTCGGAAGACAGCGGCATGTCGCCGCGCGAGATCTGGTGCAACGAGGCGCAGGAGCGGTATGTGCTCGCCGTCGCGCCCGATGCGATCGCCGTGCTGCGCGCGATCTGCGCGCGCGAGCGCTGTCCGCTGGCGGTGCTCGGTACGGCGACCGCGGACGGGCGTCTGGTCGTCGCCGATCCGCAGTTCGACAATCTGCCGGTCGACCTGCCGCTCGAGACGCTGCTCGGCAAGCCGCCCAAGATGCTGCGCGACGTGAAGCGGAGCGCGCTGCCGCGCCTGCCGTTCGATCCGGCCGGCATCGACCTGAAAGAGGCGGCACTGCGCGTGCTGCGCCATCCGGCGGTGGCCGACAAGACCTTTCTCGTCTCGATCGGGGATCGCATGGTCGGCGGGCTGTGCGCACGCGATCCCTTCGTCGGGCCCTGGCAGGTGCCGGTCGCCGACTGCGCCGTGACGCTGCTCGATTTCGACGGCACCGCAGGCGAGGCCTTCGCCATGGGCGAGCGCACGCCCCTCGCGCTGCTCGATGCGCCGGCCTCCGGGCGCATGGCGGTCGCCGAGGCGATCACCAACCTGGCGGCGGCGCGTATCGCCTCGCTCGACCGCGTCAAGCTCTCGGCGAACTGGATGGCCGCGGCTGGCAGCCCGGGCGAGGATGCCGCCCTGTACGACACGGTGCGTGCCGTGGCGCTGGAATTCTGCCCCGCGCTCGGCGTATCGATTCCGGTCGGCAAGGATTCGCTGTCGATGCGCACCGCCTGGCGCGAAGGCGCAGTGGACAAGCAGGTGGTCGCGCCGCTCTCGCTCATCGTCTCGGCCTTCGCGCCGGTGGAGGATGCGCGCGGCACGCTCACGCCGCGCCTGCGCACCGACCGGGGCGACAGCGAGCTGCTGCTGGTCGATCTGGGCGGCGGCCAGAACCGCCTCGGCGGCTCGATCCTGGCGCAAGTGCACGGCGCGCTGGGCGAGACCAGCCCGGACGCCGACGATCCGCAGCGCGTCAAGGCGCTGTTCGACGCCGTGCAGGCGCTTGCGCGCGAAGGCCTGCTGCTCGCCTACCACGACCGCTCTGACGGCGGCCTGTTCGCGACCGTCTGCGAGATGGCCTTCGCCGGGCACTGTGGCGTGACGCTGAGCCTGGACGCGATCGCCTTCGACGCTGCGCTGGAGGATGTCGACGCCTTCAAGCGCGGCAGCGACCTGCAGCTCGCCGGGCGCATGAACGATCTGGCGCTGGCCGCGCTGTTCGCCGAGGAGCTGGGCGCGGTGCTGCAGATACGCGCCGGCGCGCGCACGCGCGTCCTCGACATGCTGCGCGCGCACGGCCTGGGCGCCGACACGCATATCATCGGCCAGCCGAACGCGCGCGACGAGATCCGCGTCACGCGCAACGCCCGCGCGCTGTTCGCCGAGCCGCGCATCGCACTGCAGCGCGCCTGGAGCGAAACGACCTGGCGCATGCAGGCGCTGCGCGACAATCCGGACTGCGCGCAGGAGGAGTACGACCGGGTGCTCGATGCCAAGGACCCGGGCATCCACTTCGCGCCATCTTTCGATCCGGCCGAGGACATCGCCGCGCCCTACGTCGCGCGCGGTGCGCGGCCGCGCAACGCCGTATTGCGCGAGCAGGGCGTCAACAGCCAGGTGGAAATGGCCATGGCCTTCACGCGCGCCGGCTTCGAGGCGGTCGACGTGCACATGACCGACATCCTCGCCGGGCGTGCCGAGCTGTCGGGCTTTCGCGGCGCGGTGGCCTGCGGCGGCTTTTCCTACGGCGACGTGCTCGGCGCCGGCCAGGGCTGGGCCAAGTCGATCCTTTTCAATGCGCGCGCACGCACCGTGTTCGAGGCGTTCTTCGCACGCCGCGATAGCTTCGCGCTCGGCGTGTGCAACGGCTGCCAGATGCTCGCCGCGCTGAAGGAGATCATTCCGGGCGCGGCGCACTGGCCGACCTTCCTGCGCAACCGCTCCGAGCAGTACGAGGCGCGCTTCATCATGGTCGAAGTGCTCGACAGCCCCTCGATCCTGTTCGCTGGCATGGCGGGCAGCCGCATGCCGGTGGCCGCCGCGCACGGCGAGGGGCGCGCCGCCTTCGCCAGCGAGGCCGACCGGCGCGGCGCGATCGCCGCGCTGCGCTACGTCGACCACTACGGCGAGCCGACCGAAACCTACCCGCTCAATCCGAACGGCTCGCCGGCCGGGCTGACCGGCTTTACCACCGCCGACGGACGCTTCACGGCGATCATGCCGCACCCGGAGCGCGTGTTCCGCAGCGTGCAGATGTCGTGGGCGCCAGACGGCGCCGCAGAAGACTCGCCCTGGATGCGCGTGTTCCGCAACGCGCGCGTCTGGGTGGATTAGCGCATTCAACGCAAGGAGGCAGAGCATGGCAAACGAGGGTTATCACGAGCCGGTCGAGGAGCTGTCGGACGCGACGCGCGACATGCATCGCGCCATCGTCTCGCTGATGGAGGAGCTCGAGGCGGTCGACTGGTACAACCAGCGCGTCGACGCCTGCAAGGACAAGGCGCTGAAGGCGATCCTGGCGCACAACCGCGACGAGGAGAAGGAGCACGCGGCGATGGTGCTGGAGTGGATCCGGCGCAAGGACCCGACCTTCTCCAAGGAGCTGAAGGCCACCCTGTTCACCAAGAAGCCGCTGACGCACGACTGAGCGCCATGTCCGGCGGCGCCGGCGATCCGCAAACCAAGCTCGACGCACCGTTCTACACGGAGGCCGAGCTCGCGCCGCTGCTCGACGAGGTGCGGACGATCCTGGCGTGCGACGGCGGCGATCTCGTCTTCGAGAAGCTCGAGGACGGGGCGCTTTACGTCCGTCTCAAGGGCGCCTGCGCCGGCTGCCCGCGCGCGCCGCTCGATCTCAAGCACGTGGTCGAGCGCCTGGTGCGGCGGCGCTTTCCGGTGGTACGCGAGGTCAGAAACGTTTTCTAAACGAAGGAGGGAGGAACGATGAGTATCGTGAGACATGAATCCGCAGGCATCCTGTCGAAGGCCGTCGAGCACGGCGGCCTGGTGCACCTCGCCGGCATCGTCGCCGACGATCTGTCGCAGGACGCCAAGGGGCAGTCGCAGCAGATCCTGGCGGCGATCGACGCGCTGCTGGCGAAATGCGGCTCGAACAAGTCGAAGGTGCTCTCGGCCGTGATCTGGGTGAGCGACATCCGCTACCGCGCGCCGATGAACGAAGCCTGGACCGCCTGGGTTGATTCCAAGAACCTGCCGGCGCGGGCCTGCATCGAGGCCAAGCTCGCCGACCCGCGCGCGCTGGTCGAGATCATGGTGGTGGCGGCGAAGTAGCGGCGCGCGCGAGGAGCGCCTCGAACCCCGGATAGGCGTCACGCCGGATCGCGCATTTCGCGCCGGCGTCGCTCCAGGGCTCGAGTGCGCGCGCACGGCGCAGCAGCGCGGCCGGGTCGTCGACGCGGTAGCCGCCGGCCACCGTCACGCCGCGCGCGAACAGCGGATCGGGGAAGCCGCTCGCCGAGGGCCCGATGAACGCGAACGCGCGCGCATGGCCGCCGTACGCCAGCACGGCGTCGAGCGTGTCGTTCAGCAGCACGCTGCTCGTGGCGACGATCTTGGTGCATGCGGCGAGCTTCGCCGGATCGAGCGTCACCTCGTAGTCCGCTGTCGTCTCGACCAGCTCGGGCCGCAGCTCGAGCACCGTGAGCCGCGCGCCCGCGGCGCGCACGCGCGGCACCAGCACGCGGAAAAAGCCGATCATGCCCAGATGGTCGCCGGGGCCGAGGCCGAAGGCGCCGAACGAGTCGGACGCGGTCTCGGGCACATAGTTGGCCTGGCGAAAGACGTGGTGCGAGATGGCGTTGTAGGCGGCGAGGCCGAGCGCGCGCGCGACGGGGTCCCGCTCGGCATAGCCGCGCGTCATGTCGAGCGGCGCGCGGCCGACATGCGCCTTCAGGTCGGAGGCGAGCAGCCGCTCGAGCGTGTCGCCGAGCAGCGTGTAGGCCATGCCGGTGCTGCCGTCGGCGAGCTGGATCGCCAGGAATTCGGCGTCGCGGCCGAGGCCGCGGCCGGGCGGGCAGTAGATTTCCGCGACCGGTGGCAGCCGGAGCGCACGATCCGTGCGCGCCGCGAGGTGGAGGAAGTCAGTGGTCGTTGTCATCGCGCGGCGCGCACCGCCTGCGGGCGCGCCGCCGTCACTATAGCGACACGCCCCGCGGGCTGCGGGAGGAATCGTGCGGTCGATGGGGCACCGTGCCAGGGGGGGCGCTCGTCGCCCGCGGCAGTTCCGCGAATCAGTCACGTCCTTGAACGAAATGGCGCGTCGCACCTAAATTACGCGGCCTACCGAACGTCGGCTATCGGGCTACCTCGACCGGCAGCTACCGACCCTGAGCGGTCACTCCTGCCAGGCCAGTAAAAGGATCGGAAATCGCTTCGCTTCTGTGCGGCGAATTGCGCGTGGTTGCGGCCTGTTTCGGCTCGATGAACGGTGCTTGGCGCCAAGATCGATCCTGGCTGCGCCTGCAAGCCCGGCGCGCAAGGTGCCTTATGGCAAATAAACCGGGAAAGTTCCCGGCCATTTCCTGCTCTTCTTTGCCCTCCCTACCCGGGGCACCCGCCCGGTGCGAATCTTGCTCACCGCGACGGGTCAGTGGCCGGTCGCTCCCTGACTCGGTACAGCTTGACCGACTCTGCGCGCCCGCGGAGCTCGGTCATCCCGATGGCGTCAATATCGAGGTGGTCTGGAACCGACTGCAGCCGATCGCGCAGGGTTTCCGATATCAGCAGGGTTTCCTGGTACGCGTTGCACTGTGCCTGGATCCGCGCGGTCGTATTGACGACATCACCCAGATATTGGATCTCACGCTTGATCTCGCCCACTTCGAGAGCAGTTGCAAGCCCGACGTTCACGCCCGCCTTGAATTGCGGGATCAGCCCGTATCGGCCCTGGTAGTGCTCCTTTCTTTTCTGCAGCTGGCGATTGAACGCGAAATAGGCCTGCAGACAGTTCGCCTTCTCGACGCCGTCGGCAACCTCCCAGAAGAGGACCGCCTCGTCCCCGACGTGTTGGTAAACCTGGGCGCCGAATTTGCCGACCACCGACAGGTCGAGGAAACAGTCCTGGATGAGGTTGGCGAACTTCAGATGGCCCAGACGCTCGGCGTGGGTCGTCGAATCCTTCAGATCGAGAAACATGAAGATGAGCTCGATTTCGCGCGGATGATAGAAGGCGCCCGTGACGAGTTTGCGCAGAATCCCCGGGCCGAACTTTCGGTCAATCTGCGCGATGAACGAGAATGTAAAGCTGACGACCGCGTAATAGACCAGGATGACGACGAAATTGACGGTGAGCAGCCTGGATTCGAATTCGGCGACGCTGAGCGTCTTGCCCGACGCCATGATTTCGTTGGCGCGCAAAACGATCAGCAACACGATGACGCAGGCCAGGCTGAACAGAGCCTGGATGGCGATCAGCACGCCGTAGGGGCGCCGGCGAATCGCCGGCATGTCGACAGCCCGGTTGACGGCATAGAAGAGGGTGCCGATCATGAAGCCGATGACGATCGAACGGGTGAACAGGACGCCGTGATCGAACGAATCGTAGTCCAACGTCGCAAAAGCGGGCACGGTTGAAAGCCCGACAAACCTGATCGACACGAACAGGGAGTCGGCGCAGATCCAACTCAAGACACAAAGAAGGTAGCCCCGAAAGGAAAATCCAATCGCTTTCATCTCGTAGGTCCTCGTTTAGACCGCGGAAAGCGGCGGCGCGCTGTTGGCCGGCTTTGTGGAATGCGACGAAACCGTCGCAATCAGCGAGTCGCAAATGTAGCAGAAATTAATAAAGCCCCTCCCGGACCAAGTCGCTGATAGGAAATGGCTTATTTGACTCCCCGCGGTTCAGGGAAAGGATGGGAAATTCCTTCGCCTGCGTGCCGCGAAACGCGGGGTTGCGGCGTGTTTTGGGTCGCTGAACGGTGCTGCGGACTATGACCGATCGTGGCCGCGGCTGCGAGCGCATCGCACAAGGTGCCTTATGGCAAATACTGCGGCCCTTTTGCGGCGTTCAGGTACGTTCGGGACACGCGAGGACAGCGAGCGGCGCTTTTGCAGCCTCAGGCGATGTCGGCTAACGGCGGCTTTGGGCCGGTAGCAGACATGCGGCGTGAACGAGAATCGCCTCAGCACACGAATTTCTCACAGCGTGCTGCTAAGCCGTTGTTCTGACCTTCCTGATTAAAAGTCCGAAGGTCTCAGCGCGCGTCGAGGCAAGGACGATGAGCCGGGGTGCGGCAGGCACGCAGCGCGGTGCATACGGTCAGGAATAGAGGTTCAGTACTCCGTCGAGATCCGAGAAGTCGAGCGCGTGCATCGCCGCCGCCCGGACCCGCGGCTTGGCGCGCCAGGCGACCGACACGCCGGCTTCGGCCATCATCGCCAGATCGTTCGCGCCGTCGCCGACCGCAAGGGTCTGCGACTTCGATAGGCCGAGCCGTGCCGCGACCTCGCGAAACCGCGCAGCCTTCGCGACGGCATCGACGATCGCGCCACGCAGCCGTCCGGAGAGCCTGCCATCGATGACTTCCAGCTCGTTCGCCAGCGCCTCGTCGATGCCGAGCCGCGCCTGCACGCGTTCGGTGAAGAACGTGAAGCCGCCCGAGACGAGCAAGGTCCGAATGCCCCGTGACCGGCAGACTTCGATCAGCCGCTCGGCGCCGGGCGAGAGGGTGAGGGTGTCGCGATAAACCCTCTCGAGTGCTGCCTCCTCGAGCCCGGCGAGCAGCGCGACGCGCCGCGCGAGGCTCTCGGCGTACGGGATCTCGCCGCGCATGGCCTCCTCCGTGATCGCGGCGATCTCGGCCTTCCTTCCCAGCAGCGCACCGATCTCGTCGACGCACTCGATCGTGATGAGGGTCGAGTCCATGTCGATGGTGAGCAGGCGCAGCTCGACGAGGCGCCGGTCCTCGGGCACCTCGGCACAGTCGAGGCGGTGCGCTGCGCACCAGGCTTCCACGGTGGCGCTGCGCGCCACCCCGCGCAGGCGCCAAGCGGTGGCGGAGACGCGCTCGGGCGCCGCGCACTGCGCCAGGTGCGCGGCGTCCTCGGCTAAAGCGGCGGTCATGCCGGGACCCTGGACGACGAGATGCACGCGGCTGAGCCTCAGCCCGCGAGGCGCCGCAGCGCGTCCTTGACCGCGCGCGCGCGCAACGGCCATTCGGGCAGCTTGGCTTCGAGCCGCACGCGGTCCGGGCCGGCGAAACGCGCGCCGCGCGTAGCCTGCACGAACGCGATGATGCGCTGGGCGTCGATCGGCGGATGCTTGACGAAGTGCAGCACGATGGCCTCGTGCGTCGCGTCGATGCGCGCGATGCCGAGCGCGCGCGCCTCGATGCGCAGGCGATGACACTCGAGCAGCGCGCGCGCCGGCTCCGGCAGCTCGCCGAAGCGGTCGACCAGTTCCTCGTGCATCGCGGTTAGCGCGTCCTGCGCGGTGCAATTGGCGAGGCGCTTGTAGAGGGTCAGACGCTCGTGCACGTCGCTGCAGTAGCGCGCCGGCAGCAGCGCCGGGATGTGCAGGTTGATCTCGGCGCTGACGTCGACCGCGTCTTCCGCGTCGACCGTGCGGCCCGCGCGCAGGGCCCGCACCGCGCGCTCGAGCATCTGCGCATAGAGCGAGAAACCGACCTCCTGGATCTCGCCCGACTGCGATTCGCCGAGCACCTCGCCGGCACCGCGGATCTCGAGATCGTGCATGGCGAGGAAAAAGCCGGAGCCGAGCTCTTCCATCGCCTGGATGGCCTCGAGGCGCTTTTTCGCCTGCGTGCCGAGGGCGCCGAAGGGGTCGCCGCCGGGGCCTTCGCCGCGCGGCGTGAGCAGGTAGGCGTAGGCCTGGTGGTGCGAGCGGCCGACGCGCCCGCGCAGCTGGTGCAGCTGTGCCAGTCCGAAACGGTCGGCGCGGTTGATGACAATGGTGTTGGCGGTCGGCACGTCGATGCCGGTTTCGATGATCGTCGTGCACAGCAGCACGTTGTGGCGCTGCGCGTAGAACTCGCGCATCACGCGCTCGAGCGCGCGCTCGCGCATCTGGCCGTGCGCCACCGCGATGCGCGCTTCGGGCAGCAGCCGCTCGAGCCGGTCGCGCACATGCTCGATGGTGTCCACCTCGTTGTGCAGGAAGTAGACCTGTCCGCCGCGCTTGAGCTCGCGCAACACCGCCTCGCGTATCAGGCCCTCGGAATAGGGCGAGACGAAGGTCTTGATCGCCAGGCGCCGCTGCGGCGCGGTGGCGATCACCGAAAAGTCGCGCAGGCCTTCGAGCGACAGTGCCAGCGTGCGCGGGATCGGCGTCGCGGTGAGCGTCAGCACGTCGACCTCGGCGCGCAGCGCCTTGAGTGCATCTTTCTGCCGCACGCCGAAGCGGTGCTCCTCGTCGATGATCACCAGCCCAAGGCGATCGAACTTGACGCCCTTGGAGAGCAGCTTGTGCGTGCCGATGACGATGTCGAGCTCGCCGCGCGCCAGCTTGTCGATCGCCGTCGCCTGTTCCTTGGCGGTCTTGAAGCGCGACAGCTCGGCGATGCGGATCGGCCAGTCGGCGAAGCGGTCGGTGAAGGTGAGGTAGTGCTGTTCGGCGAGCAGGGTGGTGGGGCAGAGGATCGCCACCTGGCGGCCGTCGGCCACCGCGACGAAGGCGGCGCGCAGCGCGACCTCGGTCTTGCCGAAACCGACGTCGCCGCAGATCAGTCGATCCATGGGCTTGCCCGAGGCCATGTCGGCGACCACCGCGTCGACGGCGCCCTGCTGGTCGGCCGTTTCCTCGAAACCGAAGCCGTCGGCGAAGGCCTCGAGGTCGTGCGGCCTGACGCCGAAGGCGTGGCCCTGGCGCGCGGCGCGCTTGGCGTACAGCGCCAGCAGCTCGGCGGCGGTGTCGCGCACCTGCTTGGCGGCGCGCGCCTTGGCGCGGTCCCATTGCCCGCTGCCGAGCTTGTGCAGCGGCGCCTCCTCCGGCTGCACCCCGGCATAGCGCGAGATCACCTCGAGCTGCGCGACCGGCACGTAGAGCTTGTCGCCGCCCTCGTACTCGAGCAGCAGGAACTCGTTCTCGCCTTCGCCGAGATCGAGGTTGACCAGCCCCTGGTAACGGCCGATGCCATGCTTGACGTGCACCACCGGGTCGCCGACCTTGAGCTCGGAGAGGTCACGCACCAGGCCTTCGGCGGAAACCGTCTTTTCGCGGCCGCGTGCGCGGCGCCGCACGGTGCCGGCGTAGAGCTCCGCCTCCGTGACGATGCACCAGCCCTCCGCCGGCAGCGCGAAGCCGTTGGCGAGCGGCGCCACGCCGAGCGCGAGCCGCGCATCGCCCGCGACGAAGGCGGCAAAGTCGGCGCAGGGCACAGGCGCGACGCCGTACTCGGCCAGGTACGCTGCCATGGTTTCGCGGCGGCCGGCCGATTCGGCGGCCAGCAGCACGCGCAGCGGCGTCGCCTCGAGGAACTGCTTCAGCGCGGCGAGCGGATCCTGCGCGCGACGGTCCACGGCGAGCGCCGGCAGTGCCTGCGTGACGAGGGAGGCCACGCGCTCGGCCGCGCCGGCATCCTCGGCCAGATCGTCGACCGCCGGCACGGCGAGCAGGTCGACGCGCGCGTGCTCGCGCAGTCGCAGGTAGAAGGACTCGGCATCGAGAAACAGCGCTGCGGGCGGCATCAGCGGCCGGTCGGGATCGCCGCCGAGCAGCTTGTAGCGCGCCGCCGCGTCGCTCCAGAAGCTCTGCACCGCCTGCGCCACGTCGTGATGCAGGGCAATCGTCGTCTGCGGCGGCAGGTACTCGAACAGCGTCGCCACCGATTCGTGAAACAGCGGCAGGTAGTACTCGATGCCGGCCGAGGCAATGCCGTTCGACACGTCGCGATAGAGGCGCTTCTTCGACGGGTCGCCCTCGAACTGCTCGCGCCAGCGGCTGCGAAAGCCTGCGCGCCCGGCCTCGTCGAGCGCGAACTCGCGCGCCGGCAGCATGCGCAGCTCGCGCACGCTGTAGACCGTGCGCTGCGTGTCGGGGTCGAAGGCGCGGATCGTTTCGACGCGGTCGTCGTCGAGGTCGATGCGCAGCGGCAGCGCGCTGCCCATGGGAAACAGGTCGATCAGCCCGCCGCGAAAGCACACCTCTCCGGGGGCAACGACCTGGGTCACCTGCGCGTAGCCGGCGATCGTCATCTGCCGGCGCAGCGCTTCCAGGTCGAGCCGCTCGTCGACCTGGATGAAGAAGGTATGCGCGGCGAGGTAGCTCGGCGGACACAGGCGCACGAGGGCCGTGGTGGCCGGTACCAGGGCGACATCGAACGCGCCGCTTTGCAGCTGGTACAGCGTCGCGAGGCGCTCGGAGACGAGGTCCGGGTGGGGCGAGAACTGGTCGTAGGGCAGCGTTTCCCAGTCCGGCAGCAGGCAGACGCGCAGCTGCGGCGCGAACCAGCGCAGCTCCTCGAGCAGGCGCTGCGCGCCCTGCGCGCTGGCGCAGATCACCGCCAGCGGGCGGGCATCGTCCTGCGCGAGACGCGCGAGCGCGAGCGCATCGGCCGAGCCGACGAGCTGTGCGTAGCGTCTGCGGGCAGGGAGCGATTCGCGGTGCATGCGGAGCGCGCGTCGCCTGCATGCCCGAGCGAATGCGAGCGGGACGATGCGCCGGTGTATTATATCGCCCTGATTTAACAAGAACTTAGCTTGTCCCTGTTCGCCCTCATTCCGGCTGCTGGAACCGGCTCGCGCATGCGCGGCGGCGGCGCCAAGCAGTTCCAGCGGCTTGCCGGCAAGCCGATGCTGTGGCACGCGGTGCGCGCGCTCGATATTGCCGCGGTCGAAACCATCTTCGTCGTGCTGGCGCGGGACGATCGCGAATTCCGCGCGCAGGACTGGAGCGCCTTCGAAGGCCGCATCGAGCCGCTCTACTGCGGCGGCGCGACGCGCGCCGAGTCGGTGCACAACGGCCTGATCGCGGCGATGGCCGGGATCGACGCCGACGACTGGGTGCTGGTGCATGATGCGGCGCGGCCCTGCCTGCCGCGCGCGGATCTCGAGCGGCTGATCGCCGAGTGCTCAAGCGACGCGATCGGCGGCATTCTCGCATTGCCGGTGGCCGAGACGGTTAAGCGCGTGGCCAAGGA
Organism: Burkholderiales bacterium; assembly: GCA_041558415.1. GTDB lineage: Bacteria > Pseudomonadota > Gammaproteobacteria > Burkholderiales > SG8-39 > SG8-39. The sequence goes on along the minus strand of JBFFEY010000005.1, from coordinate 25,843 downwards.
CGAGGCGGGCGTGGCGCGCATCGCGAAAAGCGAAGACCGCAGCCAGCTCTGGCTCGCGCAGACGCCGCAGATGTTCCGCGTCGGGCTGCTGGCGCAGGCGCTGCACGCGGCGCAAGGGGAGGTCACCGACGAGGCGAGCGCCGTCGAGCAGCTCGGCCTGCAGCCGCGCCTGGTCAGCGGCAGCCGGCGCAACATCAAGGTCACCTACGCCGAGGACCTCGCCATCGCCGAAGCGATCCTCGAGGACGCCGCCTCGTGAGCACGCTGCGCATCGGTCAGGGCTTCGACGTGCACGCACTGGTGGCGGGACGGCGCCTGGTGCTCGGCGGCGTCGAGGTTCCTTTCGAGCGCGGGCTCCAAGGTCATTCGGACGCCGACGTGCTGATTCACGCCGTAATCGACGCGCTGCTCGGCGCTGCGGCGATGGGCGACATCGGGCGGCACTTCCCCGACACGGACGCGCGCAACCTTGGCGCCGACAGCCGTGCGATGCTGCGCGAGGTGCGCGCGATGCTGGCACAGGCGGGTTTTCGGCCGCACAACGTCGATGCCACCATCGTGGCGCAGGCGCCGCGCCTGGCGCCGCACGTCGACACGATGGCGGCGAACATCGCCGCCGATCTCGGCCTGCCGCGCGAGCGGGTCAACGTCAAGGCCACCACCACCGAGCAGCTCGGCTTCACCGGGCGCGGCGAGGGCATCGCCGCGATGGCGGTTGCGCTGATCGAGGAAGGCGGCTGATGTACACACCACCCTACAACCGCGTCGAGAACCGTGCCGAGATCGTCGCCATGATGCGCGCGCACAACTTTTGCCTGCTGGTGACCGGCGCCGGCGGCGAGCTGCACGGCACGCACCTGCCGTGCCTGGTCGACGAACGTGACGGACAGCTCGTCGTCGAGCTGCACATGGCGAAGGCCAACCCGCAATGGCAGCAGTTCTTCGACGACGAGGTGCTGCTGGTGTTCTCGGGGCCGCACGCCTACATCTCGCCGCGCTGGTACGAAGGCGGCCCCGCGGTGCCGACGTGGAACTATGCCGCGGTGCATGCCTACGGGACAGTGACCATGCTCGACGCGCGTGACGTGAAGCACGCGGCACAGCGCCGCCTGGTGGCGGCACACGATCCCGAATGGAGCGACGCCTTCGATCGGCTGTCGCGGGACTACGTCGATGGCATGCTCTCGAACATCGTTTCGTTCGAGGTGGCGGTGACGCGCATCGACGCACGCTGGAAGCTGTCGCAGAACCGCGGCCGGCGCGACCAGGAACGGGTCATCGAGAATCTCGAGCGCAACGGTACGGCGGGCGATCAGGCGCTCGCCGCGCTAATGCGCAGACACCGGGTCTGAGCGCGATCGAAACCGGCGACGAACGGCTGCGCCTGTTTTTTGCGCTCTGGCCGCCCGAGCGCACGGCGGCCCGGCTGGCGCAGTGGGCGCGTGAGCTCGCGCGCGATACCGGCGGCCGTGCGACGCGCCAGGAAACCATCCATCTCACGCTCGCCTTCCTCGGTGAGGTCGAGGCGGCGCGCGTCGGTGACGCGGTCGCCGCGGCAGGCGCCGTGCGCGCGCCTTCGCACAAGTTGCTGATCGAGCACGCCGAGTACTGGTCGCACAACCGCATTCTTTGGGCCGGGCCGCAGCGCACGCCGGCGCCGATGGCACGCCTCGCACGCGAGCTCGGCAAGGCGCTGCGCCGCGCGGACTTCGAGCTCGAGCGCCGCCCCTTCGCGGCCCACGTCACCCTGATCCGCAAGGCGCGTGCGCCGCGTGCGCTGCCGCCGCTGCCGCGCGTCGACTGGCCGGTGGACGAGTTCCTGCTGGTGCGCTCGCTGCTCTCGAGCGAGGGTGCACAGTACGCGGTGCTCGAGCGCTTTCCGTTGCGGGGCCATTCCTGATGGGGCCTATACTGCGCGCTGCGCAGAGGAGGGGGCATGACCGCAAGCCACAGCGAACCGCTCAAGGCCTACTGGCAGCCGGGCTGCTCGAGCTGCCTGCGCATGAAGGAGTTCCTGCAGCGCCATGGCGTCGCCTTCGAGTCGATCAACGTGCTCGCCGACGAGACGGCGTTCGCCGACCTGGCGCGGCTCGGCATCCGCTCGGTGCCGATCATCCGCCGCGGCGACGACTGGGCGAACGGCCAGGTGCTGCGCGACGTCGCGCGCATCGCCGGCATCCCCTGGGGTGGCAGCACGCTGCTGCCGCCCGAAGCGCTCAAGGCGCGTCTCGATCGGTTCCAGTCGGCGGCACGGCGCTTCCTCGGTCAGCTGCCGGAGGACAAGCTGCCGGCGCTGCTGCCGAACCGGCCGCGCAGCTACGCCAGCCTCGCGTACCACATCTTTTCCATCGCCGACGCGTTTCTCGATCACGAGCTGGACGGCACGCGGCTCGACGAGAACGCCTACAACCGGGTGCCGGGCCCGGGCGAGGACAGCCGCGCGGCGCTTGAGCGCTACGCAGCGGCAGTGGCGCGGCGGCTCGAAGACTGGTGGACGGCGCGCGGCGCGCAGACCGATTGGGCGCGAGGCGCCGACGTCTATTACGGCGAGCAGAGCGTGCACGAATTCTTCGAGCGCACCACCTGGCATTGCGGGCAGCATGTGCGCCAGTTCATGATGGTGCTCGATGGGCTGGGCATCGCGCCGCGGGAGCGGCTCGGCCCCGAGGCCTTTGCCGACCTGCCGATGCCGCAGAAGGTTTGGGACGACGAGCCTGGCCAGGCGACGCGCATCGCCTAGGCGCGCGCGCCGCGTGCGGTCTAACAATTTCCTACAAATCCTAGTACCAAGGGGTCATGCCGCTAATACCGACGGGTAGTGCCACCGGCGGCATGGCGTCGTCATGATGCAGCCATCGAATCCAGGAGCCGATCGATGACCAACAACAAGCGAAAAGACGATACGCGGCGCTTCTACGCGGTCCTTGGCGTGCCGACCAGCGCGAGCGCCGCGGAGGTAAAGGATAAATACCGCTCGCTGCTCGTTCGTGCGCGGGCGGGACTCAACAGTGGGCATACCGATACGCTGAAGCTGCAGCAGCTGCGCGAGGCCTACCTCGCGCTGTCCAACCCCGAGCAGCCGCGGGCGGCCTGAACGCCGCCGGTCGCGCTCAGCCGCCGCGTGCCTTCTCCTGCATCGCCTCGTACTGCGACGGCGTGCAGCGCGCGCGGGCGAGGAACTCGCGCAGGTGCTTGACGTCCTGCCGCCCCAGCGTGTGGCCGTGGTGCGGCCGGTGCAGCACGGCTTCCTGGCCGTTCAGCCACACGTGCAGCCGGGCGCCGGAATGCGCCTCGACGCGTGCGCCGAGATGGCTGAGCAGCGACTCGACCTCGCGAAAGTGAATGTTCGCGTTGATCGGATCGCGAAAGATGGTCGCCAGCAGATTCGCGTGCTTGTGGCTCATGGCAGTTCGCGCAGCGTGCCCGACTGTATGACGCAGGCGCGCACCAGGGATTGATCCGCATCAAACCGGCATCAGCGCAGCCGCAGCCTGGCCAGCAGCCCGCCGCCCTCGCGCGGCGCGAAGTCGAGCCCGCCGCCGTGCGCGCGCGCGATGCGCTCGACGATCGCCAGGCCGAGGCCGGCGCCGCCCTCGGCGCCGCGCGCCTCGTTCAGGCGGGTGAAGGGCTGCTTGAGGCGCTCGACCTGCGATGCGGGAATGCCGGGCCCGCGGTCCAGCACCTCGATGGCGATGCCGTCGGCGTCACGCCGCGCCCGCAGCTCGACCGGTGCGCCGCCGTGGCGCAGGGCGTTGTTGACCAAATTCGTCACCGCGCGGCGCAGCGCGGTGGGCGCCACCGCATGGCGCCCGGCCGCGGCCTGCAGCGCGACCTCGAGCCCGCGCCGGCGATAGCCCTGGACCAGTTCCTCGAGCAGCGCGTCGATTTCGGTTTCGGCCCGCTGCTCGTCGACGCCGCGCGCGTAGTCGAGAAACTGGCCGATGACGCTGTCGATCTCGTCGACGTCGGTGGCGACGCCCGCACGCACCGCCGAATCGCCCTCCAGCATCTCGAGGGCGAGGCGCAGGCGCGCCAGCGGCGTGCGCAGGTCGTGGCTGATGCCGGCCAGCACCGTGGCGCGCTCGCGCTCGAGCGCGGCGAGATCGCCCGCCATGCGGTTGAAGGCGCCGGCCACGGTGCGCAGCTCGGCCGGCCCGCTCTCGGTCAGCGGCTCGGGCGTCTCGCCGCGGCCGACGCGCCGCGCGGCGCGCGTCAGCGCGTCGAGCGAGCGGCTGATGCCCGAGGCCACCAGCCAGGCGCCGACCAGCGCGAGGGCGATGAGCAGCGCCGCCCAGCCGATCCAGCCGGCGCCGAATTCCGGCTCGAGGCGCTCACGCGGAAGCATCGCCCAGAACTCGTCGCTGTCGATGAAGAAACTCACCCAGAAACCCTCGCTGTCGTCGCGCGCATAGCCGAAACGCGTGCGCGCGCCGAGCGCCGCACGCACGCGCTCGACCGCGCGCGCCAGCAGCGGATCGTCGGGCAGCGCTTCGATGCGTTCGCCCTCGAGCGCCGGATAGAGCCGCAGCCCCTCGCGCTCGTTCAGCTCGATGAGCAGCTCGCGCCGCCGTTCCGGATCGGAATTGACGAGCGCGGCGCGCGTCAGGTTCACGACGCTCACGGTCTGTTGCGCGATCTCGCGCGCGCGCGGCTCGCGCTCGTAGAGGCGGTAGAGCTGGAACGAGGCGAGGACCGAGACGACGAGCAGCAGTGCGATGAGCGCGAACGAGCGCGCGAGCAGCGAGTCGCTCACTTCGCGTTGCCGTCGGGCACGAAGACGTAACCGAAACCCCACACGGTCTGGATGATGCGCGGGCGGGCGGGGTCCTCCTCGACAATCTTGCGCAAGCGCGAGATCTGTACGTCGATCGAGCGATCAAAGGCCTCGTACTCGCGGCCGCGTGCCAGCTCCATCAGCTTGTCGCGCGACAGCGGCGCGCGCGGGTGCTGCACCAGCACCTTGAGTACGGAAAACTCGCCGGTGGTGAGCGGCACCGTCTTGCCGGCGCGCGTCAGGGCACGCGTGCCGAGGTTGAGCTCGAATTCGCCGAAACGGTGTACTTCAGTGGCGGCCGCGGGCGCGCCCGGCGGGCCGCCCGGTGCGCGCCGGCGCAGGATGGCGTGGGCGCGCGCCACCAGCTCGCGCGGATTGAAGGGCTTCGGCAGGTAGTCGTCGGCGCCCATTTCCAGCCCGACGATGCGGTCGACCTCGTCGCCCTTGGCAGTGAGCATGAGGATCGCCGGCCCGGCGTTGGCCGCGCGCAGGCGGCGACAGATGGCCAGGCCGTCCTCGCCCGGTAGCATGAGGTCGAGCACGATGAGATCGAAGCGCTCGCGCGCCAGCATCTTGTCCATGCCGGTGGCGTCGGCTACGGCGCGCGCCTCGAAACCCTGCTCGCCGAGGTAGCGCAGCAGCAGCTCGCGCAGGCGGTGGTCGTCGTCGACGACGAGGATGCGGTGCTTGAGTTCTGTCATGGACTGTGAGGGTACCGGCCGTCGCCCGCTACGCGGTAACAACTTGTCATCCCGAGCGGCGCCCGGACATGCATTGTTACAAATTCGCCCCCGCGCCGCGGGACGGCGTCGGGATCGGCTGGGTACGATGCGGGTGTGACGTATTCCATCCTGCGATCCTGTGCCCTGGCGCTGACCGGCGCCTGCCTGCTGCTCTCGGCGGCGGCGGCCGAGGCGCGGCCGCCCTGGGCGGCTTCGGCCGGCCTCGAACGCCTTCTGGCGCAGGCACGCGGGCAGATGAGCGACGCCGAGCGCGAGCGGCTGCGCCGTGACCTGTCGGTCAGCCCGCGCGAGCGCGGTCGCGATGCGCGGCGCGACACCCGCATGAGCCCGCAGCAGCGCGAAAGCCTGCGGCGCGACATGCGCGACGCCAACCGCCAGCTCGACCGCAACCGGGGCCGCAACGGCGGGCGCAACCGCGGCCGTGATCGCGAGCGGCGCTGAGCGCGCCGGTTACAGCTGTTTACAAGCCCAGGCGCCGGGAAACAGTTTCGTCACCATTTCGCACAACGCGCGCCAGGCCGGAGACGCACACTGGCCTCATGTTCGCGTGACATGGTGTCGCGCGGCACGATGAAGGAGACGATCATGAGGAAGATGCTCATCCCACTCGCGCTGGCGGCGACCGTCGCCTGCGGCTTTGCGCAGGCGCAGGAACGCGGGCGCGGCGAGCGCTCGGCGGACCGTGCGGACCGCGTCGACGTGCGCCAGGCGCGCCAGTCCGAGCGCATCCGCGACGGCGTCCGCTCCGGCGACCTGACGCGGCGCGAAGCGAGCGCGCTGCGCAGCGAGCAGCGCGGCATCCGGCGCATGGAGCGCCATGCGCGCGCCGACGGCGTGGTGACGCCGCGCGAGAGCCGACGGCTCGATCGCGCGCAGAACCGCGCCTCGCGGCACATTAACCAGCAGCGGCACGACCGTCAGCAGCGCTTCGGCGGCTGGCGCGGGCATAACCGCGGCAAGCATTACGCTTATGGTCGTGGCCACAACCGCGGCAACCACTACGCCTACGGGCGCGGCCACAACCGCGGCAACCACTACGCCTATGGGCGCGGCCACAACCGCGGCAACCACTACGCCTATGGGCGCGGCCACAACCGCGGTCATCACTATGCGTACGGGCACCGCAACTATCGCGGCAACCACGCTGCGTATGGCCACCGCTCCAACCATCGCCCGCAGTTCGCCTCGCGCGGACATTTCGGCCGGCGCTAATTGAAGTTCAGCCGCAGGTACCACGCCACCGGCGCCGGGGTTCCCGGCGCCGGTTTCATTTCAGGCCGCTGCGCAGGGCCTGCGGCAGGTGCGCGATCGAATTCGCGTAGTAGCGCAGCAGCGGCAACTCGCTCGGGCGCGCCCGGTAAAGACCCTCCTCGGCGTCGACCAGCCGGCGCAGCGTCAGCATGCGCAGGCCGACGCTGAAGGCGTAGTCGAGGTCCTGGCGTGGCACGTAGAGGTGCGCGCCCGCGGCACGCAGGGCCTCGAGTTCGGCCTGCGCCGCCGCCTTGAGCGCGATATCCGACACCGCGTCCTCCGGCCGCGCGACGAACACCCGCGCAATGAGCGCGACCGGCACCACCGGGATGAGTCCGCCGACCACCTCCATGAGGCGTGCGCCGAGGGCGGCCATCTCGCGCTTGCGTGCCTCGCCGCCGAGCTGCCCGAAGTCGATGCCGCGCTGCGCGCAGTATTCGCGCATCGACAGCGGCGCGCCGATGTTGACGCAGGCGTAGCCGAAACGGTGCCACCGGTTCTTCGCCATGAGCGCGAAGTTGCGCGTGACGAAGCGCAGCGTCGTCGCGGCCGCCGTCCAGCGGCTGCGCGGCGCGGCCTGCGGGTCGTCGGCGCGCAGCAGGCTGCGGTCCTCGAGTACCCGGTCATAGTTGATGCCGAGCGGCACGAACACCAGGTCGCGCTCGCCGTCGCGCGTGAAACCGCGCAGCATGTAGTCGATCACACCGAGGCGCGGTTCGCGCATGCAGCCGTCGCGCGTCAGGCCGCCTTCCGGGAAGACGGCCTGGGGTACGCCGGCCTGCGTGGCCATGACGATGTAGCGCTCGAGCACGCGGCGATAGAGGTCGTCGCGCGAGTTGCGTCGCACGAAGTACGCGCCCATGGCGCGGATCAACGCCGACAGCGGCCAGATGCGCGCCCACTCGCCGACCGCGTAGGACAGCGCGGCCTGCTCGGCCGCCAGGTAGCCGGCCAGCACGTAGTCCATGTTGGAGCGGTGGTTCATGACGAATACCACCGTCGCGTTCTCCGGGATGCGGCGGATGCCGTCGGCATCGACATAGCCGATGCGCACGCGGTAAAGGCCCTGCGCCAGCTTCTTGCCCAGCCAGTAGCCGGTGCGAAAGTACAGGTAGGCGTTGAACGCCGGCACGATCTCGCGCGCATAGCGCTCGACGCTCTTCAGCACCGTCGGCAGCGGCGTGCCGGTCGTGGCCGCGTGCTGCTCGGCCGCCTCGAGCACCTTCGGGTCGCCAAGCAGGCGGTGGATCAGGATCTGGCGGCGCGTGCGCTGGAAGGGGCGAATGCCGATGCGCAGACGCTCGCCGAGCTCGTCGATGACGCGGTTCGCCTGGCCGGCGACGAACCAGCGGATCGCCGGCAGGAGCAGCTTGTCGACGATCGCCCAGGCGGCCAGCAGACCGAGCGGCAGCGCGATCCACAGCGGGACCGCAATGGTGCTTCCCATGGCGTCCTCCCGGCGCGAGCGTAGGCCGCTCCGGTGGGACAGGCAAGCGCGCACATGGCGCTGGCGCAGCGGGTGCCGTGCGGCTACGACTCGGGCCGACGCGCGACCCGTCCACCCGCCGGGTGCCGATGGCAGTGAGCCCGTCAATCACGCCGACCGGCAGCTGCAGCAACAGGGCGAGGAGGGCGATGACGGCGATCTTCTAGGCGAGGACTTTTTGCATAGGACGCTGGGCGCGGTTCGGGGCATGCTGCGTGTCGCGATGGAGTCGGGCAGCAATCTGGCAGGTCTGAGGCGGATCGCCGGCCGCGCGCGGCAGGGCGCGGGCTCGTGTTAACTTTTTGCCGTTTCGATCTTGCGCCCGTCGCGCCCAGGAGGCTCAGATGCACGAAGTCGTCCTCGAAGGTCCCGGCAAGAACGCGCTCGGCAGCGCCCTGATTCGAGGCCTGTGCGAATCGCTGCGCGCGGCCGCCGGCGAACCGGTGCTGCTGCGCGGCGCCGGCGACGCCTTCTGCGCCGGTCTCAACCTCAAGGAGATGGCCGCTTTCGACGCCGCGGGCATGCAGGCCTTTCTCGCATTGCTCGAGGACATGGTGCAACTGCTCTACGAGTACCCGGGGCCGACGGTGGCGGCGGTAAACGGTCACGCGGTGGCCGGCGGCTGCGTCGTCGCGCTGGGCTGCGACTGGCGCGTGATGACCGCGGCGCCGGGTGCGCGCATCGGTCTGAACGAGGTGGCCATCGGGGCGCGCTTTCCGCCCAGGACCTGGGCGATGGTCAAGGCGCGCGTGCCGGCGGCGAGCATCGAACGCGTGGTGCTCGGCGCGCAGCTCGTCGACCCGCAGACCGCGCGCGCGCTGGGCCTAATCGAGGAGCTGGCCGACGACCCGCTGGCGGTCGCGAGGGAGCGGCTCGCCGTGCTGGCGCGCCATCCGCGCGATGCCTACGCGGTCGCCAAGCGCGGCATCCGTGGCGCGCTCACGCCGGATGCGGAGGCGATCGCGCGCTGGGCGCGCGAGGACCTCGCGGCCTGGACCTCGCCGCAGTTTCGCGCGCTGATCGAAGGCCAGCTGAAACGCTGAGCATGCGACGGGCGCTTGCAGGACTGCTGCTGTGCGCCGGAGTGCTCGGCGCGCAGGCGGCGCCGGAGGGCGCGCAAGCACCGCCGCAGAAGACGCGGCGCGCGCTCAGCCTGGAGGCGGTCACCCGGCCTGCGTTCGGCGACTTCGATGCGATGCGCGAGCGCCGTGTGATCCGCGTGCTGGTGCCCTATAGCCGCACGCTGTTCTTCTACGACGGCGGCCAGCCGCGCGGGCTGACCGCTGACCTGCTGCAGGACTTCGAAAACTGGCTCAATCGACGACATCGCCGGCAGCTCGGCAAGCGGCCGATCACGGTGCTCCCGATCCCGGTGACGCGCGACCGGCTGATCCCCGGCGTGGCCGCAGGCCACGGCGACATTGCCGCGGGCAATCTGACCATCACCCCGGAGCGCGAGGCGCGCGTCGACTTCAGCCGGGCGGGGCTGAGCGGCGTGTTCGAGCTAGTGGTCAGCGGACCCGCTTCGCCACCGGTGCACACGCTGCTCGATCTGGCCGGCGAAGAGGTCCACGTGCGTCGCTCGAGCAGCTACCACGCCAGCCTGCGCGAGCTGAACCAGCGCCTCGCCGAGGCGCGCAAGCCGCCGGTGAAGATCCGCCTCGTGCCCGAATCGCTCGAGGACGAGGACCTGATGGAAATGGTGAGCGCGGGCCTGATCGGGCTGGTCGTGGTCGACGACTGGAAGGCGAAGCTGTGGGCCAAGATCCTCGACGGTCTGGAGGTGCACAACGACATCGCGGTGCGTCGCGGCGGACAGATCGGCTGGGCCTTTCGCAAGGGCAGCCCCCTGCTCGCGGCCGAGATCAACGCCTTCGTCGCCGAGGGCCTTCAGGGCAGCCGCGCCGCCGAAGTGCGGCTGGCGAGCTACGCGCAGCGCATCCAGCATCTGCACAACAACGTCGGCAGCCTCGAGTGGCGACGCTTCGAGTCGACCATCGATCTGTTCCGCAAGTACGGCCTGCGCTACGGCTTCGATCCGCTGATGCTCGCCGCGCAGGGATTCCAGGAGTCGCGCCTCAACCAGGCGGCGCGCAGTCCCTCCGGCGCGGTGGGCGTGATGCAGCTGCTGCCGTCCACCGGCCGCGCAATGCAGGTGGGCGACATCCACCAGCTCGAGGCGAACATTCACGCCGGCATCAAGTACATGAACCAGCTGCTCGAGCGCTACTTCAACGGCGCCCACTTCGACGCGCAGAATCGCATGCTGTTCGCGCTCGCCAGCTACAACGCCGGCCCGAGCCGCATCGCCGCGCTGCGCAGGCGCGCTGCGCAGGCTGGCCTCGATCCGAACCGCTGGTTCGGCCACGTCGAGCAGCTCGCGGCCGAGCGTATCGGCTATGAGACGGTGCGCTACGTGCGCAACGTCTACAAGTATTACGTCGCCTACCGGCACCGGCTCGCCGTGCTCGAGGCGCGCCGGGATGCGGCCGGCCGGCTGCGCCTTCGTTCGGTGAACTAGCGGCGCTCGCTCAGTCGAGCGCGCGCTTGACCGCGTTGGTCACCGCGCGCGTGTCGTGCACGCCGCCGAGATCGGGCGTCAGCACGCCTTCGGCAGTGGTCGCCTGGATCGCGCCCATCAGCCGCGCCGCGGCGCTCGCCTCGCCGAGGTGCTCGAGCATCATCGACGCGGTCCAGAAGGTGGCGAGCGGATTGGCAATGCCCTTTCCGGTGATGTCGAAGGCCGAGCCGTGGATCGGTTCGAACATCGAAGGAAAGGTCCGCTCGGGGTTGAGATTCGCGGTTGGCGCGATGCCGAGCGAGCCAGACAGCGCGGCGGCCAGATCCGAGAGGATGTCGGCGTGCAGGTTGGAGGCGACCACGGTGTCGATCGAGCCGGGCTTGAGCACCATGCGCGTGGTCATGGCGTCGACCAGCTCGCGGTCCCAGCGTACGTCGGGATAGTCCTTCGCCACTTCGAAGAAGATCTCGTCCCACAGCACCATGCCGTGTCGCTGGGCGTTCGACTTGGTGACCAGCGTCAAGTGCTTCTTCGTCCGGCCGCGCGCGAGCGCGAAGGCGAAGCGGTGGATGCGCTCGACGCCACGCCGCGTGAACACCGAGGTTTCGGTGGCGACTTCCTCGGGCAGCCCGCGGTGCACGCGCCCGCCCGAGCCGGAGTACTCGCCTTCCGAGTTCTCGCGGATGATCACCCAGTCGAGCGCGGCGCCGTCGCGCAGCGGGCTTTCGACGCCGGGCAGCACGCGCGCCGGGCGCACGTTGGCGTACTGGTCGAAGCCCTGGCAGATCGGCAGCCGCAGGCCCCAGAGAGAAATGTGGTCGGGCACCTCGGCGGCGCCGACCGCGCCGAAGAAGATCGCGTCGAAGGTCTTCAGCTTCTCGAGGCCCCCATCGGGAATATAGGCGCCGGTCTCGAGGTAGCGCTTCGAGCCCCAGTCGAAGTGCTCGAAGGCGAGGCTGAAACCCTGCCGCGCGGCGAGCGCATCGAGCACTTCGATGCCGGCCGGGATGACTTCGTTGCCGATCCCGTCGCCCGGAATCGCGGCGATGCGGTAGGTCTTCAAGCCGCTTTCTTGCTTTGCGCGCGCACCGCTTCGGCGAGCGCGGTGCCGACCTCCGAGGTGGAGGCCTTGCCCTTCATGTCGGGCGTGTGCGGCCCCTCGACGATGACGCGCTCGATCGCGCCCATGATCTCCGCGGCCGCGGCGGCATGCCCGAGGTGCTCGAGCATGAGCGCACCCGACCAGACCTGCGCGATCGGGTTGGCGATCTTCTTGCCGGCGATGTCCGGCGCCGAGCCGTGCACCGGCTCGAAGATCGACGGCGCGGTGCGCTCCGGGTTGATGTTGCCCGAGGGCGCGATGCCGATGGTGCCCGCGGTCGCGGGTCCGAGGTCGGAAAGGATGTCGCCGAACAGGTTCGAGCAGACGATGACGTCGAAGCGGTCCGGGTTGAGCACCATCTGGATCGACAGCCCGTCGACGTGGTACTGGTCGGTGCGCACGTCCGCATAGTGCTTCTTCATCTCGGCGAAGCGTTCGTCCCAGTACGGCATGGTGATCGAGATGCCGTTGGACTTGGTGCATGAGGTGAGGTGCTTGCCGCGCTGCATCGCCAGCTCGAAGCCGACCTTCATGATGCGGTCGACCCCCTTGCGGCTGAACACCGCCTGCTGCATGACCACTTCGCGCTCGGTGCCCTCGTAGACGCGTCCACCGACGTTGCCGTACTCGCCCTCGGTGTTCTCGCGCAGCACGATGTAGTCGATGTCGCCCGGCTTGCGGCCAGCGAGCGGGCAGGGCAGGCCTTCGAACAGGCGCACCGGGCGCAGGTTCACGTAGAGATCGAACCAGCGGCGGAAGTTGATCAGCAGGCCCCAGGCCGAAATGTGATCGGGCACGATCGCCGGATTGCCGACCGCGCCGAAGAAGACGGCGTCGAACTTGCGCAGGACGTCGGGCGCGTCCTCCGGGCACATGCGGCCGTGTTCCTTGTACCAGTCGCAGCTCCACGGAAATTCCTGCCACTCGAAGCGGATGCCGTGCTTGGCGCCCGCGGCCTCGAGCACGCGGATGCCTTCGGGCACGGTTTCCCGGCCGATGCCGTCGCCGGCGATGACTGCGATGCGGTGGGTCGTCATGAGAAAAAACTCCCGGGGAATGCGTCGCGCGGTCGCGCGCGGAGGCGCAAATTCTAGCAGGCGCTAGAATTCGGCCATGCGGTTCATCGCGCTCGACAGCTGCAGCGAATGGTGCTCGGCCGCGCTCTGCTGCGACGGCGAGATCGCCGCGCTCGAGACACGCGCCGACCACGCGCACGGCGAGCTACTGCTGCCGATGGTCGAGCGGCTGCTGGCGCAGGCCGGCCTCGGCCTGCCGGCGCTCGACGGCGTCGCCTTCGGTGCCGGGCCCGGCGCCTTCACCGGCTTGCGCATCGCCTGCGGGGTGGCGCAGGGGCTGGCGTTCGCGCGCGACCTGCCGGTGCTCGGCGTCTCCAGCCTGGAGGCGCTCGCCGACGCGGCGGGCGCAGAGCGCGTCCTCGCCTGCCTCGACGCGCGCATGCGGGAGGTCTACTGCGCGGCTTACGCGCGTCGCGGCGAGGGCTGGGCCACTTTGCTTGAGCCGGTCTGCCTCGCGCCTGCGGCATTGCAGGGGCCGCCGGGTGAGGGCTGGGTCGGCGCGGGCAGCGGCTTCGTCGTGCACGGCGAGACGCTCGCGGCACGCCTCGGTGCGGCGCTGGTGCAGGTGCTGCCGGGCCTGCGGCCGGGCGCCTATGCCGTCGCGCGGCTCGCTGCGCCGCGCTTTGCACGCGGCGAGGGCGTCGACGCGGCGCAGGCGATGCCGCACTACCAGCGCGACAAGGTCGCGCTCACCCGCGCGGAGCGGCGCGCGCAATGAGCGCGGTACTGGATCGCGCGAGCGCGCCGCGTCCGCGGCTCGCGCGCATGCAGCCCGAGGACCTCGACGCCGTGGTCGCCGTGGAGAGCGCGATCTACAGCCATCCCTGGACGCGCGGCAATTTCGTCGACGCACTGCGCGCCGAGTACGAGTGCTGGGTCTGGCGCGAAGCCGATGCGCTGATCGGCTACTTCGTGCTGCTCGTCGCCGCGGGCGAGGCGCATCTGCTCAATTTTTCCGTCGCCGCGGACCATCAGCGCCGCGGCTGCGGCAGCGCGATGCTCGATCAGGTCATCGCACAGGCGCGGCAGATGCACGCGCGCAGCGTCTTTCTCGAGGTGCGCCCGAGCAACGCGGGCGCGCAGCGCCTCTACCAGCGCTTCGGCTTTCGCCGCGTGGCGGTGCGCCGCGGCTATTACCCGGCGCACAGCGGCCGCGAAGACGCGCTGGTCTACGTGCTGCGCCTCGCATGACGCGGCCCGGGCGCAGCGCACGGCTGGCGGAGATGGGGCTCGCGCCGCTGTGGCGCCTGCGCCGTGCGCGGAGCGAAGTGCCGGACGAGACGGCGGCCGCAGCATTGCCGGCCGCGCGGGAAGCGCCGCCGCTCGCCGCCGCTGGGCGCGAGGCCGCAATCGAGGCCATGGACTGGAGCGCGCTCAAGCAGGCCGTGCCGGCCTGCACGGCCTGCGCCTTGCACAGCGGCCGCAAGCAGGCCGTGTTCGGCGTCGGCGACGAGCGTGCCGACTGGCTGCTGGTGGGCGAAGCGCCCGGCGCCGAAGAGGACCGGCTTGGCGAACCCTTCGTCGGGCAGGCCGGCCGCCTGCTCGATGCCATGCTCGCCGCGCTCGACCTCGGGCGCGGCGAGAACGTCTACATCGCCAACGTGCTGAAATGCCGTCCGCCGGGCAACCGCAACCCGGAGCCAGGCGAGGTCGCGCAATGCACGCCTTACCTGCTGCGCCAGATCGCGCTCATCGAGCCGCGGCTTATCGTTGCCATGGGCCGCTTCGCCGCGCAGACCCTGCTGGCGACCGACGCGACGATCGCCAGCCTGCGCGGGCGCGTGCATCGCTACGCCGGCGTGCCGCTGATCGTCACCTATCATCCGGCCTATCTGCTGCGCAACCTGCCGGACAAGGCGAAGGCCTGGTCCGACCTGGTGTTCGCGCGCCGCACGCTCGCCGAACTTGGCGCCGGGCGCTGAACGCGGCGCCACGGCACGGCCCCGCTCAGTGCCGCGGCGGCTCGACGTCGAGGCGCAGGTCCTGGCGAAACCGCGCCTCGCCCGCATCGACCGCCAGTGTCACGACGCGCGAGCCGGGCGTTTCGAAACGCAGCTCACTGCGGAAGCGGCCAGGCAGGGGCTCGCTCGACTCGGCGAGGACTGCGCCGCCGGCCTCGCTCAGCGCGCAGCGTGCCTCGCCGCTGCCGGCGAGCAGCGCCTCGATGCGGAACGCCGTGCCAAGCGGGCGCCGGTAGGCCTGCGGGTCGCGGTTCGCGTTGAACTGCAGGCCATTGATTCGCACCAGGCGAACCAGCGGTTGGCGCATTGCATGCCTCCGTTTCAGGATCGCTAATGTAAACGACGATGCGCTCCGGGACCTTCGCCCGCGTGGATGCGCGCATCGCCGACTGGGAGCGCCGCTTGGCCGAGGACGCCACGCCGGTGCTCGAGCCGCTCGTCGACGGTGCGATCGGCGCCGCGCGTCGCGCCACTCGCCCGCGAGGCCTACGTCAGACTCTATCGGCGGGCGTGACCGGGACGCCGGCTGCGGTGTCCTCCACCGGGTGGCTGACGTGCGTATCCTCGGCGCGCGCGAAGGCGAGCAGGCGCTCAACCTCCGCGGCATGCACGCGCCGGTTGTGGCGGAACCACCAGAGCACCAAGGTCATCGTGCCGGCCACGAACAAACCGAACAGCACGATCACCGTGTAGATCGAGAAGCCCGCCCACAGCAGCAGCGAATAGAGCGCGATCATCGCCAGGATCGAGGCGTTCTCGTTGAAGTTCTGCACCGCGATCGAGCGCCCGGCGCCGACCAGGTGGTGCCCGCGATGCTGCAGCAGCGCGTTCATCGGCACGACGAAAAAGCCGGCGAGGCCGCCGATGATGATCATCAGCGGCACCGCGAGCCAGACGCTGGTGACGAAGTTCATGGCGATGACGATCACGCCCATCGCAATGCCGAGCGGTATGACGCGCACCGACTGGTCGAGCGAGACGCGCATCGAGGCGGCGACCGCGCCGATCGCGATGCCGAGCGCCGTCACGCCCTGCAGCATGGCGGCCTTCGACAGGTTGAATTCGAGCGCGACACGCGCCCACTCGATGACGATGAACTGCAGCGTTGCGCCGGCGCCCCAGAACAGCGTCGTCACGGCGAGCGAGATCTGGCCGAGGCGGTCCTTCCACAGCGCGGCGACGCAGTGCACGAAGTCCTTCAGCGTGTCGATCGGGTGGGCCGGCAGCGGCTTCAGCTTCACGCCCGTGCGCGGCACGTGCAGGTTGAAGTAAGCGGCGACGGCGTATACCGCGACGATGAGCGCGATGGCGGCCTCCGGCGGTGTGTCGATATGGGTGTCGATGAACGGCAGGTCGAAGCCGAGCAGGACCATCGAAACGCCCTGGTGCAGCAGCAGGCCACCGAGCAGGGTGCCGAGGATGATCGAGGCGACGGTGAGACCTTCGATCCAGCCGTTGGCGATGACCAGCTTGTGGTGCGGCAGGTACTCGGTGAGGATGCCGTACTTCGCTGGCGAGTAGGCGGCCGCGCCGAGGCCGACCAGCGCGTAGGCGGCGAGCGGATTCATCTCCCACAGCATCAGCACGCAGCCGACGATCTTGATGGTGTTCGAGATGAGCATCACCATGCCCTTCGGCAGGCGGTCGGCAAATGCACCGACGTAGGGCGCCAGCACCACGTAGGAGATTACGAAGAAAAACTTCAGGTAAGGCGTGAGCCAGCTCGGCGCGTCGGAGGCGACCAGCAACGCGATGGCGGCGATGAGCAGCGCATTGTCGGCGAGCGACGAGAAGAACTGCGCCGCCATGATGATGTAGAAGCCGAGGTTCATGGCGGGCGGTTTATATCACGCGGGCCTTACGCCGAGCGTGGTTTGCGCCGGCGCCGGCGCCCAGCACCGCCTCCATGCGCAGCGCCGTGTTGAGCCGGGTGACGCGCCGGTCGATCCACCACAGCTCGGCGAGCGCAAGGAGCAGCAGCGTACAGCCCGCGGCGACGCCCGCGTCGGTCCCGAAGCGGTAAAGCAGCAGGCTCGCCACGCACCAGGCGACGCCGCCGCGCGGCGAGTGCAGGTAAAAGCGATGCGCGCCGACGGCGCATCCGGGCCACAGCAGATACGCGCTGCGGCGGCTGCGCAGCGTGGCCGTCAGGCGGCGGTTGGCTGCCTGCAGCCCGCCGCCTTCGAGGTCGATACGTTTCCAGGCTTCGCGCATGACGAGCGATAAGCTATCCAAAGCAAAGGGATTATGTTTGAATAAGGCTCTTTTCCAGGCCGATTGATTGGATTAATTCGCCATGGCCGACCGGCGCCTCCAAGTCTTTCATGCCGTCGCCAAGCATCTGTCGTTCACCAAGGCGGCAGAAGCCCTTTTCATGACCCAGCCGGCGGTGACTTTCCAGATCAAGCAGCTCGAGGAGCATTTCAATACACGCCTGTTCGAGCGCGGTCACGGCCGCATCTCGCTCACGCCGGCGGGCGGCGTCGTGCTCGAGTATGCCGAGCGCATCCTGGCGCTCTCGGCCGAGCTCGATATCCGGCTCAAGGAGATGACCGGCGAGGTCGCCGGACTGCTGCTGGTCGGCGCCAGCACGACGATCGCGGAGTTTCTCCTGCCACGCGTGCTGGGCGAGTTCAAGTCGAAATACCCGAAAGTGCTGCCGCGCCTGGTGGTGGCCAATTCCGAGAGCGTGGAGAGCCGCGTCGCCGAGCATACTCTGGACATCGGCTTCATCGAAGCGCCGTCGCACTTGCCGAGCGTCGCGTCCGACGTCGTGTGCGACGACGAACTGCAGGTCATCTGTGCGCCGTCGCATCCGCTCGGGCGACTGAAGAGCGTGCATCCGAAGCAGTTGGTGCAGTACCCCTTCATCAGCCGCGAATCCGGATCCGGCACGCGCGAGGTGACCGACCGCTATCTGCAGAAGGCGGGTGTCGAGCCCGACAGTCTCAGCGTGGTGATGGAGCTGGGCAGCCCGGAGGCGCTCAAAGGGCTGGTCGCCACGGGGCTCGGCTTCGGTATCATGTCGCGCGTCACGGTGGCGAGCGAGCTGGCGCTCGGCCGCCTGGTCTGCGTGCCGCTCGCGCCGCGGCTGCAGCGGCAGCTTTCGGTCGTCTACCCGAAAGAGAAGTTCCGCTCGCAGCTGGTCAACACCTTCGCCGAATACGCGAAACAACGCCTGAACGCGCTGCAGGCGGCCTGAGGCCCTGGGCGGTCCGCTGCGTCCTGGGGTACTGTTCCGCCCTCGCTGTGATTGCCCCGCTGCCGTGAAGCGATTCCTCGCCGTTCAGCACACGTTCTCCGAATTCTTCGGTGCGCTCGAGCCGCAGTGGGAAAGGCGTGACATCGCCTTCCACTACGTCCGTCCGGTCGCCGGGCAGGACGTCGCCGGTACGCCCTCGCAGTTCGATGCGCTGTGGCTGCTCGGCACCGCCTGGCCGATCGCCGATGCCGCGCGCTGTGCCTGGGTCGAGGACGAGAGCCGGCTGCTGCGCGCCTTCCAGAAAGCCGGCCGGCCGGTGATCGGTCTCGGCGGCGGTGCGCACGTGCGCGCCGCGGCGCACGGCAGCCGGCTGTTCGCCGAGCCGATGCATGCGGCCTATTTCGCCACGGCGCGCGGCGTGGTTGCGGACGATCCGCTGGCGCAGGCGATCGACGGCCGTCGCGTGCTGGTGATGGTCAATGGCCGCGCCGAGCTCGACGCCTCGCTCACCCCGGTGGCGGTCGACGATGCCGGCCGCTGGATCGCGGTCCGCGCGCCGCTGCCGGGCTACGGGCTGCTGTTCCGGCCCGAATTGAAGCCGGGTATGCTCGAAGACATGGTGATGGAGGAGGATCGCGAAGTGCCGGAAGACATCGCCTCCCTCATCGAGGCGGCGCGCGACGAGCGGCGCGCGCTGCAGGCGACCGGCGAGCGCGTGACGGTGGCGCTGGTCAGCGCGCTCGACCTGATGCGCGAGCGTCGCAAGGCGCCGGTGTTTCGCCTTTCGGTCCAGCGCTGAGCCCCATGCCGCGACCGATCCGCGCCACGATCTCGAGCACCGCGCTCAGGCACAACCTGAACATCGCGCGGCGCTTCGCCGCCGGCGCCAAGGTCTGGGCGGTGATCAAGGCGAACGGCTACGGCCACGGGCTGCTGCGCGTGGCCAAGGCCTTGGAAGACGCCGACGGTTTCGCGCTGCTCGATTTCGTCGACGCGCTGCGCCTGCGCTCGGCCGGCATCAACAAGCCGATCCTGATGCTGGAAGGCTTTTTCCGGCCGCAGGACCTGCCGTTCCTCGAAAAATACGCGCTTACCCCGGTGATCCACTGTGTCGAGCAGGTCGAGATGCTGCAGGCGAACGACCTCGGCGGACAGATCGACGCCTATCTCAAGGTCAACAGCGGCATGAACCGGCTCGGCTTCGCGCCGGATAATCTGCGGCTCGGCTGGAACGTGCTGCAGGAGGATCCGCAGATCCGCTCGGTCACGCTGATGACCCATTTCGCGGACGCCGACGGCGAAAGCGGCGTGCGTGGGCAGCTCGACTGGTTCAATCAGATCACACACAGCCTGCAGGGGCCGCGCTGCGTCGCCAACTCCGCGGCGCTGCTGCGCTACCCGGAGCAGACGCGCGCCAACTGGGTGCGCCCGGGCATCATGCTCTACGGTTGTTCGCCGTTCGCCGACCAGAGCGCGGCGGCGCTCGGCCTCCAGCCGGCGATGACGCTGTCGAGCGAGATCATCGCGCTGCAGAAGCTGCAGCCGGGCGAGCGCGTCGGCTACGGCTTCAGCTACGAGACCGCTGGCGAGATGACGGTGGGCGTGGTGGCCTGCGGCTACGCCGACGGCTACCCGCGCCATGCGCCGAGCGGCGCGCCCGTACTGGTCGCCGGACAGCGCTCGCGCATCGTCGGGCGCGTGTCGATGGACATGATCTGCGTCGACGTCACCGGCATCCGCGAGGCGCGCGTCGGTGCGCCGGTCACGCTGTGGGGCGAAGGCCTGTCGGCGGACGAGGTGGCGATGCACGCCGGCACGATCAGCTACGAGCTGCTCTGCCGGCTGGCGCCGCGCGTGCCGATCGTGGAAACCTGAGCGAGACCGTCCGCCGTGGCCCGGGCGAAGTCGGTCTACGTGTGTTCCGACTGCGGCGCGAGCGCGCTGCAATGGTTCGGCGCCTGTCCCTCCTGCGGCGCGGCCGGCACGTTGGTCGAGACGCGCGCGGAGAAGCCCGGCGCGCAGCGGCATCGTGGCGTCGCGCCGGCAAGCACGCCACAGCCGCTGGCCGGAATCGAAGCGCGCGAGGCGGCGCGCATTGCGGTGGGACTGGAGGAGCTCGACCGCGTGCTCGGCGGCGGTCTGGTCGCCGGCCAGGTGGTCCTGCTGGGCGGCGATCCGGGCATCGGCAAGTCGACGCTGCTGCTGCAGGCGCTTTCCGCCCTCGCTGCGTCCAAGGCGCGCACCGCGACGCTCTATGTCAGCGGCGAGGAGTCCGTCGAGCAGGTTGCGCTGCGTGCGCGCCGGCTCGCGCTCGAGACGGGCGGCGTGCAGCTGCTCGCGGAAATCCAGCTCGAGCGCATCCTCGAGACGCTCGCCGCCGCCAGGCCGCAGGTGGTGGTGATCGACTCGATCCAGACGCTGTACTCGGACGCGCTGCAGTCGGCGCCGGGCTCGGTCGCCCAGGTGCGCGAGTGCGCGGCGCAGCTCACCCGCCACGCCAAGCACAGCGGCTGCGCCGTGCTGCTGATCGGCCACGTCACCAAGGAGGGGGCGATCGCCGGGCCGCGCGTACTGGAGCACATCGTCGATTCGGTGCTTTATTTCGAAGGCGATCCGCACTCCAGTTTCCGCCTGGTGCGCGCGATCAAGAACCGCTTCGGCGCGGTGAACGAACTCGGCGTGTTCGCCATGACCGAGCGCGGACTGCGCGCGGTGAGCAACCCGTCCGCGCTGTTCCTGTCGCACCATGGCGCCGACGTCGCGGGGGCCTGCGTGCTGGCGACGCTGGAGGGCACGCGCCCGCTGCTGGTCGAGGTGCAGGCGCTGGTCGACGGCGCGCAGGCGCCGAGTCCGCGGCGCCTGTCGGTCGGGCTTGAGCAGAACCGTCTGGCGATGCTGCTCGCGGTGCTGCATCGCCATGCGCGACTGGCGACGATCGATCAGGACGTGTTCGTCAACGCGGTGGGCGGCGTGCGCATCAGCGAGCCGGCCGCCGACCTCGCGGTGTCGCTGGCGGTGGTGTCGTCCCTCACGGATCGCCCGGTGCCGCGCGACGTGGTGGTGTTCGGTGAGATCGGCCTGGCCGGTGAGGTGCGCCCGGCGCCGCGCGGCCAGGAGCGGCTGCGCGAGGCGGTCAAGCTCGGCTTCACGCGCGCCATCGTGCCGCGCGCCAATCGGCCGAAGGGCGCGATCGCCGGGCTCGAAGTGCTGCCGGTCGAGCGTATCGAGCAGGCGGTACAGCTGCTGCGCGAGCTGTGAGCGGCGCGATGTCGCTCAGCGCCGCGCGATCAGTAGCCCTGCAACGATCAGCGCAAGCCCGGCGACCGAGCTCGCCGAAACCGCTTCGCCGAGTACGCGGTCGATCAGCACCAGCGAGAGGAACGGCGACAGAAAGATGAGCTGCGCGATGCGCCCGGCGTGCGCGGTGCGCCGCATGGCGGTCTGCCACAGCACGAAGGTGACGCCCATCTCGACGAGACCCACCCAGGCGCCGTAGCCGAGCGCCCGCGCGCTCAAGACCGGCAGGCCCTCGAGCAGCGCGCAGGCCAGGCCGACCGCCGGTGCACCGACCGCGAAGCTGCCGGTCATCAGCACTAGGGCGTCGATCTTCAGGCGCACATTCGCCAGCCAGTACAGCGCCCAGACCAGCGTGCTGACGAGCGCCAGCATCACGCCCAGAGGATCGACCTGCGCGAAGCCGTCGAGCCGGCCCTGCGCCAGCAGCACCACGACGCCGCCGTAGCTGACGACGATGCCCGCCAGCGTGCGTCGCTTCAGCGGCTGTCCGAGAATCGGCACGGCGAGGACGGCGAGCATGATCGCCCAGGTGTAGTTGAGCGGCTGGGCGATCTGCGCCGGCAGGCGGTCGTAGGCCTCGAACAGAATGAAGTAATACAGGAACGGGTTGAGCAGCCCGAGGCCAGCGAGCCACGACCAGTCACGCGCGCGAAGTGCTGCGAGCGCGCGCCAGCGCCCGGTGACGATCAGCAGGGCGGCGAAAAAGGCGAGCGAAATGAGCGCGCCGAGCCACAGCAGCTGCAACGGTTCGAGCCGCTGCAGGCCGAGCTTGAAGCCGGTGGCCACCGTGGACCAAGCAAGCACCGCGGCGAGCGCGCAGGCGAGCGCGAGGCGCTCGTTGTGGGGCGCACTCATGCCGGCGCGCGGCCCGCGTCCTCGATCACCGCCTGCGCGGCACGCAGGCCGCTGCGCGCGGCAGCCTCGAGGGTCGGCGGATACTCCGGGTCGGTGTAGTCGCCGGCGCGGTAGACGCGCTCGAGTGGCGTGCGCGTCCCCGGGCGCGCTGCGCCCGGGGTGCAGGCCACCGTGGCGCGCTTTTCCGCGATGACCTGCGCGCCGCGCAGCGGCGGCAGGCCGGGCAGTGCGGCGCGCAGCTCCTGCGCGCAGCGCGCCGCAAGCGCTTCGTGGGCGAGCGCGGTATGCGGCCCCTGCGCGCTGATGACGCAGGCGAGATGGCCCGGCTCGTCGCACAGCCGGTCGCGGTCGAACACCCACTGCACCAGACCGCCGTCGAGCCCGAGCATCGGTCGCGCGAGCCGCAGGCGCTCGGTGAACTGCAGGTAGACCGTGACGATCGGCTCGTACGACGCGGCGAAGGCGAGCGCCGGCGCCAGCGCCGGCAGCTGGTGCGGCCCGACGGCGACGACGATCGCCGCGAAGCGCTTGCGCAGCGCCTCGAGATCGCGCACCGGGCTGCGCAGGTGCACGCGCCCGCCGCGCGCGGTCACGAATGCCGCCGCCGGTTCCGGAAACAGCCGGCTCAGGTCGATGCGCGGCAGCAGCAGATCGCTCGCCCCGGGCGCGCCCTCGAGCGTGTCGCGCAGCACCGCGAGAAACGCGCTGGCCGAGGCCTGCGCGGGCGCGATGTTGAGCGCGGCGATGCACAGCGCCGTCCAGAGGTAATGGCCGATGTGACCGAGCTGGCCGTGCCGCGCGAGCAGCGCCGCGACGCTGCAGTCCTCGCTCAGCCGGAAGCCCTGCGCGCGCATCGCGCGCATGAAGCGCACGGCGCCGATGCGCTCCGACAGGGGTGCGCCGCGCGCGAGTAACAGGCCGCCGAGCAGACCGAGCGGCGCCGGCAGCGGCAGCGCGCGCAAGGCGAAGCCGCGCGCGTAGCACAGCTCGAGCGGACGCCGCAGCAGCGCGTCTTCGGGCACGCCGACCGTGCGCATGAGGCGCAGCAGCTCGCGATAGGCGCCGACCAGCAGGTGCTGGCCGTTGTCGAAGGTCCGCCCGCGCGCGC
Organism: Burkholderiales bacterium; assembly: GCA_041558415.1. Lineage (GTDB taxonomy): Bacteria > Pseudomonadota > Gammaproteobacteria > Burkholderiales > SG8-39 > SG8-39. The sequence continues at coordinate 2,467 of JBFFEY010000005.1, read as the reverse complement.
GCACGCGCCGTGCGCGGCCGCCCGGCACGGGGCCGGCTTCGAAGACCTCGACCGCGACGCCGCGCTCGGCGAGCGCCACCGCCGCGGCCATGCCGGCGTAGCCGGCGCCGATGATTGCGACGCGGTCGCGCGGCGCGCCGCTCACCGTCGTTACGTCGCCAGCCACGTGCGGCAAGCGATCCAGAGCTTGCGCAGCGGTGTCAGCGAAGTGCGCTGCGTCAGCACGTGGAAGCCGTCGTGCTCGATCTCCTCGAGCAGCGCGGCGTAGATCGCCGCCATGATGAGCCCGGCGCGCTGCGCGCGCCGGTCGACCGCGGGCAGGGCGGCGTAGGCGCGCGCATAGTAGTCGCGCGCCCGTGCCGCCTGCATGCGCATCAGCGCGGTGAAGGCCGGGCTCTCGCGTGCGGCGAGGATGTCGGCGGCAGGCACCTGATGGGCGCGCAGCTCGTCCATCGGCAGGTAGATGCGATTCTTGCGGGCATCCTCGCCAACGTCGCGGATGATGTTGGTGAGCTGGAAGGCGATGCCGAGCAGCCGCGCGTATTCCAGCGTACGCGCGTCGCGGTAGCCGAAGATGCCGGCGGAAACGATGCCGACCACGCCGGCGACGTGGTAGCAGTAACGTTCCAGCGCGGCAAAGTCGAGGTAGCGCGTCTGCGTGAGATCCATCTCCATGCCGTCGATGATCTCGTTCAGCCGTTCGGCGCGGATGTCGAACGGCTCAATGGCAGCTGCGAGCGCGCGCGTGACGGGATGCTCTGGGCGGCCCTGGTAGAGGCGCCCGAGCTCGCTGCGCCACCAGGCCAGCTTGCTGGCGGCGAGCTCGCGGTCGCTGCACTCGTCGACCACGTCATCGACCTCGCGGCAGAAGGCGTACAGCGCCGTGATCGCGCGCCGGCGCGCCGCCGGCAGGAAGAGAAACGCGTAGTAGAAGCTCGAGCCGCTGCCGGCGGCCTTGTGCTGGCAGTACTGCTCGGGCGTCATAGCGCGCGCGCCAGCAGCAGTGGCCAGTCGAAGGCGCGCAGCACGGGCCGGTGGCCGAACATGTCGGCGCCGGCGGCGGCGAGCTTGTCGAGAATGCGCAGGCCGCCCTGCACGGTAAGGCGGATCTCGAGGCCGATGCGTCCCGGCAGGCGCCGGCCGAGCGGCGCCCCGGCGAGCAGCATGGCGCGGGTGCGCTCGATCTGGAAGCCGATCAGCGCGCGCCAGGCGCCGTCGCAGCGCCCCTGGGCGATCTGCCGTTCGTCGACGCCGAAGCGCGCCATCTCGTCGCGCGGCAGGTAGACGCGCTGCTTGGCGTAGTCGAGCGCCACGTCCTGCCAGAAGTTGGCGAGCTGCAGCCCCGAGCAGATCGCATCGGAATCGCGCAGGTTCTCCTCGCTCGCGCGCTCGAACAGGTGCAGCAGCAGCCGGCCGACCGGATTGGCCGAACGGCGGCAGTAATCGAGCAGTTCCGCGAAGTCGGCATAGCGCTGCTGGGTGACGTCCTGCGAGAAGGCGTCGAGCAGATCGTGGAACAGCGCGAGCGGCAGGCGGTGCACGGCGACGATGCGGGCCAGGTCGCGAAACAGCGGCTCGGCCGGCGTGCCGCCGGCAGCGATTTCACCGAGCGCATCACGGTAGGCCTGCAGGCGTGCCAGCCGTTCCTCGGGTGCGACGTCGCCCTCGTCGGCGAAATCGTCCGCGCTGCGCGCAAAGCGGTAAATCAGCGTGACCGGCTCGCGCAGCCGCGCCGGCAGCAGCAGCGAGGCGACCGGAAAGTTTTCGTAGTGGCCGACGGACACCGCTTGATTCTAAAGGCGATTCGGCGCTGTCGCCTCCGGGGCGAGGGCAGGTTCGCGGTTATAATCCGGCTGTTTTTTTACCCCCCCCCCCGCTCGACGCGCGAAGGTGGCGGAATTGGCAGACGCACTGGATTTAGGTTCCAGCGCGGCAACGCGTGTGGGTTCGAGTCCCACCCTTCGCACCAGCGCCGATGGGCGGGCAACCCGAGGAATACGGCAGGCATGGCAGTGGACGTAGAAACGATCAGCAACCTAGAACGGCGCGTCACGATGGCGGTCCCCGTCGACGAGATCGAGCGCCAGGTGGACGTGCGGCTGAAGAAGCTCGCGCGGGACGTGAAGATGCCGGGCTTCCGGCCGGGCAAGGTGCCGCTCAAGCTGGTGGCGCAACAGTACGGCACGCAGGTGCGTTCCGAGGTGCTCGGTGACGCGGTGAAGAACGCGTTCAACAACGCGGTCAAGGAAGCGAACCTGCGCGTCGCGGGCTACCCGAAGATCGAGAAGAAAGACGGGCCGGACGACAAGGCGCTCGAGTTCAGCGCCACCTTCGAGGTCTATCCCGAAGTCAAACCCGGTGACGTGTCGGGCGCGACGGTCGAGCGGCCGCAGGTGAGCGTCGACGACGGCGCGGTGGACAAGACCGTCGAGGTGCTGCGCAAGCAGCGCGTGACCTACGCGGCGGC
>JBFFEY010000004.1:0-151452 GCA_041558415.1 Burkholderiales bacterium | reverse complement strand
TCGTTCGTGCTGTACTACTTCGTCAACTGGAAGTACCTGTCGACGGTCTGGCCGCTCAAATAGGACCGCCGGGATGCGTGCCTTGCTCAACCTGTTCAAGCTGAGGATCGGTGTCGCGATCGCGGTCGCGGCGCTGGCCGGCTGGGCGGTCGAGCGCGGCGCGGCGCTCGGCGCCTGGCAGGTGGCGGTGCTCGCGCTGGCGGTGCTGATGTCCTCGGCCGCGGCCGGCGCGTTCAACCAGTACGTCGAGCGCGACATCGACGCGCGCATGCGGCGCACCCGCGGCCGGCCGTTCGTCACCGGGCGCCTGGCGCACGGGCCGGCGTGGCTGTGGGCGATCGGCGCGCTGACCGTCGCCGCGGTACTCGCCGCGGCGCTGGCGACCAACGTCGTCGCTGCGGCGCACGTCTTTCTCGGCGCCTTCTTCTACGGCGTGGTCTACACCGTGTGGCTCAAGCGTCGAACCTGGTGGAACATCGTCATCGGCGGCCTGGCGGGCAGCTTCGCGGTGCTCGCCGGCGCGGCGGCGGTCTCGCCGGTGCCCGGGCCCGAAGCGCTGGCGCTGGCGGTGATCCTGTTTCTCTGGACGCCGCCGCATTTCTGGGCGCTGGCGATCGCCTATCGTGAGGATTACGAGGCCGCGGGCGTGCCGATGCTGCCGGTGGTGGTCGGCGATGCACGCGCGGCAAACGCGGTGCTGACCGGGGCCTGGCTGCTGATCATCGCCACGCTGGTGCCCGCGGTGCTCGGTCTCGGCCCGCTCTATGTGGTGGCCGCGGTGGCCGGTGGCGCCTGGTTCCTGCTGCAATGCCACGCGCTCGCTGCGGCGCCCGGTCCGCGAACGGCGCGCGCGGCGTTTCGCGCCTCGCTGGTCCAGCTCGTCGCAGTGCTGGGCGGCGCGATGCTGGACGTCGCCCTGCGATGACGAACTGCGGGGGCAGCGTGGTCCGCCTCCCGCCACCGTCCGGTTTCATGACCCGCCTGGTGGCATGGGCATGTGCCTTCGTCGCCTTGCTGTGCGGCGCGACGGCGGGCGCGGCGCTCGACGAACAGCGCGCGCTGCGCGAGAGCCAGGCCGCGATCGGCCGGGTGGTCGGCGACTACCGCTTTACCGATACGGAGGGCGCGGCGGTGCGACTGTCGTCGTTCCGCGGCAAGCCGCTCGTCGTCAGCTTCGTCTACACCGGCTGCTTCCAGATCTGTCCGACGACGACCAAGCACCTTGAGCAGATGGTGCGCCAGGCCGAGCGGGCCATCGGCCCCGGCACCTTCCACGTGGTGACCGTCGGCTTCAACCTGCCGTTCGACACACCCGAGGCGATGCGCGACTACGCGCGCAAGCAGGGGATCCGCAATGCGAACTGGTCGTTCCTGTCGCCCGAGGCCGGCGGCGTCGAGCCCTTGCTCGCCGACTTCGGCTTCCTGCGCGAGGCGACGCCGGCCGGCTTCGATCACCTGCTGCAGGTGAGCATCCTCGACGCCGAGGGGCGCGTCTATCGCCAGGTGTACGGCGAAATCTTCGACGCGCCGGCATTCGTCGGGCCGCTGCTCGAGCTGGCGCAGAATGCGCCGCGTCCGGCCGGCAGTCTGTCGGCGCTGATCGAGGAGATCCGGCTGCTGTGCACGGTCTACGATCCGGCCGCCGGCAAGTACCGCGTGAACTATGCAGTGTTGATCGAGATCCTGGTCGGCGCGAGCGTGCTCCTGGTCGGCATCACCAGCGTGGTGATCGAGTGGCGGCGCCGGCGTCGGGCGAGCGAGGCGCGCGTTGACGCACCTCAAGGCCGCCGCGGCGTCGGCGCCTAGCATCGGTCTGAGCCGCCGCGCGGCGGCGTGAAAAGGAGTGGATGTTGCTCAAGCGGTTGCATGCCGCCGGCCAATGGGTGTTCCTGCGCGTCGAGGCGCTGTTCAACCTCGCCTTCGGCGACCGGCTCAATCCGCTGTATTACCTCGGCCCGATTTCGTACTTCCTCATGTGGCTGGTGGTGGCGAGCGGGCTGTATCTGTACGTCTTCTTCGAGACCAGCGTCGACGGCGCCTATGCCTCGGTGGAGCAGCTGACGCGCGAGCAGTGGTATCTCGGCGGCGTGCTGCGCAGCGTGCACCGCTATGCCTCGGACGGCGTGGTGCTGACCATGCTGCTGCACATGGCGCGGCACTGGAGTTTCGACCGCTACCGCAGCTTCCGCTGGTTCTCCTGGGTGTCGGGCGTCGCGCTGCTGTGGCTGGTGTACGCCGCCGGCATCAACGGCTACATGCTGCCCTGGGACCGCATGGCGCAGTTCGTCGTGGTGGCGACCGCGGAGTGGTTCGACTGGCTGCCGGTGTTCAACGGCACGCTGGTGCGCAACTTCATCTTCCCCGAAGCGGTGAACGATCGCCTCTTCTCGCTGCTGTCGTTCATCCACCTCGGCATCCCGCTCGCCGTGCTGGCCGTGCTGTGGGTGCACACCCAGCGCGTGCCGCAGGCGAAGACTGCGCCGCCGCTGCCGATCGCGCTGACGCTGACGCTCGCGCTGGTGGTGCTGTCGTTCGTCAAGCCGGCCGTGAGCCAGGGCAGGGCCGACCTGACCAGCGCGGTGACGGTGCTCGATTTCGACTGGTTCTATCTGCCGGTGTACGCGCTGCTTTACCGCTGGTCGGCCGGCGCGGTGTGGCTGCTGATGGCTGCGGCGACGCTCGTCCTCGTGCTGCTGCCCTGGCTGCCGCCGCGCCGCCGTACGGGCCCGGCCGAGGGCTATCACATGCTGCTGCGCCCGGACAACCGCATCCTCGCGATCCGCGAAGGCGAGACGATTCTCGACGCGGGCCTGCGCGAGGGCGTGCCGTTTCCCTACGAGTGCCGCAACGGTGGCTGCGGCAAGTGCAAGGCCTCGCTCGCCTACGGCACCGTCGACTACGGCGCCTACCAGCGCGACAGCCTGAGCGAGGCGGAGCGCGCCGCCGGCAAGCTGCTGCTGTGCTGCGCGACGCCGCGCTCGGACATCGAGATCGAATACGAGCCGACCGCGGCACCGGGCGGCGTGCCGGCGCGCGTCTGGAGCGCGGTGGTCGAGTCGATGGACAAGCTCGCGCCCGATGTGATGCGCGTGATCCTCAAGCTCGAAGGCCGCGAGCCGATCGAGTTCTACGCCGGGCAGTACATCAACATCCTGCTGGAGGACGGCGCCAAGCGCGCCTTCTCGTTCGCCACCGCGCCGCAGGTCACCGATCGCGTCGAGCTGCAGATACGGCGTATCCCGAACGGGCGCTATACCACGCGTGTGTTCGAGAAAATGCGCGTCGGCGACCGCGTGCGCTTCGAAGGGCCGCTCGGCTCGTTCTTCCTGCGCGAGGACTCCACCAAGCCGATCATCTTCGTCGCCGGCTCGACCGGTTTCGCGCCGGTGAAAAGCATGGTCGAGTACGCCTTCGCGCGCGGCATGAAGCGCCGGATGATGCTGTACTGGGGCACGCGCCGGCCGGAGGACATGTACCTCGCGGCGCTGCCGGCGCAGTGGGAACGCGAGCACGACAACTTTCGTTTCGTGCCGGTGATCTCCGAGCCGCGCCCGGAGGACCACTGGCGCGGGCGCACCGGCCTCGTGCACGAGGCCATCCTCGAGGACTTCCCCAATCTCGCCGAATACCAGGTCTACGCCTGCGGCTCGGCGGGCATGGTCGAGGCCGCCTACCCGGCGTTCCGCGCGCGCGGCCTGTCCCAGGACGACTGCTTTTCGGACGCGTTCCGCCTCGCGCCGCGCATCCGCAGCGAATCGAGCGAGCTGGTGAAACTGGGAGGCACCGGGTGACCTCGCCGCTGCGCATCGTCGCCCAGCTGCTGCTCTACCTGCCGCTCATGGCGCTGATCGGCATGTTCTCGACCAGCCCGCGCTTCGAGCTGATTGCGCCGGGCGACGCGCTGCTGCGCATTTCGCTGATCCACGCCGCACAGCGTAAGCAGGAATGCCGCAGGCGCACGCCCGAGGAGCTGGCCAAGCTGCCGCCTAACATGCGCGCGGCGCTGGATTGTCCGCGCGAGCGCGTGCCGCTCACGGTCGAGCTCGAGATCGACGGTGCCGTCGTGTTCCGCCGCACCGTGCCGCCCGCCGGCTTCAAGCGCGATGGCGCCGCGAGCCTGTACCACCGCCTGCCGGTGGCGGCGGGCCAGCACCGGATCGTCGCGCGGCTGCGCGATCACGCCGACGGCCCGTTCAACTACGTGCGCGAGGAAACGCTCACGCTCGCGCCCGGCGGCATGCTGCTGATCGATTTCGTCGCGGCCAAGGGCGGGTTCGACTTCCGGGGCACGTGATGGCGGCGGCGAACGCAATCGACCGGGCGTTCGTCGCGGCCGAGCGCTGGCTCGATGCGCCGCTCGGTGCGCGCGCCAACCCGCTGCGCAATCTCGGCACCCTGGCGTTCTTCCTGTTTTGGGTGCTGGCGGCCACCGGGATCTACCTCTTCATCTACTTCGACACCAGCGTCGAGGGCGCCTATGCCTCGATCGAGGCGCTGAGCGTCGAACAGTGGTGGGCCGGCGGCGTGCTGCGCAGCGTGCACCGCTACGCCGCGGACGCCTTCGTCGCCGCCACGCTGCTGCACCTGCTGCGCGAATGGGCGGCGGGGCGTTTCCGGCGCTTCCGGCGCTTTTCCTGGATCTCCGGCGTGCCGCTGCTGTGGCTGATGTACGCCTCGGGCGTGGTCGGCTACTGGCTGGTGTGGGACGCGCGCGCGCAGATCTCGGCGCTCGCGACCGCGGAATGGTTCGACGCCATCGGCCTCACCGCCGAGCCCATGGCGCGCAACTTCCTCGGCGCGGAAAGCGTCGGCGACCGACTGTTTTCGCTGTTCGTGTTCCTCCACATCGGGCTGCCGCTGGCGCTGCTCGCCGGCATGTGGATCCACGTGCAGCGCATCGGTCAGCCGAAGACCATTGCGCCGCGCGGCCTGGTGGCGGCCACCCTCGCCATGCTGCTTGCCGCGGCGCTCGCGCGCCCGGCGCTGTCGCAGGCGCCCTGGGACCCGCTGCGCCTGCCGTCGACGATCGAACTCGATTGGTTTCTGCTGTTCATGCACCCGCTGATGGCGGCCACCTCGCCGGCGTTCCTCTGGATCCTCACGGCTGGCACGACGCTGCTGCTCATCGCGCTGCCGCTGCTGCTGCCGGGGCCGAAGCCGGTGGCCGCGGTGGTGGATCCGGCGAACTGCAACGGCTGCGCGCGCTGCACCGTCGACTGTCCCTACCAGGCGGTGCTGCTGATTCCCGCGCCGAACGTGCGCACTGGGCGGCAAGTCGAAGTGATGCCCGAGCGCTGCGCGGCCTGCGGGCTGTGCGCCGGCGCCTGTCCGTCCTCGACGCCGTTCCGCAGCACCGAAGCGCTGGCCGCGGGCATCGACATGCCCGATGCCGATGTGCAGCAGCAGCGCCTGCGCCTCGAAGCGGCGCTGGCGCGCATTGCGGCGGCCGCGCAGGGACGCATCCTGGTGTTTGCCTGCGCCCGGGCGGCGCAGGCGGCGTCGCTCGAGGATGCGCGCACGGCGCTGCTCGACATGCGCTGCATCGGCATGCTGCCGCCGTCGTTCATCGAGTACGCGCTGCGCAGCGGCGCCGACGGCGCGCTGCTGGTGGCCTGCCGCGAAGGCGAGTGCGCCTATCGGCTGGGCGCGGAGCTCACCGCGCAGCGCCTCGCCGGCGAGCGCCAGCCGATCCTGCGCCAGAGCGTGCCGCGCGAGCGGCTGCGCATGGTCGAGCTGGCCGCGGGCGAGGAGGCCGGGCTGGTCACGGCGCGCGACGCGCTGCGTGCCACCCTCGAGGCGATGGGGCCGGCGCCGCTGCCGCGCCCGAAACGCGAGACGCCGGGGAGGGTGCATGCCGGGGCCTAGCGTGCGCGCAGCGGCCGTACTGCGCGGCGTACTCGCCTGGGCCGCATTCGGCGCGCTCGTCGTCGTGCTGTCGCACGCGCCATCGGTCGCGCCGGTGCCCCCGGGTGCGGCCCTGCTGCAGGTCAGCATTGCGCATGCCGGCGCGCGGCTCGCGCCGTGCCGGCGCCTTTCGCCGGCGGAGCTGGCCGCGCTGCCGCCCAACATGCGCGCCCCCGAGGTCTGCCCGCGCGGGCGCTCGCCCGTGCGCGTCACGGTGGAGCTCGACGGCCGTGTGCTGGTCGACGAGACGCTGGCGCCCTCCGGGCTCGCGCGCGACGGCACCTCGACGCTGTACCGGCGCATCGCGGTGGCGGCGGGCGAGCGCCGCCTGACGGTGCGCGTGATCGACGATCTGCGCGCGCCGGCGCGCGCCTACGAGCGGCGCCTGCGCGTCCCGCTGTCGCCGGGCCAGGTGCTGAGCATCGATTTCAAGCCGGCGCGCGGTGGTATCGTCGTCTCGTAAGACCCTGAGACCCTGAGACCATGAGGCCATGAACACCCGCACCCTGCTCGATGCGATCGCGCTGCCACGTGCGCGCACCGCGCACTACGCGCTGCCGGTGCCGGCGGACGCGCGGCGCCGGCTCGCCGCGGGCTGGATTCTGCTCGCCCTGGTCTCGCTTGCCGTGTCGGGCGTGTTCTCGGTGCTGCTGGTGCTGTCGCGCACGCCTGGCGTGAAGGACGTGTTTCCGCTGGTCGACTTCTTCCGGGTCGCGCTGGTGGTGCACGTCGACCTGTCGGTGCTGGTGTGGTTTGTCGCCTTTGCCGGCGTGCTGTGGTCGCTGAACAGCACGCCGCGCGCGGCGGCGCTCGGTTGGGCGGCGTTCGGCCTCGCCTGCCTCGGTGCCGCAGTGATGGCGCTGGCGCCGTTCGTCGGCGCCGGCCGGCCGGTGATGGCGAACTACATTCCGGTGCTCGACGAGCCGGTGTTCCTCAGCGGTCTCGCGCTGCTCGCGCTCGGCGTGGCCGTGGCGGTGGCGCGCGGCATGTGGCTGGTGCCGCCGGTCGGGGTGCGGCTCGACGGCCCGGGCGCACTGCGCTTCGGCCTCAACACCTCGCTCGTCGCGGCGGGCATGGCGCTGGTCGCCTTCGCGTGGTCGCTGTGGGCGCTGCGCGACCTGCCGCCCGGCGTCGACGCCAAGGGCTATTACGAGCTCGCCTTCTGGGGCGGTGGGCACGTGCTGCAGTTCGCCTGGACGCTGCTCATGTTCGTCGCCTGGCTGTGGCTTGCCGAGGACGGGGCTGCGCCGCTGCCGCTCACGCCGCGCACCGCGACGCTGCTGTTCGGCGTCGGCCTGGTGGCGGTGTTTCTCACGCCGGTCATTTATCTCGCCTACGAGGTCACCTCGGTCGAGCATCACCGGCTGCACACCTGGCTGATGCGTTTCGGTGGCGGGCTGGCGATCCTGCCCTTCGCGCTCGCGGCACTGCTCGGCCTGGCGCGCGCCGCGCCGCCGCGGCCGGAGCAGGCGGTGCTACGCAGCGCGCTCGCCGCCTCGCTCGTCCTGTTCGGCGTCGGCGGCGCGATCGGGCTGATGATCAGCGGCTCCAACGTGCGCATCCCGGCGCACTACCACGGCAGCATCGTCGGCGTGACGCTCGCCTTCATGGGCCTCGCTTATCTGCTGCTGCCGCGCCTCGGCTTCGCTGCAGTGCCGCCGCGTGCGGCGCGCTGGCAGCTCTGGCTCTACGCCGGCGGGCAGCTGCTGCACGTCGCCGGCCTGGTCTGGTCGGGCGGCTACGGCGTGCAGCGCAAGGTGGCGGGCGCGGCGCAGGCGCACCGCGGCACCGAGGAGATCGTCGCCATGGGCGTCATGGGTCTCGGCGGCCTGATCGCCGTGATCGGCGGCACGCTTTTCCTGGTGCTGGCCTTCACGGCGGTGTTCCGCGGCCGCGCCGCGTCGCGGGCGGCGTGATGGAGCTCGTCTATTTCACCGTGATCGCGATCGGCCTGTACTTCACGGCCGACGCCCTGCTCGAGTGGATCGAGCGCAAGCGTGGCGCGCGCTTCGAAAACCGCCAGGTCGTCTTTTTCGCCATCATCCTGCCGCTCGCACTGCTCACCTTCTGGCTGTTGCGCACGTTCTCCGTCGGTGGCTGAGCGTATTGCGCGCGGTGTCGCTGTTCCGCGCGTCTCGTTTCGACGACAGCGGTGGTCAGTCGCAGTCCGGGCGGGTAGACTTCGAAGGTTGCCGGTGGAGCGCGCCGGCGTCGGCGTGCAACACGGCGTGCAACGTTGTTGCTTGGTGTGCGTTCGGCGCCTGAGGCTACCAGCATGCGGCTGTCCCTGCGCTTCATCCTCCCCCTCGGCATTGCGCTCGCGGCGATCGCCTACGCGGTGGTGCCGGTCGTCGATCGCCTCGCGCTGCAATGGTTCGTGCGTGACCTCGACGACCGCAGCGCGATCGTCGCGCGCGGGCTGAACGAACGGCTGGTCGAGCTGCTGCGCGAGCCCTCCGGCGGCTCGGTGGTCGGCCTGTTCGAGCGCACGGTGCGCGAGGAGCGCGTCTTCGCGCTTGGTCTGTGCACGCCGCAAGGCACGCTCGCCTATGCCTCGGGCCGCTATCCGCGGCAGGTCGACTGCGCGCGCGCGCTGGCGCTGACCGACGACCACATCCTCGCGCTCGCCGAGGGTCCGGTGCACGTCGAGGTCACGCCGCTCGAGGGCGGCGCCGACCGACTCGGCTCGCTGGTCGTGATGCACGACGTGAGCTTCATCGAGCGGCGCAGCGCCGAAACGCGCATGTACCTTGTCTACCTGTTTGCTGCGATCGGCGCGGTCGTGGCGCTGATCACCGTGGTCATTGCCGAACTGTCGTGGCGCGGCTGGGTTGCCGGCTTCAAGGCGCTCGTCTCGGGCGCGGGGTCGGACGACGAGGACGGCAAGACGCGGGTGCCGGAGCTGCGCCCGATCGAGGCCGACCTCAAGGCGCTGGTGCGCGACCTGGAGGCCGAACACAGCACGCGCGAGGATTCGCATACCGTCTGGGCGCCGGACGCGCTGCGCCGCATCCTGCGCGAGGAACTGAAGGGCGACGAGATCCTCATCGTGTCGAACCGTGAGCCCTACCTGCACGTGCGCCGCGAAGGTAACGTCGTCGAGATCCAGCGCCCGGCGAGCGGCCTGGTGACCGCGCTCGAGCCGGTGATGCGCGCCTGCTCGGGCACCTGGATCGCGCATGGCGCCGGCTCGGCCGATCGCGAGGCCGTCGACCAGTACGACCGCGTCATGGTGCCGCCGGACAAGCCGTCTTACCGCATCCGGCGCGTCTGGCTGAGCAAGGAAGAGGAGCAGGGCTACTACTACGGCTTCGCCAACGAAGGGCTGTGGCCGCTGTGCCACATCGCGCACGCGCGCCCGGTGTTCCGCGTCGACGACTTCGAGCAATACCGCGCAGTCAACCAGCGCTTCGCCGACGTGGTGGTCGACGAGGCGCGCAGCGAAGACCCGATCGTCCTGGTGCAGGACTATCACTTCGCGCTCGCGCCGCGCATGATCCGCGAGCGCCTGCCGCGCGCGACGATCATCACCTTCTGGCACATTCCCTGGCCCAATCCCGAGGTTTTCGGCATCCTGCCGTGGCGCGAAGAAGTGCTCGAAGGCATGCTCGGCTCGTCGATTCTCGGCTTTCACACCCAGTTTCACTGCAACAATTTCTTCGACACGGTCGATCGCTTTCTCGAGGCCCGCGTCGACCGCGAGACGTTCACCATCTCCTACGGCGGCGAGCCGACCGAGGTGCGGCGCTATCCCATCTCGATCGAGTGGCCGCCGGCGGCGCTCGTGCACCAGCCCCCCGTCGAGGAATGTCGCCGGCGGGTACGCGAGCGTCTCAGCCTGGCGCCCGACACGCTGCTCGGCGTCGGCGTCGACCGGCTCGACTACACCAAGGGCATCCTCGAACGCTTCCTCGCCGTGGAACGCCTGTTGGAGACCCGGCCGCAATGGGTCGGCAAGTACAGCTTCCTGCAGATCGCCGCGCCGTCGCGCTCCTCGCTCGACGAGTACCAGAATCTCGAGCACCGCGTGCGTGCCGCGGCGCAGCGCATCAACAACCGCTTCGGCCGGCCCGGCTACCTGCCGATCCTGCTGCTCATCGAGCACCACACCGCCGAGCAGGTCTACGAACTCTATCGTGCCGCGGAGCTGTGCTACGTCTCGAGCCTGCACGACGGCATGAACCTGGTGGCCAAGGAGTTCGTCGCGTCGCGCGACGACGAGCAGGGCGTGCTCTTGCTGTCGCAGTTCACCGGTGCGGCGCGCGAGCTGGTCGAGGCCCTGATCGTCAACCCCTACGACATCCAGCAATGCGCCGAGGCGATGGACGCCGCGCTCGCGATGCATCCCGACGAGCAGCGCGCGCGCATGCGCGCGATGCGCCACCTGGTGCAGGAGTTCAACGTCTATCGCTGGGCCGGGCGCATGCTGCTCGACGCGGCGCGCATGCGCCATCGCCGTCGCGTGCTGTCGCGGGCGCGCAGCGCGCGGCTGGCGCCGACCGGCACGCACGGATGAGCGCACCGCCGGCGTCCTCGGAAGAGCCTGCCGCGCCGCCCCTGCTGGCGGCGCGTTGGGCGCTGTTTCTCGACATCGACGGCACGCTGCTGACGCACGCCGAGACCCCGGACGCGGTCTACGTCGACGACGCGCTGCGCGACCTGCTCGAGCGTCTGCAGGCGCAGGCCGACGGCGCGGTGGCGCTGATCAGCGGGCGCTCGATCGAAGACGTCGATGCCCTTTTCGCGCCGCTCGTCCTGCCGGTGGCCGGGCAGCACGGCGTCGAGTGGCGCGATGCGGCGGGTGCGCTGCACCGCCTGCCGTTCCCCGAGGAACACCTGCGTCAGGTGGCGCAGCGCTTTGCCGCGTTCAAGGCGCGTCATCCCGGCATCGTGTTCGAGGACAAGGGTCACAACCTCGCGCTGCATTACCGGCTGGCGCCGCAGCTCGAGCGCGAGGTGCGCACGCTGGTGGAACACGCCGTCGCCGATCTCGGCGAGGATTTCGAGCTGCAGGCCGGCAAGATGGTGGTCGAGCTGAAGCCCGGCGGCCACGACAAGGGCACCGCGATCGAGGCCTTCATGTCGAGCGTGCCGTTCGCGGGGCGTACGCCCGTGTTCATCGGCGACGACCTGACCGACGAGTACGGCTTCACGGCCGTGCAGCGGCTCGGCGGGCATGCGGTAAAGGTCGGTGACGGCGAAAGCGTGGCCGACTGGCGGCTGGCCGACGTCGGCGCGGTGCGCGCCTGGCTCGCGAGCGCGGTAAAGTAGCGCCCTTCGCCGCGGGCCCGCGGCCACCGACACGAGGAGCATCGATGGGCGTCGACGGGCGCATCGCGCGCATGCACCAGGAGCTGACTGGCTGGCGGCGGGACATTCACGCCCATCCCGAGCTCGGCTTCGAGGAGAACCGCACCGCCGGGCTGGTGGCCGACCGCCTGCGCGCCTTCGGCTGCGAGGTGCACACCGGGATCGGCAGGACCGGCGTGGTCGGCGTGCTGCGCGCAGGCAGCGGCAAGGCGACGATCGGCTTGCGTGCGGACATGGACGCGCTGCCGATCCAGGAGGCGAACAGCTTCGCGCACCGCTCCAAGCGCGACGGCAAGATGCATGCCTGTGGTCACGACGGCCACACCACCATGCTGCTCGGTGCGGCGAAGTACCTCGCCGAAACAAAGAACTTCGACGGCACGGTGCACTTCATCTTCCAGCCGGCGGAGGAGGGCATCGGCGGCGCGCGGGCGATGATCGATGATGGCCTGTTCGAGCGCTTTCCCTGCGACAGCGTGTTCGGCATGCACAACCGGCCCGGATTGCGGGTGGGCAAATTCGCGGTGCGCTCCGGCCCGATGATGGCGGGCGGCGCCTTCTTCGACATCGACATCACTGGCAAGGGGGCGCACGGCGCGCGGCCGGAATCGAGCGTCGACGCGGTGGTGGTCGCGTCGCACCTGGCGGTCGCGCTGCAGACCATCGTCTCGCGCAACGCGCCGCCGGTCGAGACCGCCGTCGTCTCGGTGACCAAGATCCACGGCGGCGACGCCTACAACGTCATTCCGCAGACCGCGCGCCTGTCGGGCACCGTGCGCGCCTTCTCGCGCGAGGTCATGGCGCTCGTCGAGCGCTCGATGAAGCGCATTGCCAAAGGTGTGGCCGAGGCCTTCGGTGCGAGTGCCGAGGTGGACTTCCGCTTCATCTTTGCGCCGCTCATCAACGACGCCGAGCAGGCGGAATTCGCGGCGCGCATCTGCGCCGAGGTGGTCGGCGCCGAGAACGTGGTGCGCGACCCGCCGCCCAACATGGCCTCGGAGGACTTCTCCTTCATGCTGGAGAAGGTGCCGGGCTGTTACTTCAATATCGGCAACGGCGCCGGCGAGAGCGGCTGCGAGGTGCACAACCCCGGCTACGACTTCAACGACGACGCGCTGCCGCTCGGCGTGAGCGTGCTCGCGCGCGTCGTCGAGAACAAGCTGGCGAAGCGCTAGCGGGGACCCCGTGAGCGCAGGCTCACCGCTGCGCATCGCGCGCACGCTCTACGCGCCGGAGCACGAGGCGTTCCGCGACATGGTGCGGCGCTTCGTCGCCGCGGAAATTGCGCCGCAGCTGCTCGCCTGGGAGGAAGCCGGCGTCACGCCGCGCGCGCTGTGGCGCAAGGGCGGCGAGGCCGGGATCCTCGGCGCCTGCTTTCCCGAGGCCTACGGCGGCTCGGGCGGCGACTTCCGCTTCGACGCGATCACCATCGAGGAGCTGGGGCGCGTCGGCGCACATGCGCCGGCCTGGGACCTGCATTCATCGATCGTCGCACCCTACCTCATCCATCATGGCACAGAGGCGCAGAAGCGCGCCTGGCTGCCGAAGATGGCCTCGGGCGAGGTGATCGCGTCGATCGGCATGACCGAGCCGGACTCGGGCAGCGACCTCGGCGGCATCCGCACACGCGCCGAACGGCGCGGCGACCACTATCTGGTGAACGGCTCGAAGACCTTCATCACCAACGGCATCATCGGCGACCTGACGCTGCTCGTGGTGAAGACCGAGCCGGCGCTCAAGGCGCGCGGCGTGTCGCTGCTGCTGGTCGACACGTCGACGCCCGGCTACCGCAAGGGCCGCAACCTGAAGAAGGCCGGCAACAAGGCGCAGGACACCGCCGAGCTCTTCTTCGAGGACATGCGCGTGCCGGTCGAGAACTTGCTTGGCGAGGAAAACGACGGCTGGAAGCTGCTCATGTCCGAGCTGGTGCAGGAGCGACTCACGGTCGCGGTGCGTGCGATGGCGACCTGCGAGGCGGCGCTCGAGGCGACCATCGATTACACCAAGTCGCGCAGCGCCTTCGGCCAGACGGTGTTCGAGTTCCAGCACACGCGTTTCACGCTCGCCGACCTGGTCGCTCAGCTGCAGGCCGCGCGCGTGTTCACCGACCGCTGCATCGAGCTGCATGTCGCCGGCCAGCTCGACGTGCCGACCGTGGCGATGGCGAAACTCGTCACCACCGAGCTGCAGGACCGGGTGCTCGATGCCTGTGTGCAGCTGCACGGCGGCAACGGCACCATGTGGGAGTATCCGATCACCCGCATGTGGGCCGACGCGCGCGTGCATCGCATCTACGCCGGCACCAACGAGATCATGCGCGATCTCATCGCGCGGTCGCTCTGAGCGGGGCTCGCATGATGATGCGGACGCTGTTCCTGCGCGCCTGCCGGCTGCGCGGTGCCGAGGACTTCTTCGTCGACCCCGCGGAGCGTGTCAGCGGCCACGCCGCCGGCGAGGCCGCGCTCAGGCTCGCAGCAGGGCTCGCCGCGCGGGGCGTTGCGCCCGGCGAGCGCGTCGCGCTGCTGTGCCGCAGCTCGGTGCGCCACGCGCTGGCGTACTTCGCCTGCCTGGTGCGCGGTGCGGTGGCCTGCAACCTGCACGTGCGCGAGTCGCCGCAGCGCCTCGCCGAGACCCTCGGCTGGCTGGAGGCAAGGCTCATCCTGCACGACGCCGATCTTGCGCCGCTGGCGCAAGAGATTGCCGCGGCTGCGGGCGGCTGCGCCACGCTGGCGCTCGACGATGCGGGCATCGCCGCGCTGCAATCGGCAGGCACGTTCGATCCGCAGCGCGAAGCGCTCGCGCCCGACGCACTGGCCGCGATCGTGCTTTCCTCGGGCACCACCGGCCGACCGAACGGCGTGCTGCACAGCCAGGCGACGCTCGCCGAGAATGCGCGCGGCGCGCAGCCCTGCTATCTCGGCCTCACGCCGCACGATTCGACGCTCGTACTGATGAACCCGTCGTTCGCCGCCTGGCCGAACATCGTGCTCGGCCACGTCGGGGCGGCGGCGAAGACGGTGTTCGATCCGAATTTCACGCCGCAGGGCTTTCTCGAGACGATCGCCCGCGAGCGGGTGACGATGGCGCCGCTCGTGCCGACCCTGTGGCGGCTGGTGCTCGCCGAGGACACGCGCCGCTACGACCTGTCCTGCCTGCGCCTGGCGACGATCTCCGGCGAGCCGCCGGCGCAGCGCGACCTCGAGCGCATCGTTGCCGCGATCGGTGCGCGCGTGGCGAGCCTTTACCTGTCGAGCGAGGGCGGCTGCGGCTGCGGCGTGCTGGCCACCAACGCCGATCTCATGGGCCGCGGCAAATTCGCTTCGACCGGCAAGCCGGTGATCGGCGCCGACCTGCGCATCGTGGCGCCCGAGGGCGGCATCGACGACCTGCTGCCCGCCGGCCGCGTCGGCGAGATCGCGGTGAGCGGGCCGTCGCTCGCGCTCGGTTACTGGAAGGATGCGGACAGGACGCGCGCGCGCTTCGTCGCCGGCTGGTGGCGCAGTGGCGACATGGGTTACTTAGACGCCGACGGCGACCTGTTTATCGCCGGGCGTACCGACAATCTGATCAACAGCGGCGGCATCAAGGTGCACGCCGAGGAGATCGAGCGCGTGCTGCTCGCGCACCCGGAGGTGGTGCAGGCCGCGGTGGTCGGCCAGCCGGACGATCGCTGGGGGCAGCGCATCGAGGCCTACGTCGTGCCGCGCGATGCCACGCTTGCAACCGAGGCGCTCGAGGCGCACTGCCGCGCGGCAGGCCTCGCCGGCTTCAAGCTGCCCAAGCGGTTTCACCGCGTCGCGTCCCTGCCGACCGGGCCGACGGGTAAGCTCTACCGTCGCGCACTGCGTGCGCCACGCGCCGACCACCCGGAGTCCTGACCCGATGCGCCACCCGCCGGTTCCCGAGGGCTTTCGCCCGCTCAACCTGCCGCGCAACCCCTACATCGAGGCCAACGGCCCGCTCTACGGAAGGCTCGAGGGCACGGATTTCGTGCTCGGCTTCCGCTGCGAGAAGAAGCACTGCAACCCGATGGGCATGTGCCACGGCGGCATGCTGATGACGCTCGCCGACATGCTGCTCTTGCTCGGCGCCAACATCCAGGAACGCATCGGGCGCTTCCTCGTCACGGTGCACCTCGCCACCGATTTCATCGGCGCGGTGCCCGAGGGCGCCTGGCTCGAGGGCCGCGTGCAGGTGCTGAAGATCACGCGCAGCCTGCTGTTTACCCAGGGCACCATGGAGGTCGCGGGCGCGACCGTGGCGCGCGTCAGCGCGATCCTCAAGCCGAGCGGCGAGCACGACCCGCGCTTCTCGCCCGAAGGCTACTTTCGCTGAGCACGGCCGATGGCGCTGCCGTTTCCCGAGTCGCTCAGCGCGGAGGCGGCGCACTTCTTCGCCGCCGCGGCCGAGGGGCGGCTCGAGCTGCAGCGCTGCAGCGCCTGCGGCAAGGCCTGGTTCTTCCCGCGCCCCGCCTGCGTCGCCTGCGGCGCCGAGCGCTTTGTCTGGTTCGCCGCTTCCGGGCGCGGCCGCGTGCACAGCTACAGCATCGTGCATCGCGCGCCGTCGCCTGAATTCGGCGCGCGCGTACCGTACGTGGTGGCGCTGGTGGATCTCGAGGAAGGCGCGCGCATGATG
This sequence comes from Burkholderiales bacterium, assembly GCA_041558415.1. Classification (GTDB taxonomy): domain Bacteria; phylum Pseudomonadota; class Gammaproteobacteria; order Burkholderiales; family SG8-39; genus SG8-39. Next base: position 135,603 of record JBFFEY010000004.1, on the reverse strand, counting down.
GCGAACGTCGTCGGCCAGGGGGCGCTCGAAGTCGCGATCGGTGACGCGGTCGAGGTGACGTTCGAGGCGCGCGGCGAAGGACGAAGGCTGCCGCAATTTCAGCGCGCAGGGACCTAGCGATGCTGCGCAACCAGGCGATCGTCGCCGGTGTGGGCGAATCGAGGATCGGCAAGGTGCCGGGCGTTACGGCGCTCGAGCTCTGCGCCGAGGCGGCGCGCCGCGCGCTCGCCGACGCGGGCCTCGGCATTCGCGACATCGACGGCCTGCTCACGGCCTACAGCATGACCGCGCCGTACCCGGTGTTCTACGGTGCGCTCGCCGAATTCATGGGCCTCACGCTGCGCTACGGCGCCGAGCTGACCGCGGGTGGCGGCTCGAGCGGGGTGATGATCCGCGACGCGGCGCTCGCCGTGGTATCGGGGCGTGCGGATGCGGTACTGGTGGTGTCGGGCGACAACCGCGCCACCGGCATGGGCCGCGACAACGCGGTCGCCGCGCTCGCGGCCTGGGGCCATCCGTACTACGAGCATCCTTACGGCGGCTTCATCCCGGCGTATTACGCCCTCATTGCGCAGCGCTATATGCACGAATACGGCGCGACGTCCGAGGACCTGGCGCGCGTCGCGGTGACGCAGCGCGCCTCGGCCTGCCGCCATCCGAACGCGCACATGAAAACGCCGATCACGCTCGAGGACGTGCTCGCTTCGAAGCCGATCGCCGAGCCGCTCAAGCTGCTCGACTGCTGCCTGATCTCGGACGCGGCCGGCGCGCTGCTGGTGACGCGCGCCGAGCGCGCCGCCGATCTGCCGCAAAAGCCCGTCTACCTGCTCGGCGCGGGCGAGGCGTTCACCCACGAGCACATCCTCGCCGCGCCGTCGCTGCTCGACTCGGGCGCGCGCCGCTCGGCCGAGGCGGCCTACGCGATGGCGGGGCTCGGGCCGCAGGACATCGACCTCGCGATGCTCTACGACTGCTTCACCATCACGCCGATCCTGCTCGCCGAGGACTGCGGCTTCGCCGCGCGCGGCGCTGCGGCCGAGTTGTGGCAGGACGATCGTGCGTCGATCGAGGGACGCTTTCCGATCAACACCCACGGCGGCATGCTGAGCCACGCCCACGCCGGTGCCACGGGCGGCCTGTTCGAGAGCGTGGAGGCGGTGCGCCAGCTGCGCGGCGGGGAGGGCGCGCGACAGGCGGCGCGCCACGCGACCGCGCTGGTGCACGTCGAGGGCGGCATCCTGTCCAATCACGCAACGCTGATCTACGGCGCGCAGCCGGTGTAGGGGGGGATATGGCCGCTCGCGGCATGTATTTCGAGGACTTCACGGTCGGCCAGGAACTGGAGACGCCGGCGCGCACCGTGACCTCGACCGACATCGTCAACTTCGCCTGTTTGACCGGCGACTTCAACGAGGTGCACGCCAATTACGAGTACGCGAAGACCACGCCCTTCGGCGAGGTGGTCGCGCACGGACCGTTGATTTACGGCATCGCCGGCGGGCTGCAGTACGCGAGCGGCATCAACGACGGCACCTTGCTCGCGCTGTTGCAGATCGACAAGTGGCGCATCCTGCTGCCGACCAAGCACGGCGACACCATCCGCATGGTGCAGACGGTGATCGAGAAGAAAGAGACGTCGAAGCCGGACCGCGGCGTGGTGAAGTTCGCGCGCAAGGTGGTGAACCAGCGCGGCGAGACGGTGATGGAGATGGAGGCGACGATCCTCTATCGCAGGCGGGGCCGCGGCGCTTAGCGCGGTCTAGCTCCCGCCGCGGTAGCGTTCGACGAATCGCTTCAGGATGTCCTGTGCGTGTGGCGTCTGCTGTGCGCCGACCGCCTCGATCAGGCGCTCTGCCTCGTGGGGCTCGAAATAGCCGTGGAGCTTGTAGGCGTGGATGCGGACCGCAAAGCCTTCAGCGTCGCCCTCGGGGTGGAACTGCGTCGCATACACGTTCTGGCCGAGGCGAAACATCTGCACCGGACAGCGCGCCCCGGTCATCAGCAGCGTCGCGCCCGCAGGCGTCGCGTCGCAGGCTTCCTTGTGTCCGAGCAGTACGGCGATCCGATCGGGAAATCCGGTGAGCAGGGGATCCCGCTTGCCCGCTTCCGTGAGCTCCAGTATCGCCAGCCCCACGGGCTCGCCGTAGCGGGTTGAGATCGGCGTTCCCAGATACGCGCCGAGCAGGGTGTTGCCGGAACACGCGCCCAGGAACGGGAAGTCGCGTGAAACGAGGTCCTCGAACAAGCGATTGAAGTCGTCCTCGATCCTGTTCTGGAGCACGGACTTTCGGTCCTGCGGCGTGCTGATGTCGAAAGGGCTGCCGCCGACGATGACCGCGCAGTAGTCATCCAGACGCAGATCTCCGGGGATGCCCGAGTGCTCGATGCGCAGCCGCCGAACGTCCCGGTCTTCGAGCCGGCCGTGCTTGAGGATCGCCGCGAACTCGCTGTCGGAGGTGTCGTCTTCGGGCCGGATCTGCAGGAGGAGAAAAGGTTTCGGCATGGGAGCGGTGATGGCCGAAAGTCGATCGCGACGCGGAACGTTCCGAATGCCGAGCTTAAGCGATAAAGGCGCGGCGCGCCGCGGGGTTGGCCGTCGCGGGCGTGCATGGATATGCGCGATGCGCTGGCCCACAGCGTACGGCGTAAAGCGGCCATACCCGCCAGCCAAATCAGGCCTGCCGCTGAGCGTCCGCTTTTGGGAAATGCGAACGACTCCTACCGACCCGTAGCGGCGGTTCGCGCAGCGCCTGACGAGGCTGCGCGTAACCGCCCGCATGCTTATCTGGCTCTCGTCCGCTAAACTGCGTAGGGTCGGCCTTCAACGCATTGCAAAGGAAATTTCCGTGAGTCTGGACGGGCGTCGGCGGTTTCTTGTCGGGGTGGGCGCGTTGCTTGCGGCGCCCTGCGCCTCCGCGCAGCCACCGCGCGCCCGGATCGGATTTCTTGCCACCGGCACCCCTGCCTCGTCGGCGGTGAATCGTAAGGCATTCACCGACGCGCTCAAGGAAAAAGGATGGGTCGAAGGGAAAAACCTGACGATCGAGGTCCGCTATGCGGCCGGCAAATTGCAGCAGCATGGTGTGCTCGCGCGCGAGCTGATCGCGCTCAACCCGCAGCTCATCTTTGCACCGACCCAGCCTGGGGCGGACGCAATGTGGCGATTGACGCGCACCATCCCGATCGTGTTCGCGATCGTCCCCGACCCCGTCGGCTCGGGCTTTGCTGCGAGCCTCGCGCGGCCCGGGGGCAATGCGACCGGGCTTTCCACGGTCAACGTGACGCTTGGTCCCAAGCGGCTCGCGTTGCTCAAGGAGGCGTTCCCGACGGTGCGGCGCGTGGCCATGCTGTATCAAGCCGAGCTGGGCATGAACCGGGATCAGGCTGCGGAAGTCGAGGCGGCCGCGCAGTCCATAGGCGCAGAGGTCGCGCGAATCGGTATTGCTGGACCCGCAACGTTCGACGCCGCGTTCGGCAAGCTCGACGCGATGCAACCGGACGCGATCTACGTGATGGAGAACCCGCCATTGCATACCCACCGCCGCAATCTGATCGCCCGTATCGCCAAGCGACGCCTGCCCGCCATTTACGGCATGCAGGTGTTCGCCGTCGACGGCGGGCTGATGGCCTACGCGATGAGTGTCCCGGACCAGTTTCGCCGCGCCGCCGGATACGTGGACCGGATCCTGAGGGGTGCCAAGCCCGGCGACCTGCCGATCCAGCAACCGACGAACTTCGATCTGGTCGTCAATATGAAGACTGCTCGGGCACAGGGTTTGACCGTTTCCCCCTCGATCCTGCTGCGCGCCGACCGGGTGATCGAATGACCGCTCCTAGCCGCAAGGCACCGATCACCCTGCCCGCAAAGCGGCCCCTCAAGGCCGCGCGCAGACCTCAGCCGCCGATCACCTGCACCACGTCGACCACGTCGCGGCTGCGCGTGACCTTGTCGCCCCACATGCGGTCGAACTCGGCGACCAGCGCCTTGAGCGCCGCGGAGCCCGGCAGGGCGCGCACCGCCTCGACGTCGTCGAACTCGTAGACGGCGTAGTGCACGTTCGGCTCGACCTCGCTCCAGCCGCGCCAGGCGCGCCGCGCCTTGAAGGCCTTGACGGCGTCGGGCAGGTGCTCGTTCTGGTACCAGTGATCGAAGTCGTCCTCGACGCTCGCGTCGAGGACCTGGGCACGCACGATGAAACGGCCGGTCATTGTGGTCTCCTCCCTCGCTTTCCGGGGCCGGCATTGACGCTACACTCACGCCGATGTCCGGAGCAAGCGCCGCCGCCCCGCAGCTCACGACCGACGTGCTGGTGATCGGCTCGGGCGGCGCCGGCATGTACGCCGCGATCGAGGCCGCGCGCCGCGGCGCGCGGGTGATCCTCGCCGACCGCAGCCTGATCGGCCGCGGCGGGGCGACGGTGATGGCGCAGATGACGGTCGCGGTCGGTCTGGAAGAGGAAGGGCTCGACCATCCCGATCATCACTATGCCGACACGCTCGCCGCCGGGCGCGGGCTGTGCGACCCGGCGATCGCCCGCCTGCTGTGCGAGGAAGGCCCGGCGCGCATCCGCGAGATGGACGCCTGGGGCGTGGGCTGGGCGCGCGAAAACGGCGCCTTCAAGCGCGCCTTCGCGCCGGGGCACGACCGGCCGCGCTGCGTGTACGTCGATTTCCTCAACACCGGCCCGGCGGTGTCGAAGACGCTGCGCGCGCAGCTCAACCGCATCCCCGAGATCCGCCGCGTCGGCGACCTGCTGGTCACCGCGCTCGCGCTGCGCGACGGCGACTGCGTCGGCGCCACGGCGCTGCACCTGTCGAGCGGCCGGCCGGTGTCGATCGCCGCGGGCGCGACGATCGTCGCCACCGGCGGCCTGACGCGCATGTACCGCAGGAACAGCGCCTCGGCCAACATGATGGGCGACGGCTACGCGCTCGCGCTCGCTGCCGGCGCCGAGCTGATCGACATGGAGTTCGTGCAGTTCTTTCCCATCGGCCACCTCGCGCCGCGCCTGGTCGGCATGGATCCGATCATGTGGGATCCGTTCCGCTACAAGCTCGGCGGGCGGCTGCTGAACGGCCGGCGCGAGGAGTTCATCGACAGGTACGGCTCGAAGGACGAGGGGCGCTACATCGTGACGCGCGACGTCGCCACCTACGCCATCGTCAAGGAGGTGGAAGCCGGGCGCGGCTCGCCGCATGGCGGCGCCTATCTCTCCTTCGAGCACTGCTCGGAAGCCGAGCTGCGCGCCGCCGGCGGACCGGTGATCGACCGGCTTGCGGACAACGGCATCGACCTCAGGAAACAGGCGATCGAGGTGGCGCCGATCGCGCACTACCACATGGGCGGGGTGCGGGTGGACGCGTCGATGGCGACGCGCGTGCCGGGGCTGTTCGCGGCGGGCGAGGCAGTGGGGGGCGCGAACGGCGCAAATCGCCTGTCGGGCAACGCCATCACCGAGGCGCTGGTGTTCGGCCGCATGGCGGGCGAAGCGGCGGCGGTGCATGCCGCGCGCAATGCGGCGCGCGCCGGCCGCGCGGCGTTCGCTGCCGAGACCGAGCGCCTGCTGCAGGGCGGGGCCTCGGTGGATTTCAACCCCGCGGCGATGGTCGAGCAGCTGCAGTCGACGATGCAGGACGAGGTCGGGCCGTTCCGCACCGAAGCGGGCCTGCGACGCGCGCTCGAGGCGCTGCGCGCGCTGCGCGCCGGGCTGGCGGACGTCAAGCCGGCGGCGGGGAAGGCCTACGACACCGCGCTGGCCGACTGGCACGACCTCGAGACCATGACGCGCGTGGGCGAGTGCGTCGCCGCCGCGGCGCTGGCGCGCAGCGAGTCGCGCGGCGCGCACCAGCGCGAGGACTTCCCCGGCATGGACGAGGCCTGGTGCGTCAACCAGGTCTTGAGGCTCGAGCGCGGCGCGCTGCGCATCGCGCGGCAGGCGGTGCCGCGATGACGCCATGAAGGCCACGCTCGTCATCCGCCGCGGCGCACCGGGCGAGACGCCGCGCGAGGAACGCTGGGAGGTGCCCTTCGAGGCCGGCCAGTCGGTGCTCGATGCGCTGCGCTGGATCCGCGCGCATGGCGACGCTTCGCTCGCGATCCGCTATTCCTGCACCAACGCCAATACCTGCAAGGAATGCATGCTGCGCATCGACGGCAAGACGGTGTACGCCTGCACCGCGCGGCTGCACGAGGGTTCGATGAGAATCGAGCCGCTGCCCAACAAGCGCCTGCTGCGCGATCTGGTCACCGAGATCGCGCCGCCGGACGAGCGGTTGCAGCGCTGAGCGCGGCGCTACGTCACCACCGGCACGGCGGCGTTCGGCCTGCCCTTCAGATAGCGCGCCTTCAATTCCTGCAGGGCGGTCAGATACTCCGGCATGCTCAGCTGATTGTCGTCGTACTGGCCGGCGAGCTTCTTGTAGGCGGCGATATACGCCTGTTCGGTCAATTCCGGTTTTTCTCGAGTCATGGGCTACTATACGCCTTGCCGGCGGCCGCACGGCTCAGCTGCCGAACAGGTCGCCGAGGTGCGGCGGCGGCGATTTGATCTCGACGATCACCGTGTCCTCGAGCGCTTCCACGGCATGCGTCTCGCCCGCCGGATGGCGGCAGGCGTCGCCCGCGCCGAGCGTGTGCGTCTCCGATCCGATGACGGTCTTGATGCGGCCGCGCACGACGTAGATCACCGACTCGTGGTCGTGCGCGTGCGGCGCCGCGCCGCTGCCCGCCGCGTAGTGGATCTCGAGCAGGGTCATCGCGTCGCCCGCGATCAGCGGCTTGACCTGCAGCGCCTCGCCGTAGACTTCCGCGCCCTCGATGGAGCGCACCGCGATGGGCTGGCGGTCGGCGTTGTAGGCGGCTTTCATCGGCGGTCTCCCCGGCGCAAAGCCTGAGGATACCGCGCGGCCGCCCGCCGCAGGCGAATTCAGTCGACCCTGATCTGCACCTTGCGTGGCTGGGCGTGTGCCGCCTTGCCGATGCGCAGCCTGAGCACGCCGTTCTTCAGCTCGGCGGTGAGCTTTTCCGCGTCGAGTTCCTTCGACAGCGTGAAGCTGCGCCGGTAGCGCGGCAGGTTCACCTCGGCGTGGGACGCCGCCATGCCCTGCGGCATGGCGATGTCCAACTCGCCGGCGATGGTCAGCGTGTCGGCCTCGACCTGTACCTCGAGCCTGTCTTTCGGCACGCCGGGCAGGTCGGCGTAGAGCGTGATGCCCTCGGCGTCCTCGACCACGTCGACCGGCGGCAGCAGCGCCGCCGGTTCGGCCGGGGCGCGGATCTCACGCGTGAGTTTGGCTTCGGTCATGGCATGCCTCCCGTTACTGGATGCTGATGCGCCGCGGCTGCGCGGCCGCCTTGCGCCGGATGCTGATGTGCAGCAGCCCGTCCTTGCAGCGCGCCTCGACCGCGTCCGGATCGAGGTCGTCGCTCAGCGTCACCACGCGGCGGAACTTGCCGGCGAAGCGCTCCTCGATGTGCAGCGTGTCCTTCGGCGCGAGGCGGTCGAGCTCGGAGCTGCGCTCACCCGAGAGGGTAAGCACGCCGCGCTCGAGGTTGACCTCGATGCTCGCCGGATCGACCCCCGGCACGTAGGCGTAGATCTCGACCGACTGCGGCGTGCTGCCGACATTCAGCGCCGGAAAGCCGCCGCGCGCGAAGCCCCGGATGCTCGGGGAAAATTCGAAGGCCTGCTGCATCTGGCGCTGCAGGCGGTCCAGCTCCGCGAACATGTCGCGCGGGAAAAGCGAGAAATCCATCGTCGTCCTCCGGTTCATCTGGCTCAGGCGCCCCGTCGGCGCCTCGAATGCCACTCAGATGGGGAAGGCGGTGCGCGGTTTCAATGCCTTGAATTTCCGCCTGCCGCCCCCGACATAGAATGGTTCGCTGGCCGGCGGCGCATTGCGGCCGCCGAGAGAGGACGCGCGTGGCGTAATGGAGTACCGGGACTATTACAAGACCTTGGGCGTAGCGCGCGAGGCCACGATCGACGCGATCAAGAAGGCCTACCGCAAGCTCGCCCGCAAGTACCACCCCGACGTCTCCAAGGAGCCGGACGCCGAGGCGCGCATGCGCGAGGTCAACGAGGCCTACGCGGTGCTGTCCGATGCCGAGAAGCGCGCCGCCTACGACCAGCTCGGCCGCGGCTACCGCCCGGGCGAGGAGTTCCGCCCGCCGCCCGGCTGGGACGCCGGCTTCGAATTCTCGGGGCCGGGGTTCGCCGGTGCCGAGGCGGCCGACTTCAGCGATTTCTTCGCCGAGCTGTTCGGCCGCATGCGCGGCGCGCCGGGCGGCGCGTTCCGCATGCGCGGCGAAGACCATCACGCCAAGATCCTGCTCGACGTCGAGGATGCCTACAGCGGCGCCGTGCGCCAGGTCGCCCTGCGCGTGCCGAAGATCGACGCGCAGGGCCACGTCGCGCTCGAGACGCGCACGCTGAACGTCAAGATCCCCAAGGGCATCCACGCCGGCCAGATCATCCGCCTGGCGGGCCAGGGCGCACCCGGCACGGGCGAGGCCAAGGCCGGCGACCTGCTGCTCGAGGTGCACTTCCGGCCGCATCCGCGCTACCGCGTCGACGGCCGCGACGTCCACGTCGCGCTGCCGGTCGCGCCCTGGGAGGCCGCGCTCGGCGCGGTGGTGCCGGTCGCAGTGCCGGACGGCCGGCTGCAGGTGCGCATTCCGGCCGGCGCGCAGAGCGGGCGCGTGCTGCGCGTGCGCGGGCGTGGCATCCCGGGCGACCCGCCCGGCAACCTGCTGCTCGACATCCAGGTCGTGCTCCCCGAGGCGACCACGCCGAAGGCCAGGGAACTGTACGAAACCATGGCGCGCGAACTCGCCTTCGATCCGCGCCACACGAGCTGAGGCGCCCGCCATGCGCGACGACGACATCCTCACCGGGTTGGTGCTCGAAGGCCACTGCCTGACGCTCGAGGAGCTGTGCGCGGCCTGCGCCTTCGAGCCGGAGTGGCTGCTGCAGCACATCGAGGAAGGGCTGTTTCCGGCGCCCGAGGGCTCGCGCACCGAGTGGCGCTTCAGCGCGGTGGGCCTGGCGCGCGCGCGGCGCATGCACGCGCTGGAGCGCGACTTCGAGGCCGCGCCCGAGCTCGCCGCGCTGGTCGCCGACATGCTCGAGGAAATGGACGATCTGCGGGCGCGGCTGCGGCGCGAGGGGCTCGAGTAGGCGAGCGGCGCAAGCTGCCCAAAAAAGGGTAGCCCACGGCGGCCCCTGGAGGAGTACGCTTCCCGGCCGGGAGGGGCAATGGCGACACCGCAGGCGGCGCCTGTCCGGATCGCGCTGGTCGAGGACGACGACGAGGCGCGCGGGCGGCTCGTTGCCTCGATTCGCTCCGATCCGAGCCTCGAGCTCGTCGGCGAGTACCGCAACGGCGGCGAGGCGCTCACCGGGCTCGACGCCGGTGCCCCGGACGTGTTCCTCGTCGACCTCGGGCTGCCCGACATGTCGGGGCTCGACGTCGTGCGGCAACTCGCCGAGCAGCACCCGGCCTGCGAGATCCTGGTCGTCAGCATCTTCGGCGACGAGCAAAGCGTCATCAGTGCGCTCGAGGCCGGCGCGCACGGCTACCTGCTGAAGGGCGCGCTCGAGCACGACATCGCCGAGGACATCCGCCACCTGAGGAGCGGCGGCTCGCCGCTCTCGCCGGTGATCGCGCGCCAGGTGCTCAAGCGCCTGGTGCCGGCCAAGCCGGAGTATTCGCAGCTCACCCCGCGCGAGGGCGAGATCCTGAATGCGATCGCGCGCGGCTTCAGCTACGCCGAGACCGGCGCGCTGCTGCACCTGTCGGTGCAGACCGTGCACACGCACCTCAAGAACATCTACAAGAAGCTCGCGGTGCACTCGAAGACCGAAGCGGTGTTCGAGGCCGAGCGCAGGCGGCTGCTGTGAAGTCGCTGCTCGCGGCGCTGCTGGCCACGTTCGCACTCGGGTCGCAGGCGGCGGAGACGGACGGGGTGCTGACCTTCGAGCGCGCCGAGTCGCCGGGCTATTCGCAACCGCTCCTGCCGGACGAAGCGCGCGTTCCTCTGTGGACGACGGTCGCGCTGCCGCACAACTGGTATGCCGATCCGCCGCCGGCGAATCGTGCCTGGTATCGCCTGCGCTTCACGCTGGACGAAGTGCCCTACCGCAGCGAGAGCCTGTACCTGGCGCGGCTGTCCGTGTCCGACCTCGCGGTCTACGTCAACCAGCGGGAGATCTGGCGCTTGGGCGAAAACTACGCGCTCGGCGCACCGCTCACGGCCGTGCTCATCCCCATCCCGCCGGGTGTGCTGCGCGAGGGAGAAAACGTGATTGACCTGGAGGTGGAAGGCGATGCGCGCTGGTACCACGGCGTGCCGCGCGTGCACTTCGGGGATACGAAGCTGCTGGCCAAACGGGCCGGCATGCGGCGGCTTTTCCAGGGCCAGGTGATCTACTTCTTCGCTGCGGCCTTCGGCGTGGTCGGTCTGCTGGCGCTGTGGCTGTGGCTGCGCGGGGGACGCGACGCGATGCTGTTCTGGTACGCAATGTCGGGCCTGACGCTGGTCCTCGCGACGGCGCTCTGGTACCTGACGCTGTGGCAGGACGAGGCGGGCGGCGCTCGCCTGGCGCTGATCTTCCTGCGCTTCAACGGCTACCTCATGCCGCTGCTCATCCTGCACCTGCGCCTGGCGCAGCGCCGCCACCCCTGGCCCGAGGGCGTGCTGTGGGCGGCGTTTGCCCTCGCGGTGGGCAGCATCGCGATCGAAGGCCCCTGGCAGTGGCTGGCCTGGAGCGCCTGGGGGATCCTGTTTGCCGCCTTGCCCGCGCTGTTCGTCATCCCGCTGCTGCAATCGCGCGCGTTGCGCCGCCAGCCCGCAGTGCTGCTGCTGCTGCTGGCCGACGTCGTGGCCGCGCTGCTGAATCTGCACGACTGGGCGCTGCGGCTCGGCTGGATCGACTTCGATCGGCCCTATTTCATCTACTTCGTGCCACCGTTCGTGATGCTTGCCGCGGCGGTGCCGATCCTGGAGCGGCTCATGGCGGGCCTCACGGCAACGCGGCGCATGAACGTCGAGCTCGAGCAGCGCGTCGCGACGAAGGCGCGCGAGATCGAGGCCGGCCAGGCGCGGCTGCAGCAGGCGCAGCGCGAAAAAGCGCTCGCCGAGGAGCGCCGCCGCATCATGGCCGACATGCACGACGGACTCGGCGCGCGGCTGGTGAGCCTGCTGAGCGTCGCGCAGTCGGGCAAGGCGCGGCCCGAGGAGCTGCGCGAGGGCATCGCCGCCGCGCTCGACGATTTGCGCCTCACCGTCGACTCGGTGCAGTCGGTCGAGGGCGATGTCGGCGTGGTGCTCGGCAACGTGCGCCACCGCATGCGCTCGGTGTTCGAGCGCACCGGCGTGCGCTTCCTGTGGAACGTCTCCGCGCTGCCGAGGATGGACGACCTGACGCCCGAGCGGATCCTCGCCATCCAGCGCATCTTCCTCGAGGTGTTCTCCAACGCGCTCAAGCATGCCGGCGCGCGCAGCGTCGCCGTCTCCGCGATGCGCGTTCCCGGCGCGGTGCAGATCGTCATCGCCGACGACGGGCGCGGCTTCGATGCCGGCGCCGTGCGGCCGGGCAACGGCCTGGCCAACCTGCAGCTGCGCGCGCGCCAGGCGGGCGGAACGCTGCTCGTCGAGTCCGATGCCGGCAAGGGCACGCGCGTGACGCTGGCGCTGCCGTTGGGCGAAGCCGAGCCGCCCGACCTACCCAGAACTGGGGAGAAGGAGGCGCAATACCCCGTTTCGGGTATGTCGCCGGAGCCTTCCCGCGCCTAGGGTTGGCGCAGCGCCGCGGCAAGCGGCGAAAAGGGGGGCACCATGAGACGTGCAGCGCGTGTAGCGGCCGCCACTGCGCTGGTCGCCAGTGCGTCCGGCGTGTGGGCGCAGGCGTTCGATGTGACGCATTGCTATGCGGGTACGGCGACCGTGGTCTTCGCTTCGGACGACGCGGTGGTTGCGAGCTTCGATCACAAGGGAATCTACCGCGCGAACGGCGACAGCAAGCTGTTGCACGGTGCCTCGATCCACTGTGCGGGCATAACGACGGTCATCAACAAGAAGCGCACCGTAAGCGGGGGATGCAAGACCGTGGATCCCAAGGGCGACACGATTGCCGGGGTGTTCGAGGGTGCGGGTCCCGCCGGCGGCGATGCGGGCACGGCCCAGGCCGTCGGCGGTACCGGGACGTGGAAGGGGGTGAGCGGCGGCGGCAACTGGCAAGTACACACGCCGTCGAAACCGCTCGTGCCCGGCACGTTCCAGGGCTGTCTGCGCTTTCACGGTGCATACAAAGTGCCTGGCAAATAACGTCTCGCGCCGCGGTCGGTGGCGCACGATTGAGAGGAGCACACAGATGAACGCGATGTTGAACCGGAATCTGGGGATCGCGGGCGCTGCTTGCGCCGCGGCGCTCGTCGCGGGCGCTTGCGCGCTGGTGGAGCCGAGGGCCGAAGGGCCCACCATCCCGCCGATCGGATCGAGCTGGAGCCAGAAGCAGACCAACTCCGGCAGCTTCGGCAAGGGAACCCGGACGGTGTCGTTCAAGGTAACGGGAGACCGCGAGTGGCAGGGCCGCAAGGTCAGGGCTCTGGATACCGGCGCGATGACCTTCCTGATGGAGTCGACCGCCAACAAGTGGGTCACGTGGCTTGCCAAGGGCAAGCCGATTCTGAGCTGGGATCCACCGGTGGGTTACGACTATCCGATGTACGTCGGCAAGAAGTGGACGACCAAACATCAGTTCACGATGCACGCGGCGAAGCGCACCGTTCCGCTCGAGGTGAACTTCGACATCGAGGCGCACGAGTCGGTCACCGCGCCGGCGGGAACCTTCGACACCTTCCGGATCCGCGCTTCGGACAACCTGGGAACCGAATCCGTGACCTGGTACAGCCCCGAGATCGGGCTGTTCATCAAGCGCGTCGTCACGCGCACCGCTAAGCATCCGGCGGGACCGGGCCGGCAGGAGCAGGAGTTGCTGACGCAGACGATCAGAAAGTAGAGCCAGGCGCAATTCGGCCGGAGGTGGGGCAGGAGAAAGACGCCTACCCAGTTCCGGGTATGCCCCCCGAGCCATCGCGGGCATAGGCTAGCGCCGCGTTCGCGAGGCGGGTGACGCCGTACCTGCCAGGCTGGTTGCGAAAAGGGGGAGACGACATGGGGTACGCGAAAGTTGCCGCGACGGCGCTCGCCTCATCCGTCGCGTTCTCACCAGAGGCAATTAGGGAAAAGCCTTCCGACGCGACGCACGGCTATGTGAGCGGCGGCGGCAAATGGCAGGTGCACACGGCGTCACAGCCGGTCGTGCCCGGTTCCTTCCAGGGGTGCTTGCGCTATCACGGCGCGTTGACCGTCCCCAAGTAGCCAAACACAAAGGAGAGCAACGTGAAAAACGCGATGGTGGTTTCGTTGGGTAGTGCGGTGCTCGCAACGTTCTTGGCGCCGGGCGCGGCGTTTGCCGATCAGTCCTACGCCGTGGATTCCACCTGGTGCCGGGCTGGGACCGTCACGGTGCTTGCGAAGAGCGAAGGTGTGATCGTCTGGGCGCTGGACCACCGCGGCGTCGCGCAAAGCAAGGACGTGAACGACGTGTTCCACGGGGACACACAACGCTGCATAGGCGTGATTTCGAACATTGCGGGAAAGCGCAGCGGCAATGGCTGGTGCAGGGGTGTCGACGCGAAGACCGGGGACTGGACGCTGGTTGATTGGACAGCCGGCGAAAAGCCGGGCGCCGGCACATGGAGCTACCGGTACGGCGTCGGCAAGTGGAAGGGCGTGACTGGCGGCGGGACCTACGAGTCGCTCGGACAGACGCGGCCAGTGGATCCGGGGACCTACCAGAACTGCATACGTGTCAAAGGGACGGCGAACATTCCGGGCTAGCCCGCAAGGGCGGGGCGCACATTTTTGACGCGGCGCCGCAGCAGACCGGGTTGGGTGCCCGGTACGCGGCGCCGCCAACCGCCGGCGTTCGTGCATGTCATCGGCGAACGTCCGGGCCATACCTTCGGAGGAGGAGTTCATGTCACACGTGAACTGGCGCATGAAGGGCCGCTACATCAAGAACTGCAACTGCGCGTACGGCTGCCCCTGCGATTTCAACGCGCGGCCGACGCAGGGCCCCTGTGAGGGAATGGCCGGCATGCGCATCGACGAAGGTCACTTCGGCGACGTCAAGCTCGACGGCCTGCACTGGGCGGCGAACTATCACTGGCCCGGGCCGCTGCACGAAGGCAACGGCACGATGCAGGCGTTCATCGACGAGCGTGCCACGGACGCGCAGCGCGGTGCACTGCTCACCATTCTCTCGGGCAAGGAGCAGGCCGAGGGCACGTTCTTCCATATCCTCAGCATGGTGACGTCGAACGTGCTCGAGCCGCAGTTCGTGCCCTTCGAGTTCGGCTTCGACCTCGACAGTCGCACCGCGAACATGGCGGTGCCGGGCGTCTGGGAAACGAGCTCGACGCCGATCAAGAACCCGGTCACCGGGGCGCCGCACCGCATCCAGGTGCACATGCCCGAAGGCTTCGAGCACAAGATGGGCGAGATCGCGTCGCAGTCGGCACGCGGCAACGGCGCTATCAAGTTCAATTTTGCGGACCGGCACAGCACGCTCGCAGTGGTCGAGCACACGCACAACGGCGTACTCTGAGGACTTAATCCTCAGAGCGTGATGCCGCTGCGGTTGCGCTCGTAGGACATCGACTCGAAGCGCAGCCCTCTTTTCTTCGCGTGGCGGAAGGCGGCGAGGATCTCGGCGCGATCCGGCCGCCGCGCGAGCGGCCGGTAGCGTGCGAGGAACTTCGGGCTCGCCGGGTCGCAGTAGTTGTCGGGGTGATACTGGTCCATGATGTTGACCGCCACCTCGGGCATCTCGGCGGCGATCCAGTCGAGCACCGGCACGGTGCAGCACTCGATGTGGCCCGGCATGATCAGGTGGCGGATGGTGAGGTCCTCGCCCCAGTCGCGCAGCCTGAGCAGGTTCGCCGTCACCGTGTCCCAGTACCAGCCGGTGCGCGCCAGCTCGAGCGCGCAGCGCCCGGGACCGAACTTGAAGTCCGGCAGCCAGACGTCCATCGTCAGGCGCAGCAGCCGCATCGCTTCTTCGCTCATGAAGAAGTTCGAGTTCCACAGCATCGGCGCGTTGAACGGGCCCTCGAGCACGGCGCGCCGCGCGAAGAGGCCGCCGAAGGCGTCGGCCTTGACGGCGAGCGCGGCGCGCAGGTCGGCGTCGGTGGGTGTCAGCGCGGGGAGCTGCGCGATTGCCTCGAGAACGGTGTGCAGGTGGATGGTCGGGTCGCCGCCCACCCAGTTGATGTTGTGGCAGCCCTCCGCGGCGAGCAGCCAGGCCATGGTCGCCAGCGTGCGCGCGTCGACCTCGACGCCGTTCAGGCGGTCGGTCGAGATGTCGCCGTTCTGGCAGAAGGCGCAGCGCATGTTGCAGGAGGTGAAAAAGATGGTGCCCGAGCCGTGCGTGCCGCGGTAGACAAGCTCCTCGCCGCCGTGGTGGAAGTACGACGAGACGCGCGTCTCGGCGCCGAGCTTGCACACGCCGAGCTTCGATCCGCGCGCGCGGTCGACGCCGCAGTCCCAGCGGCAGAAATTGCAGTGCGCGAGCATGCGGCGCCCGAGCGTCGCGACGAGGTCGAGCAGGCTCGGGCGCGGGCGGTCCTGCGCAAGCGCGCGACCGGCGTGCATGTCGCCCTGCAGCGCGAGGAAGGCTTGGGTGCCGGCCTCCAGCGCGCGCCACAGCGCGTCTTTCGGCGCCTCGAGCGCCACGCCGGCCGGCAGGCGGGCGCACAGTCGCAGCTTGGCGGGCAGGCGGCCGGCGGCGACGGCGCGATACCAGCCCAGGCTGCCGCGGAAATCGGGCGCGTCCCAGAACGACAGCGCGTCGAAGGCGCGCATGGACATCAGTATAGGCCCCCGCCGCGCACCGGCCGGTGCTACGCTGTCGCAGCGACATTGAGCGCCGATCACGAGGAGCCAGAGCCATGGACACGGTGCGCAAGGTGCATTACTACTCGATCGTCGTTCCCGATCGTCCCGGACAGACGTTCGGCGTGCTGGCCACCCTGGTGAGCGCCGGCATCAACCTGGTTGCCTGCAACGGCTTTCCGCGCGGACGACGTGCGCAGATCGACGTCGTGCCGGACGACGAGCGCAAGTTTCAGAAGGCGGCCAAGAAGGCGAAGCTCGCTTTCGAACCGAAGAAATCCGGCTTCCTCATCCAGGGCGAGGATCGTCCCGGCGCGCTCGCCGCGCACCTCGACAGCCTGGCCGGCGCGAAGATTAACGTGACCGCGGTCGAGGCGCTGACCCCGGGCGGCGGGCGCTGGGCCGCGATCATCTGGGTCAAGTCGTCGGACGTGCACCGCGCTGGACGCGCGCTGCGCGCGAAGTAGGCGGCGTGCTTCAGAGCGCCGCGCGGCGCGGCGCGCGCGAGCCCTTGATCTGGGTGCGGTGCATGACGCGGCGCGATGCCGGATCGAAAGCATCGCGCCGGTGCATGGTGGTGCGGTTGTCCCACAGCACGAGATCGCCCACCTGCCAGCGGTGGCGGTAGACGGCGCGTTCCACCACCGCCCAGAGTTCGTCCAGCAGGCGCTCGGATTCGTCCAGCGCGAGGCCCACGACGTAGGCGTTGCGCCGCCGCCCGAGATACAGCGCCTGCGCGCCCGAGAGCGGATGCTCGATGACGATCGGATGCGGCGTGCCCACGGAATGGCGCGGATCGTCGGACGCGACGAGCCCCTTGCGCAGGTTGCCGCCCGAGTCGTAGGTGCCGTCGTGCTTGATGTCGAGCTCGCGGATGCGGGCGAGCAGCGCCGGCGGCAGCGCTTCGAGCGCTGCCTTCATGCTGCAGAAGCAGGTGTCGCCGCCCGCGGGCGGAATCTCGAGCGCGTAGAGCATCGAGGCGTCCGGCGGCTCGGCGGCGTAGCTCATGTCGGTGTGCCAGGCGGCCTCGCCGTCGCCGAGCGCGCCGATCGGCTCGCCCTGCGCATCGCGCACGTTGGAGACGACGTACACCTCCGGGTAGCCGGGCGGCGACTTGCGTCCTGCGCCCTGGTTGGGCGGCGGATCGAGCGCGCCGAAGTGGCGCGAGAAGGCGAGCAGGTGGTCGTCCGTCAGGCGCTGGCCGCGGAACACCAGCACGTCGTGCCGGTACCAGGCATCCTTGATGGCGTCGAGCTGCGCCGGCGTCGCGCGCGCCAGGTCGACGCCGCGCAGCTCGGCGCCGAGCGTGGGCGTCGGAACGACGTCGATCGTCGCGGCCGTGTTCATGACTCGCGAGTGTAGCCGTCCCCGCGAAAGACGGGGGGCTGGATGGATATACAGTCCTCGGCCATAATCGCGCTGTGCAGGTCACCACCCCGACAGAGAACCCGGCGAGCGCCTTCGATCGCCTCAACCCGCAGCAGCGCGCCGCGGCGCGCTTCGGCGCGCGCGGCGCCGACGGTGCGTTCCAGGCCGGGCCGCTGCTGGTCATCGCCGGCGCCGGCACCGGCAAGACCAACACCCTCGCGCACCGCGTCGCGCACCTGGTGCTGGAAGGCGTCGCCCCCGAGCGCATCCTGCTGCTCACCTTCACGCGCCGCGCGGCCGAGGCGATGACGCGCCGCGCGCAGACGATCGCCGCCGAGGTGCTGCGCGCGCGCGGCAGCGCGCCGACGGTGCGCCTGCCCTGGTCGGGCACCTTTCACTCGATCGCCAACCGCCTCATCCGGCGCCACGCGGCGCGCGTCGGGCTCGAGCCGAGCTTCAGCGTGCTCGACCGCGGCGATGCGGCCGACCTGATGGACGTCGAGCGCCACGCGCAGGGGCTCTCCGGCCTGGAAAAGCGCTTTCCGCGAAAAGATACCTGCCTGGCGATCTACTCGCACCGCGTCAACACGCAGGGTACGCTGCGCGAAACGCTGGCGCAGGCCTTTCCCTGGTGCGCGCAGTGGGAGGACGCGCTCACCCGCCTGTTTCGCGCCTACGTCGAGCGCAAGCTCGCCAACCAGGCGCTCGACTACGACGACCTGCTGCTCTACTGGCAGGCGATGCTCGGCGACGCGCAGCTCGCGCGCGAGATCGGCGGCGCCTTCGACCATGTGCTGGTGGACGAATACCAGGACACCAACGCGCTGCAGGCCGAGATCCTGAAGAGCCTCAAGCCCGAGGGCCGCGGCCTCACCGTGGTCGGCGACGACGCGCAGGCCATCTACTCGTTCCGCGCGGCGCGCGTCGAGAACATCCTCGAGTTTCCGGCGCAGTACGCGCCTGCGGCAGAGGTCATCGCGCTGGAGGAGAACTACCGCTCGACGCAGGCGGTGCTCGATGCGGCGAATGCGCTCATCGCCGAAGGCGCGCGGCAATACGCCAAGACGCTGCGCGCGACGCGCGGCAGGGGCAGCCGGCCGCGCTACGTCTCGGTG
The DNA here is from genome assembly GCA_041558415.1 of Burkholderiales bacterium. GTDB lineage: Bacteria > Pseudomonadota > Gammaproteobacteria > Burkholderiales > SG8-39 > SG8-39. The sequence goes on along the minus strand of JBFFEY010000004.1, from coordinate 117,159 downwards.
GCCGACGACACGGCGCAGGCCGATTACGTGGTGACGCGCGTGCTCGAGGCGCGCGAGCGCGGCGTGCCGCTCAGGCACCAGGCTGTGCTGTTCCGCAACGCGCACCACAGCGACGTGCTCGAGCTCGAGCTCGTGCGGCGCGACATCCCCTACGTGAAGTACGGCGGGCTGAAGTTTCTCGAGGCGGCGCACGTCAAGGACCTGCTCGCGGTGCTGCGCTGGGCCGACAACCCGAAGAACCGCGTCAGTGCCTTCCGCGCGCTGCAGCTGCTGCCGGGCATCGGCCCGGCGAGCGCCGAGCGCTGCATGACGCATTTCGAGGCGGCAGGGCATCGCTGGGAGGCGCTCGCCGCGTTCGCGGCGCCGTCGCTGACGGCCGACCACTGGCCCGCGTTCGCCAGCCTGATGCGCGACATCGCCGCGCCGGAAGGCCCTTGGCAGGGGCAGATCGGGCGCGTGCGCGACTGGTACCTGCCGATCCTCGAGCAGAAATACGAAGCGGCGCAGGCGCGCGCCGGCGACCTGTGGCAGCTCGAACGCATCGCCATGCAGCACGCCACGCGCGAGCATTTCCTCAGCGAGCTCGCGCTCGACCCGCCGCGCGCCACGGGCGACCTCGCCGGCGCGCCGCTGCTCGACGAGGACTACCTCATCCTGTCGACGATCCACTCGGCCAAGGGGCAGGAGTGGGATGCGGTCTACCTGCTCAATCTCGCCGACGGCAACTTTCCGTCCGAGTTCGCCACCGGCGATCCGGGGCAGATCGAGGAGGAACGCCGGTTGCTCTACGTCGCGATGACGCGCGCCAAGCGCGAGCTGCATCTCATTGCGCCGCTCAAGTATTACCTGCCGCAGCAGACGCGGCGCGGCGACGCCCATGTCTACGGCGCGCAAAGCCGCTTCATGACGCGCGCAGTGATGGCGCAGCTCGAGCCCGCGGTATGGCCGCCGGCCGAGGCCGCCGAGCCGGCCGCCACGGGCGCAGCGCGCGTCGACGTCGCCGCGCGGCTGCGCGGCATGTGGCAGGGCTGAGCCCCGCTTGCTGCGGCGCCCAAGAAGGGCGCGCGGGCAATTTGGCAATTAATTTGCCGCCGCCTTGACCCAGCGCAAGCAAAAGCGCGGCAGGGGCTTGCACTGCGCCGGCCGTGGTGCCGCAATAGAAACCGGTTCAGACCGATGACCAGGAGGTGACGGATGGACCCGATCGCTCTGTTCGCAGTCATTGGGTTCGCGCTCGCGGCCTACGCGTTATTCAACGGCGTCGTGTCGATGGCCCAAGGGGGCGTCGAAGACCAGCGCATGAGCCACGTGTGGATGTTCAAGCGCGTCGGCTGGCAGGGTCTGGCGGCGCTGTTCGTGCTGCTCGGTCTGCTCTCGCAGTTCGCCTAGCCGGCGGGGAGCGGCACGCGCTTTGCGATCGCTGCGCGGGCGCGCAGCGAAGGAGGAGGTTGCGCGCCCGCGTTACCTGAATCAGTCCGCGTCGAGCAGGCGCTGCAGGCGCGCCTTCACCGCGTTGCCGGCGCCGGGACCGCAGCGCGTGCGCCCGTCCTCGAACACGTCGGTGAATGCGTACTCGAAGGCGATGTCCTGCGGCCCGAGCGCGCCGATCAGGCGGTTCTCGGACGAGGCGTCGCCGGCACGCGCGATGAGCGTCGGCCAGCCGTCGGCGCCGGGCTCGAGGTTCGGGCCGAAGAACAGCACGCCGCCGACCTCGCGATCGGCGATGTAATGCGCTGCCGGCTGCGAACCGGCGACGTAAAACACGTCGCAGTCGCGCAACGCGACGAGCAGGCGCAGGCGGTCGTCTGAAGCCGGCCTGTTGTGCGCGTCAGCCCTTGTGGTTCACCCAGAGAAACGCCTCGTGGCGCACTTCCTCGACGTCGACCCCGATGGCGTCTTCGGGCGGCCAGCCGCGGATCGTCCAGCGGTGCGACACGATGCGCGCCCCGTCGCGCAGCTCGCGACGCAGCTTCGGCGCCAGGCGGTCGTTCAGCTCGGGCAGCAGGAAGAGCGTCACCACCGTCGCCGGCGACAGCTCGACGGTGAACAGGTCCTGCTGCAGGAAGCGCACGCGATCGCTGACGCCCTCGCTTGCCGCGGCTGCGCTCGCCTCGGCGATGCGCGCCGGATCGATGTCGACGCCGACGCCGCGGGCGCCGAATGCCTTCGCCGCGGCGATGACGAAGCGACCGTCGCCGCAGCCGAGGTCGTAGACCACGTCGTTCGGCCCGACCCTGGCGAGCTTGAGCATCGCCTCGACCACCTCGTGCGGCGTCGAGACGTAAGGCACGTCGAGCGTCACGCCCGGCGTCGTGCAGCCGCCGAGCGCAAGCCCTGCCCAGGCCAATAGAAAACTGCGCCGGTTCATTGCCGCGCTACTCTACCGCGGCGGCGGTGCTTCTCGCGCTAGACTTGCGACCCACCGTGTTCCCGCGTCTCCTTCTTGCGATCGTGGTTTTGCTTATGAGCCAGTCGTCCATCGGCGCCGAGCTGCGCCTCTTCCCGCCCGCGCCGGGACGCACGCTGGAATGGCGCGCGATCAACGACGGCGTGATGGGCGGCGTGTCACGCGGCGCCGCAGAGATCGCGCACGACGGCTGGCTCGTGTTCAGCGGCGAGGTCTCGCTCGAACACGGCGGCGGCTTCGCCTCGGTGCGCAGCGCGCCGGCGCCGCTCGGCGTGACGGGCGCGCAGGCCCTGCGACTCGAAGTGCGCGGCGACGGCAAGCGCTACAAGCTGAACCTCAAGACCGACGAGGCCTTCGACGGCGTGCAATACCAGGCGGCGTTCGCCACCCCGGCGGGCGAGTGGACCACGCTCAGGCTGCCGCTCAGGGACTTCGTGCCGAAACACCGCGGGCGCGACGTGCCCGACGCGCCGCCGCTCGATCCGGCGCGCATCGTGACGCTCGGTTTCCTCATCGCCGACCGCCAGGCCGGCCCCTTCCGGCTCGAAGTGCGCGCGGTCGACCTGCTTGGCGGGATGCCGCGATGAGCCTCGCCCGCCTCATTGCTCACGGCTTCCTGCTCGCCGCGCCGGCAGCGGCCGTCGCGGCCGATGACATGCAGCCGATCGGCCGCTTCGCCATCGATCCTACCGAAGTGACGATTGGCGCGTTCGAACGCTTCGTCGCGGCGACCGGCACGAAGACCAAGGCCGAGCGCGACGGCGGCGGGCACGTCTACGCCGCCGGCTGGCAGCAAAAGCGCGGCTGGCACTGGCGCGCGCCGTACGGCAGGCCGGGCCGGCCGGACGAGCCGGCGGTGCACGTCACCTTTGCCGAGGCGCAGGCCTACTGCGCATGGGCCGGCAAGCGTCTGCCGCGCGACGCGGAGTGGGTCGAGGCGGCCTACACCGAGCGCCGCGCCGCGCCGCCGCCGCCCTTCGCGCGCGGCAAGACCTATCCCTACCCGACCGGCGACTCACCCGTCGGCGCGAACTGTCTGGGCGACTGCGGCGGCGCGCATGCCGGCTCAGCCGGCGCACTGCTCGCGCGCGGCGAGGGGCATGTGCCGGCGCGCAGCACGCGCGCCGGCGTCAACGGCCTGTACGACATGGGTGCCAACGTCTGGGAGTGGGTCGACGCCGGCCGCGGCAGCGAGCGCCGCACGCGCGGCGGCTCGTGGTGGTACGGCGCCGCGCAGATGCAGGCCGAACACATTGCCGACAAGCCCGCCGACTTCACCGCGGTGTACATCGGCTTTCGCTGCGCGAAGGACTTACCCTCGGGCTGAGGCGTCGCGCATTGCGCGCCGGCGCAGGACCACTACACTTGCCCCGTGCCCGAAACCGCTGAAAAGGACGCCCCCTTCGTCTGGCCGAGCGTGCGCACGGTCGATGGGCACGCACCCTGGCGCTGGCTGCGCCGCGGCTGGGGCGACCTGCGTGCCGCGCCGGCGCCCGGCCTGTTCTACGGTGCGGTGCTCGCGCTGATGGGCTTCCTGCTGACGCGCTATTACGCGGGCGCGGTCGGGCTCGCGCTCACCACGGGCTTCCTGCTGGTCGGCCCCTTCCTCGCCATCGGCCTGTACGACGTCAGCCGGCGGCGCGGGCAGGGCGAAGCCGTTGCGCTGGCGCCGACCCTGACCGCGTGGAAGGCTAACTTCCCCTCGATCGGCTTCTACGCGCTGATCCTCACGCTGTCGCTCGCGGTCTGGGTCCGCGTCTCGGTGGTGGTGGTGGCGCTGTTCTTTCCCGACGGCACGCCGACGCTGGTGGAATTCGTCGCCGAACTCGGCCGCTCGCCCGATGCCTGGGGCTTCCTGCTCGCCTACGCCGCGGCCGGCGCCGGGCTCGCGCTGCTGGTGTTCGCCACCTCGGCGGTGTCGCTGCCGATGCTGCTCGACCGCGAGAAGATGGACTGCGTCTCGGCAATGATCGTCAGCTTCAACGTGCTGCGCCGCAACTTTCGACCCATGGTGCTGTGGGGCTTGATCGTCGTCGCGCTCACCGCGCTCGGCTTCGTCTCGCTCTATCTCGGGTTGATCGTCGCGCTGCCGGTAATCGGGCACGCCACCTGGCACGCCTACCGCGAGACGGTCGCGCCCGCAGAAGGCTAGCGCGCGGCGAGCGCGCGTTGCAGGAAGGCCTCGACCTCGCCCCACAGCCCGGGGGCGTCGACCTCGGCGAATTCGTAGCGCGCGCGCAGCACCGGCTTCGCGAGGCCGAGCAGCGCGGCGAGATCGTGCGGCGTGCCGCTGACGACGAACTCGGCGCTGCTCGCCTCGATGGTGGCGGCGAGCGCGGCGCGCTCCGCGGCCGAGTAGCCCATCGCCGGCAGCACCGGGCCGAGCTGCGGGTACCGGTCGTAGAGCGGCGCAATCGCGGGCGCGGCGCAGCCGCGCGGATCGATGATGTCGGCGCCGGCGGCGCGCGCCGCTGCGTAGCCGGCGCCGTGCGCCATGCCGCCGTGCGTCGTCGTCGGCCCGTCCTCCACCACGATGACGCGCCGCCCGCGCAGCGCGGGCGCGTCGTCTAAGGTCACCGGCGAGGCGCCGCGCAGGCGATGCGCACGCGGGTTGATGCGCCGTACCGCCGCCTCGACGCGGGTCACGTCGGCACGCGGTGCCGCGTCGCTCTTCGCGATCACCACCACGTCGGCCATGCGCAGCACCGCCTCGCCGGGGTGATGCGTCGCCTCCTGGCCCGGGCGCAGCGCGTCGGTCAGCACGATGTGCAGGTCCGGGCGGACGAAGGGAAAGTCGTTGTTGCCGCCGTCCCACAGGATGAGGTCGGCGTCCTCGACGGCGGCGTCGAGCACGCGGCGCGTGTCGATGCCGGCATGCACCACGTTGCCGAGGGCGAGATGCGGCTCGTACTCCTCGCGCTCCTCGATGCTGCAGTCGGCGGCGTCGAGATCGGCGCGCGTGGCGAAGCGCTGCACCGCCTGCCGTGCCAGGTCGCCGTAGGGCATCGGGTGGCGCACGACTGCAACGCGCAGGCCGCGCGCGCGCAGGCGTCGCGAGAGGTAGCGCGCGGTCTGCGACTTGCCGCAGCCGGTGCGCACCGCGGACACGGCGATCACGGGGCGCGCCGCGGCGAGCATGGTGCGCGCGGGGCCGAGCAGGGTGAAGTCGGCGCCGCCCGCGAGCGCGCGCGAGGCGAGGTGCATGACCTGCGCATGCGCGACGTCGCTGTAGGCGAACACGACCGCGTCGACATGCTGCGTGCTAAGCAGCGCGTCGAGCTCGGCCTCGGCGAGGATCGGGATGCCATCGGGGTAGCGTGCGCCGGCGAGCGCCGCCGGGTAGCGGCGTTCGGCGATGCCGGGAATCTGCGCCGCGGTGAAGGCGACCACCTCGGCCGCCGGGTCGTCGCGAAAGACGACGTTGAAATTGTGAAAGTCGCGGCCTGCGGCGCCGACGATCACGATCCGGCGGCGGGCTTTGTTCGCGAGAGAGGACATGGATTTGCTGCGCTGCGCAGGGCCCGATGCACAATCTCGCGTCGACGAGCGCTCGCCGGGTTGACGGAGATCAACTGCAGCGGGGCCGCGGCGTGTGAAACATAGCCTTGGAGCGGATCGACATGTCCGAGCTGAGGCAGGATCCGATCACTCACGACTGGGTGGTCATCAATCCGGAGCGCGCCAAGCGGCCGCACGACGGCGACGGCGGCGAGTGCCCGTTCTGCCCCGGCAACGAAGCGATGATGCCGCAGGAAACGGACCGCATCGACGACGACAAAGGCAACTGGATCGTGCGCGCGGCCCCCAACCGCTACCCGACGCTCGACGTCGAGCGCCGCGCCGCGGTGCGCTACTCGGAGGTGCCGGAGGGCTGGCGCCGGCTGCCGGCCTACGGGCAGCACGAGGTGATCGTCGAGTCGCCCGAGCACGATGCCACGCTCGCCACGCTGCCCGTCGGGCGGCTGCGCGACGTGCTCGAGATCTACGTGCGGCGCTTCCGCGTGCTCGCGGCGCTGACCGGCGTGGCGCGCCACGTGGTGCTGTTCAAGAACCAGGGCCGGCGCGCGGGCACCAGCCTGTCGCACCCGCACGCGCAGATCGTGGCCACGCCGGTGGTCTCGCCCGAGGTGCGCAATCGTACCCAGGAGGAGGTCGCAATCTTCGACAGCACCGGGCACTGCGGCATGTGCCACGTGGTGGGGCGCGAGCTGGGCGGCGGCGAGCGCGTGGTGTACCGCAGCGCGCACTACGTCACGCTCGCGCCGTACGCCTCGCGCGTGCCCTGGCAGATCCAGATCGTGCCGCTGCGCCATGCGCCGAGCTTCGCCGAGGTGAAGTCGGTCGAGCTCGACGACCTCGCCGCGCACCTGCGCGTGGTGATGGGCGCGCTGCACACGGTGCTCGAGGATCCGCACTACAACCTGGTCGTCATGACGCCACCGCTCGACCAGGTGCACCGCCTGGCGAACCACTGGTTCGTCGACGTGCAGCCGCGCATCACGCTGCGCGCCGGCTTCGAGCTCGGCTCGCGCATCGTGGTCAACGTGCAGACGCCGGAGGCGGCGGCGCAGGCGCTGCGCGCCCAACTGCCGCGGCGCTGATCGGCAGGCGCGATGCTGCACACGGTCGAAACCGGCGTCCGCTCGATCCAGTCCTACCGCGGCATCGTGCCGGACGAGATCCTCGACGCCCTTGTCGAAGCAGCCGAACCCTTGCGCGGCGCCCGCGTGGTGCACGTAAACGCCACCGCCTACGGTGGCGGGGTGTCGGAGCTGCTAAACGCCGCGGTGCCGCTGTGGAACGGGCTCGGCGTCGTCACCGACTGGAAGTTGATCGCGGGCGACGAGGCGTTCTTCCGCGTGACGAAGAAGATCCACAACGCGCTGCAGGGCGCGAGCGAGACGCTCACCGCCGAGGAGCGCGCAGTCTATCTCGCAACCGCGGAAAAGAACGCGCGTGCCTTCGAGGAGCGCTACGACTACGTCGTGATCCACGACCCGCAGCCCGCGGCGATGCTGGCGCGCGGCAACCGCAACAGTGCGCGCTGGATCTGGCGCTGTCACATCGACACCGGCCAGCCGAACGCCGAGGTCTGGGGGTTCCTGCGCGGGCTGCTGGACGGCTATGACGCGGCGGTGTACACGATGCGCGAGTTCGTGCCGCCCGACTTGCCGATCGCGAACGTGCAGATCATCCCGCCGGCGATCGATCCGCTGTCGCCGAAGAATCTCGATCTGCCGCGCCATCTGGCGCACCAGATCCTGGCCTGGATCGGAATCGACTTCGAGCACCCGCTGGTGACGCAGATCTCGCGCTTCGACCGCTGGAAGGATCCGCTCGGCGTGATCGAGGCCTACCGTCTGGCGCGCGAATCGGTGCCGAATCTGCAGCTCGCGCTGGTCGGCAGCATGGCGCTGGACGATCCGGAGGGCTCGGAGATGTACCGCCGCGTGTGTGCGGCGATACGCAACGAGCCGCTGGTCCACGTCTTCACCAACCTGACCGGGGTATCGAACGTCGAGGTCAACGCCTTCCAGCGTCTGTCGGACGTGGTGCTGCAGAAATCGATCCGCGAGGGCTTCGGTCTGGTCGTGTCCGAAGCGCTGTGGAAAGGCACACCGGTGGTCGCCGGACGCGCCGGTGGCATTCCATTGCAGATGGCCGACGGTGCAGGCGGTGTGCTGGTGGACTCGGTGGAGGCCTGCGCTGCGGCGATCGTGCGCCTGCTGGAAGACCCGGATGCGGCGCGCGCCTACGGCGCCTCGGGACGCGAGCGCGTGCGGCACCGCTTTCTGCTGCCGCGGCTGCTGCTCGATTTCGCCAAGCTTTTCGCCGAGCTGGGCGTTGGCGAGCGCAGGCTTGCGGCGCCGAGCTTCACCGCGCCGCGCGACCCGGTTTGCGGCATGACGGTCGAGCACGACACGTTCAAGCTCGCGCACGACGCGCAGATCCTGCATTTCTGTTCCGAGGAATGCCGCCGCCGATTCCGCAAGAGCCCGCGGCGCTTTTTGGCCACGGGCACGTCGTCGTAAAGCCGTCGCCGCTCAGCTGCGCGCGCCGGGTTCGCGCCGCACCAGGCGCTGCCAGACCCAGCCGCCCGGCCGGTCGATCCCGCTAACGACGTAATCGCGCACGTTGACGTTGCGCAGGGTCTGCAGCTGCGCGCGGCGCGCCGCCGGCTTGCCGGCGAACAGCAGCTCGTCGCCGGGCGCGAGCGCAATCGCGTCGGTCGGCAGCAGTGAAGCTTTCTTGCCGCTCGTCAGGTGCAGCGCCTCGCAGGCGAGCTGCGCTTCGCGATCGCCCGGATCGCGCCGCAGGTCGCCCACGCGGATCGTCGCGCCCTCCAGCAGCAGCGCGCGGTGCAGCGCGGGCGCGCCCGAAACGGTCATCGCCACGCTCCAGATTTCGGGCGTGGCTTCGCCCAGCGAGGCCTTGAGGCGCGCCACGAGCAAGTCGGACCATTCCTCGCCCTGCTCGCGCGCGAGCAGCAGGAAGCGCGCGAGCAGCGGCGTGTGGATGCGCGCCAGGCACTCGTGCGCCACGATCTCGCTCGACACCATGGTGATGTCGGCGTCGAAGGCGTCGAACAGCGCGTGGTTGGCCTGCAGGTTCTGGCGCACCACGGTGAACAGGTTGCGGTTGAGCTGGCGCGCGGTGACGACGATCGACAGGTTGGTGACGTCGTCGTCGGTCCCGGCGATGATGCCGACCGAGCCCTCGGTGCCGGCGGCGCGCAGCGGCTCGGCCTCGGTGCCCACGCCGCGCACCGCCTGGATGCCGTCCTCGGCCTGCGCCGAGGGGTCGATGATCGTAACGTCCAGCCCCTGTTTGCGCAGCGCGCGCACGCACTCGCGCCCGAAGCGGCCGTAGCCGCACACCACCCAATGGCCGTGCGGCGGCGCGGTCTCCGGGCGCAGCGTCCAGCCGGGCATGCCGGTCAGCCAGCGCAGCAGCTGCGACGCGCCCGGCGAGGCGACGGCGAGCGCGAGATAGCGGCCGAAGGTGGCGAACGGATTGATGATGTGGTCGGTGTCGAAGGAGGCGAGGTTGGCCGCGGTTTCGCGGCTCATGGCGCGCGCCAGCACCGGGATCTTCGGGTTGAGCAGCCGCACGGCCATCGCGACTGCCAGGTTCGCCTGGTCGTCGTTGGTGAGCGCGATCACGCCGCGGCAGTAACGGTGGCTGAGTCCCGCGGCGAGAAGATTCGCCGGCAGCTTGGCGTCGGCGGTGAGCGCCGGCGCCGCGTGCAGCAGGTCGAGCAGGTCGAGCAGGTCGAGCTCCTGCACGCGCGTCTCGTCGATATCGACGACGACGAAGCGGAAGCCGAGGTCGTCGAGCGCGCGGCCGACGAGCGAGCCGGTCTCACCGAAGCCGCAGATGAGATAGAAGGGCTCGGTGAGCGCGCGCACGCGGCGCGCGAAGCGCGTCCCGACCACCGCGGCGCGAAAGGCGCGGTCCTGGGCGAGGGAGATGAGGCGGGCGACCAGATAGGCCCAGCCGAACACCGAAGCGAAGATCATCAGTGTCGCCCACAGCCGCTGCGTATCGCTGAACGGATGCGGGATCTCGCCGAAGCCCGTGGTGCTCGCGGTGTAGGCCATGAAATAGAGCGCCTGCAGCACGCTCATGTGCCAGGGCCTGCCCTCGGCGTCCACGCCCGGGATCAGCACCAGGCCGACGATGCCGAGCGCGAAGACGGCGACCAGGTATATGAGCGGCGCGCGCAGGCGCCGCAGGGCGAGGAACAGGACGCCGCTCGACATGGGCGCGGCGCTCAGCGGCGCTGCATCGTGGTCTCGACGATGAGGATGGCGACCGACACGACGTTGGCGAGCAGCGCGCCGGCCGAGAGCGAGACGATGCTGGCGAGGGTGCGGGTGGTGAGGCCGCCGTCGGCGGCCGGCTCGGCAAAGAACCAGACCAGGGCCGCGGCGGCGAACTGCAGGATGGCGACCAGGCTGGTGGCCAGGTGGATCGCGCCGACCTGGGTGCGGTCGCCGAACTTGAGCACGGTGGCGATGATGTTCACCACGAAGGCGGCGAAGAACTCCCACAGGTGGTGGTGCTGCGGATCGCTCACCTCGCCGTAGACGAAGCCGAAGTTGAGCGTCGCGGCGAGCACGATGAAGAAACCGAAGATCACTTTTTCTAGGTTCATGGTCGGTCCCCGGGGTCAGTGTCCTTCAATGGTAGCGCGGGCCCAGTCGAGCACCACGGCCAGGCGCGGCGGCAGCACGTCCTCGGCTTCGTCAAAGCTCACCCAGCGCCATTCGTGGTGCTCGGGCCGGCCGAGCTCGGGCGAGACCGGCAGCCCCACGTCGGCCGTCTCGGTCTCGGCCAGGTAGTAGCGCGCGATCTTGCCCTGGGCGTAGGGCAGGGTTTCCTTGTAGCTGTCCTCGCCGAAGGGATAGTCGAGATCGCCGAGCCCGGTTTCCTCGAACACCTCGCGCTGCGCGGCGTGAAACTCGGCTTCGTCGTCCTCGACGAGGCCCTTGGGGAAGTCCCAGCTGGCGTAGGCACGCAGCACCAGCAGGCGCACGCCCTGCGGCGTGCGCCGGAACACCACCGCGCCGGCGGATCGTGGCGGACGCGTTTGCATGGCGTCATTGTCGCCGATTGCAGTCGTCCGCCCAATGTGCTGATCGGCCAGCGCTTTTCGCGGCACTTGAATCCGGCCTCATCGAGCGCCATCTAAGGGCAATGAATGCGAGGGATCTGCGCAACTGGATGTGGGCCGAGGCGCTGTCGATGTTCGACGAGGCCGAGCATACGGAGGCGTTCGCATGACGCCCTGGCCGGGATCGAGAAAGCTGCTCGGCCGCGACGTGCCGCAGGGCGCCGTCGTGCCGCGCGCCGGCGCTGGCGAACGCCCGGGCAAGCCGCTGCCGGAGGACGCCATCGCGCTCGTGCCGGTGCGCAGCATCGTGCTGTTCCCGGGGGTGCTGGCGCCGGTCACCATCGGGCGTGAGAAATCGGTCGCCGCCGCGCAGGAGGCCGCCCGTCACGAGCGGCGTGTCGGCTTCCTGCTGCAGCGCGACCCGAAGCTCGACGCGCCCGGGCCGGAAGCGCTCTACTGGGTCGGCACCGCGGGGCAGATCCTGCGCTACGTCACCAGCCCGGCCGGCGCCCACCACCTGGTGGTGCAGGGGCAGACGCGCTTCCGCGTGCTGGAATTCCTCGACGGCTGGCCGTACCTGGTCGCGCGCGTCGCCTGGATCGACGAGCCGAGCACGGCCAGCGCGGAGATCGAGGCACGCTTCCTGCAGCTCAAGCAACAGGCGGTGGAGGCCGTCGGCCTGCTGCCGCACGCGCCCGACGAGCTCGCCAGCATGGTCGAGAACGTCGATTCGCCTGCGGTGCTCGCGGACATGGTCGCCAACCTGCTCGACGTGAAGCCCGAGGAAAAACAGGCGCTGCTCGAGACCTTTGCGCTGGAAGCGCGGCTCGATCGCGTGCTCGAGCTGCTGTCGCAGCGCGTCGAGGTGCTGCGCATCTCGAAGGAGATCGGCGAGCAGACCAAGAAAGCGTTCGACGACCGCCAGCGCCAGCACGTGCTGCGCGAGCAGATGCGCCAGATCCAGAAGGAGCTGGGCGAAGACGACGACGATCGCGCGGAGCTTGAGGAACTGAAAAAGGCGATCGACGCGGCCGGCATGCCGGAAGACGTCGCCAGGCACGCGCACAAGGAGCTCAAGCGCCTGCAGCGCATGCACGAGGGCTCGGGCGAGTCGTCGATGCTGCGCAGCTATCTCGAGTGGCTGTGCGAGCTGCCCTGGGCCTCCGAGCCGCAGAAGCCGATCGACATCGCGGCGGCGCGCAGGGTGCTCGATGACGACCACTTCGGCCTCGACAAGGTCAAGCGCCGCATCCTCGAGTACCTCGCGGTGCGGAAGCTGGCGCCGGAGGGCAAGAGCCCGATCCTGTGCTTCGTCGGTCCGCCGGGCGTGGGCAAGACCTCCCTCGGCCAGTCGATCGCGCGTGCCACGGGTCGCGTCTTCCAGCGCGTCGCGCTCGGCGGGCTGCACGACGAGGCCGAGATCCGCGGTCACCGCCGCACCTACGTCGGTGCGCTGCCGGGCAACATCATCCAGGCGGTGCGCCGCGCAGGCAGTCGCGCCGGCGTGCTGATGCTCGACGAGATCGACAAGCTCGGCATGGGCGGCTTTCACGGCGACCCGGCCTCGGCGCTGCTCGAAGTGCTCGACCCGGAGCAGAACGCGAAATTCCGCGACAACTACCTCGGCGTCGATTTCGACCTGTCGCGCATGCTGTTCATCGCCACGGCGAACGTGCTCGATACGATTCCGGGGCCGCTGCGCGACCGCATGGAAATCATCCAGCTGCCGGGCTATACGGAGGAGGAAAAGCGCGAGATCGCGCGCCGCTACCTGGTGAAGCGCCAGCTCGAGGCGAACGGCCTGAGCGCCGAGCAGGCGGCGCTGAGCGACGCCGCACTCGCCGCGATCGCGCGCGATTACACGCGCGAGGCAGGCGTGCGCAACCTCGAGCGCGAGATCGGCGCGGTGCTGCGCCATGTCGCCATGCGTATCGCCGAGGGCGAGGCGGCGGTGAAGCTGCCGACCGTGGTCGACGCCGGCGACCTGCACGCCATTCTCGGCGCCCGCCGCTTCGAGAACGAGGTGGCCGAGCGCACCAGCGTGCCGGGCGTGGCGACGGGCCTCGCCTGGACGCCGGTCGGCGGCGACATCCTGTTCATCGAGGCGACCCAGGTGCCGGGCAAGGGCAAGCTGATTCTCACCGGACAGCTCGGCGAGGTGATGAAGGAATCGGCGCAGGCCGCGCTGACGCTGGCAAAGAAGCTGCTCGACGATCCGCTCGACAAGACCGACCTGCACGTGCACGTGCCCGCCGGTGCGACGCCGAAGGACGGCCCGAGCGCGGGGGTGGCGATGTACCTCGCGCTCGTCTCGCTGCTCACCGGCCGCTCGGTGAGGAGCGACGTGGCGATGACCGGCGAGATCTCGCTGCGTGGCATGGTGCTGCCGATCGGCGGAGTGAAGGAAAAGGTGCTCGCCGCGCTGCGTGCCGGCATCCGCACCGTGATGCTGCCGCGCCGCAACCAGAAGGATCTCGAAGACGTGCCGTCCGAAGCGCGCGAGCGGCTCGAGTTCGTCTGGCTCGACCGGGTCGAGGACGCGGTGGCCTGCGCCATCGGCGAGCTGCCGCCGGCGCAGAAGGCCGCCTGAGCCAGGCCGGCGCCGCGCCCGACGCTGCGCCCCCGCGCTCCGGCGTGCGCTAAGTCATACTCGGCAGCGCGCGCCGGCCGCGAGCGGCCGGCGCGCGGCGTAGAATCGTCGCGGATGCTGCGACGACTTCGCCCGCTTTTCTCGGTGCTGCTTTGCGCGGCGCTCGCCGGATGCGCCACCAACCCGATCACGGGCCGCAACCAGTTCATGCTGGTTTCCGAGGACTACGCCATCGGCGGCTCGGCGGCGGCCTATCGTTCGATGATGGGGCAGCTCGAGAGCCGCGGAAAGCTCGAGGTCGGCACGCCGCGCGCGCGCCGGGTGCACGAAATCACCGACCGGCTGATCGCGCAGGCGGTGCGCTTTCGCCCGGACACGGCGAACTGGGACTGGCAGATCGAGCTGATCGACGAGCCGAAGACGATCAACGCGTTCTGCATGGCCGGCGGCAAGATGGGCATCTACACCGGCTTCTGGGAAAAGCTCGACGCCACCGACGACGAGGTCGCGGCCGTGATGGGGCACGAGATCGCGCATGCGCTGGTCAGCCACCCGCGCGAGCGCATGTCGGTGGCGATCGGCGTCGGCATCGGCGCCACGGTCGCCGCCGCCGTGCTGTCGGGCGACTCGCGCGACTTCGACCGCAACGCGCAGATCGCCGCCATGGCCGCGGCGCTGGCGATCACGCTGCCGAACAGCCGCGAAGCCGAGACCGAGGCCGACCAGATCGGCATCGAGCTCGCCGCACGTGCCGGCTATGACCCGAATGCGGCGATCAGCCTGTGGCGCAAGATGGCCAAGCAGGACAGTCGGGCGCCGATGGAATTCCTCTCGACGCACCCGGCGGCCGCGACGCGCATCGAGCGGCTGCAGGCGCTGGCGCCGCAGGTCGAGCCGCTCTACGCCGCGGCGAAGGAACGCCCCGAGACGCGCGCGCCGAGCTTCCTCGCCGTGCCCGAGGCATCCAACGAGCGCCGCGTGGTGCGCGCGGGCGAGGAAAGCCGCGAGGAATACGCGCGCCGTACGGCGAAGACGGCCGAGGCGCTGACCTTCGTCGCGGGCGAGGTCGAGCGCTTCCGCCGCGGCGAGGTGGCGTTCAGCTGCACCTTCGCCTGCTCGATCACCTACCGCTCGAACAAGGGCCAATGGCCGGTCTATCACCAGGCCGGCGCCTGGCGCGAGCTGGCGGTGTCGGTGATGCGCGCCGAGACGCTGTCCGACCTGTCGTATTTCATGCTCGGCGAAGCGGCGAAGGGCCTGGGCTTCGAGGATGCCGCGCGCGTCTACTACCAGCGCGCACGCGATGCGGCGCGCGCCGGCTACGCCTGCGGCGGGCCGCTCAGCTCTTGCGAGGGCTTCGAGGTAACCAAGCTCGTGTCCGCGGCGCTCGGCGAATCGCGCTAGCGCGCGCTCGACGGCACCCGCTCGAGATCGGCCAGCCAGGCCGCCGCGTTGCCGTCGGATGGCGCGCGCCAGTCGCCGCGCGGCGAAAGCGAACCGCCGGAACCGACCTTCGGCGCATTCGGCAGCGCGCTGCGCTTGAACTGGCTGGTCTGGAAAAAGCGCGTCAGGAACACGCCCAGCCACTTGCGGATCTCGCCAAGCGTGTAGCCGTCCTGGCCTTGCCAGGCGCTCCAGGCGAGAAATGCGGTCTTGCTCGGGGCGTAGCCGAAGCGCAGCGTGTAATAGAGATGAAAATCCTGCAGGGCGTAGGGTCCGATGACGGCCTCGGTGAGCTGCGTCGGCTGCCCGCGCTTCGAGCCCGGCACCAGTTCCGGGCTGATCTCGGTGGCGAGCACGCGCTCGAGCGCGCGGCTGACGCTGCGGTCGAACTGCCCGCAGCCCGCGACCCAGCCGATGAGGTACTTGATCAGCGTCTTGGGCACCGAGGCGTTGACGTTGTAGTGCGACATATGGTCACCAACACCATAGGTGCACCAGCCGAGCGCCAGCTCGGACAGGTCGCCGGTGCCGACGACGATGCCGCCGTGGTGATTCGCCAGGCGGAACAGGTGGCTGGTGCGCTCGCCGGCCTGCACGTTCTCGAAGGTGACGTCGTACAGCTTGCGCCCCTTGGCGAAGGGGTGGCCGAGGTCCTTCAGCATCTGCGCACAGGAGGGCCGGATGTCGATCTCCTCGGCGCTCGCGCCGATGGCGCGCATCAGCTGCCAGGCCTGGTTGCGCGTGCGCGCGGTGGTGGCGAAGCCGGGCATGGTGTAGGCGAGGATGTTGCGACGCGGCAGGCCGAGCTGGTCCATGGCGCGCGCGCAGACCAGCAGCGCCTGGGTCGAATCGAGGCCGCCGGAAATGCCGATGACCAGTTTCTGGCTGCCGCTGGCGCGCATGCGCGTGGCAAGGCCCTGCACCTGGATGCGATAGACCTCCTCGCAGCGCGCGTCACGCGTGGCCGGGTCGTCGGGCACGTAGGGAAAGCGCGCGATGCGCCGCTCGAGCGGGACGCGCCCGCGCGGCAGCGGCAGCGAGAATTCCACCGACCGGAAGCGACGCACTTCGGCGCCGTGGCGGCGCACCGAAAGACCGAAGGAGTTCTGCCGCATGCGGTCGGCGGCCAGGCGCTCCAGGTCGAGCTCGGCGTAGGTGAGCTGCGCTTCGTCCGCAAAGCGGCGCGACTCGCCGAGCAGCGTGCCGTTCTCCCACACCATGGCGTGGCCGTCCCAGGCGAGATCGGTGGTCGACTCACCCGCACCGGCGGCGCTGAACAGGTAGGCGGCGATACAGCGCGCCGACTGGTTCGAGGCCAGCTCGCGTCGGTATTCGTGCTTGCCGATGACGATATTCGACGCCGAGAGGTTGGCGATCACCGTGGCGCCGGCGAGCGCGGCGAAGGTCGACGGCGGCGCCGGCACCCAGAGGTCCTCGCAAACCTCGGGAAACAGCACGAAGCCGGGCAGCTCGGCGAGGCGGAACAGCAGGTCGGTTCCGAAGGGCGCGCGCTGGCCGGCGAGCGTGATGTCCCGCGCGCTGGCCGTGTCGCCCGGGGTGAAATGGCGCAGTTCGTAGAACTCGCGATAGTTCGGCGGGTAGGTCTTCGGCACGACACCGATCAGGCGTCCGCGACTGACCAGCGCGGCGCAGTTGTACAGCAGGCCGTCGAGCTGCACCGGCAGGCCGACCAGCGCCGCGACCGGCAGGGCGCGGCTGCGTGCCAGCAGCTCGGTGAGCGCGGCCTCGGCGCCGTCGATCAGCGTGCGCTGGTGGAACAGGTCCTCGCAGCTGTAGGCCGACAGGCCAAGCTCGGGAAACACCACCAGCAGCGCCTTGCGCCGCGCGGCGGCGCGCAGCAGCTCGAGCGTGCGTGCCACGTTGAACTGCGGATCGCCGACGCGCACCGCCGGCGTTGCCACCGCGACGCGCGCGAAGCCGTGGCGGTAGAGGTTGAAGAAGGGGTCACGGGTCGCCATGCGGAGAATTCTAGAACATGAACTATGGTACTGTAGGCCATATATGGCGACCCCGACCGTGCCTGAGGTCCTGCTCGAGCAGCGCTGCTGGCTGCCCGACGGCGACTGCATCGAACTCCACCTGGCGCGCGGCGCGCGCGGCCTGATGTACCGCCTCGCCTATCTGCGCGAGGGCGACTGCCTGTTGCGCTACGAGCATGGGCCGGCCCAACCGCACGCGCGCTGGCTGCGCGGGCGTAGCGCCCCCTATGCCTTCCGCTCGGTCGAGCAGCTGCGCTACGACTTCGAGCGCGATCTGGAGAGCCTATGAATGGCGCGAGCGGCAAGCGCAGCCTCGAGCTGCGTATCGAGGGCGCCGGGGAGGCGCTCGATCGCTTCGAGGCGGCGTGGATCCATCTCGATGCGGGCGGACAGCTCGCGCCGCGCCGCATCCTCGCGCTGCCCGACCTGCCGGCGCTGCTCAGGGCGCTGACGCCGGCGCGCTGGCAGCTCCTCGAGCGACTCGCCGCGGAGGGGGCGCTCAGCGTTTACGCGCTGGCAAAACGCCTGCAGCGCGACTACAAGAACGTGCATACTGACGTCGGCCAGCTCGTCGCCCTCGGCCTGATCGAGCGCCGCGGCGCCCGCGTCGCGGTGCCCTGGGACGCGGTGCGTGCCGAGCTGCAGCTGTCGGCCTAGCCCGGCCGGAAACCAGACAGGGAGCGGCTGATGAACGCAGCGCAGTCCGGCGCGCAGGCGCTGGAGCATTACTGGATGCCCTTCACCGACAACCGGCGCTTCAAGCGCGCGCCGAAGATGATCGCGTCGGCGAAGGACATGTACTACACCACGGAGGATGGCAAGCAGGTGCTCGACGGCCTCGCCACCCTGTGGTGCGTGAACGCCGGCCATTGCCGGCCAAAGATCGTCGAGGCGATCCGCAAGCAGGCCGGCACGCTCGACTACGCTTCGTCGTTTTCGCTCGGCCATCGCCTGCCGTTCGAGGTGGCGGCGCGCGTCGCCGCGCTCGCGCCGCAGAGCCTGAACCATGTGTTCTTCACCAATTCGGGTTCGGAGGCGGCCGATACCGCGCTCAAGATCGCGCTTGCCTACCATCGCCTGCAGGGCGAGCCCTCGCGCACGCGCTTCATCGGCCGCGAAAAGGGCTACCACGGTGTCAATCTGGCCGGCATCTCGGTGGGCGGCGTGTCGCTCAACCGCAAGGCCTACGCCGGCATGCTGCTGCCGGGCGTCGATCACCTGCGCCACACCCAGGACCTGAAGACGCGCGCCTTCGTGCGCGGCTGCGCCGAGCGCGGCGCCGAGCTCGCCGACGAGCTCGAGGAGCGCATCATCCCGCTGCACGGCGCGGAGAACATCGCCGCGGTGATCGTCGAGCCGGTCTCGGGTGCCGGCGGCGTGCTGGTGCCGCCCGAGGGCTACCTCAAGCGGCTGCGCGAGATCACGCAGCGGCACGGCATCCTGTTGATCCTCGACGAGGTGATCACCGGCTTCGGCCGGCTCGGCACGCCGTTCGCGGCGCAAACCTTCGACATCGAGCCCGACCTGATGATGTTCGCCAAGGCGATCACCTCGGGCACCGTACCGCTCGGCGGCGTCATCGCCTCCGACGCGATTTACGACACGTTCATGAACACGCCGAGTGCCGGCGTCGAGTTCTTCCACGGCTATACCTACTCCGGCCATCCGCTTGCCTGCGCCGCGGCGATGGGTGCGCTCGATACGTATGCAGAGGAAGGGCTGCTGACGCGCGCGGCAGGTACGCTCGCCAAGGCGTTCGAGGACGGCGTCCACGCCTTCCAGGGCGCACCGCACGTCGTCGACTGCCGCAACCTCGGCCTGATCGGCGCCGTCGAGCTCGCGCCGCGTCCGGGCGCGCCCGGCGCGCGCGGCTTCGAGGTGTTCGAGAAGTGCTGGGAGAAAGGCGTCTACGTGCGCCCGATCGGCGACAACATCGGCTTTTGCCCGCCGCTCATCGTCGAGCCGAAGCACTTCGACCAGATGTTCGGCGCGGTGGCCGAGGTCCTTGAAACGGTGGCCTAGTTCTGCGCGAGGACGGGGTCTGACCCCATTGCCGCGAGCGCCGAGTCGAGCGCCGGCAGCACGACGTTGAACTCGGCGCGCGCGGCGCTCTCGCGCAGCGCGGCGAGCGTTTGGCGCAGTTCGGCGCTGCGCTCGCCGCGCCCGAAGCGGGCGAGCGCACGGCCCCGCGCGACGAGAAATTCGGACCAGGGCAGGGGTTCGCGAGCGGTATAGCGTTCCAGCCGCTCGCATTGATGCTCCGCCTCGTCCCAGTCGCGCTGCTCGAGCATCAGTTCGATCGCGGCCGCACGGAACAGGAAGTGATTGTGGCTGTTCGCGCCTCCCTCGAGTAGCGCTTCCCCCTGACGCAGCGCCTCGGCGCGCTCGGTCGCGTCGTGTGTTGTCCAGGCGAGCGTGCCGTAGAGCGCCCCGCCGAAGAAACCCAGTCCGGCCTCACCGACGCTCGCCAGGGCGTCGTGCACGAGTTGCCGCGCGCGCACGCGGTCTCCCTGTCGCAGAGCGATCAACGCCTCGTCGTGGAGCGCCTGCGCGTAGAAGCGCTTCGCGCCCAGCTTCGTGGCCAGCTCTCGCGTCGCCGCGAGGTGCACGGCGGACAGATCGAATTCGCCAAGCGTCCTGGCGCCCATCGCGCCCAACAATGCGTGGGAAAGCATTTCGGCGCGCGGGTCCGACAGTCGCGCGGCGAGCGCGACCGCCTGGAGCCCGATGTCCATTGCGCTGCGCGGCTGCAGCAGATACTCCGCGGTCCAGCCGACCATGTGCAGCACCGAGGCTTCGAGCCTGGCGAAGCCGTGCTCGCGCGAAAGCGCGACGCAACGCACAAACTGCTCGTGCGCGGAGCGCATGCGGCCCTGCAGGTAGTAGGCATCGCCGAGTCCGCCGAGCGCGACCGCCTCGGCTTCGACCGAACCTGCGGCACGCGCGTGCTCGAGCGAGGCCTGATGCTCGCGCAGGCAGTCGTCCAGGCGGGCGAGCGGGAAGTAAAGATTGCCGCGCAGGTGATGCAGCTGCGCGAGCTCGAGCGCCAGTCCGGCCTGCTCGGCGAGCGGCTGCGCCTCGGCGAGCGCGGCGAGACCATCGTCGATGCGATCGTTTACGCGCATGCCCGAGGCCATGCCGACGAGCGCACGCAAGCGATCGGCCGGTGCCTTCGCAGAGCCGAGCGCGGCCTGGTAGGCGTCGATGCTCTCGGACGTGCGGCCGAGCTCGAGCAACAGGTTGCCGCGCGCCATGAGCAGCGCGACGCGTGGCCCGCCGTCGGCGGCGAGCTCGAGGCCGCGCTCGGCGAGGGCGAGCGCGCGTTCGTAGCGGAACTGGCGGGCCTCCGACTGCGTCGCGCTCAGGTAGGCATCGGCCGCGCGCGCATCCTCGGCGCGGTCCCAGTGCTCGGCGGCGAGCACCGGATCGCTCGTCTCGAACCACTGCGCGGCGCGCGCGGGCAGCGGGCGGCGTCGCGCGCGCAGCAGCGACTCGTAGACGCCGTTGCGGATCAGCGCGTGGCTGAAGAGGAAGCCGTCCTCCTCGCGACGCACGAGGAAGTGCGCCACCAGCGCACCGCAGTCGTAGGCCGGATCCTCGATCAGGTGACGCAGCGCCTCGAGCGAAAAGCGCTGGCCGAGCACCGCCGCCGCCTGCACCGCCAGTTTGTGGGGCGCCTCGAGCCGGTCGAGGCGCGCATGCACCAGCGACTGGATCGAGCCCGGCAGGCTCGCCTGGCCGGCTTCGTCGGCGTTCAGCAGCAGCTGCTCGAGGAACAGCGGATTGCCCGCGGCGCGCTGCACGCACTCGCGCATCAGCGCGTCCGCCATGCCGGCGAAGGAATGGGCGAGCCGCTCGGCCTCGTCTCCCGAGAGCGGGACGAGATTGACGCCCGTCGTCGGCAGCCCGTGCAGGGCGGTGCGCCAGGGGCCTGCGGTGGGGTCGTTGTCGAAGCGCGTCGAGGCGACCAGCAGCAGCGGCTGCGACTGGGTGAGTGCCGCGACCGCGGCAATCCGGTCGAGCGTCAAGCTGTCTGCCCAGTGCACGTCCTCGATCAGCAGCATCAAGGGACCGCCGACCCCCGCCTGACGCACGAGATCGCAGAGCGTGTCGCGCAGGCCGCGCATGCGCGCCTCGCGCGACAAGGCGGCGTAGATCGGGCGTTGCGCGGGCGGCGGCTCGATGTCGAGCAGCACGCAGACGAACATCTCGTTTTCGGCCGCCGTCACGCCGTCGGCGCAGGCGCGCTGCGCCGCGCTGCGGCGCGCGGGCTCGTCCGCATCGGACCCCAGCCCGAGCAGACCACGCGCCAGGCTGCGCACGGCGTCGCGCCCGGTCTCGGCGCCGAAGTCGAGCACCAGCGCGCTGTGACAGGCGAAGCCGCTCGCTGCAGCATGTGCATGAAATTCGCCGAGCAGGCGCGTCTTGCCGATCCCCGGGTCGCCGCGCACGATGATCACGCGGCCGCGCCCGAGTTCGCGGCAGGTGCGCAGCAGTGCGTCGAACTGCTGCAGCTCCTCGGTACGCCCGACGAAGGGGCGGCCCGCCTCGGCGCGGCTGCGCATGCCGCGGATGCGGTACGGCACCACCGGCTGCTGCTTGCCCTTGACGCTGATGGCGTCGCCGGCTTCGGCGTCAAACAGCGCCGAGATCTCGCGCCAGGTGTCGGCGCCGACCACCACCTCGTCGTCCGCCGCGAGCGCGCGCAGACGCGCCGCGGTGTTCACCGTGTCGCCGGTCACCGTGAACTGCCCGGCGCGCGCATCGCTGCGCCGCACGACGACGAGTCCCGTGCTCGCGCCGGTGTGCATGCCGAGCGTGCTGCCGATGCGCGACGCGAGCTCTTCGCTGATGGCGCGCACCGCGGCATGCAGCTCGAACGCGGCGCGCACCGCACGACCCGGGTCGTCGCGCCGCGCCACCGGCACGCCGTACAGGGCCATGATCTCGTCGCCGACGAACTGGTTGACGGTGCCGCCGTGACGTTCGACGATGGCGACGGCCTCGCGTTTGATGCGCGCCATGATCGCCTCGACCTCTTCGGGGTCTAGGCGCTCGTTTAGCGCCGTGTAGCCGGAGAGGTCGGAGAATGCGACGGTCGCGTGGCGCCGCTCGCCTTCCTCGGCGGCCGGCGCGGCCGGCGCGGCGGGCGCTGCGGCGCCAGCCGCGGGGGAAGCGAGGGCGTGTCCGCAGGCCGTGCAAAAGCGCAACTCGGGCGTGACCGGCTCGTTGCAGGCCGGGCAGCGCGCCGCGAGCGAGGCGCCGCACTGGCCGCAAAAGCGCGCCTTCGGCGGGTTCTCAAACTTGCAGGCGGTGCAACGCATCGGGTCGATATCGCGTCAAGTCACGCACGATACACCGCATCGGATGGCGAGGTGCTGCCGATACAATGCACGGCATGAACGCGCCTCCGCAGACCGCTCTGAACATCGATGCCGCGCGCTATTGGCAGACCGTCGAGCGCTCGGCCGACATCGGCCCCGGCCGCCCGGGCGGACTGTCGCGCGTGGCGCTGTCGGAGGCCGACCGCGAGATGCGCGACCTGTTCGCCAGCTGGTGCCGCGAGGCCGGCTGCACGGTGACGGTCGACCAGGTCGGCAACATGTTCGCGCGCCGCGCGGGACGCGACGCGTCCGCGCGCCCCGTGGTCGTCGGCAGCCACCTCGACACCCAGGTGAACGGCGGACGCTACGACGGCATCGTCGGCGTGCTCGCTGGACTGGAGATCGTGAGAACGCTCAACGACCGCGGCATCGAGACCGCGCGGCCGATCGAGGTGGTCAACTGGACGAACGAGGAGGGTGCGCGCTTCTCGCCGCCGATGATCGCCTCGGGCGCCTTCGCCGGCGCCTACGCGCTCGACTGGGTGCTCGAGCGGCGCGACGACGACGGCAAGCGCTTCGGCGACGAGCTGGCGCGCATCGGCTATGCGGGCACGGCGCCGGTCGGCGGGCGCGCGCTCGACAGCTATTTCGAATTGCACATCGAGCAGGGGCCGCTGCTCGACCAGGCCGGAGTCGATGTGGGCGTCGTCACGCACGGCTACACCGCGCACGGCTTCATCGTCGATGTCGCCGGCGAGACCGCGCACACCGGGCCCTGGCCGATGGACAAGCGCAGGAACGCGCTGGTCGGCGCATCGATGCTCGCGGTCGCGGTGAACGACATCGGCTGGAAACACCACCCGAGCGGCGGCAAGGGCACCGCGGCGCGCATCGTCGCCTGGCCGAACAAGCCGGGGATCCTCTCCGACTGGGCGCAGTTCACCGGCGACGTGCGGCATGAGGACCCACGGGTCGCGCAGGCGATGCTGGACGCGTTCCAGGACGCGATGGCCGAGTGCGCGCGGCGCGCCAACGTCGACATGAAGCTGCTCGATGCCTGGACCTGGAACGCCGACCTGTTCGACAAGTCGTGCATCGCGCTGCTGCGCGACACCGCCGCGGCGCTCGGCCTGCCGTCGCTGGACATCGCCTCGCAGGCGGGGCACGACGCCTACTTCGTCGCGCGCGTCGCCCCCACGGCGATGATCTTCACGCCCTGCACCGACGGCATCACGCACAACAATCACGAGCACGCGACGCTCGAGAGAACGGTGCCCGGCGTCAATGTCCTTGCCAATGCCGTGCTGGCGAGGGCGAACCGATGACGTGATTGGGGTCAGACCCCTGTGGATAAGTCTTCAAAGACTACGATCAACGAGCGCGATCGCGACTTATCCACAGGGGTCTGACCCCGGGGCCGCAATGAACAGCCGAGGAGGCGTGCTATGACATCACCCGTCGATCCGAACATGGTCCTCATGACCGGCGAAAACTCGTTCATCCGCCTGAGCGCCGACGGTGGCAAGACGCAGTCGGACCGCATCAGCCACTGGCGCGTGCTGTGGTGCCCCGCGGGCGCGGGACATGCGCTGTTCGTGCAGAGCACGCTGACAAACGGCGCGGTGCGCATATATGCCGATCACGAGGCGGTCGCGCGCTGGCTACAGCAGACGATCGAGTCGCTGCTCTACCCGGCGTTCGCGGACCGCGCGCTGCCGGTGACGAACGCGCAGTTTTCGCGCTACGGCGACATTGCCGGCGGCGCGCGCGAGGAGGTGGTGAGCTCGGGAAGCAGGATCGTCTTGGCGTGGCAGGATTTTCTCGCCCCGTTCGTGCTCAACATGCCGCCGGGCTTCAACGACCGGCCGATCGGCGTGTTCAGCACGTTCTTCCCGGCGCGCACGGCGCGCGTCGAGCTCGACGGCCGAACCGCACCCGGCAAGCCGTGGCCGGAGCAGCGCGGCGACCGCGAAGCGTCGAGCGCCTGCCTCGCCTGGTCGGAAACCTGGGTCCAGCCGCGCTAGGCGGACAGGTAAATGTCCCGGTAGCCGACGTACACCGAGGCCGTCGCCACCGGGCCGAGCACCAGCCAGCCGAGGCCGAACGGGATCGACGCGACGATGCCGAGCAGCATGCCGACGATGCCGTAGATGAGGAACGGCACGATGTTCTTCAGGCAGCCGAAGAAACTCGCCTTCATGGCGTCCACCGCGTCGAGCTCGTGGAACACCACCAGCGCGGGCGCGAACCACATCGCCATGTAGAGCGGCAGCATGAGCGCGAGGCCGACCAGCACCGCGAGCAGCACGCCGGTGGCGCCGGCAATGCCCACCGTGGCCGGGTCGGGTCCGCCCGGACTGCCCATCAGCAGGGTGCCGATGCCGACGCCGGCGACCAGGCCGATGACCACGGCAGCGATCACCGTGCCGGCAAGGTAGATCACGCCGACCAGCACCAGCTGCCCCATCTGGTTGGAAAAGCCGGCGAAGATGTGGCCGAAATTCAGCTCGCCGCCGCGGTCGACCTCGCGCGCGCCGAGCATCAGGCCACCGGCGATGACCGGTCCGAACAGCAGGACCACCAGCTGGCCCAGCACCGGGATGAGCGAGGCGACGATGATGACCACGAAGGTCACCACGATCACGCCGATCCACATGCCGACCTGCCGCGTGAACAGCGACCAGGCCTGGGTCCACCACTCGACGCCGGCGCCGGCCGGCCGGGCCTTGCCTTCGCGCTGGAACGCTGCGTCAGGGGCGATGGCCGGCGGTTGTTCGTTCATGGCGTCCCTCCCTTGAGCGATGCCGTATCTTAGCCCGGCCCCGCAGGGCGATTCGCTAGAATCCGGGCTTTCGCCGGTCGGATGAGACCGCGCCGGCCTCATCAGGGAGCCCTCGCATGCCGCAGATCAGCAATCGGGCGCGCCATCTCGGCACGGAAAACGCCTTCGTCGTGCTCGCCGAAGTCAACGCCCTGGCGCGCGCGGGCAAGGACATCATCAGCTTCTGCATCGGCCAGCCCGATTTCCCCGCGCCCGACCACGTACAGGCGGCGGCGATCCGCGCCATCCAGTCGGGCAAGCACGGCTATACGCCGTCGGCCGGCATCGACGAGCTGCGCGAAGCGGCAGCGAAGTACATGGCCGGCATGCGCGGCGGGTTGCCGATCCGTGCCGAGGACGTCGTCGTCGGTGCCGGCGCCAAGCCGTTCATCGCCTACGCCATCCTCTCGACGACCGACTACGGCGCGGGCGACGAGGTGATCTACCCGAATCCTGGATTCCCGATCTACGAGTCGCAGATCGCGGCGAACGGCGCCGTGCCGGTGCCGATCCACCTGCGCGAAGCACGCGGGTTCGGCTTCGATCCGGCCGAGCTCGAGCGCTTGATCACGCCGCGTACCAAGCTGCTCATTCTCAACTACCCGCACAACCCGACTGGCGGACTGCTGTCGCGCACGGACCTCGAGGCAATCGCCGAGATCCTGCGTCGACATCCGCAGGTCTGGATCTACGCCGACGAGATCTATTCGCGCCTGGCGTATGCCGGCGAGTTCTTCTCCATCGCGCAGCTGCCCGACATGTACGAGCGCACCATCATTTCCGACGGCGCCTCGAAGACCTGGGCGATGACCGGCTGGCGCATCGGTTTTACCTCGAATCCGGCGCTCGCGCCGGTTTTCACGCGCTGGATCACCAACACGGAGTCCTGCGCTTCGCAGATTTCGCAGTGGGCCGCGGTCGAGGCGATCAACGGGCCGCAGGACGCGGCCGAGCGCATGCGCGCAGAGTTCCTCGCGCGGCGCGACCTCATCGTGCGCCTGCTGAACGAGGTGCCCGGCGTGCGCTGCCAGGTGCCGGGCGGGGCGTTCTACGTCTGGCCGAACGTGACCGAGGCCTGCCGCAAGATCGGTGCGGCGGATTCGGAAGAGTTCCGCAAGCGGCTGCTGAACGAGGCCGGGGTCGCGGTGCTCGCTGACATCCACTTCGGCGCACGGGTGCCCGACGAGGGACAGCACGTGCGCTTCTCTTACGCGGCCTCGCAGGCCGCGATCGAGCAGGGCGTCGCGCGCATGGCGGAGTTTGTCCGCGCGAATACGAAGATGGCGGCATGAGCGACTGGAAGGCGTCGGTGACGGTGGCGGCCGTCATCGAGGCGGACGGCCGCTTTCTTCTGGTCGAGGAGATTCACGACGGGCGGCGCGTGCTCAACCAGCCGGCCGGCCACCTGGACCCGGGCGAGAGCCTGGTCGAGGCCTGCGTGCGCGAGGTCATGGAAGAGACCGCGCACCGCTTCGTGCCTGAGGCGCTGGTGGGCGTCTACCGCTATGTCTACGCGCCCGAGGACATCACCTTTCTGCGCTTCACGTTCAGCGGCCGCTCGCGGGGTGCCGAGGCGGGCCGGGTGCTCGACAAGGAAATCGTGCGCA
Source organism: Burkholderiales bacterium (assembly GCA_041558415.1). Taxonomy (GTDB): domain Bacteria; phylum Pseudomonadota; class Gammaproteobacteria; order Burkholderiales; family SG8-39; genus SG8-39. The sequence goes on along the minus strand of JBFFEY010000004.1, from coordinate 90,350 downwards.
CGCACTGGCTGACGCGCGGGGAGATCGCAGCGCGCGCCGCCGAGCACCGCACACCGCTCGTCATGCAGTGCATCGACGACCACCTTGCCGGCCGGCACTTTCCGCTCGAGGTGCTGTCGAAGGTGTTTTCCTGAGGGTTTGCGGGATCAGCGGATGAGCGAGCAGCCACAGCGCGTGGTGGTCGGCATGTCGGGCGGGGTCGATTCCTCGGTCGCCGCGCTGCTGCTCAAGCGCGCGGGCTACGACGTCGTCGGGCTGTTCATGAAAAACTGGGAGGACGACGACGACGACGCCTACTGCTCGACGCGGCAGGACCTGGCCGACGCCGCCGCGGCGGCAGACGTGATCGGCATTCCGCTGGAGGCGGTCAATTTTGCCGCGGAGTACAAGGAGCGCGTCTTCGCGACCTTTCTCGCCGAGTACGCCGCCGGGCGCACGCCCAACCCGGACGTGCTGTGCAATGCGGAGATCAAGTTCAAGGCCTTCCTCGACCATGCACTGCGGCTCGGTGCTGAGCGCATCGCCACCGGGCATTACGCGCAGCTGCGCGGGCGGGAGGGTGCGATCGAGCTGCTGCGCGGCGCCGACCGCGCCAAGGATCAGAGCTACTTTCTGCATCGCCTGACGCAGGCGCAGCTCGCGCGGGTGCTGTTTCCGGTCGGCGGGCTGAAGAAGGGCGAGGTGCGCCGCATCGCCGAACAGGCGGGGCTGCCGAACCACGCCAAGAAGGACTCGACCGGCATCTGCTTCATCGGCGAGCGGCCGTTTCGCGAATTCCTCAACCGCTACCTGCCGCGCAGGCCGGGCCCGATCGTGACCGATGACGGGCGCGGGGTCGGCGAGCATGTCGGGCTGGCGTTCTACACGCTGGGGCAGCGCAAGGGAATCGGCGTCGGCGGCCGGCGCGGCGCATCGGGCGAGGCCTGGTACGTCGCGCGCAAGGACCTGGCGACGAACACGCTGACGATCGTGCAGGGGCACGACCACCCGCTGCTCATGAGCCGCGGCCTCGAAGGGCTCGAGGCGAGCTGGATCGCGGGTGCGCCGCCCGAGGCGCCTTCGCGCCACAGCGCGATGACGCGCTATCGCCAGGCGGCCGTGCCCTGCACGCTGCTGCGCGCGGCGGGCGATGCCGTGACGGTCGCGTTCGATGCGCCGCAGTGGGCGGTGACGCCGGGGCAGTCGGTGGTCCTGTACGACGCCGAGGTCTGCCTCGGCGGTGCCATCATCAGCGGCGCGCAGCACGCGACGCCCGCGGCGGCCGAGCCGGCGCTGCGCGCGGTCGGCTGAGCGCGCGAGGCGGGCTCAGGCCTTCGGCACGGTCGCGGCGAAGGCCGCGCGCTTGGAAAGCTTGGAGAAGTGCCGCGCCAGGGCGGGATGCTTGGCGCGCCAGTCGATCGCGCCGGGCTTGCGGAAGTCGATCCAGCCGAGACAGCAGCCGAGCGCGATGTCGGCCAGCGAATACTTGTCGTTGTGGCACCAGCTGCGCTCGCCGAGTTCCTCGGCCATCTGCGTCAGGCCGCGCTCCGCCTTGCCGACCTGGTGCGCGATCCAATCGGCGCTCTGCTCATTTTTCGGCCGCAGGCTCTCGAGGCGGGCGAGCACGGCCGCGTCGAGCACGCCGTCGGCGAGCGCCTCCCAGCGGCGCACGGCGATGCGCTCGCGCTTGTCGTCCGGCAGCAGGCGGCTGCTGGGCGAAATGTTGTCGAGGAATTCGACGATCACGCGTGAATCGTAGAGCGGGGTGCCGTCGTCTAGCAGCAGCACCGGGATCTTGCCGAGCGGGTTGTGCGCCAGCGCCGGATGGTCGCGCTGCAGCACGTCGACCAGCTCGAGCTCGCAGTCCATGCGCTTCTCGCTAATCACAACGCGCACCTTGCGCGCATAGGGACTGGTCAGCGAGGCGAAAAGCTTCATTGCCGGACTGCGGTATCACACGTCGAGGAGGCCGCGGAATATTGCGTCGCGCCGCGCGGCTCAGCGCAAAACCTTGTGAACCAGTCGGCGCAGCGCGGGGATCACCTCGCCCTCGAACCAGGCGTTGCGCCGCACCCAGGCCTTGTTGCGCCAGCTCGGATGCGGCAGCGGGAAGTATGCCGGCAGGTACTGGCGGTAGGCATGCACGGTGGCGCCGAGCGTCGCCTTGCGCGCCGCGCCGAGGTAGTGCGCCTGCGCGTACTGACCGACCAGCAGGGTGAGGCGCACCGCCGGCAGTGCCGCGCGAAAACGCGCATGCCACAGCGGCGCGCACTCGGGACGTGGCGGCAGATCGCCGCCGTCGACGGTGCCCGGGTAGCACAGGCCGGTCGGCAGAATCGCGATGCGCGCCCGGTCGTAGAACGCGGCGCGATCGAGCGCGAGCCAGGCGCGCAGCGTGTCGCCCGAGGGATCGTTCCACGGCAGGCCGGTCTCGTGCACGCGCCGTCCGGGCGCCTGGCCGACGATCAGCAGCTGTGCGCCGCGGCCCACGCGGAACACCGGACGCGGCGCGTGCGGCAGGACCGCCGCGCACACGCGGCAGGCGCGCGCTTCGCGCGCGACGCGCTCGAGGCTGGGGCGCTGAATTCTGGCCACGGCATATAATGCCAGCCATGCGTTCGCCGCTCAGCGCGCTGTCACCGCTCGACGGGCGGTACGCGAAGACCCTCGATCCCCTGCGCGCGTTTTTCAGCGAGCATGCGCTGATCCGCTACCGCGTGCGCGTCGAGCTCGCCTGGCTGCAGACGCTCGCCGCGGAGCCGCGCATCCGCGAACTGAAGCCGTTCTCGCGCGGCACGCGCGCCACGCTGCGCCGCTTGGTGGCGGATTTTTCCGAGCGCGACGCCGAGCACATCAAGAACATCGAGGCCGAGACGAATCACGACGTCAAGGCAATCGAATACTGGCTGCGCGGCAGGCTGGCGGCGAACGCCGAGATCCAGCGCGCACTCGAGTTCATCCACTTCGCCTGCACCTCCGAGGACATCAACAACCTGTCCTACGCCCTGATGCTGGCCGAGTCGCGCGCGCAGGTGATGCTGCCGCGGCTCGACGCCCTCAGCGCGGCGCTGGCCGGGTTGGCGCGCCGCCACGCGCGCCTGCCGATGCTGTCGCGCACCCACGGCCAGGCGGCCTCGCCCACCACGCTCGGCAAGGAGCTGGCGAACGTGGTTCACCGTCTGCGCCGCGCGCGCGGCGGCATCGTGGCGGTCAGCCTGCTCGGCAAGATGAACGGCGCGGTCGGCAACTACAACGCGCATCTCGTTGCCTATCCGAACATCGACTGGGAGCGGCTGTGCCGACGCTTCGTCGAGCGCCTCGGGCTCGAGTTCAACCCCTATACCATCCAGATCGAGCCGCACGATTCGTTCGCCGAACTGTTCGACGCCTACGCGCGCGCCAACAGCGTGCTGCTCGACCTCGATCGCGACCTGTGGGGTTACATCGCGCTCGGCTATTTCCGACAGCGCTTGAAGGCGGGCGAGGTGGGCTCGTCGACCATGCCGCACAAGGTCAACCCGATCGACTTCGAAAACTCCGAAGGCAACGTCGGCGTCGCCAATGCGCTGCTGCGCCATCTTGCGGAAAAACTGCCGGTATCGCGCTGGCAGCGCGACCTGTCCGACTCGACCGCGCTGCGCAACGTCGGTGCCGCGCTCGGCCACACGCTGCTTGCGCTCGTTGCCTGCCAGCGTGGGCTCGGCAAGCTGGAGGCGGATCCGGCACGGCTGGCCGAGGACCTGGAGGCGAACTGGGAGGTACTCGCCGAGGCGGTGCAGCAGGTCATGCGCCGCTACGGTGTGCCTGACGCCTACGAGCAGCTCAAGGCGCTGACGCGCGGCCGGCGGCTCGACCGGCGCCAGTTCGCGGCGTTCGTGCGCCGCCTGAAGATCCCGTCGGCGGCGAAAAAGCGCCTGCTGGCGCTCACGCCGGCAGCGTATACCGGGAAGGCGGCGGAACTCGCGCGGCGGATTTAGCTGCGACCGTTGGGGTCAGACCCCTGTGGGTAAGTCTTTTGCGGCAGGGCCGAGTCAGCGTAGGGGCGACTTATCCACAGGGGTCTGACCCCGATGTCTGACCCCAGGGTCGCTCAAACGACGGCGCCCTCGTTTTCGTCGCGCCGCGACTTGCGCTCGCGCACGAACTGGGCGCGCGTGACGCGCAGCCAGATGAGCAGCGGGCTGGCGACGAATACCGACGAGTAGATGCCGAACAAGATGCCGATGGTGAGCGCGAGCGCAAAGTAGTGCAGCGCCGGGCCGCCGAAGATGAGCATCGTGAGCGCCATGATCTGCGTCGAGCCGTGCGTGATGATGGTGCGCGAGATGTTCGCCGTGATCGCGCTGTCGATCACCTCGGGCACCGAGGCGCGGCGCAGCTTGCGGAAGTTCTCGCGCACCCGGTCGAAGACGACCACCGACTCGTTCACCGAGTAGCCGAGGATCGCCAGCACCGCAGCGAGCACCGGCAGCGAAAACTCCCATTGAAAGGCGGCGAAAAAGCCGACGATGATGACCACGTCGTGCAGGTTGGCGATGATCGCCGAAAGGCCGAACTTCCATTCGAAGCGCAGCGCAAGGTAGGCGACGATGCCGAGCGCGGTGACGAGCAGCGCCAGGGCGCCGTATTCCGCCAGCTCTTCGCCGATCTGAGGACCGACGAATTCGACGCGCCGTACCTGCGCGGAGGCGTCGGCCTCGCGCAGCAGCTTCTCGACGCGCTGCGACAGCGCCGCAGTCGACTGGGTCTCCTCGATCGGCATGCGGACGAGCACGTCGCGTGAAGAGCCGAAGTTCTGCACCTCGGCCTTGAGGCCGGCTTTTTCCAGCGTCTGGCGGATCTGTTCGACGTTCGCCGACTGGGCGTAGGACACCTCCATCAGCGTGCCGCCGGTGAACTCGATCGAGAAGTTCAGCCCGCGAATCGCGATGAAGGCGACCGCGGCGATGAAGGTGGCGATCGAGATGAGGTTGAACGCCAGCGCATAGCGCATGAACGGAATGACGCGGCGGATTTTGAAGAACTCCATGGCTCGGTCCTTTGTCCGTTAACGCGTCACTTCCACGCCGTGTTGCCGATCGACAGCCCGGCGACGCGGCGCCGGTGTCCGTAGACGAGGTTGACGATGCCGCGCGACACGGTCACCGCCGAGAACATCGAGGTCAGGATGCCGAGGCAGTGCACCACTGCAAAGCCCCGCACTGGTCCCTGACCGAAGGTGAGCAGCGCGATGCCCGCGATCAGGGTAGTGAGGTTGGAGTCGAAGATCGTCCCCCAGGCGCGCTCGTAGCCCGTCGCGATCGCGGCCTGCGGCGTCGCGCCGCCGCGCAGCTCCTCGCGGATGCGTTCGTTGATGAGCACGTTGGCGTCGATCGCCATGCCGAGCGTGAGCGCGATCGCCGCAATGCCCGGCAGCGTCAGCGTCGCCTGCAGCAGCGACAGCAGCGCGATCAGCAGCAGCAGGTTCACCGCCAGCGCGGCGGAGGAGATCAGCCCGAACAGCAGGTAATACACGGACATGAAGACGACGATGCCGACAAAGCCCCAGCGCGTCGCATCGAAGCCCTTTTCGATGTTTTCGCGGCCGAGGCTCGGGCCAACGGTGCGTTCTTCGACGATCTCCATCGGCGCGGCGAGGGAGCCCGCGCGCAGCAACAGCGCGACGTCGTTGGCCTCGGTGGTGGTCATGCGACCCGAAATCTGCACGCGTCCGCCACCGATCTCGCTGCGGATCACCGGCGCCGTGATGACCTCGGCGACGTTTTTCTCGATCAGCAGGATCGCCATGCGCTTGCCCACGTTCTCGCGCGTCACGTCGCGGAAAATGCGTGCCCCGACGCCATCGAGCGTGAGGTGCACGGCGGGTTCGTTGGTCTGCGGATCGAAGCCCGGCTGCGCGTCGGTCAGGCGGTCTCCGGTCAGCACCACCTGCCTGCGCACCAGGATCGGTGCGCCGCTGCGCTCGACGTAGTACTCGGTGCCGAAGGGCGGGTTGCCGGCCTTGGCCGTCGCCAGGTTCTCGGCGGTCATTTTCTCCTCGTCGACCATGCGCACTTCGAGGCTCGCGGTACGACCGAGAATGTCCTTCGCCTTGGCGGTGTCCTGCACGCCCGGCAGCTGCACGACCACCCGGTCGGCGCCCTGCTGCTGGATCACGGGCTCGGCGACGCCGAGCTCGTTGATGCGGTTGTGCAGCGTCGTGATGTTCTGCTTGAGCGCGTATTCCTGCGTGCGCTTGAGTGCCTCCGGCTTGAGCGAAGCCACGAGCTGGACGGCCTGACCGTCATCTCGCTCGACCAGTGCCAGGTCGGGAAAGCTGGTGAGGATGTGGGCGCGGGCGCGGTCGCGCTCCTCGGCATCGCGGAAGCGCATGCGCAGCGTCTGGCCCTCGCGCCGGATGCCGCCGTGGCGGATGCGCTTTTCGCGCAGCTGCGTGCGCAGGTCGCCCGCCAAACTTTCGAGGCGCTTGGTGATCGCGCCTTCCATGTCGACCTGGAGAAGGAAGTGCACGCCGCCGCGCAGGTCCAGACCGAGGTACATCGGCAGCGCGCCGATTGCCGTCAGCCAGTTGGGCGACGACGACAGCAGGTTGAGCGCCACGATGTAGGACGGGTTGGACGCGTCCGGGTTCACCGCCTTGTCGATGAGGTCCTTCGCCTTGAGCTGGGTGTCGGTATCCGCGAAGCGCACACGCACGCTGTTCGGGTCGAGCAGCGCGCCGGTATACGGCACACCCGCGGTCTTGAGCGCGCCCTCGATCTTCTCCAGCAGCGCGCTTTCGACCTTGATGGTCGCCTTGCCGCTGGAAATCTGCACCGCCGGCGACTCGCCGAAGAAATTCGGCACCGTGTAGACGGAGGCGACGACGATGCACAGCGCGATGAGCGCGTATTTCCAGACGGGGAAGCGGTTCATAGGAGGTCGTTCCGGCGTGCCGCGCGTGCGCGTCGCGCGGTGGCGCGAGGCGCGGCGCAGCGCGCTGACTATTTATTTGATGCTCTTGAGGGTGCCCTTCGGCAGCAGCGTCTGCACGGCCGAGCGCTGTACGCTGATCTCGGTGTTCGGCGCGACCTCGAGCGAGACGTAGGCGTCGCCCAATTCGGAAATCTTGCCGACGACGCCGCCCGCGGTGATGACCTCGTCGCCTTTCTGCAGGGCCTCGACCATGCTGCGGTGCTCCTTCTGCCGCTTGATCTGTGGCCGGATCATGATGAAGTACAGCAGGACGAACATCAGGACGATGGGCAGCAGCGTGATGAGGCCGCCATCGCCGCCTGTGGCGCCTCCCGATGCTTGCGCGAATGCGGGGGAGATGAGCACCGTTAACTCCTTGGAAAGTCAGGAAAAGCGCAAAATTATAGCATCGCCGGCGGCGTGCGCAGGCGGCGCTGCGCGCGGGCGCGTTCATTCACCCGCAGATCGCTCAGCAGAAGTCCCGGTGCCGGCGCGGCGCGCGTCGAGCAGCTGCGCCGCGACCGCTTCGAGCTGGCGGTCCTCGATGGCGGCGCGCAGCGTGCGCATCAGTTCCTGGTAATAGTGCAGGTTGTGCAGCGTGTTGAGCCGTGCGCCGAGAATTTCGTTCGCCCGCTGCAGGTGGTGCAGATAGGCGCGGCTGAAGTTGCGGCAGGTGGCGCAGGCGCAGTCCGGATCGAGCGGGCCGGTGTCGTCGCGATGGCGCGCATTGCGGATCTTGATATCGCCGTGGCGCGTGAACAGCCAGCCGTTGCGTGCGTTGCGCGTCGGCAGCACGCAGTCAAACATGTCGATGCCGGCGCGCACCGCCTCGATGATGTCCTCCGGCGTGCCCATGCCCATCAGGTAACGCGGACGCTCGGCGGGCAGGCGCGGCGCGGTGTGGGCCAGGATACGCCGCCGATCGCTCTTCGGCTCGCCCACCGAAAGGCCGCCGATCGCATACCCATCGAAGCCGATCTGGCGCAGTCCGTCCAGCGAGGCGTCGCGCAGCGCCTCGTGCATGCCGCCCTGCACGATGCCGAACAGGGCGTTGCGCGTGCCGAGCTGCGACCAGGCCGACTTGGAGCGCGCCGCCCAGCGCAGCGACAGCTGCATCGAGCGTTCCGCAGCCTTCGGGGTGACGGGGTAGGGCGTGCATTCGTCGAACACCATTGCGACGTCGGAATCGAGTACGGCCTGGATCTCCATCGATTTCTCCGGGGTCAACAGCAGGCGATCGCCGTTCACCGGTGAGGCGAAGCGCACGCCCTCTTCGCTCACTTTGCGCAGCGCGCCCAGGCTGAACACCTGGAAGCCGCCCGAGTCGGTCAGGATCGGCCGGCGCCAGCCCATGAAGCGGTGCAGACCGCCATGCGCGTGGATGACCTCGAGCCCGGGGCGCAGCCACAGGTGAAAGGTGTTGCTGAGCACGATCTGCGCGCCCATCGCCTCGAGCTCGTCCGGCGCCATCGCCTTGACCGAGCCGTAGGTGCCGACCGGCATGAAGGCCGGGGTGTCGACGCGGCCGTGCGCCAGCTCGAGCACGCCGCAGCGCGCGGCGCCGTCGCGGTGCGTGAGCGCGAACTTCATGCGGGTCGCTCGATCAGCATCGCATCGCCGTAGGAGTAGAAACGGTAGCCGGCGGCGATGGCGTGCGCATAGGCGTTGCGGATGGCCTCGAGCCCGGCGAATGCGGCGACCAGCACGAGCAGACTGGAGCGCGGCAGGTGGAAATTGGTGAGCAGGCGGTCGACCACGCGGAACTCGAAGCCGGGCGAGACGAAGAGGTCGGTTTCGCCCGCCGCGGCGCGCAAGCGGCCGTCGCGCGCCGCCGATTCGAGCGCGCGCAGCACCGTGGTGCCGACGGCGAGCACGCGCCCGCCGCGCGCCTGCGCGGCCTCGATCGCGGCGACCGCCGCGGCGGAAACCTCGTAGCGCTCGGCGTGCATGCGATGCGATTCGATCGTTTCGCCGCGGATCGGCTGGAAGGTGCCCGCGCCGACATGTAGCGTCACGCGCGCAATGGTGCTGCCGCGCGCGGCGATGGCCTCCAGCATGGCGCGGTCAAAGTGCAGGCCGGCGGTCGGCGCAGCGACCGCGCCCGGTTTCTCGGCGAACACCGTCTGGTAGCGCTCGGCGTCCTGCGCGTCGTCCGGGTGCCGGATGTAGGGCGGCAGCGGCACGTGGCCGCAGCGTTCGAGCAGCGCGGCCACCGGCTCGGCGAAGCGCACGCGGAACAGATCCTCTTCGCGCCCCAGCACCTCGGCCTCGACGCCGTCGCCCAGGATGAGGCGATGTCCGGCCTTCAATGGGTGGCCGGCGCGCGCCAGCGCGAGCGCCTCGCGCTCGGCGACGATGCGCTCGACGAACACCTCTACCTTGCCGCCGGTCGGCTTGTGCCCGAACAGGCGCGCCTTGATGACGCGCGTGTCGTTCAGCACGACGATGTCGCGCGGCGCGATCAGCTGCGGCAGCTCGGGGAAACGCCGGTCGTGCAAGGCGCCGTTGGCGTCGAGGTGCAGCAGGCGACTCTGCGCGCGCTCGGCCGCGGGGTGCTGCGCGATGAGCGCTTCGGGCAGCGCATAGTCGAATTCGCTCAGGCGCATGGTCGCGCATTATAGAATTCGCGCTCCCTGCGACTCACGCTGGCGCCGCAAGCCCACGCCGCACGCGGAGATCGCAGGCCGTGCCGGAATGGCGGAACTGGTAGACGCAGCGGACTCAAAATCCGCCGGTGGCGACACCGTGAGAGTTCGAGTCTCTCTTCCGGCACCACCTACATCGCGAGTCGGCGCAGGCTGGCGATCCCGCACTGCAAAATCCCGGCGATAAAAACCGCGTCAAGCCCCGGTTGGCAATTGGCGCGAGCCCGTGTTACGGGTAAGGTTCAGGTCGCGTCCAGCGCAACCCGTAATGAGACCGGGCCGCATGGGCATGGCAACTGAGATCTTTTTGGAGGAGGAACCCCGCATGACCACGACGCTTCTGCGTACGTCGGCGTCCATCGCCGTCATGGCTTTCGCGTTCGGCTCGGCTTCGGCCGCCGACGTCAAGCTGCCGAGCAATATTTCCTGGACCGCGTACGGCACGACCTCGTCCGGCTACGCGCAATCCGTCGGCCTCGGCAAGATGCTGAAGGAGAAGTACAACGCCGACCTGCGCATCATCCCGGGCAAGAACGACGTCTCGCGCATGGCGCCGCTCACGGCAGGCCAGTCGCCGCTCTGCGCCTGCGGCATCGCATCGTACTTTGCGCAGGAAGGCGTGCACATGTTCGCGGCCAAGGCCTGGGGGCCGATGCGGCTTCTCAACCTGTTCAACAACATTGGCCGCAACGGCCAGCAGGCAATGGCGGCGGCGGACGCGGGCATCAAGACGGCCGCCGACTTGAAGGGCAAGCGCGTCACTTGGGTGAAGGGTTCACCGGCGCTGAACGGCAACATGACCGGCATGCTCGCGTTCGGCGGTCTGACGTGGAACGACGTGCAGAAGGTCGAGGTCCCCGGCTGGAAGCAGTCGATCGAGGCGGTGATCAACGGCCAGGCCGACAGCGCCTGGGGCAGCACGATCTCGAGTGCCTACGCGCAGCTCGCAGCCTCCCCGCGCGGGCTTTACTTCCCGCCACTGCCGCACAACGACAAGGCTGGCTGGGCGCGCGCCACGGCGGTCTCGCCCTGGTGGTCGCCGGCCAAGGTAACGGCGATGACCAAGGGGGCAAAGAACCCGGAGGGGCCGCATGAGGGCATGAACTACCCCTACCCGATCTTCGTATCGGTCCCCAACGCGTCGGACGACCTTGCTTACGGCCTGACGAAGGCGGTCATGGAAAACTACGAGTCGTTCAAGGAGAGCGGTCCGGGCATGGACGGCTATCAGCTCTCCAACCAGAACTTCTCGTACGTCTTTCCCTATCACCCGGCGGCGGTGAGGTACTACAAGGAGAAGGGCGCGTGGACCGCGGCGCATGACAAGCACAACGCCCAATTGCTGAAGCGCCAGGACGTGCTCGCCGCGGCGTGGAAGGAGATGCAGGGCAAGAGCGTGGCGGACGATCAGTTCGCCGCAGAGTGGCTCAAGGTCCGCGCGGCTGCGCTGAAGAAGGCCGGCATGGCGGTGATTTTCGAGTAAGGCAGCGCCGCAAGCGGTGATTGACGGGAGGGCTGGCCGCAGGCCAGCCCTCTTGTTGTCTGCAACCCGCTCTGCACGCGTAATCGCGCATGACGCAAGAGACGAAAGCGGAAGAGAAGTCGGCGGGCATCGTCACGATCGCGCGCTACCGCACGCTGTCGCCGTTCCTGCGCGCCTGCCTGTTTGCGGGCTCGGTCGGCTCGGTATTCCTGTCGGCGTACGTGATCTTCGGCCTCGGCAACGTCTTCAAGACCTATGTGCCACTGGAGACCGAGTACTTCTACGTCATGCTGGCGCTGCTGCTGCCGCTGTCGTTCGTGCTCTATCCGCTCACGCGCGGCGCGCGCGCGCACCTGCCGTGGTACGACGCCACCTTCGCGCTGGCGGCGCTCCTGATTCCCGCCTACTTCGCCTACAAGGGCGACGCGATTCTGAACGAAGGCTGGGAATACACCGCGCCCTTGCACGCCAAGGTACTCGCCTTCGTGCTGTGGGCGATTGTGCTCGAGGCGCTGCGCCGCGCCGGCGGCAACGCGATCTTCGTCATCTGCCTGCTGGTGTCGATCTACCCCATCTTCGCGCACCTCGCGCCGGGCTTCCTCAAGGGCCAGGCGGTGCAGGCGCAGGTGACGGCCGGCTTCCACATGTTCGGCACCGAAAGCATGCTCGGCATCCCGATGAACGCGTTCGCCAACCTGGTGGTCGGCTTTCTGGTGTTCGGCGTCGCGCTGCAGTACACGGGCGGCGGCGCATTCTTTCTCAATCTCGCCTTTGCGCTGCTCGGCAAGCGCCGCGGCGGCCCCGCGAAGGTCGCGATCTTCGCCTCCGGCCTGATGGGCTCGATGTCCGGCAGCGTGATCACCAACGTGCTGACCACGGGCGTGATGTCGATTCCTGCCATGAAGCGCGTCGGCTTCCGCCCGGCCTATGCCGGCGGGGTCGAGGCCTGTGCCTCGACCGGCGGCGTGCTGATGCCGCCCGTGATGGGGGCCACCGCCTTCGTCATGGCGACCTTTCTCGAGATCGGCTACGCGGAGATTGTCATCGCGGCGGCGTTCCCGTCGCTGCTCTACTACCTCGGCCTGTTCATGCAGATCGATGCCTACGCGGCACGCAACGGGCTGCAGGGGCTGCCGGCGAACGAGCTGCCGCCGGTGTCGCAGGTGCTGCGCGACGGCTGGTACTTCGTGTTCGTGTTCGTGATGCTGATCGTGATGCTGCTCTACATGCAGCGCGAGGCGCAGGCGCCGTACTACGCCACCGTCACGCTGCTGGTGATCAACCAGCTCGCCAAGAAGCATCGCTGGAGCCTGAAGCGCTTCGTCGAATTCCTCGAGGGCGTCGGCACGCTGTTCGCCGAGCTGCTCGCGGTGCTCGCGGGGGTCGGCCTGATCATCGGTGCGCTGACGCTGACCGGCAAGGTCGGCAGCCTGACCTACGAGCTGGTGCGCATCGCCGGTAACTCGGTGATCATGCTGCTCGTCATGGGGGCGCTGACGAGCTTCATTCTCGGCATCGGCATGACGGTGACCGCCGCCTACCTGTTTCTCGCGGTGACCCTTGCGCCGGCGCTGGTCGCCGGTGGTCTCGACAAGCTCGCCGTGCACCTGTTTCTCATGTACTGGGGCATGATCTCGTTCATCACGCCGCCGGTGGCGCTCGGCGCCTACGCGGCAGCCTCCATCGCGCAGTCCAACCCGATGAAAACCGGCTTCGAGGCGATGCGACTCGGCAGCATCATCTATTTCGTGCCGTTCTTCTTCGTGCTCAATCCGGCACTGATCGGCCAGGGACCGGTTGGCGAAATCCTGCTGGTGCTCACCACGGCGGTCGTCGGCATCGTGCTCATTGCCAGTGGCCTGCAGGGCTATCTGTACGGCATCGGCGCGCTCGATGGTGCCGCGGCGGCGTGGCCAGGGCGGGTTTTGCTGGTCATCGGCGGCCTGATCCTGGCGGCGCCGGCCAACCCCAAGATCCTCGGCCTCACGCACCTGCAGATCAACACGGCGGCGCTCGCGGTGGCGCTGGTGGGCGTCGCCCTGTGCTGGATGGGGCGTCGGCGCGCCGATTTTGCGCAACGCACTGCCGGGTAGGCGCGACGTCAGGACGGAACGACTGTCGAGCTTCGCCAACGCGTCGCAAAGCCGTTGAATCGAGCGGCTTTTTTCTGGACATCGGGGTGTGGCAAGCGTAGGCTTCACGCAGATCAACGACCGTGCCCTGGGAGGGGTCGCGTGACTTCGCAGCGCACTGCACGTCGCAATTCGAGCCTGCGCACTGCGACCGCGTCGGACGGGCGGATGATCCTCGCATGAGCATCGTGGCCCGGCTCCTCGGCCCGCTGCGCGCGCGGCTCACCGGGCGCAAGGACACCGAGCACGAACAGGGGATCGTTCGCCTCGTGCTCGGTGTGCTGGTGCTGCTCTACCTGCTGCCCGGCGCGATACGCGAGTTCGATCCGGTGATCGTGGTGATGAGCGGCTACCTCGCGGCAGCCGTGCTGATCTTCGCGCACCTGCTCGTCTCCCCCGCCGAGTCGCCCGCGCGTCGCGTGCTGGCGGCGGTGCTCGACATCGGCACGGTCACTTGGGTCATGCTGCACGTCGGCGAGCGCGCCTCGCCGATGTTCCTGCTATACGTCTGGATCACGCTGGCGAACGGCTTCCGCTTCGGCCAGCGCTACCTGCTGATCTGCCTCGGCCTGAGTGTGATCGGCTTTGGCGCGGTGCTCTGGAAGAGCGAGTTCTGGCGCGCCAACGAAACGATCGGCAACGGGCTATTGGTGGGCTTCGTTGCCCTCAGCCTTTACGTCCGCTCGCTGGTGAAGAAGTTGTTCGACGCGCTGGCGCGCGCCGAGATTGCCAACGAGGCGAAGCGCCGCTTCATCTCGGTGGTGAGCCACGAGATGCGCACGCCGCTGAACGCGATCATCGGCATGTCCGACCTGCTGCGCGACACGGCGCTCAACCGCGAGCAGGCCGACATGCTGCAGACGTTGCGCGGCTCGTCGCAGGTGATGCTCGGCCTGGTCGAGGACGTCCTCGACTTCTCGAAGATCGAGGCCGGCAAGCTCAGCATCGAGCACACCGACTTCGATCTGCATGCGCTGGTCAACAGCACCTGCCGCATCATCGCGGCGCAGGCCAACGCGAAGGGCGTCGAATTCGTCGTCTCGATCATGCCCGAGGTGCCGCCAGCGGTGCGCGGCGATCCGCATCACCTGCGCCAGGTACTCATCAATCTCGCTGGCAACGCCGTCAAGTTCACCGAGCGCGGCAGCGTGACCGTGCACGTTTCGGTGCAGGAGGAGAGTGCGCGCGACGTCTCGCTCAAGTTTTCGGTGCGCGACACCGGCATCGGCATCCCGCCCGAGGCACAGGCGCGTATCTTCGACAGCTTCAGCCAGGCGGACCAGACGACAACGCGCCGCTTCGGCGGCACGGGGCTCGGGACGACGATCGCCAAGCAACTGGTCGAGCTGATGGGCGGGCGCATCAGCCTGGAGAGCGCCGTCGGGCTTGGCAGCACGTTTTCCTTCGAGCTGAAGCTCCAGAAGCAGGCGGAGCGCGTCGGCGTAGCGCGCGGCGAACTGGCCGGTGCGCGCATTCTGCTGCTCGGCTTCCCCGCCGAAGAGCGCAGCGCGCTGGCCGGCACGCTCGAAGGCTGGGGCGCGGTCGCCGTGGCGACGGAGCGCGTCGAGGAAGGGATCGTGCGCATCGTTGCCGAGATCAGCCGCGAGCGCCCCTACCGCAGCGTGCTGGTATACAGCGCGGACGGCGATCTCGAGCTGGCCGAGCGCTTGCGACGGAGCGTGCCGCCGCCGGCGCCGCCGCTGGTGCTCGCGGTGCCGCGTGCGGCAGAGGCCGCGCGGTTCGACGTGCTGTCGGCCGGCTTCTCGGCCATGCTCGAGCTGCCGTTCGACAAGCGGCTGCTGTTCAACGTGCTGCACGGGGTGAGCGCTGAAGAGGGGCGCGAAGTGCGCGAGGGCGTCATCCGCCTGCAGGATTACGCGCAAGCGCATGCGCCGCAGGGCGCGGTCGGCCGCGCGCTCAAGGTGCTGGTGGCCGACGACAACGAGACCAACCGAGAGGTGCTCGGCCGCATCCTGGAGCGCGCCGGCCACAGCTGCACACTCGTTGCGGGCGGTGAGGCGGCGCTCGATGCCCTCGAATCTTCGCGCTTCGACCTCGTGCTGCTGGATCGCAACATGCCCGACCTCGGCGGGATCGAAGTGGTCAAGGCGTTACGGGCCATGTATCCGCCCGAAGAGCGTATCCCCGCGATGATCGTGTCGGCCGACGTCACGCCCGAAGGGCGTGAGGAATGCATGGATGCCGGCGCGGACGGCTTTCTCGGCAAGCCGGTCGAGGCCGCGCGCCTGCTGAGCGAAGTGCAGCGCGTCGCGATGCTGGCGCAGCCTGCGGAACCGGCGTCAATCCCGCGTGCGCAGCCGCCGCTGATGGCACTCGAAGACGCCGATGCCGCGGTGGTCAACCTGGACACGCTGGCGCAGCTCGAAGAACTCGGCTCGTCACCCGGTTTCATCGAGAAGCTGGTCAGCGTCTTTCTGAGCGACAACGCCGCGCTGGTGACCAAGATGGAGGCTGCGGTCTCGGGCCACGCCTTCAAGGAATTCCGCAGCCTGCTGCATGCTCTGAAAGGTTCCTCGGCGAGCATGGGGGCCGACCGTCTGACGCGCGTTTGCGCGAGTCTGGGTGCCCTAAACGACGGCGAAATGCGGCTGCAGGCGGCGACGCTATTGCGTCCTCTGACCCAGGAGCTTGGCGCGGCGCGCGGCGAACTTGAGCGCTATATCGCCGAGCGGCGACGGTCGACCGGCTGAGCTTTCCGTCTTCAGGCGGTGCGCCAAAGCACGCGCGGCAGGCCAGACGCGCTAGAATCCGGCCGCGCTGAGCTGCCCGACCGGTTGCCGTTTATCTTTTTGGACTCAAGCGAATGTCGTTCTTCATTACGCTGATCGAGATGACCGACGCCGAGCGGCGCTCGCTCGAGAACATCCCGAAGATGCACACGATGATCCATCACGGGCTGTCGCTCGGGGAGTATCGAGCCTTCCTGCACGATCTGTATCACATCGTGTGGCATTTCTGCCCGATTATGGCGGCCTCGGCGACGCGGCTCGACGACCGCTTTCGCGACTTGCGCTACGACCTCTACCGGCGCATCCAGGAGGAGCAGGGCCACGAGACCTGGGTCCTCGAGGACGTCGAGGCGATCGGGGGCAACGTCGAGCAGGTGCGCGCAGAACCCCCCAGCGCGCCGATCCAGGCGATGGTCGCCTACAACTACTACATGGCCGACCGCCATCATCCTTGCTCCGTGCTCGGCATGCTGTACATGCTCGAGGTGGTGGCATCGGTGTACGGCGGCCGCGTCTCGGACTCGATCGCGCAGGCCATCGGACGCAAGGTCGATGCCGGCGGGTTCAAGTTCCTGTCTTCTCACGCGACCATGGACGCCGACCACGTGGCCGAGATGAACGTCCTGATCAAGACGGTGCACGACCCCGTCGCGCAGGAAGCGATCATCCAGTCGACACGTGTCAATTTCTTCCAGTTCGGTCTCATGTTCGGCGACGGCGGGTTCGCGACCCGCGTCGCCGCTTGAGGACCTTCACCGTTATAACGCACAGGCCGCGCGCTCCTCTTCGAGCGCCACCGCGGTCACGTCGTCGACGTCACCGATTTCCGTGCGGCGCATCTGGGCACGAACCAGGCGCCCCATCATTTTCAGGTCACGCTCCTGCAGCCGGAACGCGGCGTCGACCCACACGTCGGTGATGGCATCGAGCTCCTCGCGGGTCACCGGTTGAACGCAGCGGCGTGCGCGGAACGCGGCCTGCATCCCGTTGCGGCGCTTGTGATTGCGCGCGATCCACTCCTGCACCGCGGCTTCGCCTTCACCGTCCTTCGCCAGGACGTCGATCACGCCCATGTCGTGCAGCTCCTTCGCGGGTAGCACGCGGCCGGAAAGGATCAGCTCTTCCGCCTGGCGCATGCCGATCTTGCGGCCGAGCAGGCTGTAGGCGCCCATGCCGGGGAACAGGTTGAAGAGGATTTCGGGGAAGCCCATTTGCGCGCTTTCCTCGGCGACGATGATGTCGGAGGCGAGGGCGCACTCGAAGCCGCCGCCCAATGCGTCGCCCTGGACCAGCGAGATCATCGTCAGGTTGGGGCTGAAGAAGTTCTGCGTACGCGGATACATGTTGTCGATGCACAGGCGCGCGTAGTGCGCCAGCGCGTCGCGATCGCGCGACTTGATGAGCAGCACGAACAGGGCGAGATCGCCGCCCAGGTTGAAAACGCGCGGCACGCGCGAGCCCGTCACGTAGTAATGCACCGGGTGAAGCGTGTCGGCGATTTCGACCTGTCCACCGTTGGCGGCAAGTTTCGTGTCGTGTTCGAGGATGTCCTTCAGCAGGCCCAGGCTGTAGCACGCGGTGCCCTTCGGATTGAAATATCCCCACAGCGTGCCGTTCGCCGGCTCGAACTCGGTTTGATACTGGCCGTTGAGCTTGCCGTACGGCAGACGCGGACCGAAGACGTCGTTCATGTTGCTCATGTTGCCCTCCCATTCGCAGAGACGAAAAAAATGCCCTCAGTCAAGTGAGGGCGACACTCGTGCGCGCAGCAGAAAGTGAAAGTTTGTTACGCGCTTATGGGCATTAAACGCCTGATTCTTTACAGAGAGCAATCATCTGAACGGGTTGTCGTGCTACGGCGACAGCATTTCTGTGAACTATTTAACGCCTGGGCCTCCGCGGGAAGCCTCACCCGAAATAATTAGCCCGCGAGAGGGGGCAGCGGGCGTGCGCTGCAACGGTCTTTACGCAGCTGCAGGCCCCGCCGATGTTTCGTGCTGTAGCCTGCGATGGCGCCAGTTGCGACGCGCAGGCCGCCGCCAGACGCGCTCGCGCGACGCGGCGTTTCGGTGGCACCGCTCGCGTCCGCGGCGCAGAGCGCGACGGCCGTGCCGCGCGCCGCGCCTTGCAAAATTTTTCCTGCGCGCGGGTGTGAATGCGGCGCGCAGCGGCAGTTTTTCCCGGCCCTCGAAGTGCTGCGCCGTTACGGTAGAACTCACACCCGGCTTGGGTTAAATTCGAACGTCGCTGGGCTCGAGCCCATGCGTTGAAAACTTCTGGGGTAGTTGCATGTACGCGATCGTTTTCAAAACCGATGGACTGCCGATCTGCCGGCAAGTGCCTGGCGTAACGCCCGATCCCGTCGTCACCTGGAATACCGAAGACGCGGCGGCGGCATTCATTCGCTCGAAAGGCGGCGAGGCGGACTTCGAGCCGGTGCAGCTCACCGACGAAGCCATGGACAGGATGGCGCAGTCGCTGGGCTATCCGGTCGAGTCCATGACCTTCGATCCCTATCCGGCCTGATTCCGGCGCCGAGGCGGAACGCGCTCAGGCGACGCTGAAGAATTCGCGCCGCGAGCGCATGCTGCGCAGGCGCCCGACGAGCAATTCGAAGTCGGCCTCGCGGTCGACGAAGTTGAGGCTCTGCGAATTGACGATCAGCAGGGGCGCCTCGCTGTAGTGGTAGAAAAAGCGCGCATAGCTCTCCGCGAGCAGGGCGAGGTAGCCCTCGTCGATGCCGCGCTCGAAGGGCGCCGCGCGGCGACGCACGCGCGCGATGAGCGTCTCCGCAGGCGCCTGCAGATAGATCACCAGGTCGGGGGCCGGCGCCTGGGGCCGCAGCGCATCGTACACCCGCTGGTAGAGCGCGAGTTCGTCGCCGGACAGGGTCAGGGTGGCGAACAGCGGGTCCTTGTCGATCAGGAAGTCGGCCACCGTGGCGCGGTCGAACAGGTCGCGCTGTGCGAGCGGTTCAAGCTGGCGCGCGCGTTGAAACAGGAAAAACAGTTGCGTCGGCAGCGCGTAGCGCGCCATGTCCTGATAAAAGCGCGCGAGAAAGGGGTTCTCCCCGGGCTGCTCGAGCAGCAGCTCGGCGCCCATGCGGGCCGCGAGCCGACGCGCGAGCGAGGTCTTGCCGGCGCCGATCGGTCCCTCGACCGCGATGTAACGGTGGTGCTCCATCAGGCGATGCGCTCGAGCGGTTGCGGACGGCAGCGCGCCAGCAGCGCGGCTGCGGCACCCTGCCCGGGAATGTGGGCGTCCGGCTCGAGATCGACCAGGGGCGCGAGCACGAAGCGGCGCTCGTGCATGCGCGGATGCGGCAGGCGCAGCCCGGGCTGTACGCAGCGCTCGGCGTCGTACAGCAGCAGATCCAGATCGAGGGTGCGTGGCGCGTTGGGTTCGCCGCGCATGCGTCCCTGCGTGGTCTCGATGGTGAGCAGCGCCGCGAGCAGCGCCTGCGGCGCGAGCCCTGTTTCGAGGCGCGCGACCGCGTTGACGTAGTCGGGCTGCGGCGGGCCACCGAGCGGCGCGCTGCGATACAGCGGCGAGCGTCCTGTGACGCGGGTCTGCGGCAGGCGCTCGAGGGCATCGAACGCCGCCAACACGCGGGCCTGCGGTCCGTCCAGATTCGAGCCAATGCCGATGAAGGCGACGTGGCTCACGCGGGTGCCGACGCGCCGCCCTCCGCAGCCGTCTTGCGGCGCCGGCGCCGGCGGCGCTTCCTCTGCGGCCCGGTTTCGGGCAGCAGCATCGCCTTGCGGGTCGTGGCGTCCGCGCCCTGGAAGGCCCGCCACCAGGTCTCGATCTCCGCGGGCACCTCGCCGCTTGCCGCGCGCAGGGCGAGGAAGTCGTAGGCCATGCGAAAGCGCGGCGTCTCGAGCAGGCGCTGCGCGCGGATGCTTGAGCGCTGTTCGAAGCGCGGCTGCAGGCCCCAGATCTCGCGCATCGTCGCGGTGAGGCGGCGCGTAATGGCGAGCTTCTCGCACTGCGCATCGAGCACCTCGTCCATTGCCGCTTCCAGCGCAGGTATCGGGCGCTCGCCGCGCTTTTCGCGCGCGCGCCAGCTGGCCAGCACCTCGTGCCAGAGCAGCGCGGCGAACAGGAAGGCGGGCGAAACGGGCCTCTCGGTGCGTACGCGCTCGTCGGTCTGCGCGAGCGCGAGGGTGACGAAGCGCTCACCGAGCGGCTGCTCGAGGATCACATCGAGCAGCGGCAGCACGCCGTGGTGCAGGCCTTCATTGCGCAGCTGGCGCAGGCAGGCGCTGGCGTGCCCCGACAGCAGCAGCTTGAGCATCTCGTCGAACAGCCGGGCAGGTGGCACACGCTCCATGAGCGGGGCAAGGCGGCGAATCGGCGCGCGCGTGGTCGGGTCGATGGTCAGGCCGAGTTTGGCCCCGAGGCGTACCGCGCGCAGCATGCGTACCGGGTCCTCGCGGTAGCGCGTCGGCGGATCGCCGATCACCCGCAGCACACGCTTTTTCAGATCCGCGAGCCCGCCGTGATAGTCGACGATCGTCTCGCTCGCCGGATCGAAGTACAGCGCGTTGACCGTGAAGTCGCGCCGCCGTGCGTCCTCCGCCTGCGAACCGAACACGTTGTCGCGCAGCACGCGACCGTGCTCGTCATGCACGCGCTGCGCCTCGCCCGCGGGCGCGCCCGCGTCCTCGCCGGCGGCGCGGAAGGTCGACGTCTCCACGGTTTCGCGCCCAACCATGACGTGCACCAGCCGGAACCGCCGGCCGATGATCAGCGCGCGCCGAAACAGCGGCTTGATCTGCTCGGGCCGCGCATCGGTGGCGACGTCGAAGTCCTTCGGCTCGCTGCCGAGCAGCAGGTCGCGCACGGCACCGCCGACGATGTAGGCGGCGAAGCCGGCTTCCTGCAGCACGTCGCAGACCTTGAGCGCGCCGTGGCTGATCGCCTCGCGGGGCAGGCCGTGCTTGGAGCGGGGGATGCGCAGCGGGGCGCCTTCGCGCAAGCCGAAGACGCGTCGAATGAATCGCTTGATCATGAAGCGGGGCGGATTCTATCAGGCGGGCGGCCGGACGCCTGCGGAAGGTGATCGCGCGGCCTCAGCCGCGCAGTGAGATGACCGGCCAGCCGCGGCGGGTCGCCTCGGCGGCGAGCTGCGGGTCGGGGTCGACGGCGACCGGCTGCGAGACGCGCTCCAGCAGCGGCAGGTCATTGTGCGAGTCGCTGTAGAACGCGCTTTCCTCGAACTGCGCGAGCGGACGCCCCAGTTCCGCGAGCCAGGCGTCGACGCGGGCGATCTTGCCTTCTCGAAAGCAGGGCGTTCCGGCGACCCGTCCGGTGAAGCGCCCGTCGCGGGACTCGGGCTCGGTGGCGATCAGGTGACGGATGCCGAAGACGCGTGCAATCGGCGCGGTCACGAAGCTGTTCGTCGCAGTGACGATCGCGCACAGCGCGCCGCGCTCGAGGTGGCCGCGCACCAAAGCGCGCGCCGCGGCACCGATCATCGGCGCAATGCGCGTGCGCATGAATACCTCGTGCCAGCGCGCCAGGTCCTCGGGCGCATGCTCGGCGAGCGGACGCAGCGCGAAGCCGAGGTATTCGTGAATGTCGAGCGTTCCCGCCTTGTACTGCTCGAAGTAGGCGGCGTTCTGTGCCTCGTAGCTGTCGCGGTCGAGGATGCCGCGGTCGACCAGGAACTGGCCCCACTCGTAGTCGCTGTCCCCCGCGAGCAGGGTGTTGTCGAGATCGAACAGTACGAGCTTCACGGCTGTGGCGTTTGCAGGAACTCGCGCACCAGTGGCAGCGTGATCGCCCGTTTGCGCGCCAGCGCAAACCGATCGAGGCGCTCGAGCAGCGTCGCGAGCGATGGCAGGTCGCGCGGCAGCCGGCTGAGCACGTAATCGATCACGCCGTCCTCCAGCGCCAGTCCGCGCCGCGCGGCCTCGGCCCGCAGCCACGCGGCCTTGTGCGCGTCGGTCAGCGGGTGCAGCTGATAGACCAGGCCCCAGCCCAGGCGGCTGGCGAGGTCGGCACGCAGCGCGAGCTGGGCCGGCGGCGCGTTGCCGGCCGCAAGCACCGCACCGCCGCCTTCGCGCACCGCGTTGATGGCGTTGAACAGCGCCTGCTGCCCGGCGGCGTCGAGCCGTTCGACGTCGTCCACGGTCACCAGCTTGCGCTGTCCCGCCGCACGCCGTGCCGCCTGCAAAAGGTGGCTGCGGCCGGTGCCGGCCGCGCCCCAAAGATAGACAACGCATTCCCCCGGCGCACCGTCGACCAGCGCCCACACGCGCGCGAGCGCTTCGGCGTTCGCGCCCGGGATGAAGTTGTCGAGCGTCGGCTCGGGCGGGCGTGTGATTTCGAGCGGCAGTTGCTGCATGGTCGCGATCTGCCGGCGGCGGCAAGGTAGAATTCCGCGGAGGCGAAACTCTATCACGCGCGTGTCACGCGCCGCGTGCATGCTCCATGACGCAGGGCCTTTCCTACCGCGATGCGGGCGTCGATATCGACGCCGGCGATGCGCTTGTCGAAGCGATCAAGCCATTCGCGCGGCGCACGCTGCGTCCGGAGGTGCTGACCGGCATCGGCGGGTTCGGCGCGCTGTGCGAGATTCCGCGCAAGTACCGCCAGCCGGTGCTGGTATCCGGCACGGACGGCGTCGGCACCAAGCTTAAACTGGCCTTCCTCCTCGGGCGTCACGATACCGTCGGCATCGACCTCGTGGCGATGAGCGCCAACGACGTCATCGTGCAGGGGGCCGAGCCGCTGTTCTTTCTCGACTACTTCGCCTGCGGACGGCTGGAGACCGGGGTTGCGGCAGAGGTCGTCAAGGGCATCGCGCGGGGATGCGAACTCGCCGGCTGCGCGCTGATCGGCGGCGAGACTGCCGAAATGCCCGGGATGTATCCAGACGGCGAGTACGACCTCGCCGGCTTCTGCGTCGGGGTGGTGGAGCGCGACGGCATCGTCGACGGCCGCGCGATCGTGCCGGGCGACGTCCTGCTCGGGCTGGCCTCCAGCGGTGCGCATTCCAACGGTTACTCGCTGGTGCGCAAGGTCCTCGAGCGCACGCGCCCCGACCTGGGCGGCGATTTCCACGGCCGTCCGCTGGGCGAGGTGCTGCTCGCGCCGACGCGCATCTACGCGCGCGCGGTGCTCGCGCTGCTGGCGGCGCTGCCCGTAAAGGGTCTCGCGCACATCACCGGCGGCGGGCTCACCGGGAACGTGCCGCGCATGCTGCCGCAGGGCACGCGGGCCGTGATCGAGGCCGCGGCCTGGCCGCGGCCGGCGCTATTCGACTGGCTGCAGCGCGAGGGCGGCGTCGCCGAGGCGGAGATGCACCGCGTGTTCAACTGCGGCATCGGCATGGTGATGGCGTTGTCGGCGGAAGACGCCAAGCGCGCCGCCGCGCTGCTTGCCGCGGCGGGCGAAACGGTGTTCGAGATCGGCCGCATCGAGCGCGCGGACGGCGCGCAGGCAGAGGCGCTCGTCGTCTGATCCGCGGCGCTGCCGCAGGCGGGCTTTTTGCGCAGCCGCATGCGATGAGCCGGTGTAGAATTTTTTGGCGATGACCGGTCCGCGCTTCGTTCACCTGCGCTTGCACAGCGAGTACTCGGTGACCGACGGCATCGTGCGCATCGACGAGGCGGTGGCGCGCGCCGCAGCCGACGGCATGCCGGCGCTGGCACTGACCGATGCCGGCAACGTGTTCGGCATGGTGAAGTTCTACCAGGCGGCGCGGTCGGCCGGCGTCAAGCCGATCATCGGCGTCGATTGCTGGCTGCAGAACGAATCCGACCGGGAAAAGCCCCACCGCCTGCTGTTGCTCGCGGCCTCGCGCAGCGGCTACCTGCGGCTGTGCCGGCTGCTGTCGCGTGCCTGGCTGCAGAACGCGCACCGCGGGCGGCCGGAGATGCAGCGCGATTGGTTCGAGACCGAGGGCAGCGAAGGGCTGATCGCGCTGTCCGGCGCGGCGGCCGGCGACGTCGGTCAGGCGCTGCTCGCCGCCAATGACGATGCCGCCGAGCGGCTCGCGCAGCAGTGGTCCGCTCTTTTCCCGCAGCGCTACTACGTCGAGTTGCAGCGCGCGGGCCAGCCGCAGGCCGAAGCGCTCGTTGCGCGCTCGGTCAACCTCGCGGCCAAGCTCGGGCTGCCGGTGGTCGCCACGCATCCGGTGCAGTTCCTGCAGCCCGACGCGCACAAGGCGCACGAGGCGCGCGTCTGCATCTCGCAGGGCTATGTGCTCGGCGACCGGCGCAGGCCGCGGCTGTTTACGCCGGAGCAGTACTTCAAAAGCCAGGACGAGATGGCGCAGCTGTTCGCCGATCTGCCACAGGCGCTGGAGAACGCGGTGGAGATCGCGCGCCGCTGCACGCTCGAGATTCCGCTCGGCAAGAGCCAGCTGCCGGATTTCCCGACGCCCGAGGGCGTGACGCGGGACGCCTTCCTGGGTCAGCAGGCGGCGGCCGGGCTCGAGGCGAGACTGGAGAAGCTGTATGCGGACGCTGCCGCGCGTGCCGCGAACGCCCCGCGCTACCGCGAGCGGCTCGCCTTCGAGATCGAGACCATCGTGCAGATGGGCTTTCCCGGCTACTTTCTGATCGTCGCGGACTTCATCAACTGGGCAAAGCAGAACGACGTGCCGGTCGGGCCCGGTCGTGGCTCGGGCGCCGGGTCGCTGGTCGCCTACGCGCTGGGCATCACCGACCTGGATCCGCTGCGCTACGACCTGCTGTTCGAGCGCTTCCTCAATCCGGAGCGCGTGTCGATGCCGGATTTCGACATCGACTTCTGCCAGGACGGGCGCGACAGGGTGATCCAGTACGTGCGCCGCCGCTACGGCGAGGACAGTGTTTCGCAGATCGCGACCTTCGGCACCATGGCGGCGCGCGCGGTGGTGCGCGATACCGGGCGCGTGCTCGATCTGGGCTACAACTTCTGCGACCAGATCGCCAAGCTGATTCCATTCCAGCCGGGCAAGACCATCACGCTCTCCGATGCGCGGCGCATGGAGCCGCTGCTCGCCGAGCGCGAGAAAAACGAGGACGAGGTCAAGGAACTGCTCGCGCTCGCCGAGACCCTCGAGGGCCTGACGCGCAACGTCGGCATGCACGCCGGCGGCGTGCTGATCGCACCGGGCAAGCTGACCGACTTCTGCCCGCTGTACGCGGCGGACGGCACGGCGAACGTCGTCTCCCAACTCGACAAGGACGACGTCGAGGCGATCGGCCTGGTCAAGTTCGACTTTCTCGGCCTGACGACGCTCACCATCCTCGACTGGGCACAGCGCCAGGTGCGCGCGCTGAGCGACGCCGGGTTCTCGCTCGAGACGATTCCGCTCGACGATGCGGAAACCTACCGCCTGCTGTCGGCCGGCAATACCACCGCCGTGTTCCAGCTGGAATCGCGCGGCATGCGCGACATGATCCGGCGCGCCCGGCCGGACCGCTTCGAGGACGTGATCGCGCTGGTTGCGCTGTACCGGCCGGGCCCGATGGACCTGATTCCCGATTTCATCGCGCGCAAGCACGGACAGCAGCGCGTCGAATATCTCGATGCGCGGCTCGAGCCGATACTCGGCCCGACCTACGGCATCATGGTCTACCAGGAGCAGGTGATGCAGATCGCGCAGGTCATCGGCGGCTACACGTTGGGCGGCGCCGACCTGCTGCGCCGCGCGATGGGCAAGAAGAAGCCGGAGGAGATGGCCGAGCAGCGCGACATCTTCGTCGGCGGCGCGCAGAAGAACGGCCTGTCGCGCGGCCGCGCGACGCAGCTCTTCGACCTGATGGAGAAGTTCGCCGGCTACGGTTTCAACAAGTCGCACGCGGCGGCCTACGCGCTGCTCGCCTATCAGACGGCGTACATGAAGGCGCATCATGCCGCGGCGTTCATGGCGGCCAACCTTTCGGCGGTAATGGATGACACCGACAAGGTGCGCGCGATCTACGAAGACAGTCGCGCCAATGGGCTGCGGATTCTGCCGCCGGACGTCAACGCGTCGCAATACCGTTTTGTGCCGATCGATGCGCAGACGGTGCGCTACGGGCTCGGCGCGGTACGCGGCACCGGCGAGTCGGCGATCGCGACCGTCCTGCGGGCCCGCGCGGATCAGCCGTTCACCGACCTGTTCGACTTCTGCCGGCGGGTCGACAAGCGCATCGTCAATCGCCGGGTGATCGAGGCGCTGGTGCGCGCCGGCGCGTTCGACGCGATCGAAGCCGACCGCGCGCGGCTGATGGCGTCGGTCGGGCGCGCGCTCGAGGTGGCCGAGCATGCAGAGCGGCAGGCCTCGCAGTCGAGCCTGTTCGGCGAGGCCGAGGTGGGCGCGGGGATCGTCAATACACTGGTCGAGGCCAAGCCCTGGGATCTGCGCCAGCAACTCACCGAGGAAAAGACCGCGCTCGGTTTCTGCCTCTCGGGCCACCTGTTTTCGGTCTACGAACGCGAGCTCGCCGGTTTCCCGCGCGTGGCGCTTGCGCGGCTGGCGCCCGCCGAGCATCGCGTCTGGCTCGCCGGCATCGTGAACGCGGCGCGCGTGCAGATGACGCGGCGCGGCCGCATGATGGTGGTGTTGCTCGACGATGGCAGCGCACAGGTCGAGATCACGGTGTTCAACGAGCTGTTCGAGCAGCACCGCGACAAGCTGAAGGAAGATGCCCTACTGATCGTGCAGGGCAGGGTGCAGATGGACAATTTCTCCGGCGGCCTGCGTGTCAGCGCCGACGACGTGCTCGATCTCGCCGCGCTGCGCAACCGCTACGCGGCGCGGCTGCGCATCGCGCTGAACGGCCAGGCCGACGCCGAGCAGCTGCGCGAGCTGCTGTCACCTTACCGCGCGGCGGGCGATGGCGCCTGCCCGGTGCTGGTGCACTACGAGAACGCGCGCGCCGCCTGTGACGTGGTGCTGGGCGACAGCTGGCGGGTGCGCCCGGAAGGGCCGCTCATCGAGCGCCTGTCGGAGTGGCTGGCGCCGGAGAACGTGCAGGTGGTGTACGCGGAAGCGGCCTGAGGCGCGCCTCCGCGCGCCTAGAGCGTCGGGCGCTGCATGAAAGCGCCGGCATACGACGCGTCGGACTCGATCGGCTCGACGTGAACCGCGGCGACGTTCGCAGCCGGCGGTCCGCGACGCGCCCAGTCGATGAGCGCGGCGACGGCCTCGGGCGATCCCGCGACCTCGGCTTCGACGCTGCCATCGCTGCGATTGCGCACCCAGCCCGCCAGACATTGCGCCTCGGCTGCGGCGCGCAGCGCGGCGCGATAGCCGACGCCCTGCACGCTGCCGGTGATGCGCAGACGACGGGCGATGTTGCTCATTGTCACCGAGTGGCGCGCCTCAGGCTGCGAAGACTCCATGTTAAGCTGCGCGCAAAATGCTTGGAAACCCGCAACAGGGGGAGTGATGCGCGCTGTCCTGATCGTGGTCGCGGTGCTGGCGCTGGCCGGCTTTCTCGCCGTCGCGGTGGTGCTGCCGATGATGGCCGATGCCGAGGCGAAGGAAGCCGCGCAGGCGCTGATCGCGGGAACCGCGCCGGCCCAACAAAAGGTTGCCGCTGCGGCCGCGCAGACAAATACGCTCGACGGTGCCGGCAAGGGCATCAAGCTGCCGCCGCAGCAGAACCCCAAGTTCGGCGAGTTGAAGTGGCTGGTCGCGCCGAGCGGCGAGATCCGCGGCTGGAACGAGCAGAACGCGATCGAAATTGCGCTGACGCCGATCATGCAGAGCGGCAAGGTGTCATGGCGCTGTCAGGGCTACCCGAACCGCGCGATGCCGGCGAGCTGCGGCGGACAGTAATTTATCTACCCATAAGTTTCCTTTACGTTTGATGTAGGATAACGGCGCGTAAACTGCGCCGCATGGGGCGCGTCCGCCCCGAGACATTGGAGGAGACACAATGAAGAGACTTGTGACCGCCGTAACGGCTGTTCTGGCGATGGTGCTGGCCGGTGGCGCGTTTGCCGCCGGCCCCATGAAGGTGATCTATCACATCAACGAGGGTGACGCCCAGGCCACGAACGGCCTGCGCAACGCGAACAACCAGCTCTCGGTCGATCCCAGCGCGAAGATCGTCTTCGTGACGCACTCGAAGGGCGTCAACTTTCTGATGAAGGGCGCGAAAGACAAGAACGGCAACAAATACGAGGACATCGTCGAGGGACTGAAGCGGAAAGGCGTCGAGTTCCAGGTGTGCGAGATCACGCTGAAGCGGAGCAAGCGCACGAAAGACCAGTTCATCGAATACTCGACCTTCGTGCCCTCCGGCGTGGGTCAGGTGACGAAGCTGCAGCAGGAGGAAGGCTACGCGTACCTGAAGCCCTGATCACTGCGCTTCGCGACGAGAAACGGGCGGCCACGGCCGCCCGTTTTGTTTTCCGGCGCCGGATCGCGCCTACTTGACCCGCATGCCGGGCTCGGCGCCGGCATCGGGCGCCACCAGAAAGATCCCCGGTCCCTCGCCCGAGGCGGCGAGCACCATGCCCTCGGACAGGCCGAAGCGCATCTTGCGCGGCGCCAGGTTGGCGACCATCACCGTGAGGCGGCCCTTGAGCGCCTCGGGTGGGTAGGCCGACTTGATGCCTGCGAACACGGTGCGCGTCTCACCGCCAAGGTCGAGCGTCAGCTTGAGCAGCTTGTCGGCGCCCTCGACCTGCTCCGCGTTGACGATGCGCGCGACGCGCAGGTCGAGCTTGGCGAAATCGTCGATCGAAATGGGCTCGCTCACGGGGGATTCCTTCTGCGCGCTGTGCTGCTGGTGCTGGGCGTGGGTCTGCGGCGAGCGCGTCGCCGGCGATGCCGGCGCCGGCGCAAACAGCGCATCGAGCTGCTTTTCCTCGACGCGCGCCATGAGGTGCTTGAAGGGGCGGATGCGCTCGGGCCGCAGCGCGCGGTGCTCGAAGCCGAGCGGCTGCTCGAGGCCGAACAGCCCGCGCGCGACGCGCGCCGCGGTCGCCGGCAGGATCGGCGCGAGGTAGACGCTGAGCACGAAGAACGCGTCGAGCGCCTCGCTGCAGGCACGCTGCAGCGCCTCGCGCTGCGCCGGGTCCTTGGCCAGGGCCCAGGGGCGGGCCTGGTCATAGCGCTGATTCGCGACGTCGGCGAGCCGCATGACCTCACGCACCACTTTGCCGAACTCGCGGCTCTCGTAGGCCTCGCGGATCGTCTCGGCTGCCGCGCGCGCAACCGCCCCGGCCTGCTGCGCGTCGTCCTGCGGCAGCGCGCTGAGCCGGCCGTCGAACTGTTTGGCGATGAAGCCCGCGGCACGGCTGGCGATGTTGACGTACTTGCCGACCAGGTCGCTGTTGACGCGCGCGATGAAATCCTCCGGGTTGAAGTCGACGTCCTCGACGTTGGCGTTCAGCTTGGCGGCGATGTAGTAGCGCAGCCATTCGGCGTTCATGCCGAGCTCGAGGTAGCGCAGCGGGTCGATGCCGGTGCCGCGCGACTTGGACATCTTCTGGCCCGACACGCCGATGAAGCCGTGCACATAGACGTGATCCGGCACGCGGTACGGCGCCCCGGCGAATTGCAGCATCGCCGGCCAGAACAGGGTGTGGAAGTAGATGATGTCCTTGCCGATGAAGTGGATCTGCTCGGTGTCCTGCGCCGAGAGGAAGGCCTCAAAGCTGCGCGCCTCGCCGTTGGCGCGCGCCTTGCCCGAGTCGAAATAGCTCTTCAGTGCCGCGAGATAGCCGATGGGTGCGTCGAGCCAGACGTAGAGGTACTTTTCTTCAGCGATGTCCGGAATGCGAATGCCGAAGTAGGGCGGATCGCGCGAGACGTCCCAATCGCCGAGCGCCTTGTCGCCTTCACCGGCGAGCCATTCCCAGGCCTTGTTGACGACCTGCGGCTGCAGCCGGCCCGGCCGCTGCAGCCAATCGCGCAGGAAGGCGACGCAATTCGGGTCCGACAGCTTGAAGAAGTAGTGCTCCGAGGTCTTCACCACCGGCGTCGCGCCCGAGAGGGTCGAGTAGGGGTTCTTCAAGGCGGTCGCCGGATAGACCGAGCTGCAGTTCTCGCAAGCATCGCCGTACTGGTCCTTCGCCCCGCAGTTAGGGCATTCGCCCTTGATGTAGCGGTCGGCGAGGAACATGCCCTTCGCGGGATCGAACAGCTGCTCGATCGGCTTGCGGTAGACGAGCCCGGCGCGGTTGAGCTTGCGGAAGATGTCCTGCGAAAGGGCGGTGTTCTCCGGCGAATGCGTCGAGTGCCAGTGGTCGAAGGCGAGGTGAAAGCCCTCGAGCGTGCGGCTGCGCCCGGCCTGAATCGGGGCGATAAAAGCCTCGGGCGATTGGCCGGCCTTTTCCGCCGCCAGCATGATCGGCGCCCCGTGTGCGTCGTCCGCGCCCATGAAATGCACCTCGTGGCCTTGCATGCGCTGGAATCGCGTCCAGATGTCGGCCTGGATGTACTCCATGATGTGGCCGATATGGAACGCGCCGTTGGCGTACGGCAGCGCGGTGGTGACGAAAAGCCGGCGGGCGGGCATCTGGGGAAGGCGCGGCGTGCGCGAAGAGCGCGCATTCTAGCAAAGCGGGTAGGGGCAACGTGACGCTGGCATGCTGATTTCGGTAAACTAAGCAGCTTTTCCACGCTCACCCTCGGCAGCCCACATGGCCCTCAACGAGTCGCAGATTCAGGACGTGCTTCGCAGGCTCGTCGACCCGAATACCGGCAAGGATTTCGTTTCCTCGCGCGCGGTCAAGAAGCTCAAGGTCGTCGACGGCCGCGTCTCGCTCGCGATCGAGCTCGGCTATCCCGGCAAGAGCCAGTTCGAGCCGATCCGGCGCATGGTGACGCAGGCGCTGCGCGAGGCGGGCTGCGGCGACGTGAATATCGACGTGCACTCCAAGGTCGTGCCGCACGCGGTGCAGCGCGGTGTCAAGCTCATTCCCGGCATCAAGAACATCATCGCCGTCGCCTCGGGCAAGGGCGGCGTCGGCAAGTCGACCACCGCGGTAAACCTCGCGCTGGCGCTGGCTGCCGAGGGCGCCTCGGTCGGCGTGCTTGACGCCGACATCTACGGTCCGTCGCAGCCGACCATGCTTGGCATCGCCGGTCGACCGGAATCCAAGGACGGCAAGAGCCTCGAGCCGATGGAAGGGCATGGCATCCAGGCGATCTCGATCGGCTTTCTCATTGATTCCGACACGCCGATGGTCTGGCGCGGGCCGATGGTGACGCAGGCGCTCGAACAGCTCTTGCGCGACACCCGCTGGCGCGAGCTCGATTATCTGGTGGTCGATCTGCCGCCCGGCACCGGTGACATCCAGCTCACACTGGCGCAGAAAGTGCCGGTCACGGGGGCGGTGATCGTCACCACGCCGCAGGACATCGCGCTGATCGACGCGCGCAAGGGTCTCAAGATGTTCGAAAAGGTGGGCATTCCGATTCTCGGCGTGGTCGAGAACATGGCGATTCATGTCTGCCCGAGCTGCGGCCACGAGAGCCACATCTTCGGCGCCGGCGGCGCCGACAAGATGTGCCGCGACTACGGCACCGAGCTGCTCGGCCAGTTGCCGCTGGATGCCGGCATCCGCGAGCAGGCCGATTCGGGCCGGCCGACGGTGGTCGCCGACCCGGAGGGCAAGGTGGCCGAAATCTACCGGCGCATTGCGCGGCGCTGCGCGGTGAAGGTCGCCGAGGCGCAGAAGGACATGAGCTCCAAGTTCCCCAGCATCGTCGTGCAGAACACGTGACGATCAAGTCCGACAGGTGGATCCGCCGCATGGCGCGCGAGCAGGGCATGATCGCCCCGTTCGAGCCGGATCTGGTGCGCGAGGTGGGCGGGTCGCGGGTGGTGTCCTTCGGCACCTCGAGCTACGGCTACGACATCCGCTGCTCCGACGAATTCAAGATCTTCACCAACATCAACTCGACGATCGTCGATCCCAAGGAATTCGACGAGAAATCCTTCGTCGACTACAAGGGCGCAGTCTGCGTCATTCCGCCGAACTCCTTCGCACTGGCGCGCACGGTCGAGTACTTCCGCATTCCGCGCAAGGTGCTCACCATCTGCCTCGGCAAGTCGACCTACGCGCGCTGCGGCATCATCGTCAATGTCACGCCGCTGGAGCCGGAATGGGAGGGGCACGTGACGCTGGAGTTCTCCAACACCACGCCCCTGCCGGCGAAGATCTACGCCAACGAAGGCGTGGCGCAGGTGATCTTCATCGAATCGGACGAGGTCTGCGAAACCTCGTACCGCGATCGCGGCGGCAAGTACCAGGGCCAGCGCGGCGTCACGCTGCCGCGGATCTGAGCGCGGCGCGCTCGTAGCGCACGAAGTCAAAGCGCAGGCCGTCGGCGCTGCGGTGCTGCTCGCGCCGCAGCTCGCGCCATTCGCTGCGCTCGAACGGCGGGAAGTGCGTATCGCCTTTGAATGACGCGTCGATCTCGGTGAGTTCCAGCGCATCGGCGATCGGCAGGGCGGCCGCGTACAGCGCGGCGCCGCCGATGACGAAGGCGTACGGTACATCGTCGCAGAGCGCGATCGCGGCCTCGAGCGAGCCCGCCAGCTCCGCGCCCGGCGCGACGAAGCCTTCTTGCCGCGTGACGACGATGTTGCGCCGGCCGGGCAGCGCGCGGCCGATCGATTCCCAGGTACGCCGCCCCATGATCACGGGCTGGCCCATGGTGAGCGCCTTGAAATGCTTGAGATCCTCCGGCAGGTGCCAGGGCAGGCGACCGTCGACGCCGATCACGCCGTTCGAGGCGAGCGCTGCCACCAGACACAGCCGCGGGCCGCTGCCCCCGCGCCCGGCGGTGGCAGAGTGCATACCCCGGGCGTCTCCATTTGACGACTGTGACATTCGCCCTACGCCGTACAATGCTTTGCGCCGATTATATGAACATGCGTAAGAACGGCCCGCGAAACCGCACAGGGACGCCATGAGCCGCGAGCGACCGCGCGTTCTGCTGATCGACGACGACCGCGACGAGGTCGAGCTGCTCCGTGCGCGGTTGACGAACGCGGGCTACGAAGTCGTCGTCGCGGCGACGCTGAAGAGCGCGCAGGCGCAGCTGGCCGTGGCGCGGCCACGGGTGGTGATCACCGACCTGCCCGGCGAGGGTGCCGAAGGGCTGGCCATCGTCGATGCCCTTCATCGCGCAGCGCCTTCGCTGCCGGTCATTGTCCTGACGGCCTACGGCTCTATTCCCGACGCCGTCGAGGCAATCAAGAAGCGCGGCGCGTTCGACTTTCTCCCCAAGCCGTTCGACGGCCAGAAACTGCTCGAAGCGGTCGCCGAGGCGCTGCATAAATCGCCGGTTGCCCCCGGCGCGACCGCGGTCTGGCGCAGCGACATCCTCACCCGCTCGCCGCTCATGGAGGACGTGCTGGCGCAGGCCGAGCGCGTGGCGAGCACCCATGCGAACGTCTGCATCCTCGGTCCGAGTGGCGCTGGCAAAGAACTCCTGGCACGCGCCATCCACCTCGCCAGCGCGCGGGCAGGTACGCCGTTCATCGCGGTGAACTGCGGCGCGATCCCCGAGGGTCTGCTCGAAAGCGAGCTGTTCGGGCACAAGAAGGGCGCGTTCACCGGCGCAACGCAGGACCGGCCTGGCCTGTTCCAGGCGGCCGACGGCGGCACGCTGCTGCTCGACGAGGTCGGCGACATGCCGAGCGCGATACAGGTCAAGCTGCTGCGTGCGCTCGAGGAGCACGCGGTACGGCCGGTGGGTGCCAACGAGGCGGTCGACGTCGACGTGCGCATCATCTCCGCCACGCACCGCAAGCTCGAGGAGCGCATCGCCGCCGGCGCATTCCGCGAAGACCTCTATTACCGCCTGAACGTCGTCAAGCTGACGCTGCCTCCGCTGGCGGAGCGCCGCGAGGATATCCCGCTGCTGGCGAAGTATTTCCTCGCGAACCTGGCAGCGCGCTACCGCCGGCAGCGCCTCGAGCTGGCGACCGAGGCGACCGAGCTGCTGATCGGTGCGCCGTGGCCGGGCAACGTGCGCCAGCTGCTCAATGTCGTCGAGCAGGCGGCGGCGCTCACCGTCGGCGACGTCATATCGGCGGAGCTCGTGCGCCAAGCGCTGGGCGGCGCGCCACCGTTGCTGGATTCGCTCGACGAGGCACGGCGTGCCTTCGAGCGCGACTACCTCATCCGCGTACTGAAGATCACCGAAGGCAACGTGACGCACGCGGCCCGCCTCGCGAGCCGCAACCGCACCGAGTTCTATCGATTGCTCGAGCGCCACGGGCTCGCGCCCGCGATGTTCAAGCGCGAGCGCGCGGCGAGCGCCGACACGCCGGCGCGGGATCCGGTGGGCGCGCGCGAGCGCTCGAACGTCTGAGCAGCACCACGCGGCGCCGCAGACCGGCTCTGTAGCGCGCCGCGCGCGGCGGCCTGTCAGGTCGCGCGCATCGGCGCAGACCAAGCAGCACGATGACCGCTGCGATTCCGCGAGTGCGAACCGGAGAGCGCGTGCTGCGATGCAGCACGCGAGCCCTGTGGGCGCGCCTGCTGCTCGTCGTGCTCGCCGCAGCGGCATCGCCTCTGCGCGCGGCCTCCGATGAGGCGCTGATTCGCTACTGGCAGCAGGAGTGGCCGCGGACCGACTTCGCGCGCCATACCGTGCCGCTGCAGGAGATCCAGTCCGGCGGCCCGCCCAAGGACGGCATCCCGGCGATCGATCGACCGCGCTTCGAGTCGGTGGCCGCGGCGGCGCGCTGGCTCGACGCGCGCGAGCCGGTCATCGCGCTCACGCTCGGCGGCGAGGCCAAGGCCTACCCGCTTTCCATCCTGATCTGGCACGAGATCGTCAACGACCGCCTGGCCGAGACGCCGGTCGCCGTGACCTTCTGTCCGCTGTGCAACGCGTCGATCGTGTTCGAGCGCCGCGTCGCGGGCGCGGAGGTCGATTTCGGGACGACAGGCAAGCTGCGCTACTCCGACCTCGTGATGTACGACCGCCAGTCGGAGACCTGGTGGCA
The DNA here is from genome assembly GCA_041558415.1 of Burkholderiales bacterium. Lineage (GTDB taxonomy): Bacteria > Pseudomonadota > Gammaproteobacteria > Burkholderiales > SG8-39 > SG8-39. The sequence goes on along the minus strand of JBFFEY010000004.1, from coordinate 55,496 downwards.
GCAGTTCACGGGCACCGGCATCATCGGCCGGCATGCCGGCGTCGCGTTGCGCAAGCTGGAGTCGCAGATCGTGGCGTTCGAGGACTTCCGTGCCGCTTGGCCCGAGGCGCGCGTGCTGTCGCGCAGCACCGGCTTCGAGCGCCCCTATGGGCGCAATCCCTACGCCGGTTACGACGACATCAACCAGTCGCCCTTCCTGCTGACGACGGCGCCGGACGGCCGCCTGCCGCCGATGGAGCGTGTGCTGAGCGTAAGCGCGGGCGGGGTGCACCGCGTCTACCCTTTCAGCGCACTGGAGGGCACGCCGGTCATCAACGACACGGTCGGGGGCGAGCCCGTCGTGGTCCTGTCGCGGCAGGGCACGCTCTCGGTGCTCGACCAGTCGGAGATCAAGGCCTCGCGGCGCATTGCGTCGGCAAACGCCTTTTCCCGCCGGCTGGACGGAAAGATCCTCGCCTTCGAGACACGTGACGGGCGCGTGGTGGACCGTGCGACCGGCTCGCAATGGGACCTGCTCGGGCGCGCTGTGAGCGGCCCGCTCGAGGGCGCTCGCCTGACGCCCGCCGTGGGCGGGGTCCATTTCGCCTTTGCCTGGCTGGCCTTCAACCCGGACACGGAGATCCACGGCAAGTGAGGCGCGTAAAGGTCCTCGCGGCGCTGTTCGGCCTGCTGGCGGCGAGCGCAGCCGCCAACGGCAGCGAATGCCGCGCGACGACGGGGGCGCAGACCAACGTCCTCGTCGAGCTATTCACCTCCGAGGGCTGCAACAGCTGCCCGCCCGCCGACCGCTGGCTGTCGGCGTTGGGACGCGGTACGGCCGGCAGCGCAGGCGTGGTACCGGTCGCCTGGCACGTCGATTACTGGGACGACATCGGCTGGAAGGACCGCTTCGCTCGGGCGGAATTCTCCGCGCGCCAGCGGCAGCTTGCTGTGGTCCGGCGCGATCGCTTCGTATACACGCCGCAGGTGCTCGTCCAGGGCATGGACTACGGCGGATGGGCGCGCCGCGACTTCGATGCCGCGGTCGCACCGATTCGTGCCCGGCCGGCGCGTGCACAGATCTTCCTCTCGCTCGTCGGACGCTCCGAAGCGGGGCTGGAGGTCGAGGCGCAGGCCCGGCTCGTCGACGCGGCGGCCCGCGCAAACCCGAGGGAATACGCACTGGTCCTCGCCGCCACCGCGAGCGGCTTCAGCACCGCGGTCCGCGCAGGGGAGAACGCCGGTCGCCGGCTCGAGCACGACCATGTCGCCTTCGGCTGGCGGGGCCCGATCGCCTTCAAGCAAGACGGCGATTTGACGCTGCGCGGGCGGCTGGCGCTGCCGTCGCCGCCGGGCGGCGGCGACGGCGTGGTGGCCTTCGTGCAGCATATGCGCACGGGCAAGGTGCTGCAGGCCCTGCGCCTGCCCGTCTGTCCATCCTGAGACGGCGGGCCGCGTTTTCCTTTTCGCGCCTGGGCCCGGCTCGGGTATATTCGGCCGAACCCGCCAGGCCGGGGGCGTAAGCCGAGGGAGATAGGGCCATATGCACGCGACCCAGATCCGACAAAAAGACGGGATCTTCTACTTTGCGAACTACCGGGCGGAGGACCTGCTTTCGAAGGTTCGCTTCATCAGCCGCTTTTATGGCGAAGGTGAAGAAATCGCACCTGCGCGCATCGCGCACGACGACGACATCGCGCAGTTCATCTCGAAAATCGAACGCACCGACAAGGCGTTCCAGCGCACCCTGTCGCGTGCCAAGGTCAAGGCGCTGCGCAATTTCTACGAGACGGCGGTGACCCAGCCGCCCATTCCGGGCACCGTGCTGCTGTTCACTTCGGAGACCCTGCGCTTTCAGTCCGACAACGCGGATGGCGTCGGCCGGCTGGCCGAGCCGAGCTCGAAGTTCCTCATCATCGACGGCCAGCACCGCCTGGCGGCACTGCACTTCTACATGAAGGACAAGCCGGACGAGGCGCGCGGCATCCAGGTGCCGTGCATGATCTTCGACGGCCGCAGCGAGGACTTCGCCACCGAGATGTTCGTCATCATCAACTCGACGCCGACGCGCATTAACAAGAGCCACCTGGTCGACCTGTACGAGCGCGTCTCCTTCGCGGCGCCCGACCGCCGCTTCGCCGCGCGCCTGGTCGAGCGCCTCTACAGCGAAGGCGACAGCCCGCTGCGCTACCGCATCAACCGGCTCGGTGGGCGCAGCCAGCGCGACAAGTGGATCCTGCAGGCGGAGCTGTTCAACGAGCTGCATCGCTGGGTGCGCGGTCGCTGGCGCAGCATCCAGCTCGCCGGCGGCAGCGGCAAGGAAGTGCCGCGCTACTACGCCATCGTGCGCGACTTCCTCAAGGCGGCGCGCGCGGCGTTCGGCGACGCCTGCTGGGGCAACGACAGTTACATGGTCACCAAGCCGGTGACGCTGAAAGCCTTCATTCGCGTGTGTGCCGACCTGGCCCGCGAGGATGCGGAGCCGGAAGCCGGCCGGCAGGCCCGCTGGGAAGAGCGCCTGGCGCCCTGGGGCGAGCGCGCGCGAGTTCCGTGCCGAGGGTTTCTACGAGCGCTTTGCCGCCAAGGGCGAGGTCGAGCGCGTCGCCCGCATCCACCGCGAGCTGGCGCGCAGCGCGGGCATCGAAGTCGGCCGGACGAAGAACTGAAGCGCGGCGCCGGCCTCAGGCGCCGGCCACGGCACCGGCCGCGGCGAGCCGCTCGATCGCCTCTGGCGTATAGCCGAGCTCGGCCAGGATGCCGTGCGTGTGGGCGCCAAGCGCGGGCACCGCATCCATGCGCGGCTCGAAATCCGACAGGTTGAACGGCGGCCGCAGGGCGTCAATTTCGCCGCCCGGCGAGGCGACGCGGGTCCAGCGCCCGCGCGCCGCGAGCTGTGGGTGCGCCCAGAACTCCGCCATGTCGTTCAGGCGCGCGTTGGCGATGCCGGCCTGCTCGAGGCGGGCGATGACCTCGCCCGAGGTCAGCACCGAGAACACCGTCTCGATCTCGGCATGCGTTGCCTCGCGATGCGCGTAGCGGGCCGGACCGGTCGCGAAGCGCGCATCCGCGGCGAGCGCCGGTTTCTGCAGCACGACCTCGCAAAAGCGCGCGAACTCGCGATCGTTCTGGATCGACAGGAACACGGTGCCGCCATCGCCCGCCCGGAACGGGCCGTAGGGCACGATCGTCGCGTGATAGGCGCCGCGGCGCGGCGGCGGAGTGCCGCCGTAATGGGCGAAATAGGCGGGAAATCTCATCCATTCGCCGAGCGCCTCGAACATGGTGATGTCGAGCGTCGCGCCCTCGCCGCTCGCGGCACGGCGCAGCAGGGCGGCGAGAATCGAGCTCAACGCGTACATGCCGGCGGCAATGTCGGCCACCGGGATGCCGGCTTTCGCCGGCGCGTCCTCGGTGCCGGTCACCGACAGCAGCCCGGCTTCGCATTGCACCAGCAGATCGTAGGCCTTTTTCGTCGCATAGGGCCCCGCGGGCCCATAGCCCGAAATCCCGCACCAGACAAGGCGCGGATGCTTGGCGCGCAGTTCGGCGGCGCCCAGACCGAGGCGGTCGGCCGCGCCCGGGGCGAGGTTCTGCAGGAACACGTCGGCGCGCGCGACGAGCGCCTCGAGAATCGGCGCCGCCTCGGGATGCTTGACGTCGAGCGCGATCGACTCCTTCGAGCGGTTGACCCAGACGAAGTGCGAGGACAGGCCGTGCACCGTCTGGTCGTAGCCGCGCGCGGCGTCGCCGCCGCCGGGACGCTCGATCTTGATGACGCGCGCGCCGAGTTCGGCGAGCTGGCGAGTGCAGAATGGCCCGGCGATGACCTGCTCCAGCGCAACCACGGTGATGCCTTGCAACGGGCGGATCATTCGAAGCGCACCTCGAGCCCGGCGAGCGGCAGCCCCGCGAAAGTCGTCGACCAGGTCTCGCCGGGCGCCACCGGGTGGGCGTCGGTCAGCACGCCCGTGGTGATGATCTCGCCCGCAGCGAGCGGCGGCGCTTCGGGCTGCTTGGCGAGCACGTCGATGAGGAAGGCGAGCGCGTTTAGCGGGCTGTCGAGCACGTTGGCGCCGACCCCGTGGTCGATGACGCGCTCGCCGCAGCGCAACGTGACTTCGAGCGCGGGCAGGCGGTCGGCGAGATCGGGCAGTTCACCGACCGGCACGGGGGTACCGACCACGAGCCGTCCGTGCAGGCCGTTGTCCGCGGTGCAGTCGGCGATCTTCAGGCGCCAGCCCGGGTGATGGCACTGCACGATCTCGATCGCGTGCGCCACCCAGTCGATCGCGGCGAGCAGGGCGTGCGGATCCGCCGCGTCGCGCGGCGGCGCGGACGCGAGGCGAAAGCAGATCTCGGGTTCGATGCGCGGCTGCGCGAGACCGGCGAGCGCGACCCGCGCGCGCCCATTCTGCGAAACCACCAGCGTACGGTCGTACACCATGCCCCACATCGGCTCGTACACGCCGTAGCGCTTCCAGATCGTGCGGTTGGTGAAGCCGATCTTGCGGCCGACGGGCCGCCAGCCCTGGGCGACGCGGTGCGCGTGCAGCTGCGCCGCGGCGCGGTAGCCGGCAGCCGCCGTGAGGTCGGCGTAGCGTTCGCTGAAGGGCGCGATTTCGCCGCTGCCCGCGTGCAGGCGGACGAGCTCTTCGGCGACACGTTGGATCGAGTGAGCGTTCATGCGGTGGCCGGCCCGTGCGGCGATTCTAACCGTGCGCCGGTGCGCGCCGAGTTGCGGTTTCATGGCCTGCGTGCCAAATTAGGGCGTTCCCAATCGCTGATGAGGAGGCGGCATGGGCGTATCGGCGATGAATCACTTCACGATACTCACCGACGACCTCGAGACCACGCTCGGGTTCTACGCCGAGCACCTGGAGATGCGCCCCGGGCGGCGGCCGCCGTTCGCGTTCGACGGCGCCTGGCTGTATGCGAAGGACGGCGAGGATCCGATCCTGCACGTCATCGCCGGCAAGCCGAAGGCGCAGCTGGTGGCCGGCGTGATCGATCACATGGCGTTCAGCGGCAGGGGTCTGGTCGCGGCGGTGGAGCGGCTCGAGAAGCGCGGCGTGCCCTACGAGCTGCGCCGCCTGCCCGGCGAGTGGGGCACCTGGCAGCTGTTTTTCCACGATCCGAACGGCGCCAAGATCGAGATCGACTTCGACCGCAGCGAGCCGGCGCCGGGCGGACCCGCGTGAATTTGCTGCAGGTGCTGCAGCGCGGCGCCGCGTTCGTCGTCGGCGTCGCGCTTCTGATCGCGGCATTCATCTTCGCGTCCGTCATTTTCGCGGTGGCCGCGATCCTGGCGCTCATGATCTGGGGCTGGCTGATGTGGCGCACGCGCCACCTGCGGCGCGACCTCAAGCGCGGCGAGGGCACGGTGATCGAGGGCGAGTACCGGGTCGAGCGCGAGGTTCACCGTATCGACGAGGAGCGCGGGCGGTAGCCCGCGCGCTGCGACACGCGCGCCTCGGGGCCGTTGCGGGTCGCTTTGCGGGGCTCGCAAATGCGGCTAGACTTGATCCGGGCGTGGACCAATCAAGAGGAGGAGAACGCCATGAAACAGACCCTGAAAATCGGGGCGCTCGCCGTTGGCCTTGCGTTTGCAGCCCCGGTCGCCACCGCGGACACCTTCGTGCGCATGGTCTCCGGGCCTTCCGGCGGCAGCTGGTATCCGCTGGGCGCCAAGATCATGCAGGTCATGCAGGAGCAGATCAAAGGCGTCGCGACGTCGAACGGCCCCGGCGGGGGGGTCGGCAACGTCAAGGAGGTCAGCCTGGGCAACGCCGAGATCGGCTGGAGCTACGGCCACACGGCGTACAACGGTTACGTTGGCCGCGGCAAGTTCGACAAGCCGTACAAGGACGTACGCTTCTTCGCCACCCTATACCCGGGCGTGGTGCAGATCGCCGTGCCGAAGAGCTCGAGCATTAAGACCATCGCCGATTTCACCGGCAAGAACATCAGCCCCGGCAAGGCGGGCTGGACCGGCACCGCGTTCGCCGAGACCGTGTTGAATTCCTACGGCTTGAGCTTCGACAAGATCAAGAAAGCGGGCGGCACGGTGCACCACGTCGACTACACCGACTCGGTGGCGCTCATGAAGGACGGCCACATCGACGTGTTCGTCGCGGTGACGTCGATGCCGCAGGCCTCGTTTATCGACCTGAACTTCAAGCCGGGCATCCGCTTCATCGGCATCGATCCCGAGAAGATGAAGGGCATCATCAAGGACAACCCGGGCGTGATCGCCACCGCGATCCCGAAAGGTACCTACGAAGGCATGGACAGCGACGTGCCGACGCTGGCGACGGCGACGGTGATGGTGGTCAACGCCAAGCTGCCCGACGACCTCGTCTACAACATGTGCAAGGTGTTCTGGAAGGAGCACGGCACCTTCGCGCAGGTGAAGAAGGTCTGGAAAGAGGTCAAGAAGGAGGACGCGCTGGCGGCGGCCGCCATCCCGGTCCATCCCGGCGCCGAGCGCTGCTACAAGGAGATGGGCGTCAAGAAGATGTAAGCACCGGGTGCGCATCGGTCCGGCAGCTGCGCCGGACCGATGCAGATCCGCCGCTCGCGCGCCATTCGTCCTCCGCTCCCGTGCGACGCGCCGCTTCGCCTGGCGCGGGCCCCCTGACCGCCAACGCCCTGGGCACACCCGATGGCTGAACCCGCGCCGCCGCCGCCCGCCGCCGAAAAGCTCGAGTATCACGAGGTCAAGGAAGCCTCGCTGCTCGAGACGGTGCTGCGCGACCGCGGCCTGGGCCTGCCGGCAATGGTTGCTGCCGCTTGCGCGGTGCTGGCCATCGCCCTGGCGCTGTTTCATCTTTACGCCGCAGTCTTCGGCACGCCGGAGACGCGCTCCTTCCGCGGCACGCATCTCACCGTGATGCTGGTGCTGGCGCTGCTGCTCAACCCGCTGTGGCGCCGCTCCTACCGCGATCCGCTCGTCGTGCCGGGGGGGCGCGGCAATGCCCGGCGGGGGTTCGGCTTCGCGATCGACCTCGCGCTCGTGGGCTTCGGCCTGTTCGTGCAGGGTTACACCCTGTGGGACATCGACGCCTTCAACATGCGTGGCGGCGACATCACGCAGACCGATCTGTGGGTCGGTGCCGGCTTCATCCTGCTCGTTCTGGAGGCGACGCGGCGCGTCGTCGGCTGGGCGATGGTGTTCGTGTCGGGCTTCTTCGTGGTGCACGCGCTCTACTCGCACCACTTCGTCGGCTTCCTGTTCGGGCCGCCAACCTCGTTCCGCAAGTACATCGACGTCATCTTCATGCGGGCCGACGGCATCTTCGGCATCCCGCTGATGGTCGTCGCGACCTACATCCTGCTGTTCATCATCTTCGGTGCGCTGCTGATCCGCTCCGGTGCCGGGCGCTTCTTCATCGACCTGGCGATTTCGCTCACCGGACACCGCACTGGCGGTCCGGCAAAGGCGTCGGTGGTGGCGAGCGCGATGATGGGAACCGTGTCGGGTTCGGCCGTGGCCAACGTCGTCACCACCGGTTCGTTCACCATCCCGCTGATGAAGCGGCTGGGCTACCGGCCGCGCTTCGCGGGCGCAGTGGAGGCCTGCGCCTCCTCGGGCGGGCAGATCACGCCGCCCATCATGGGGGCCGCCGCGTTCATCATCGCGGAATTTCTGCACGTCAGCCTGCTCGCGGTAATCGTCGCCGCGATCATCCCCGCGTTCCTGTACTACGCGACCGTGTACTTCATGGTCCACATGGAGGCGGAGAAGCACGGCGTGGACCGCATTCCGAAGTCGCAGCTGCCGAATTTTCTCGAGGTGCTGAAGCGCGGCTGGCACCTGCTGTTCTCGCTGGTGGTGCTGATGACGCTGCTCGCCATCGGCTACAGCGCAATGATGTCGGCGTTCTGGGGCATCGTCACGATCGCCACGCTGAGCTTCGTCAACTCGACGACGCGGATGAGCTCGGTCGATTTCTTCTCGGCCCTCGAGAGCGGCGTGCGCAGCACGGTGCCGGTCACCATCGCCTGCGCCTGCGCCGGCATCATCATCGGCTCGGTGTTCGTCTCGGGCCTCGGGCTGAAGTTCACGCAGTCAGTCATCGATCTGTCGGGCGGCCACCTGCTGATCCTGCTCGGTTTGACGGCGCTCGCTTCCATCCTGCTCGGCATGGGGTTAACTACCACGGCGGTGTACATCACGCTCGCCGCGCTGATCATCCCGTCCCTCGAAAAGATGGACGTGTTGCCGATGGCGGCGCACATGTTCGCCTTCTACTACGGCGTGGTGTCGACGATCACGCCGCCCGTCGCCTTGGCGGCTTTCGCGGCTGCAGCGATCGCCGGCAGTCCGCCGATGAGCACCGCCTTCGAGTCGGCCAAGGTCGGCATCACCAAGTATCTGGTGCCGTTCATTTTCGTCTACAACCCGAGCCTCATCTTTCACGGCGCGTTGTGGATGACGGCGTTTTCCTTCGTCACCGCGCTCGCGGGTGTTTGGGCCTTGTCAGCGGCGATTGAGGGCTGGCTGTACGGCCGGCTGAATGCAGTGGTGCGCGTGGTGATGCTGGCGTCAGCGATTTTGCTGCTCTACCCGCCGCAGCTATCGTTCTTTGGCTTATCGGGCTTCCTGGTCACCCTGTTTGGCGCTGGTTGCGTGGCGGTGATCTACGCTCTGCGCAGCCGCGCGCGCGGTACGCTGGCGCCGGCCGGGAGCTGAGGCATGCTGCTGCGCAGAATCTTTCTCGGCAAGCCCCTGCATTGGCTTCCCTGGCCAATCATCGCCGTGCTGTTCGTTTGGATGAACAAGATTCACCTGCACGTCACGCGTTTCAACACGTTCTCGTTGGTGCTGCTCGGGGTTGCGGTAGTGGTGCTTGCGTTCCTTCTGTTGACGACGCGGCGTGGGGAACAGGTGACACGCGAGCCGATCCCGGACGCGCACGGCGCGCAGGGCACGGGCAGCGAGGACTGAAGGCCCGCCGCCACGCGGTTCAGACCACCCGTGTGCGTACCGGCTTGCCGGTGAAGTGCAGCCGCAGGTTCTCGATCTGCAGATTACCCATGGCGGTGCGGGTCTCGACGGTTGCGCTGCCCACATGCGGCAGCACGACGACGTTCTCTAGGGCGAAGAAGCGTGGATCGATGTTCGGTTCGTCGTCGAAGACGTCAAGACCGGCGCCGGCGATGCGCCCGTCCTGCAGGCTGCGCATCAACGCGGCCTCGTCCACGGTGGAGCCGCGCGAGACGTTAACGAGAAAGCCCTCGCGTCCGAGCGCCTCCAGCACGCGGGCGTTGACGATGTGCTGCGTACCGGCGCCGCCGGGGGTCACCACCATGAGCACGTCGCTCGCGCGCGCGAGTGCCACCGGATCGCTCTCGTAGGCGTACGGCACGTCTTTCTTGCTGCGGTTGTGGTAGTGGATCTTCATGCCGAAGCCGAGCGCACGCTGCGCGATCGCCTCGCCGATGCGGCCCAGGCCGAGGATGCCCATGATCTTGCCGCCGAGCGCGGCGGTCAGCGGGTAGGCGCCGCGCGTTGCCCAGAAGCCGGAGCGCAGGTACCGCTCGGACTGAGGGAACTGGCGCATCACGTTTAGCGTCAGCGCCATGGCGGTATCGGCGACGCAGTCATTCAGCACGTCCGGCGTGTTGGTCACGATGACCTTGCGCGCGCGCGCCGCTTTGAGGTCGATCGAATCCACGCCGACGCCGAAATTGGAAATGATCTCGAGCTTGGGCAGCGCGTCCATCAGCGCAGCATCGACGCCGCCGCCGAAGCAGGCGATGCCGCGCACCTGTGGCGCGACCGCGCGGACAAACGCAGCGCGGTCGTCGGCGGCGAACAGCTTGTGGCAGTTGAATTCCTTCTCGAGTACCGCCTGCGTGCGCTCGTAGATCGGGGTGGTGAGCAGAATGTCGGCTTTCATCGGGATGGCCTGTCCGGGTTCAGGATTTGAATTTGGCGGCGAGGGCTTCGGCGCCGCGCGCCAGCAGTCCGACGTCGGCGCCGACCGCGACGAACAGCGCGCCCGCACCGAGCATGCGCTTGGCGTCGGCCTCGACCGGCGACAGATAGCCCGGCGCCTTGCCGCAGCGGCGGATGCGCCGCATGGCCTCTTCGATCAGCGGCATGACCTTCGGGTTCGCCGTTTCACCGGGGTAGCCCATCGAGGCATGCAGGTCGGCGGGGCCGATGAACACGCCGTCGACGCCGTCCACCGCGCAGATCGCCTCCAGCTGGTCGAGCGCCGGCTTGGTCTCGACCTGCACCAGCACGCACAGCTCCTCGTGCGCGCGCTTGGCGTAGTCCTTGACGCGGCCGAAGCGCGTGGCACGCGTGGTCCCGGCAACGCCGCGCACACCCGCGGGCGGGTAGCGCGTCGCCGCCACCGCCGCCTTGGCTTCCTCGACGCTGCAGACGTAGGGAATCAGCAACGACTGCGCGCCGACGTCGAGCACGCGCTTGATGGTCACCATGTCGTTCCACGGCACGCGCACGATCGGCGTCGTGGCGTACGGCGCCGCCGCCTGCAGCTGGGCGAGCAGGCTTTCCAGGTCGTTCGGCGAATGCTCCATGTCGAGCAGGATCCAGTCAAAGCCGGCGCCGGCGATCGCTTCGACCGTGTAGTGCGATGACAGGCTCGACCACAGTCCGATCTGCGGCGTGGCCGCCGCGAGTGCGTGCTTGAATGCGTTGCGCGGAAGCTCCATCGCGGATTCCCCGAAGCAGAGTAAGGCAGAGGCGGAATTATCTGCGATCGTCGGGCGCCGCGGCGCCCTGTTTCATCGGCACGCGCGGGTTCATCACCGCAAACCAGAGCGGCGGCAGGAACGCCAGCGGCACCATGCCGGGGTAACCCATCGGCAGCTTCGGGCTTTCCGCCTGAGGCTGCAGCGCGGCGTACGGCCGCATCGGGTGGACATGGTGATCGGCGTGGCGCTGCAGGTGCACGAGGAAGGCGTTGCTCAGCCACTGGTAGGCGTCCCAGGAATGCCGTGGCGCGGGCCGCTCGTAACGACCGTCGCCGAGCGGCTCGCGCTGCAGGCCATAGTGCTCGATGTAGTTCACCGCCTCGAGCAACACGACCGCCATGGCGCTCTGGGCGAAAAAGAACGCCACGGCACGCGGACCGAAGGCGATGCCGAGCGCCGCGGCAACGCAGAACGTCGCCAGCCAGGGCAGCAGCACCTCGCGCCAGTCGAGCTGCCAGGCGTGTCGCAGCGAGCCGGCGAGCGTGCGCGGCAGGAACCGCCAGAAAGCCTCTCCATAGCGCGCGCTGGCCGGATCCTCGGGCGTGGCGACGCGCACGTGATGACCACGATTGTGCTCGACGGTGAAGTGGCCATAGCTCACGGTGACGAGCAGCAAGCGCGACAGCAGCCGGTCGAACCAGGCGCGCTTGTGGCCCAGCTCGTGCGCGATGGTGATGCCCGCGCCGCCGGTCGCGAGGCCCACCGACAGCGTAAAGAGCATTGCGTCAAAGCCGACGACGCGGCCCGCGCCAACGAGCCACGCCCCCCAGCCAATGAGCGCGAACTGCAGGGGCACCCAGGCGTGCAGCACGAAACGGAAAAAGGGGCTGCGCTCGAGGCGGCGCAGCTCTTCCGCATTGGAGGGCGCGGCGCTGCCTCCGATGACGAGGTCGAGCAGCGGCACCACTACCCACAGGACGAAAAACGCGATCCAGTAATGGCCCAGCCAGTGGCCGACTGCCGGCGCCGCGGCGATGCTGAGCGCAAGCAGGAAGCGGCTGTCCTTGAGCGCAGTGCTCGCGGCGTTCAATGGATTTCCGGCTCCGCGGTCGGCGCCGTGCCTTCGAGAAAATCGAAATCGCAGCCTTCGTTGGCCTGCTTCACGTGACGTGAAAAGATCGCGCCGTAGCTGCGTTCATAGCGTGGCGGCGGCGGTGTCCAGGCCGCACGGCGGCGGGCCATTTCCGCATCCGAGATCTTCAGGTTGAGCGCGCGCTTTTCAGCGTCCAGCTCGATCACATCGCCCGTGCGCACCAGCGCGAGCGGCCCGCCGATGTAGGCCTCGGGCGCGACGTGCAGGATGCAGGTGCCGTAGCTCGTGCCGCTCATGCGGCCGTCGGATATCCGCACCATGTCCTTGACGCCCTGGCGCACGAGCTTTTTCGGGATCGGCAGCATGCCCCATTCGGGGAAGCCGGGGCCGCCGAGCGGTCCGGCATTTTTCAGCACCAGCACGCACGCCGCGTCCACGTCGAGGTCGTCGCGGTCGATGCGCGCCGCCATGTCGTTGTAGTCCTCGAACACCACGGCGCGGCCGCTGTGCCGCAGCAGGGCGGGCGTCGCGGCGCTGGTTTTCAGCACCGCGCCGTCGGGCGCGAGATTGCCGCGCAGCATGACGATGCCGCCGGAGGCCTTGAGTGGCCGCTCGCGCGGCAGGATCACGTCGGCATTCCAGACTTTCGCGCCGGCGATGTTCTCGCCGAGCGTGCGGCCGTTCACCGTGCGCGCATCGAGGTCGAGCAGGTCGCGCAGCTGAAAGAGCAGCGCGCGCAGCCCGCCGGCGTAGTAGAAGTCTTCCATCAGATACTGCGCGCCCGACGGCCGCACGTTGGCGATGACCGGTGTTTTCGCGCTGATCTCGTTGTAGCGTTCGAGCGGGAACGGCAGACCCGCGCGCGCCGCCATGGCGACCAGATGCACGATGGCATTGGTGGAACCGCCCATTGCCATGAGCGTGGTGATGGCGTTGTCGAAAGAGCCGCGCGAGAGCAGGTCGCGCGGCTTGAGATCCTCCCACACCATCTCGACGATGCGCTTGCCGCTGAGCGTCGCCATACGCGCATGGTTCGAATCCACCGCCGGAATCGAGCTGTAGCCGGGCAGCGTCAGGCCGAGCGCCTCGGCCAGCGACATCATCGTTGCGGCGGTGCCCATCGTCATGCAGGTGCCGGGCGAGCGCGCGATCGAGTCCTCGATTTCCTGCCAGTCGGCCTGCGTGATGCGTCCCGCGCGCAGCTCGTCCCAGTACTTCCAGACGTCCGAGCCGGAGCCGAGCGTGCGGTCACGCCAGTGGCCGTTCAGCATCGGCCCGGCCGGCAGGTAGATCGCGGGAAGGTTCATGCTGGTCGCGCCCATGATGAGCGCCGGTGTCGTCTTGTCGCAGCCGCCCATCAGCACCGCGCCGTCGACCGGATAGGAGCGCAGCAGCTCTTCGGTTTCCATCGCCAGGAAATTGCGGTACAGCATCGTGGTCGGCTTCTGCATCGTCTCGGCCAGCGCCATCGCCGGCATTTCGAGCGGCACGCCGCCGGCCTGCCATACGCCGCGCTTGACCTCCTCGGCGCGCGCTCGGAAATGCGTGTGGCAATGGTTGATGTCCGACCAGGTGTTGATGATGGCGATGACCGGCTTGCCCGCGTAATCCGAGCGGTCGTAGCCCATCTGCGCTGCGCGCGAGCGGTGGCCGAAGGCGCGCAGGTCCTGCACACCGAACCAGCGATGACTGCGCAGGTCTTCGGGTCGCTTCTTGCTGGCTGTCATCGGGCGCCTCGATCGGTCCGTGGTTCCGCCCGCATTCTAGCGTCGCCCTTGCCGGATGCTGACCGGTTCGCCCGCACGGTATGATGCACGCATGCTCGGCTTCGCCGACCCGCAACGCCGCCTGCGTCGACGCGGCGTCGTGTTCGTCGCCTGGGCCGCGGGCTGGCTGCGCCTGCTGCGCTTTGGCGGCGCCGCGATCGTCGCTGCCTTGTCGCCTGCGGTCTACAACCCGGCGACACGCGCGGTGGTCGCCAAGCAGATCTACTTCACCGCCTGGCAGGTACTGCCGGGCTTCGTGCTGTTCGTCGCGATTCTCAGTGCGGTGCTGGTGCGGATCGTGGAGGAGACCGCGCGCGACTTCGGACTTTCGCAGTTCGCCAGCGAGCTGACGCTGCGGGTGCTGGTGCTCGAGCTGATCCCGCTCACCGCGGCGCTGTTCGTGTCGCTGCGTTCGGGTGCGGCGATCAATACCGAAGTGGCGCTGATGAACCTGCGCAACGAGATCGACGCGCTGGCACGCGCGGGCGTGGATCCGATGCGCTTCGAGTTTGTGCCGCGCCTGGTCGGTTGCGTGGTGTCGGTGATCTCGCTTACCGTGCTGAGCACTGCGATCGCGCTGTTGATCGCCTATCTCGGTGTGTACGGATTCTTCCTCTGGGGGATGCCCGAGTTCACGCGTTCAGTGGGCAACGTGTTCGACGCGCAGATTACCATCGGCCTCGCCATCAAGGTGCTTTTCTTCGGCGCCGCGGTGGGCGTCATTCCGATGGGCGAGGCGCTCGCGGGTTCGCGCGAGGCGCATGTCGCGCCGATCACCGTGCTGCGCGGCATGATGCGGCTGTTTTTCGTCCTGTTCCTGATCGAGGTGGGATCATTGGCCTTCAAGTACTGGTGAGCTGGGTCGAGGACGACGCGGCGCGTCGGGCGGCGATCGCCGCGCGGCCGCAGGCGGCACTGGTGTCGGCGGAGCTGCCCCTGCGCGCCAATCTGACCGTGCTGGAAAACGTCGCCCTCGTGCCGCAGTACCACCGCGACCTGCACTGGGCCGCCGCGTCGGCGGAGGCCATGGCACTGCTCGAGCAGCTCGGCTACGCGAGCTGCGCCGGCAAGCGCGACGCGACGCTGACGCACGAGGAGCGCTTTGCAGCCAAGCTATTGCGCGCGGTGGCCGCGGCGCCGGCACTGGTCCTCATCGAGCGGCCCGGCTATCTTCTACCCGACACGCACTATCCGCCGTTCGTCGAGGCCGCCCTGGCCGGGCTGCGCGGCCGCTACGGCGAATGCATGGTGATCGATTACGCATGGAACGCGCCCCTGTATCGACCTCTCTGATCCGCCACCTCGGCTTCAAGATCGGTCTGCTGGTCACGCTGACCGTGTTGCTGGTGGTCGCCTTCGTGGGCTACGTGCTGTACGCGCGCGGCGTGTTCGAGCCGACGCAGCGGCTGACGCTGGTGGCGGACAATGTCGAGGGCGTCACGGTCGGGATGGACATGACCTTCGCCGGGTTTCCGATCGGCCGCGTGCGGCGCATCGCGCTCGGCGACGACGGACGCGCGCGCATCGAAATCGAGGTGCAGCGGCGCGATGCGCGCTGGCTGCGCAACTCGAGCGTGTACACGCTCGAGCGCTCGCTGGTGGGTGCGACCCGGCTGCGGGCCTTCACCGGCAACCTCGACGACAGGCCGCTGCCGGACGGCGCCGAGCGCGCCGCGCTGCGTGGCGACGTCAGCGAGGAGATCCCGCGCATGGTGGCGACGCTGCGCTCGACCCTGGAGAACATCGAGCAGATCACCGGTCCGGGTTCCGGCTTGCGTGCCAGCGTCGCGAATCTGCAGGTTTTCACGGCGCGCCTGAGCGGCGCGCATGGCGCGCTCGAGGCCATGCTCGGCAATCCGGAGGACGTCAGAAAGGTGATCGCCGCGCTCGAGCGCACCAACGCGCTGCTCGCGGAGCTGAGCGGTGTCGCCCGCGCGGGCGAGCGGCTGGTGACCAAGGCCGAGCGCAAGGTGCTGGACGACGGCGGCCTGGTCGACGAGACCGGCAAGGCGGTCGGCGAGGCGCGGCTGCTGCTCGGCGAGGCGCGCGCGCGCCTGAAGCAGGTCGACGTCATTCTCGACAACCTGCAGGCGGTCAGCGCCGATGCGCGCGTCATCAGCGGCGAGGCTAAGGCTGCGAGCACCGATCTCGCCTCGCTGCGCGCGGAAGTGGAGGAGAGCGTGCGCAAGCTCGGTCATCTGATCGACGAGCTGAACCGCAAGTGGCCGCTGGCGCGTGACACCGAGGTGAAGCTGCCATGAGCCGGGGCCCGCGACGCTTGCTCGCGGCAGCTGCCGCGCTGACGCTGCTCGCCAGCTGCGCCGGCGGGCCGCCGCCGCCGGATTGGGAGATCGAGGCGCATGGCGCGCTGGACGCCTACGCGCGGCATGCGCTGGAGGGCCGGGCGCGCCTCGCGGAGCGCGACTTCGCGCGCGCGCGCGCGGCGCTCGCGCGTACCGGGCGGGCAGACCTGCTGGCACGTGCCGAGCTGACGCGCTGCGCGCTGCAGGTGGCGAGCCTGGTGTTCGAGCCCTGCACCGGGTTCGAGGCGCTGCGGGTGGACGCGCCGGCGGCAGAAAAGGCCTATGCCGATTTTCTCGCCGGACGCTGGGACGCGCTCGATGCCGGGCGGCTGCCGGCGCGCTACCGGCCCGTGATGCAGGCGGGAACGCCCGTCGAGGCGGCGCTTGCCGCGATCGAAGATCCGCGCGCGCGGCTGATCGCGGCCGGTGCCCTGTTCCGCGTCGGCCGGCTGCCGCCTGCCGGACTCGCGCTCGCGCGCGAGACGGCATCCGCACAGGGCTGGCGCCGGCCCCTGCTCGCCTGGCTCGGCGTGGAAATCGAGCGCGCTCGGGCCGCGGGCGACACGCCGCGCGTCGAGCAGCTCGAGCGGAGCGTGGCGCGCATCCTTGGCGCCTCCGAGCCCGCGTCGCGCTAGCGCGACGCGGCGCCGCCCCGCGCAGCGGTACACTTGCGCCCCGCAGCGCAGTTCCAGTCCCAGCGACAACAGGAAAATCCCGCCATGGCCGAGTCCCAGCTGTTCCAAGCCGCGCCGCTACGGCGCGCGATCGAGGCGATCGTCGCCGCCGGTGGCAGCGAGCCGCGTGAGGCGACGATCGTTGCAGAGAATCTCGTCACCGCGAATCTGACTGGCCACGATTCGCACGGCATCGGCATGATCCCGCGCTACGTTGCATCGCTGCGCGAGGGCGGGCTTGTACCGAACCGGCATCCCAAGCTCAGGTTCGACGGCGGCGCGTTGCTCGCACTCGACGGCCAGGCGGGCTACGGCCAGGTGATCGGCCTCGAGTCCATGGAGATGGGCATTGCGTGCGCCAAGCAGCATGGCGTCTGCGTGATGGCACTCGCCAACGCGCATCACCTCTGCCGCATCGGGCAGTGGGCCGAGCAGGCGATCGCCGCGGGCCTGGTGTCGATGCACTTCGTCAACGTCATCTCGCGCTCGATCGTCGCGCCCTTCGGCGGCACCGACGCGCGCTTCGGCACCAATCCGGTGACCATCGGCATCCCGCTCAAGGGGCAGCCCCCATTCGTGCTCGACATGGCGACCAGTGCCGTCGCGCAGGGCAAGATCCGGGTGGCGCACAACAAGGGCGAGACGGTGGCGCCGGGTCTGCTGCTCGACGACAAGGGACGGCCGACGACCGAGCCCCGCTACGGTGTGCTGCAGCCGTTCGGCGCGCTGACCACCTTCGGTCTGCACAAGGGTTACGGGCTGGCGGTGGCCGCCGAGCTGCTGGGCGGCGCGCTGACCGGTGGCGGCACCTGGCACACCGAGGACCGCAGCAAGATGCGCGTACTGAACGGCATGTTCACCGTGCTGGTCGACCCCGAGAAGCTCGGCACGGCCGCGGCATTCGCCGAGGAGGCCGTGGCATTCATCGACTGGGTGAAGCGCTCGCCGCCGGCAGAAGGCGTCGAGCGCGTACGCATTGCAGGCGATCCGGAGCGCGAGACGCGCGCGCGACGCGAACGCGAGGGCATCCCGGTGGATGCGACCACCTGGAACGAAATCGGCGCCGCTGCGGAATCGCTCGGCAAGACGCGCGCCGCAATCGACGCGCTGGCGCGCGGCGTTTGAGCACCCCGCGCTTTGCGGGTAACCTCTTACGGCAGGGTGAGCACGGGCGCGACGGCGCGGAGGAAGGACGCATGGCGACGCAAGGCAACGGCACCAAGGTCACCATTCTGACGGGCAGCTACCGCATCAAGGGCTATGTCGATCTGCTGCCCGGCGCGCGGCTGACGGATTACATGACCGAGGCGAAAGACTTCATCGCGGTCACCAACGCCGAGGTCTACGAGGCCGTGCTCGGTGGCCGACAGGTGCTGACCGCGCCGTTCATCAATGTCAGCCGCGACCACGTGCAGCTCGTTGCGCCCGGCCACTGAGGCGCACTGAGGCCGGCGACGCGGCTCAGCCGCGCTGCAGGTCGACGGCGCGCGCGCGCAGGGTCTTGTCTCTGCGCAGCTGGAATTTCTGAACGCGCTCGGTGGCCGTCGTCGGCAGTGCGTCGACGAAGGCGATGTAGCGTGGCACCTTGATCGCCGCCAGGCGCGCCCGGCACCACGCGGCGATCTCCTCGGCGCTGACGGACGCACCGGGCTTCGCCACGATCGCCACCAGGATTTCGTCCTCGCCCAGCTCGGAGGGCACGGGAATCGCCGCGCTGCGCACCACGGCCGGATGGTCGTCGATCACGCGATCGATCTCCGCGCCGGAGATGTTCTCGCCACGCCGGCGGATGATGTCTTTCTTGCGCGCGACGAAATAGTAGTAACCGTCAGCGTCGCGCCGCACCAGATCTCCGGTCTTGAACCAGCCCTGGTACAGGCTGGCCGCGGTCTGTTCCGGGTCCTTGTAGTAGCCCTGCATCAGGATCGGCGTGCGCACCCAGAGCTCGCCCGCGACGCCGTCGCGCACATCGACACCGTCGTCGTCGACCACGCGCAACTCGGCGAACTTCACGCTCGGGTCGGGATGACGCGCCGGCAAGCCCATGCTGTTGGCGCGGCGCTCGCCGTCGTAGGGGTTGTTGCAGGCGCCCGGGATCTCGGTCATGCCGTAGCCCTCGATCATGACCGGGACGTTGAATTCCTCGCGAAAGGTACGCTCAAGCTCGGGCGTGATCGGCGCCCCGTAGATCACGCGCAGGCGGTGGCGCGGATCGAACTCCTCGCGTGGCCGGCGCGCGAGGATGTTGCCGATGGCCGCAATGATGTTGACCTGGGTGGCGCCGGACTCGGCCGCGGTGCGCCAGAAACTGGAAGCGGAAAACTTCGGCACCAGCACGAGGCTGGCGCCCGCCGCGAGGCTGCCGGCGAGGGAATAGAACAGCGCGTTGATGTGGAACATCGGCAGGATGCACATCAGCCGATCCTCCGGCTGCAGCCACATGCGGGCCACGAAGCCTTCGCCCGCAAGCACGAAGTTGCGCTGACTGTGCATCACGCCCTTGGGGAATCCGGTCGTACCGGAGGTGTAGAGCATCAGTACCGTGGTGTCAGGCGTGCCCGCGTTCGGCAGCGCGACGGCCGGTGCCGCATCGAGCATCGCGTCGAAGGTCGGCAGATCGTCGCGCTCGCCCTCCAGCAGGAAGAACCAGGGCGCGGGACGCAGCGCCGCGACCGCCGCGCGCGCGGTCGCGATCGGCGCCGGCATCGTTGCCACCGCGCGCACGCCGGCATGCTGCAGGATGTAGCCCGCCTCGCGCGCACCGAATTCGGGATTGACCGGCACGAAGACCGCGCCCAGACGCGCCAGCGCGAAAAGCAGCGCCACCATGTTCGCGCTGTTGGTCGCCATCACGCCGACGCGATCGCCCGCGCCGATGCCACGCGCGTGCAGCGCGCGTGCGGCGGCGTCGACGCGCAGGCTGAAATCGGCGTAGGTCAGGGGGCGCGCGCCGTCGGTGAGCAGAGGATGACCCGCGCGCTGGGCGCAGCGGCTGGCGAGCATGCCGTTGAGCGACGCGTCGTGCGCCGGATAGCGCCGGACGACCTCGAGTGGGGAAAGCATGGTGGGCGGACGCTAGCACAGGGGCCGGAACCAACACATTTCGACCACTCTTCTAACAATGCACTTTCAGTAGATATTTCAACCTCTTGAAATAACAAGATAAAATTTTAAAGAAAAAGGCTCCCAAAAATTCCCTAAGTATTTGTAACACTGAGAAAAATTTCCGGTTTCCGCCTTGACCAGAAAAAATCGTTCCCTTAAAGTGGGATTTCGTAGAAAAAAGTGGCGAAAAGCGGATTAGCAGGGCAAGCCGCGGCACGCCGGAAAGAAAAGGGGATGGGCGGGAGCTTCCACGGCGCGACGGTCGTGACACTGGACGCGAAGGGTCGCCTGGCGATTCCGACGCGCTATCGCGACGCGTTGCTCGAGACCGGCCGCACCCTGGTGCTCACCGCGCACCCCGATGGCTGCGTCGTGCTCTATCCCGAGGCTGACTGGGAGCCGATCCGCGCGCAGGTGCAGAACTTCCCCAGCTTTCATCCGCAGGCCAGCTGGTGGAAGCGCCTGCTGCTCGGCTTCGAAGAGCACGTCACGCCGGACAACGCGGGCCGCATCCTGTTTCCCGCGGCCCTGCGCGAGCACGCCCGGCTCGAGCGCGACGTGCGCATGATTGGCCAGGGGCGCTACTTCGAACTCTGGGACAGCGGGGTGTGGGCCGCGAAGCGCGATGCCGCGCTGTCCGGCGGCATCACGCCGCCACCCGGGATGGAGGATTTTTCGCTGTGAGCGCGGAGGCGGAGGATGCACACGGCCGCCTTTGCACACCGCCCGGTACTCCTCGAGGAGACAGTCGCCGCGATGGCGCTGCGGCCCGACGGCACCTATGTCGATGGGACCTTCGGGCGCGGCGGGCATGCGCGCGCCATGCTCGCGCGGCTGGGACCGCAGGCACGGCTGATCGCGATCGACCGCGATCCGGAGGCGATCGCTGCGGCGCAGGCCATGCGCGACCCGCGCGTGCAGGCGCTGCAGGCGCCAATGCGCCGGCTCTCGGCAACGCTCGATGCGGCGGGCGTCCATCTTGCAGACGGAATGCTGTTCGACCTCGGCGTGTCCTCGCCGCAGCTCGACGATCCGGCGCGCGGCTTTTCGTTCCGCGCCGACGGGCCGCTCGACATGCGCATGGATCCGTCATGCGGGGAATCGGCGGCGCAGTGGCTGGCCACGGCGGCGGAGCCGGAAATCAGGGAGGTGATCCGGGACTATGGCGAAGAACGGTTTGCTAAACAGATTGCAGCGGCGATTGTGGCTGCGCGCGCAAGCCAACCCATCCGAACGACACGGCAACTTGCCGATCTCGTGGGTGCGGCGGTCCGCACACGGGAGCCGGGCCAGGATCCGGCGACGCGCACCTTTCAAGCTCTACGGATTTTCGTCAATCGGGAGCTTGAGGAAGTGTCGCTGATGCTGCCGCAGGCGGTGGAACGGCTCGCCCCGGGCGGGCGGCTCGCGGTCATCAGCTTTCATTCGCTCGAGGACCGTGTCGTCAAGCGCTTCTTCAAGGGCGCGGCGCGTCCCACGCTGCCCGCGGATTTGCCGATTCGCGCCAGCGAAATGCCCGCGCCGCTGCTTACGCTCGTCGGTCGTGCGAGACGCCCATCGGCCGCAGAGCTGGCAGAAAATCCCCGCGCGCGCAGCGCCCTGCTGCGCGTGGCCGAGCGCAGCGCAGCGCCCTTCGATGCCGCCGCGCTGCCGCGCCTGGAGTCCGCGTGGCGAAGCTGACACTCCTGCTGCTCGCGGTGCTGGTCGGTTGCGGGCTCGGCCTGGTCAGCGCGCAGCACCAGGCGCGCACGCTGTATGGCGAGCGTGAACAGGCGCAGGTCCAGGCGCGCGACCTGGACGTCGAATACGGGCGGCTGCAACTCGAAGCCGGCACCTGGTCGCGGCCGGCCCGCATTGCGCAGATCGCCGCCGAAAAGCTCGGCATGCAGGTGCCCGAGGCGCGCCGGGTGCGCAGCGTGCATCTGCAGCGGAGCCGCGCCGAATGAGCGTCGCCGCACCGCCCGTTCTGGTGCGCCTGCCGGCGTGGCGGGCGCGCATCGTCCTGACGCTGTTCCTGTGCGGCTTCGCCGTGCTGACGGCTCGCTCCGGCTATCTGCAGGCGGTGCGCACCGCCTTCCTGCAGGAAAAGGGCGCGGCGCGCTATGCACGGGTGATCGATGTACCCGCGACGCGGGGGCGCATTCTCGATCGCAATGGCGAAGCGCTCGCGATCTCGACGCCGGTGAAATCGGTGTGGGCCATGCCCGAGGAGCTCCAGGCCGATCGTCGGCAGCGCGCCGCGCTCGCCCGTGCGCTCGACCTGCCGCTCGACGCCCTCGAGCGCAAGCTGGCCGACGGCGCTGGACGCGATTTCGTCTACCTCAAGCGCCAGGTGCCGCCGGAGACCGCGCGCAGGGTGGCCGAGCTCAAGCTGCCAGGGGTGTTCGAGCACCACGAATTCCGGCGCTACTACCCGGCCGGAGAGGTCGCGGCACACGTCGTCGGTTTCGCCGGCGTCGACGACACCGGGCAGGAGGGCATGGAGCTCGCCTACGATGCGCGGCTCTCGGGCAGCGCGGGCAACCGGCGCGTGATCAAGGACCGGCACGGCGGCATCGTCGAGGACATCGGTGTGATCCGTGCCGCGCAGGACGGCGAGGACCTGGTGCTGTCGATCGACAGCAAGATCCAGACGCTGGCCTACGGCGCGCTCAGCGCGACGGTGCGCAAGCACCGCGCCAAGGCGGGTGCCGCGATCGTGCTCGATGCGATCAGCGGCGAGATTCTGGCGCTGGTGAACCTGCCCTCGTACAACCCGAACAACCGCGCCCGCCTCGCCGGCGCGCAGCTGCGCAATCGTGCGCTGACCGACACCTTCGAGCCGGGCTCGACCCTCAAGCCGCTGACCGTCGCGCTCGCGCTCGAGACCGGCAAGGTGACGCCGCGCACCTTGATCGACACCGAGGGCGGCCAGATGCGCATCGCCAGCTACACGATCCGCGACGCACATGCCGCGCGGACGATGAGCGTCACCCGTGTGCTGCAGGCTTCCTCGAACATCGGCGTCGCGAAGATCGCGTTGGCGCTGCCGAGCGAAGCGATGTGGGACCTGTTCCGGCGCATGGGCCTTGGCAGCCCGCCGGCGCTCGGCTTCCCTGGCGAGACGCCGGGGCGCCTGCGCCATTACAGCAGCTGGCGCCCGGTGGAACAGGCGACCATGGCCTACGGCCACGGCGTGTCGGTGAGCCTGGTTCAGCTGGCGCGCGCCTACACCGTTTTCGCGCGCGACGGCGAACTCGTGCCGCTGACGCTGCTGCGCGGCGCGGGCGTGACCGACGGCGTCAAGGTGCTTTCGGCAGATACCGCGCGTACCGTGCGTGCCCTGCTCGAGGCGGCGGTACAGCCGACCGGCACCGGGCCGCGCGCACGCATCGCCGGCTGGCGCGTCGCCGGCAAGACCGGCACGGCGCACAAGCTGATCAATGGCGGCTATGCCCCGGACAAATACCTCTCGTCGTTCGTCGGTCTGGCGCCGGTGTCGGCGCCGCGCCTGGTCTGCGCAGTGCTCATCGACGAGCCCTCGGCGGGCGAGCACTACGGCGGTGTGGTCGCCGCGCCGCTGTTCGCGCAGATCATGCGCGACGCCCTGCGCCTGCTCGGCGTGCCCCTCGACGCGCCACCCGAGCCGCTCGAGCTGCCGGGCGAGACCGACCACGCACGGGAAAGCACATGAAAGCTGCGACCGCGGAGCGAAGCCGATGGCCTCGGATGTACTGCAACGGCTTGTCGATCAGCACGTGATGATCGAGCGACTCGCCTCGGACAGCAGGCGCTGCGCGCCCGGCACGGTGTTCTTCGCCTACCCGGGCGAGGCGACGGACGGCCGGCGCTACATCCCGGATGCGCTCGCGCGCGGCGCCGCGGCGGTCGTGTGGGAGAGCGAAGGCTTTTCCTGGGACAGTCGCTGGCAGGTACCGAACGCGGGCGTTGCCGGGCTCAAGCAGCAGGCCGGCTGGATTGCGCACGAATTCTACGGACGGGCCTCGGAGACGCTCTGGGTGTGCGGCGTGACCGGCACCAATGGCAAGACCTCGTGCACGCAATGGATCGCTGCGGCGCTCGAGGCGCTTGGCGTGAAGAGCGGCGTGATCGGTACGCTGGGCAGCGGCTTCCCTGGCGCGCTCGACGCGACGCAGAACACCACGCCGGACGTGCTCGAGCTGCATGCGTTGCTCGCGCGCATGCGGCAGGCCGGCGCGGCTGCGGTGGCGATGGAGGCGTCCTCGCACGGGCTCGCCCAGGGGCGCACCCACGCCGTGGCTTTCGACTGCGCGCTGTTCACCAACCTGTCGCACGACCACCTCGACTACCACGGCACGATGGACGCCTACGGCGCGGCCAAGGCGCTGCTGTTCGAAGCGCCGTCGCTCGAGGTGGCTGTGCTGAACCTAGACGACGTGGCCGGCGTGCAGCTCGCCGAGCGCAGCCGCGCGCGCGGCCTGCGCACCATCGGCTTCAGCCTGATGGCGTCGAACATGGTGCACGGCATCGTCGACCAGCATCTCGCGGCGCGCAGCATCGCGGTCGAGGACGACGCGACGCACGTCAGCCTCGAGTCGAGCTGGGGCGGCGCCGAGCTGCGGCTGCCGCAGCTGGGACGCTTCAACGTGTCCAACGCGCTCGGCGTGCTCGGCTGCCTGCTGGCCTACGGCGTCAGCTTCGAAGCGGGGGTCGAGCGCCTCGCCGCGCTGCCCCCGGTGGCGGGGCGCATGCAGGCGCTCGGCGGCAAAGCCGCGCCGCTGGTGATCGTCGACTATGCGCACACGCCCGACGCGCTGGAGAAGGTGTTGCACGCCCTGCGGCCGGTGG
Source organism: Burkholderiales bacterium (assembly GCA_041558415.1). Taxonomy (GTDB): domain Bacteria; phylum Pseudomonadota; class Gammaproteobacteria; order Burkholderiales; family SG8-39; genus SG8-39. The sequence continues at coordinate 31,099 of JBFFEY010000004.1, read as the reverse complement.
CGGCGGCGCGCGGCGGCAGGCTGGTGGCGGTGTTTGGCGCGGGCGGCGAACGCGATTCTGCGAAGCGTCCGTTGATGGGCGCGGTGGCTGCGCGGCTCGCTGATCGGATCGTGCTGACTTCGGACAACCCGCGCGGCGAAGACCCGCAGGCGATCCTGGCGGCGATCCGCGCGGGTGTGGCGCGCGATTGCCTGCTCGAAGTCGACCGCGCACGCGCGATCCAGGCGTCGATCGGCGGCGCCGCGGTGCAGGACGTGGTGCTGATCGCCGGCAAGGGTCACGAGGCCTACCAGGACATTGGTGGCGCGCGCCGGCCGTTCTCCGATGCCGCGGTGGCGCGCGCGGCGCTCGACGAACGGGTGGCGGCATGATGTCGCTTGCGGAAACCGCGGTCGTGCTGGGCGCTGCGCGGCGCGGCCGCGATGCGCCCTTCGAGGCGGTCTCGTCCGACAGCCGCACCCTGTCGCGCGGCGCGCTGTTCGTGGCGCTGCGCGGCGAACGCTTCGACGGCCACCGTTTTCTCGATGCCGCGCGCGCGGCCGGTGCGGCCGGCGCGATCGTCGAGCGCAGCTACGACGGCCCGACGCCGCTGCCGGTACTCGTCGTCGACGACAGCCGGCGGGCACTGTGCGACCTTGCGCGGCATTGGCGCGCACGCTTCTCGCCGGTGCTGATCGCGATCGCGGGCTCCAATGGCAAGACCACGACCAAGGAAATGCTCGCAGCGATCCTGCACGCCCACGCCGGCGAGGCCGCCGTGCTGGCGACGGCGGGCAACCTCAACACGGACATCGGCGTGTCGCTGACGCTCTTGCGGCTGCGCGCGACGCACCGCGTGTGCGCAATCGAGCTCGGCACAAATCACCGCGGCGAGATCGCGCTGCTTGCCGGCATCGCGCAGCCGACCATTGCGGTGGTGACCAACGCGCTGCGCGATCATCTGGAGTTCCTCGGCAGCGTCGAGACGATGGCCGAGGAGAACGCGGATGCGCTGCGTGCCCTGCCGTCGGAGGGCACCGCGGTGGTGAACGCGGACGACGCGCACGCAACGCTTTTTCGGCGCGCTGCCGGATCGCGGCATGTCGTCGACTTCGGGCTGCAAGCGAACGCCGCGCTCAGTGCCACGGTCCGGCTTGGACCGCTGTCGAGCGAGGTCACGATCCGCACGCCGGCGGGCGAGGTGGCAACGCGGCTTTCGATCCCGGGCCTGCACAGCGTGCGCAACGCGCTCGCCGCGGCGGCCTGCGCGCACGCCGCCGGCGTCGCACCGGAGGCGATCGGCGCGGGCCTCGCCGCCTTCCGGCCGGCAACGCGCCGGCTCCAGGTCAAGCCCCTGCCGGGGGGTGCCACGCTGCTTGACGACAGCTACAACGCCAACCCCGACTCGGTGCGCGCGGCGATCGACGTGCTCGCCGGCTGCCCGGGGCCCACGGTGCTGGTGCTCGGCGACATGCGCGAGCTCGGGCCGCAGGGCGCGGCGTTTCACCGCGAGGTGGGCGCCTACGCGCGGGCGCGCGGCATCGCGCAGCTGGTCGCGCTCGGCGAGGCGACGCGCGCGTCGGTGGAGGCGTTCGGCAAAGGCGCGCTGCATGCCGCAAACATCGAGGCTGCGGCGCAGGCGGCGCGCGGCGGCGCGACGATTCTTGTGAAGGGCTCGCTCTCAATGGGCATGGACCGCGTGGTCGCGGCCCTCACCGGGGAAACGGCGGAGGCGCACTGATGCTGCTCGAATTGGCCCAATGGCTCGCGCGCGAAGTGCGCCTGTTCAACGTGTTCAGCTACATCACGCTGCGTGCAGTGCTCGCCTGCCTGACGGCGCTGGCGATCTCGCTGATGCTGGGGCCGCTCGTCATTCGCAAGCTGACCGCCTACAAAATCGGCCAGTCGGTGCGCGATGACGGCCCGCAGACGCATCTCACCAAGTCGGGCACGCCGACCATGGGCGGCGCACTCATCCTGCTCGCGATCGGCATCACGACGCTGCTGTGGGGCGACCTGTCGAACCGTTTCCTGTGGATCGTGTTGCTGGTGACGGTCGCCTTTGGCGCCATCGGCTGGATCGACGACTACCGCAAGGTGGTGCGGCGCGACCCGAAGGGCCTGTCGGCACGCGCCAAGTTCCTCTGGCAGTCGCTGGTCGGTCTCGCCGCGGCGGTCGCGCTCGCCTGGATGGCGAAGAGCGTTCCCGCGCTGTCGCAGCTCATCGTGCCGTTTTTCAAGAACGTCGCTTATCCGCTCGGCGTCCTCGGCTTCCTGGTGCTGACCTATTTCGTCATCGTCGGCACGTCGAACGCGGTGAACCTGACCGACGGGCTGGACGGCCTCGCCATCATGCCGACGGTGATGATCGGTGGTGCGCTCGGCATCTTTGCCTACGTCGCCGGTCATTCCGGCTTTTCCAAGTACCTCGGCCTGCCCTACATCCCCGGCGCGGGCGAGCTCGCCGTGTTCGCCGGGGCGCTCGCCGGCGCCGGGCTGGGTTTCCTCTGGTTCAACGCCTACCCGGCGGAAGTGTTCATGGGCGATGTCGGCGCGCTCGCGCTCGGTGCTGCGCTCGGCACGATCGCGGTGATCGTGCGCCAGGAGATCGTGCTGTTCATCATGGGCGGCGTGTTCGTCGCCGAGACGCTGTCGGTGATGATTCAGGTGTTGTACTTCAAGGCGAGCGGCGGCAAGCGGGTTTTCCGCATGGCGCCGCTGCACCACCACTACGAGCTCGAGGGCTGGAAGGAATCCCAGGTGGTGGTGCGCTTCTGGATCATCACCATGATGCTCGTGCTGTTCGGGCTGTCGACGCTGAAGCTGCGCTAGCCATGAACATGCACGTTCCGCTCTTCAGCCTGCTGCCCCGACCGACGCCGATGGCGCTCGATGGCCGGCGCGTGCTGGTGCTCGGCTTGGGCGACACCGGTCTGTCGGTGGCGTGCTGGGCGGCCCAGGCCGGTGCCCGGGTGCGCGCTGCGGATACGCGCGCGGCGCCGCCCGCCGCGGCGGCGCTGGCGGCGCGCGTGCCGCAGGCCGAACGGTACTTCGGCGACTTCGATGTCAAGCTGCTCGACGGGGTCGACCTGGTCTGCCTGAGCCCTGGGCTGCCACTTGCTGAACCCGTCGTGCAAACGGCGGTTGCGCGCGGCCTGCCGGTGCTCGGCGATATCGAACTGTTCGCCTGGCAGCTGCAGGTCCTGCCGGCGGCGCAGCGCCCTGCCGTCGCGGCGATCACCGGCACCAACGGCAAGACCACGGTGACCGCATTGGTCGGCCACCTGTTGCGCGCGGCCGGCGTCGATTGCGAGGTCGCGGGCAACATCGGGCCCGCGGCGCTGGACGCACTGCTGAAGCGGCGCGCGGCGGGCAGGCTGCCGGCGGCCTGGGTGCTGGAACTTTCGAGCTACCAGCTTGAGACCGCCTGGTCGCTCGCGCCAGACGTCGCCACGGTGCTCAATCTTTCCGAGGACCACCTCGACCGCTACGCTTCGCTCGAGGAATACGGTGCCGCGAAGGCGCGGATCTTCGCAGGCGCAAGGCGCGCGGTGGTGAACCGCGACGACGCGCGTGCGAGCGCGCTCGCCGGCAGCCTGGCGCGACGCGTGAGCTTCGGGCTCGACGCGCCGCCGGGCGAGGGCGACTACGGCATCCGGCTGCGCGGCAACCTGCGCTGGATCGCGCGCGGAGGCAAGCCCATCGTCGAGGCAGGGGCGCTCGGCGTGCACGGCCGGCACAACCTCGCCAACGCGCTTGCGGCCGCGGCGCTGGCGCAGACGCTCGGTGTCGGGGACGCGGCGCTCGCGCGCGGCCTGGCGAGCTTCGAAGGCCTGCCGCACCGCCTGCAGCGCGTCGCGCTGCGTCATGGCGTCGCCTGGTACGATGATTCCAAGGGCACCAACGTGGGCGCCACGACTGCGGCGCTGCGTGGTCTGGAATGCGCAGGCCGGATCGTGCTGATCGCGGGCGGTGACGGCAAGGGCCAGGACTTCGCGCCGCTTGCCACGCCGGTCGCCGAATGTGCGCGTGGCGTGCTGCTCATCGGGCGCGATGCGCCACGCATCGAGGCGGCGCTCGCGCCGAGCGGCGTGCCGCTCGAGCGCTGTGCGACGCTGGAAGACGCCGTGATCCGCGCCGCGGCGCTGGCGCAGCCGGACGACGCCGTGCTGCTGTCACCGGCCTGCGCCAGCTTCGACATGTTCCACGACTACCGCGAGCGCGGCGCGCGCTTCGTGCGCGCGGTGCGCGCGCTGGAGGCCGGAACGTGACGGCGCTGCGAGCGAGGACCAGCAAGCTGCCGGCGGCGGAGTACGACCGCTCGCTGCTGTGGGGTGCGCTGCTGCTCGCGGCGCTCGGCCTGGTCATGGTGTACTCGGCGTCGATCGCCACCGCCGAGGCGAGCCGCTACACGGGCCAGAATTCGGCGTACTACCTGCTGCGTCACGCGCTGTTTCTCGCCGTGTCGCTGGTCGGCGGCGCGCTGGTGTTTCTGGTGCCGGCGCGCGGCTGGCAGAAAGCGGCGCCCTGGCTGTTCCTCTGCGGGCTGGTGCTGCTCGCGCTGGTGCTCGTCCCGGGACTCGGCCGGGAGGTCAACGGCGCGCGCCGCTGGCTCGACCTGCGCGTTGGCTCGCTGCAGCCCTCCGAACTGATGAAGCTGGCGGTGGTGCTGTATGCCGCCGACTACACGGTGCGCAAGCACGCCGTGCTGAAGAATTTCAAGAACGGCTTGCTGCCGATGCTCGCCGTGATGCTGCTGGTGTCGTGGCTGCTGCTGCGCGAGCCCGATTTCGGCGCGTTCGTGGTGATCGCGGTCACCGCATTCGGCATTCTGTTCCTCGGCGGCATGAACGGGCTGCATTTCGCGGCGCTGCTGCTGATGCTCGCGGTCGGTTTCGCCGGCCTGGTGTTGTCCTCGCCGTACCGCATGCAGCGCATTTTCGGCTTCATGGATCCCTGGTCCGACCCCTACGGCGGCGGCTACCAGCTCTCGCACGCCCTGATCGCCTTCGGCCGCGGCGAATGGTTCGGCGTGGGCTTGGGCGCGAGCGTCGAGAAGCTGTTCTATCTGCCCGAGGCACACACCGACTTCTTGCTCGCGGTGATCGCCGAGGAGCTCGGTTTGGTCGCCGTCGTCGTGGTGATCGGCCTGTTTCTGTGGCTGGTGTTGCGCGCCTTCGCGATCGGGCGACAGGCAGCGCTGCGCGAGCGGCACTTCTCCGCGCTCGCCGCACAGGGCATCGGCGTGTGGCTCGGCTTCCAGGCGCTGATCAACATGGGCGTGAACATGGGCCTGCTGCCGACCAAGGGGCTGACGCTGCCGCTGATGAGTTTCGGTGGTTCGGGGTTGCTGGTGAACTTCGCTGCGCTCGCGATTCTGCTGCGCATCGACTGGGAGAGCCGTCAGCTCGCGCGGGGCAAGATCGCATGAGCCGCACCATCCTCATCATGGCAGGCGGTACCGGTGGTCACATCATGCCGGGGCTCGCGGTTGCCGAGGAAATGCGCGCCGCCGGCTGGGACGTGGTCTGGCTCGGCGCCAGGGGCGGCATGGAAGAGCGGCTGGTGCCGCCGCGCGGGTACCGCACCGCCTGGATCCGTGCGCGGGCGCTGCGCGGCAAGGGGCTCCTCGCGCAGTTGCTGCTGCCGGCCAATCTGCTGTACGCATTCTGGCAAAGCGCGCGCGCCCTGTTTCGCGAGCGGCCCGACGTGGTGCTCGGCATGGGCGGCTACGTCGCGTTCCCGGGCGGCATGATGGCGTCGCTGTTCGCGCGCCCGCTCGCGCTGCACGAGCAGAACGCGATCGCCGGGCTCGCCAACCGCGTGCTGGCGCAGGTCGCCGACAAGGTCATGGCGGCGTTCCCCGATGCGCTGCGCGGTGCGGAATGGACCGGCAATCCGGTGCGTGCCGAATTCGCGCGGCTCGCCGAGCCGCAGGCGCGCTACGCGGGGCGCAGCGGACCGCTCAAGCTGCTGGTGATCGGTGGCAGCCTCGGCGCGAAGGCCCTGAACGACGCGGTGCCGGCCGCGCTCGCCCGGCTGCCGGAGGCCGCGCGTCCGCGCGTCGTGCATCAGGCCGGCGCACAGCATCTCGATGCGGTGCGCGCCAGCTACGCGGCGCAGGGCGTGGCGGGCGAGGTGCTCGCCTTCGTCGACGACATGGCGGCGCGTTATGCGCAGGCCGACGTCGTCGTCTGCCGCGCGGGCGCGATGACGGTTGCCGAGCTCGCAGTGGCCGGTGCAGCCGGAATTCTGGTGCCCTTCCCGCACGCGGTGGACGATCACCAGAGCGCCAACGCGCGCTTCCTGGTGGAGCGCGGCGCCGCGCTGCTGCTGCCGCAGAGCGAGCTGACGCCGCAGCGTCTCGCGGATCTGCTCGCGGGGCTCGACCGCGTGCGGCTGCTCGACATGGCACGCAAGGCGCGTGCGCTCGGCAAGCCCGAGGCAGCGCGGTTGGTGGCGGAACGCTGCATGGCGCTGGCGCGATGAAGCACAAGGTGCGCCATATTCATTTCGTGGGCATCGGGGGCTCCGGCATGAGTGGCATCGCCGAAGTGCTGCTCAACCTGGGCTACGAGGTGAGCGGCTCGGACGTCGCGACGAGCGCCGTGACCCGCCGTCTCGCCGGGCTGGGCGCGAAGATCTTTCCAACGCACGCCCGCGAGCACGTGGCGGGCGCCGATGCGGTCGTCATTTCGAGCGCCGTCGCCGCGAGCAATCCCGAAGTCACCGCGGCACGCGCGGCGCGCATCCCGGTGGTCCCGCGCGCACTGATGCTGGCCGAGCTGATGCGCCTGAAGCAGGGCATCGCGATCGCGGGCACGCATGGCAAGACGACCACCACCAGCCTCGTGGCGAGCGTGCTGGCCGAGGGCGGTCTCGATCCCACCTTCGTCATCGGCGGGCGGCTCGAGGCGGCCGGCTCGAGCGCGCGGCTCGGCACCGGCGAGTTCATCGTCGCCGAGGCCGACGAGTCGGACGCGTCTTTCCTGCACCTGCAGCCGGTGGTGGCGGTGGTGACCAACATCGATGCCGATCACATGGATACCTACGCGCACGATTTCACGCGTCTCAAGCAGTCCTTCGTGCAGTTCCTGCAGAACCTGCCCTTTTACGGCAGCGCGATCCTTTGCCTCGACGACCCGAACGTGCGCGAAATCCTGCCTTTCGTGTCCAAGCCGCTGCTGACCTACGGCTTCGCCGCCGACGCCATGCTGCGCGCCGAGCGCGTGGCGCACGCCGCCGGCACGATGCGCTTCGCGGTGGTGCGCGAGGGGCGCGACGCGCTCGAGGTGACGCTCAATCTGCCCGGGCGGCACAACGTACTGAACGCGCTTGCCGCGGTCGCGGTGGCAAGCGAACTGGCGGTGCCGAACGCCGCGATCGCCAAGGCGCTGGCCGAATTCAGCGGCGTCAGCCGCCGCTTCCAGCGTCACGGCGAGATTGCGCTGCCGGACGGCGGCCATTTCACGCTGATTGACGATTACGGTCACCATCCGGCGGAGATGGCGGCGACGCTCGAGGCGGCGCGCGGTGCTTTTCCCGGCCGGCGCGTGGTGCTCGCCTTCCAGCCGCATCGCTTCACGCGCACGCGCGACCTGTTCGAGGACTTCGTGCGCGTGCTGTCCAATGCCGACGCGCTGCTGCTGGCCGAGGTGTATCCCGCCGGCGAGGCGCCGATCGTCGCGGCCGACGGCCGTTCGCTGGCGCGCGCGGTGCGCGTCGCAGGCCGTGTCGAGCCGGTGTTCGTCGAGCATGTCGACGCGCTCGCCGCCGCGATCCGGCGCGTGGCGCGCGACGGCGACGTCGTCATCACCATGGGTGCGGGCTCGGTCGGCAGCGTGCCGGCGCAGCTGCGCGGGAGCGGGGCCTGAGGCGCGGCGAATGAACATGGCGGACCAACTGCGACTCGAGGGGCTGCGCGGGGAACTCAGGCGCGACGAGCCGCTGGCGCGCTACCTCAGCTGGCGCACCGGCGGGCGCGCGCGGCGCTTGTACCGGCCCGCCGACCTCGACGACCTGTCGGCGTTCCTGGCGCGGCTGCCGGCGGCCGAGCCGCTGCTGTTCATCGGCCTCGGCTCGAATCTCCTCGTGCGCGACGGTGGCTACCCGGGCACGGTGGTGCTGACGCACGCGGCGGGCCGGCATCCGGAGTGGCTCGACGGCCTGCTGTACGCCGAGGCCGGCGTCGCGAGCCCGAAGGTGGCGCGCTTCGCTGCGCGCAACGACCTCGCGGGCGCGGAGTTCCTCGCCGGCGTGCCGGGCACGGTCGGCGGCGCCCTCGCGATGAACGCCGGCTGCTACGGGGCGGAAACCTGGGACATCGTCGAGCGCGTGCTGACGATCGACCGGCGGGGCGCGCAGCGCCGGCGCGACGCTGCGGAGTTCGCCACCGGCTACCGCCGTTGCGCGCTGAAGGACGGCACCCGCCTGGGCGAGACGGAGTGGTTTGCCGCGGCCTGGTTCCGGCTGGCGTCGGGCGACGGCGCGGCGTCGCGCGCGCGCATCAGGGAACTGCTCGCACAGCGGGTGGCGGCGCAGCCGCTGGCCCTGCCGAACGCGGGCAGCGTGTTCCGCAATCCCCCGAATGACCACGCCGCGCGCCTGATCGAGGACTGCGGCCTGAAAGGGATGGCGCGCGGTGGCGCGCGCGTCTCCGAGAAGCACGCCAACTTCATCGTCAATCCGAAAGGTGCGGCGCGCGCGAGCGACATCGAGTGGCTGATCGAGACGGTGCGCGCCACGGTGCGCGAGCGCCAGGGCGTCGACCTCGTTCCCGAGGTGCGCATCGTGGGGGAGGCGCCGTGAGCCCGGCCGATTTCGGCAAGGTGGGTGTGCTGCTCGGCGGCAAATCAGCCGAGCGCGAGGTCTCGCTGAAGAGCGGCACGATGGTGCTGGCGGCGCTGCGCAGCCGTGGCGTCGACGCGCACCCCTTCGACCCTGCCGAGCGGGGTCTCGAAGCGCTGCTCGACGAGCGCTACGACCGCGTGTTCATCGCGCTGCACGGCCGCTTTGGCGAAGACGGCACGCTGCAGGGGGCGCTCGAATGGATCGGTATTCCGTACACCGGCAGCGGCGTGCTCGCCTCCGCGCTGGCGATGGACAAGCTGCGGTCCAAACTTCTCTGGCAGGCGCGCGGCCTGCCGACGCCGCCCTACGAAATCCTCCCGGCGGACGCGGACCTGTCGGCGGTGGCCGCACGCCTCGGCCTGCCGCTGATGGTGAAGCCCGTCTGCGAAGGCTCGTCGCTCGGCATGAGCAAGGTGCGCGAGGCCGCCGCTCTGGACGAGGCCTACGCGCTCGCCGTGAACTACGACGCCGTGGTGATGGCCGAGAAGTTCGTCGAGGGCGCCGAGCTCACGGTCGGCATTCTTGGCGACGACGCGCTGCCGATCATCAAGCTGGAGACGCCGCGCGATTTCTATGACTACCAGGCGAAGTACGTCGCGGACGACACGCGCTACATCCTGCCCTGCGGGCTGCCGCCGGCGCGCGAGCGCGAGCTGCAGGCGCTGTCGCGCGAGGCCTTCGCCGCGCTGGGCTGCCGCGGCTGGGGCCGCGTCGACCTGATGCTCGACGCCGCCGGCGCGCCGTATCTGCTCGAAGTGAACACCGCCCCGGGAATGACCGATCACTCGCTGGTGCCGATGGCGGCGCGTGCGGTCGGCCTGTCCTACCCGGACCTCTGCCTGCGGATCCTGGAGGTGGCCCGTCTGGGCTGAGCGCGCATGTGGAACAACCCCCACCGCCTGAACGTGCTCGCCGGCCTGCTTGCCGCAACGGCGCTCCTCGCGCTGTTCTTCGCCGGTGTGCAGTGGCTGCTGCGCTCACCGCTCTTTCCGCTGCACGAGATCACGGTCAAGGGGCGGCTCGCGCATACCGCGCGCGCCGACGTCGAGCGGGCGACGCAGGGTCGTGTGCGGGGCAATTTCTTCGCGGTCGACCTCGCCGAGGTGCGCGCCGCGCTGGAGGCGCTGCCCTGGGTGCGCGGCGTCGGCGTGCGGCGCGCGTGGCCGGACCGTCTCGAAGTCACGATCGAGGAGCACGAGCCCCTGGCGCACTGGGGCGTGGATGCGCTCGTCAACACCTTCGGCGAACGCTTCGCGGCGCGCAGCAATGCGCGGCTGCCGCGCCTAGACGGTCCCGAGGGCACCGCGTCCGAGGTCGCGCAGCGCTTCCTGCGCTTCGGCGACATCCTCGCGCCCCTCGGCCTCAAGGTGGAGCGGATGGAGCTGACACCGCGCTTCGCCTGGCGGCTCACGCTCGACAGCGGTCTGCATATCGAGTTGGGCCGCGACGTCGGCGAGCAGCCGGCAGAGCTGCGCCTCGCGCGTTTCGCCGCCGCCTACCCGCAGACGCTGGCGAAGGTTCAGCAGCAGCACGCGTACGTCGATCTGCGCTACCCGAACGGGTTCGCGCTGCGCGTGCCCGGCATCGAGCGCGCGCCGGACGAGGACCCGGGAGCGAAGAGCTGAGATGGCCAAAGACGCGAAGAACCTGATCGTCGGGCTCGACATCGGCACCTCCAAGGCCGTGGCGCTGGTAGCCGAGCTGCGAGACGACGGCGCACTCGAGATCCTGGGCATGGGCAGCCACGAATCCAAGGGGCTGAAAAAGGGCGTGGTGGTCAACATCGACGCGACGGTGAGCGCCATCAGCCGCGCGCTCGAGGAGGCCGAGTTGATGGCGGACTGCCGCATCGCGTCGGCCTACGTCGGCATTGCGGGCAGCCACATCAAGAGTTTCAACTCGACCGGCATGGTCGCGATCAAGGATCGCGAGGTCACGGCCCTCGACGTCGAGCGCGCCATGGACACCGCGCGGGCGGTCAACATCCCGACCGATCAGCAGATCCTGCACGTGCTGCGTCAGGAGTTCATCATCGATGGGCAGGACGACGTGCGTGAGCCGATCGGCATGTCCGGTGTGCGCCTCGAGGTCAAGGTGCACATGGTGACCGGCGCGGTTTCGGCGGCGCAGAACATCGTCAAGTGCGTGCGGCGCTGTGGCATCGAGGTCAACGACCTGATCCTGCAGCCGCTCGCTTCGGCGCGCGCGGTGCTCTCCGAGGACGAAAGCGACCTCGGCGTCTGTCTGGTCGACATCGGCGGCGGCACCACCGACGTCGCGATTTTCACGCAGGGTGCGATCCGCCATACCGCGGTGATTCCGATCGCGGGCGACCAGATCACCAGCGACGTCGCCATGGCGCTGCGCACCCCGACGGCAGACGCCGAGAACATCAAGATCAGCCATGGCGTCGCACTGCGCCAGCTCGCTGATGCGAACCAGATGATCGAGGTGCCGGGCATCGGCGAACGTGCGCCGCGCGCGCTTTCGCGCCAGACACTGGCTGAGGTGATCGAGCCGCGCGTCGAGGAGCTGTTCTCGCTGGTGCAGCAGGTGCTGCGCGACTCGGGCTTCGAGGAGCTGCTCTCGTCCGGGATCGTTCTGACCGGCGGTTCCTCGGTCATGCAGGGCATGGTCGAGCTCGGCGAGGAGATCTTTCACATGCCAGTGCGAGTGGGCCTGCCGCGCTACGCCGGCGGCCTCGCCGAAGTGGTGCGCAGCCCGCGCTATGCGACCGCGGTGGGGCTGGTTTTGGAAGGCGTCACACAGATGCAGCAGGGGCATCGCGCGCGGCAGGGCGGATCGTTCCGCTCGGTGCTCGCGCGCATGCGCGAATGGTTTCAGAGGAACTTCTGATGGCGATTCGCGAAATGGAGGTTTTTCGAAAAGTAGGGCGATGCATCGCAGCACGTAGTGCTGGGATGCATCGCGGCGTTGTTCTTGTGACAGCACATTGTTGTTCTTACCTTGCAAGGAGGAAACCGCATGTTTGAAATCATCGATTCGCAATCGGCAGGGCCGATCATCAAGGTCGTCGGTGTCGGAGGCGCGGGCGGCAACGCCATCAACCACATGATCGTCACCGGCGTGGAAGGCGTGGAGTTCATCGCGGTCAATACCGACGCGCAGGTGCTCGGCCGCAACAACGCGCGCAACCAGATCCAGCTGGGCACGACCGGACTGGGCGCCGGCGCGCGTCCGGAAGAGGCGCGCGCGGCGGCGCTCGCCGAGCGCGAGCGCCTCGAGGAGGCGCTCGCCGGCGCCCACATGGTGTTCATCACCGCCGGCATGGGGGGCGGCACCGGCACGGGTGCGGCGCCCGTGATCGCCGACATCGCTCGCTCGCTCGGCATTCTCACCGTGGCGGTGGTGACCAAGCCGTTCGCCTTCGAGGGTTCCAAACGGCTGCGCATCGCCGAGCAGGGGCTCGAAGAGCTCTCGCCGCATACCGATTCGCTGATCGTGATCCTGAACGACAAGCTCGAGGAAGTCCTGGGCGACGACGTGACGCAGGAAGAGGCCTTCCTCGCGGCGGACAACGTGCTCAACAGCGCCGTTGCGGGTATCGCCGAGATCATCAACTTGCCCGGCCTGGTCAATGTCGACTTCCAGGACGTGCGCACCGTGATGTCGGAGCAGGGCATGGCGATGATGGGTTCGGCGCAGGCCGCCGGCATCGACCGCGCGCGCATTGCCGCCGAGCAGGCCATCGCCTGCCCGCTGCTCGAGGGCGTCAACCTCGCGGGGGCGCGCGGCGTACTGGTCAACATCACCGCGTCGCGCCAGAGCCTGAAGCTGCGCGAGACCAAGGAGGTGATGAACATCATCCGCGCCTTTGCGGCGGAGGACGCCACCATCATCTACGGCGGGGTCTACGACGACAACCTGGGCGATGAGCTGCGCGTGACCGTGGTCGCCACCGGGCTCGGCGTGAGCGCCATGGTGCGCCAGCCCAAGCCGCAGCTCGTGGTGTCGCAGAAGACCGGCACCGACGACCAGCCGGCGCAGCCGTCGCCGGACTACGGCGCCATGTCGGACACCCCGGCGGTGTTCCGCAAGAACCGCGCCACGGTCGAGGCGCTGCAGCAAAGCGGCGTTGACAAGTACGACATCCCGGCATTTTTGCGCAAGCAGGCCGACTGAGCCGGCGGCCCCGCGCGCAGCGCGGCCGGCTGCCGAACCCGGGACCCCGGGGCACCGAACCTCCTTGCCGGTGCCCCGGGAGGGCGTATTCGGCGGCCGAAAGCTTTCGCAACCTGTTAGAATTGCACCGCTTTTGCACTGCACCAACGATGCTTCGCCAACGCACGCTGAAATCCTTGGTCCGCGCCACCGGCGTAGGCCTGCATACCGGTAAGAAGATCCAGCTCGTGCTGCGGCCGGCGCAGGCCGACAGCGGCATCGTGTTCCGCCGCATCGACGGTCCGGCGCCATGCGACATTCCCGCGCGGGCGGAGCTGGTCGGCGACACCCGCCTGTCGTCCTGTCTGGTGCAGGACGGGCAGCGCATCCACACGGTCGAGCACCTGATGTCGGCGCTCGCCGGACTGGGCATCGACAATGCCTACGTCGACCTCGACGGGCCCGAGGTGCCGATCATGGACGGCAGCGCGGCGCCGTTTGCGCTGCTCATCCAGCAGGCAGGCGTCCTCGAGCAGGCGCAGCCTAAGCGCTTCCTGCGCGTCCTGCGACCGGTGGAGGTGCGCGATGGCGACAAGTGGGCGCGCCTCGAGCCCTACGAAGGCCTGCGCCTGACCTTTTCCATCGTCTTCAACCACCCGGTGATCGATCGCAGCGCGCAGTCGGTGAGCGTCGACTTCGCGCAAACCTCGTACCTCAAGGAGATCGCGCGCGCGCGCACCTTCGGCTTCATGCAGGACGTGGAAGCCTTGCGCGAGGCGGGGCTGGCCCTCGGCGGCGGGCTCGACAACGCGGTCGTGCTCGACGAGTACCGGGTTCTGAACTCGGACGGACTGCGCTTTGCGGACGAGTTCATCCGGCACAAAGTGCTCGACGCCATCGGCGATCTCTACCTGCTGGGCAAGCCGCTGCTCGGCGCGTTCAGCGCGCACAAGTCGGGGCATGGTCTGAACAACCAGCTGCTGCGCACCCTGCTAGCCGACGCCGCGGCCTGGGAGGTGGTCTCCTTCGAAAGGCCCGAATCCGCGCCGGCCGGCGTGACCGCGATGGTGCGTCAGCTGGCCTGAGGGCGGCTGGGCGCCCGCGGCGTGTTGCTCTACCTGCGTTTCATCGCACTCGCCGCCGCGTTCGCGGTCGGCGTCAGCGTGATTCTCTACATACTGACCGGCCAGACGCGTTTTCGCCGTTTCGCCTGGCGTGCCTTCAGCGTCGCCGCCGTCTTGATCGGGGTCGTTCTGCTGCTGCTGCTGGCCGAGCATCTGCTGGGTTCGGTGTGACCGGTGCGCCCTGATGGGCGAGGAGGGCGGCGAGTGCCTGCTTCGCGGCGGACTCGTCCAGCCGGTCGTGCAGAGCCGACAGCCGCTCCACTGCGGCGGGAGACAGCCGGGCCGATTTGTGCGGCGCATCAATCCTCTGGCGTGACTTCGTCGGTTGCACCCTCACCGAAACTGAATTAACCTCGTCGCGCACTTTGGCGGCCTGTCGACGCAGGGCGTCAGCGTGCAGCCTCAGCTTGGCGGCGGCGGCGGCGTTGCCGGCGAGAATAGTCAGCCTGCCATCGCGGACATTGAGGCCGCGGACTTGGGCGGCGAGCTGGGGCGGAAGAACGGCGAAGCAGTGCCTCGACAGGGCGGCGAGGTCCTGAGCTTTCTGGACCACGGGCCCGAGGGCGGTGTCCTGGACGAGGACGCGGTCGAGTCGGGGGGGGTTCAACGCAAGCCGCAGCAAGGGAAGGGACGTGCAGATTATCTTGATCCCGAGCCGCCTGGCAAAGGCGCGCTCGGTCACCCTGTCACTGCGCCTATCGGTGCTGATCGCGCTGCTTTGCTTGTCGCTGGCGAGCGCGCTGGCGTCCAGCATGTACTGGTTGCTGCTGCGCGAGGCTGCCCGCTTCGAATCGGTGTTCCCCAGCGTCTTTTCCGTTTCCATCCAGAAAAAGGACGAGGAGCGCGCCCGCGCCTTCGTTCAGCAGAACCTGAATGCCATGGCGGTGAAGCTCGGCGAGATGCAGGCGCAGCTCACGCGGCTCGATGCCCTCGGTGAGCGGCTTTCGGCGCGCGCCGGACTGCGGCCGCAGGAGTTCAATTTCTCCGAGCGGCCCGGCCTGGGCGGAGCGGCGCCGACGCTCCTGCCGCCGCAGAACCTGACCATGGTCGAGCTGAATGAGCGCTTGCAGGGGCTGGCACGCGACGTCGAGGTGCGCGGCGACATGCTGGGCGTGCTCGAGGCGCGGCTGTTCGAAGAGGCGATCCGCAAGAAGCTGCGGCCGACGCTGATGCCGGTCAGCGCCCGCTATAACGCTTCCGGCTACGGCATGCGCATCGACCCGATCACTGGGCAGCGGGCGATGCACGAAGGCATCGATTTCCTGGCCGAGCGCGGTACCCCGATTCTCGCGGCGGCAGACGGCGTGGTCAGCTTTGCCGGCTATCATCGCCAGTACGGCTACATGGTCGACATCGATCACGGCAACGACTTGGTCACCCGCTACGCGCACTGCGCGAAGCTGTTCGTGAAGGTGGGCGACATCGTGCAGCGCGGGATGAAAGTGGGGGTGGTCGGCTCGACCGGCCGGTCGACCGGCCCACACTTGCATTTCGAGGTGCGCTTCAAGGGCGTATCGCAGGATCCGATGCGTTTTCTCGCCAGGGCGAGCAGCGAGCAGACCGTCGCCGGCCGCGGCGCCAAGGCCAGCGCAGGGCGCTGATCGCAACGCGCGGGCGTAGTCAGCCCCTGTTGCGTGTTAACATTTTGATTTTTCGCCGGATCCAAAAGATTCGGCACGCGCTCGTGCACACGCCGCGGGCGTGACGAACGCTTCGGCATGGCAAACGTCCTCACGAAGATCTTCGGCAGCCGGAACGACCGGTTGCTCAAACAGTACTCGCGCGTCGTTGCGCGCATCAACGCGCTCGAATCGGACATTGCGGCGCTGTCGGATGCCGCGCTCGCCGGCAAGACGAGCGAATTCCGCAAGCGTTTCGCCGAGCAGACCGCCGACGCGCCGTCGGAGCGGGGCGCACAGGTCGAGGCGGAGGCACTCGAGGCACTGCTGCCGGAGGCGTTCGCCGTGGTGCGCGAGGCCGGCAAGCGCGCGCTGCGCATGCGGCATTTCGACATGCAGCTGGTCGGTGGCATGGTGCTGCACGACGGCAAGATCTCCGAAATGCGTACCGGCGAGGGCAAGACGCTGGTCGCCACGCTGCCCGCCTACCTAAACGCACTCAGCGGCAAGGGCGTGCACATCGTCACGGTGAACGACTATCTCGCGCGGCGCGACGCGGAGTGGATGGGCAAGATCTACAACTTCGTCGGATTGCGCGTGGGCGTGAACGTGCCCGGCATGGAGCCCGACGAGAAGCGTGCCGCCTACGCCGCCGACATCACCTACGGCACGAACAACGAATTCGGCTTTGACTATCTGCGCGACAACATGGCGATGCACGTCGACGAGCGCTTCCAGCGCGGGCTGCACTTCGCCATCGTCGACGAGGTGGACTCGATCCTGATCGACGAGGCCAGGACGCCCCTCATCATCTCGGGGCAGGCCGAAGACCGTACCGACCTCTACCTGCGCATGAACGAAGTGGCGCCGCTGCTGACGCGTCAGCAGGAGGAAAAGGGCACGGGCCACTTCTGGGTCGACGAGAAGAACCACCAGATCGTGCTCTCCGAATCGGGTCACCAGAAGGCCGAGGAGATCCTCGGCCGCGTGGGCCTGCTGCCGGCCGGCGCGAGCCTGTACGAGCCGGCCTACATCAATCTCGTGCACCAGCTGTATGCCGCGCTGCGCGCGCACCACCTTTTCCAGCGCGACCAGCAATACGTCGTGCAGAACGGCGAGGTCGTCATCGTTGACGAGTTCACCGGGCGCCTGATGCAGGGGCGGCGCTGGTCGGACGGCCTGCACCAGGCGGTCGAGGCGAAGGAGAACGTCACGGTACAGAACGAAAACCAGACGCTCGCCGCGATCACGTTCCAGAACTACTTTCGCCAGTACGCCAAGCTCGGGGGCATGACGGGCACCGCGGACACCGAGGCCTACGAATTCCAGGAGATCTACGGCCTGGAAACCGTGGTGGTGCCGACGCACAAGAAGATGATCCGCGACGACCGGCTCGATCAGGTCTATCGCACGGCAAAGGAAAAATACAAGGCGATCGTCGACGACATTCGCGACTGCTATCAACGGGGCCAGCCGGTGCTGGTCGGCACCACCTCGATCGAGAAGTCCGAGCTGCTCTCCGAACTGCTGCAGAAAGAGTCTCTGCCGCACCAGGTGCTGAACGCGAAGCAGCACGCGCGCGAAGCCGAGATCGTGGCGCAGGCCGGCCGTCCGAAAATGGTCACCATTGCGACCAACATGGCGGGCCGCGGCACGGACATCGTGCTGGGCGGCAACGTCGAGAGGCAGTGCGACCTCATCGAGGCCACCGAAAACCTGGCGCCGGCGGAAAAGGATGCGCGCATCAATCAGCTGCGCTTCGAGTGGCAGGCGCTGCACGACCTGGTGATTCGGGAGGGTGGCCTGCACATCATCGGCACCGAGCGCCACGAGTCGCGGCGCGTCGACAACCAGCTGCGCGGCCGTGCGGGGCGGCAAGGCGACCCCGGCTCGTCCCGCTTCTACCTCTCGCTCGAGGACGACCTGCTGCGCATCTTCGCGGGCGAGCGCATCAACCGCATCATGGTGATGCTGAAGATGCCCGAAGGCGAACCGATCGAGCACGGCATGGTGACGCGCTCGATCGAGAGCGCGCAGCGCAAGGTGGAGGCGCGCAACTTCGACATCCGCAAGCAGTTGCTCGAATACGACGATGTCGCGAACGACCAGCGCAAGACGATCTACGCGTTGCGCAACGAACTGCTCGAGTCCGAAGACGTCTCCGAGCGCATTGCCGACCTGCGCGCCGGGGTCGTGACCGACCTGTTTCACCAGTTCGTTCCGGTGGAGAGCGTGGAGGAGGAGTGGGACACCGCGGGCCTCGAGGCCGCGCTCAAGGCCGAGCTGAAGGTCGATCTGCCGGTGCGCAGCTGGCTCGAGGCGGAGCCGGATCTGCACGACGAACCCTTGCGCGAGCGCGTGATCGAAAAAGTGCATGCGGCCTACGGCACGAAGGTCCCGGCCGAGGCGATTACGGCGTTCCGGCAGTACGAGCGCTATATCACGCTGCAGATTCTCGACACGCACTGGCGCGAGCACCTCGCGGCGCTGGATCACCTGCGCCAGGGCATCCATCTGCGCGGCTACGCGCAGAAAAACCCGAAGCAGGAGTACAAGCGCGAGGCGTTCGAGCTTTTCGGGGCGCTGCTCGAGGCGGTCAAGCTCGAAGTCACGCGCACGCTGATGAATCTGGAGATTCGGCCTTCGACCGAGCTGCCGCCGGTGGACGACGCGCAGCACGTCGAGAACGTGCGGATGCAACACGCCGACTACGCCGATGCTTTGCAGGCGGCCGATGAGGCGTCGAAGCCGCACCCCCCGGCGCGCGCCAAGCAGAAGGTCGGCCGCAACGAACCCTGTCCCTGCGGTTCGGGCAAGAAGTACAAGCACTGCCACGGCCGGCTGACCTGAGCCGGGCGCGCTCCATCGCAGGCGACCGCGACTCCGCACCCGCTCCGTTCATGGCCGTCAATCTCGCGCCACCCGATCCGACCAGGCTGGAGCCGGTTGCCGGCGTCGACCTGGGTGTGGCGCGCGCCGGCATCCGCCAGCCGGGGCGGCGCGACCTGCTCGTGATGCGTCTCGCAGCGGGCAGCACGATCGCCGGCGTCTTCACGCAGAACCGCTTCTGTGCCGCACCGGTCATGCTGGCGAAGCGCCACCTCGCGGCGGGCTGGGAGCCGCGCGGCCTGGTGGTGAACACCGGCAATGCGAACGCAGGCACCGGCGAGGACGGCGTGACGCGCGCGCGGATGGTCTGCGAAGGCCTGGCGCGCGCGCTCGGTTGCGCCGTGGAGCAGATCTTGCCGTTCTCCACCGGAGTGATCATGGAGCCGCTGCCGGCCGAGCGCATCCTTGCCGGACTGCCGGCGGCGGTCGCCGATCTGGCGCCGGACAACTGGGCGCAGGCGGCCGAGGCGATCATGACCACCGATACGGTCCCCAAGGCCGCCTCGCGGCGCGCAACGCTCGCCGGCGGCGAGGTATGCATCAGCGGGATCGCCAAGGGTGCGGGCATGATCCGGCCCGATATGGCAACCATGCTCGCCTTCATCGCCACCGACGCGGTCGTCGCGCGCGCCGATCTGGAGCGTCTGGTGCACGCGGCGGCGGCGCGCTCATTCAACTGCATCACGGTCGACGGTGACACGTCGACCAACGACGCGTTCATGCTTGTCGCCAGCGGTGCGGCCGGCGTGGCGGCGCGCGGCGAGGCGGACCTGGCGCGGCTCGGCGAAGCGATCGACGCGGTCGCGATGCAGCTCGCGCAGGCCATCGTGCGCGATGCGGAGGGCGCGACGAAGTTCGTCACTGTCAGCGTCGAGCAGGGCCGTGACGAGGCGGAGTGTCGCCGCATTGCCTATGCCATCGCGCACTCGCCGCTCGTCAAGACGGCCTTCTTCGCGTCCGACCCGAACCTCGGGCGGATCCTCGCCGCCATCGGCTACGCCGGCGTTGCCGACCTCGATCCCGGCGACATCGATCTGTACCTGGACGACATCCGGGTGGCGAGGGGCGGCGCGCGCGATCCGGAATACGGCGAAGCGCAGGGTGTCACGGCGATGCGCAAGGCCGAGTTCCAGCTGCGGGTGGCGCTGCGTCGGGGTTCGGCCTCGGCGCGCGTATGGACCTGCGACCTCTCCTTCGACTACGTCAAAATCAACGCGGAATACCGAACCTGATGAAGCGCAAGCAAGATTTCGCGGCCACCGTGCAGAAGGCCGACCTCGTTCTCGAGCGCCTGGCGGCGCTGCTGCCGCCGGCACCGCCGGCTGTCGACTGGAACGCGAGCATCGCCTTTCGTTGGCGCCGGCGCGGCGGACTGGACGGTGCCGGACGGCTCGAGCCGGTACGCCATGTGCACCGCATGCGCCTCGCAGACCTGCAGGGAATCGGCGCGCAGATCGAGAAAATCGATCAGAACACGCGCCAGTTCCTGGCCGGCCGCCCGGCGAACAACGTGCTGCTCACCGGTGCACGCGGCACCGGTAAGTCCTCGATCGTGAAGGGGCTGCTCAACAAGTACGCGCGCGAGGGCCTGCGCCTGATCGAGATCGAGAAGAACGACCTGATGGATCTGCCGCAGGTGACCGACGTGGTGGCCACTCGGCCGGAGCGCTTCATCCTGTTCTGCGACGACCTCAGCTTCGAGGCGGGCGATGCCGGTTACATCGCGCTCAAGGTGGCGCTCGATGGCTCGATTTCGACCACCTCCGAGAATCTGTTGATCTACGCGACCTCCAACCGCCGCCACCTGGTTCCGGAGTACATGGAGGAAAATCTGGCGACGAAGTACGTGGGCGAGGAAATTCATCCCGGCGAAACGGTCGAGGAAAAGATTTCGCTCTCCGAGCGCTTCGGGCTGTGGGTGACCTTCTATCCCTTCGACCAGGACGAGTACCTGGTGATCGTCGCCCACTGGCTGAAGAGCTTTGGCTGTGGCACGGCAGACGTGGCCGCGGCGCGCGAGGAGGCGCTGCAATGGGCGTTGCAGCGCGGCTCGCGCAGCGGCCGCGTCGCCTATCACTTTGCGCGTGACTGGGCTGGACGCCGCCTGACCGGTGCGACGGGGCGCGCGCGGCCGGCGAAGCGCCGTTCGCGCTAGGGGGCGGTGAGCGCGATCGTCGACGTCGCCGCGGCCGTCATCCTGCGCCCCGACGGCGCGTTTTTGCTGGCGCGTCGGCCGGCGGGAAAGGTTTACGCCGGCTACTGGGAGTTCCCGGGCGGGAAGGTCGAGCCTGATGAGCCGCTCGAAGACGCGCTCGCGCGCGAGCTGCACGAGGAGCTCGGCATCGACGTCGCTGCCGCCGCGCCGTGGATCACGCGCGTGTTCACGTACCCGCACGCTACCGTGCGGCTGCATTTCTACCGCGTGTTCGACTGGCGCGGCGTGCCGCATCCGAGGGAAGCGCAGGCCATTGTCTGGCAGCGCATCGGCGAGCCGCTCGCCGCGCCGATGCTGCCGGCTAATGCGCCGGTACTCGCCTCGCTCGCGCTGCCGCAGGAGTATGCGATCACCGACGCGGCCGCGCGCGGCGTCGAGGCGCAGCTCGCGCGCATCGACGCGCGGCTTGCGGCCGGCCTGCGGCTGCTGCAGGTGCGCGAACCGGCGCTGCCGGCGCCGCAGCGCGCGGCGTTCGCCCGCGCGGTCGTGGCACACGCCCGGCGCGCCGGTGCCCGCGTCCTGGTCAACGACGATCGCGCGCTCGCCGATGCGGTCGGCGCCGACGGCGTGCACTTTCGCGCGCGCAGCCTGATGGCTCTCGACGCGCGGCCGGCGCACGCCCTGGTGGCGGCTTCCTGCCACACCGCAGACGAGCTCGCGCGGGCAATGCAGCTCGAGCTCGACTTCGTCGTGCTCGGGCCCGTCGCACCGACGCCCTCGCATTCCGGCGCCAAGACGCTCGGCTGGCCGGGCTTCGCCGCGCTCGCGCGCGGCGCGAGCCTGCCGGTGTTCGCCATCGGCGGGATGCGACCGCACGATCTGGACGCGGCCCGGCGCCACGGCGCGCACGGCCTCGCCATGATCAGCGGCGCCTGGGGCTAGCCGCCGGGTGGCGCGTCGGGGGCCGGCGCGCCGTCGAGATCAGGCGGCGTGGGATCAGGCACCCGGTAACGCTCGCTCGCCCAGTTGCCCAGATCGACGATCTTGCAGCGCTCGCTGCAGAACGGCCGCCAGCGGTTGGCGGCTGAGAACGTCGTGGCGCTGCCGCAGCGCGGGCACGGCACGACGGTGTCCTCGCTCATAGCGTGCAGAACGTGAGTTCGAAATCAACGTCCCAGTCGGGCGTTCGAGGCCGCGGATCCTCGTCGCTTTGCAGCAGAAAACGCACGTTCAGGACGTACTTGTTGGCGCTGATCTCCGGCACGCAGGGCACGTCTTCCGCCAGCCGCACGCGCATCATGTGCGCGGACTTTCCCCCCAGCATCTGCTGGTAGGTGCCGAGCGCGGCGCTCGCGGTCTGCGGCTTGCCCGACTCGCGCAGGATGCGCAGGATGATCGCCGCGCCGTCGCGCAGCGGGTGCAGCGGACTGGTCCACGCGGCGAGCTGCTCCATGCGCGCCTCGGGCGGTCGGTGCAGCCAGTAGTGAAACGACGGCAGGTCGAACTCGCAGGCCCCGCCCGGAATGCCGGTGCGCTGCTTGATCGACATGAGCCAGTCGTTCTCGCGCAGGTACTGGCCGATCTTCCCGGTCATCGACAGGATGGCGCCGGACGCCTGCTCGATGTCACGCAGCACGCTGTCGAGTGCTTCTTCCGAGATTTCCGGGTTGTCGCGGAACGCATGCAGCACCTGCTTCTGGCGTTCGAGTTCCTGCAGCAGATCCGACTTCAGATCGGCGCGGCTCGCGACCTCGAGCACCTCGAACAGCGTGATCAGCGCCATGTGATGGTCATGTGCGCCCGCGCGCGCGATGAAATAGCGCGAGCGTTCGAACAGATCCTCCAGGCGCAACAACGTCCGGATGCGCTCGTTGAGAGGGTACTCGTAGGTGATCACGGACCCTTCCCGGTCGCTTGGCGGTCAAAAACCTGGGGAATTCTGAAGGATTGGCGAGGACCTGACAACCAAGCCGCGCCAGGACCGCGCGCCTTGCGCGCGTCTCAGGTCGCCTGCGCCAGCGCGAGATAGCGTCGGTGCAGGCGGCCCACCTGCGCGTAGAGCGCCTCGAGCGTGCCGCTGTTGTCGATCACATCGTCGGCGGCTGCGAGCCGCGCCTCGCGCGAGACCTGCGCGTCGATGATGCGGCGGGCCTCTTCTTCGGACAGACCGCTGCGTGCACGCACGCGCGCGATCTGCAACTCGACCGGGCAGTCGACGACGAGGACGCGGTCGACGCGGCGCCGATAGTCCGCCGACTCGACGAGCAGCGGCACCACCAGCACGACGTAGGCGCCGGTGGCGGCGGCGACGCGCGCCGCGGATTCGCGGCGGATCAGCGGGTGCAGGATGGCCTCGAGCTGCGCGCGCGCACGCGGGTCGGCAAAGACGCGCGCGCGCACCTTGCTGCGGTCCATCGCGCCGCGGGCGTCGATGACCGCGTCACCGAACAGGGTGCGCACCGCCTCGATCGCCGTGCCACCGGGTGCGGTCAGCGTGTGGGCGATGACGTCAGTGTCGACCAGCGTCGCGCCGAGGCGGGCGAATTCATCGGCAGCCGCGCTCTTGCCGCTGCCGATGCCGCCGGTGAGGCCGATGACGAACGGCATGAACGAGGGTCGCGGCGCCGGGCCGTCAGCCGAGCAGCGGCAGCCAGCGACGGGTGATTTCGGCGCCCCAGAACAGGCCGATTACACCCGCGATGGCGAGGTAGGGACCAAAGGGGATCGGGGTCTCGCGGCCGTGCCGCGCGAAGATCATGAGGCCGACGCCGATCAGCGCGCCGACCACCGAGGAGAGCAGGATGACGAGCGGTAGCGCCTGCCAGCCGAGCCAGGCACCGAGTGCGGCGAGCAGCTTGAAGTCGCCGTAGCCCATGCCCTCCTTGCCGGTGGTCAGCTTGAATGTCCAGTAGATGAGCCACAGGCCGAGATAACCGACCATGGCGCCGATCACCGCGCTTGGCAGCGTGACGAAAGTGCCGAACAGGTTGAACAGCAGCCCCGCCCAGAGCAGCGGCAGCGTCAGGTCGTCGGGCAGCAGCTGAGTGTCGAGGTCGATCACGCTCGCGGCGAGCAGCGTCCAGACCAGCAGCATCGCGCCGAGGGCGGCGGGCGTGAAGCCGAAACGCCATGCGGCGTAGCCGGCGAACAGCCCGGCGCTCAGCTCGACCAGGGGGTAGCGCAGGCTGATGCGCGCGCCGCAGCCGGCGCACTTGCCGCGCAGGACGGCCCAGCTGACGAGCGGAACGTTCTCGAATGCCTTGATCGGCCGTGCGCAACTCGGGCAGCGGGAGCGCGGCACGACGAGGTTGTAACGCTCAGCGAGTGGCGGTTCGCGGCCCTCGAGTTCAGCGCATTGTGCGCGCCACTCGCGCTCGAGCATCTGCGGCAGGCGGTGGATGACGACGTTCAGGAACGAGCCGACGCACAGCCCGAGCACGAGCGCAATCCACGGAAATACGGTGGGCTGGGCAACCCAGCCAAGCGCGGTCATGCCGCGCGACGGAGCGGCTGCGCGATCAGATCGCCTGGCCCAGCTTGAAGATCGGCAGGTACATGGCAACGACCATGCCGCCGATCAGCGTGCCCAGCACGACCATGATCATCGGCTCCATCAGCGACGAAAGTGCCTCGACCGCATCATCGACTTCACCCTCGTAGAAGTCGGCGACCTTGGAGAGCATCGAGTCGAGCGCGCCGGTTTCCTCGCCGATCGAGCACATCTGCAGAACCATCGAGGGAAACACGTTCGAGTTCTGCATCGCCACGGTAAGCGACGTGCCGGTCGAGACCTCGGTCTGGATCTGCTTGGTGGCCGTCATGTAGACATGGTTTCCCGAAGCGCCGCCGACCGAATCGAGCGCCTCCACCAGCGGCACGCCGGCGGCAAACATCGTCGACAGCGTGCGCGTCCAGCGCGCGATCGTCGACTTGCGGATGAGGTCGCCGAACACGGGAATGCGCAGCAGCAGGCGGTCCATGAAGATCTGCACCGCCACCGAGCGTTTCCAGGCCTCGAGAAAACCCCAGGTACCGAAGCCGATCACGCCGAAGATGATGTACCAGTACTCGACGAAATAGTCGGATATGGTCATGACCATGACCGTCGGTCCGGGCAGGTCGGCGCCGAAGCTCTCGAACACCTGCTTGAAGGCCGGAATCACGAAGATCATGATCACCGCGGTGATGATGAAGGCGACGACAACGATCGCGATCGGGTAGAACAGCGCGCTCTTGATCTTCGACTTGATGGCGAGGATCTTTTCCTTGTACGTCGCGAGGCGGTCGAGCAGCGTTTCCAGGATACCGGCCTGCTCGCCGGCCGCGACCAGGTTGCAGAACAGCGCATCGAAGTAGAGCGGGTACTTGCGGAACGCGGCGGCCAGCGAAGAGCCGGTCTCCACCTCGGTCTTGACGTCTAGCAGCAGCTTGGCCACCGCCGGGTTGGATGCCCCCTTGCCGACGATGTCGAACGACTGCAGCAGCGGCACGCCCGCCTTCATCATGGTCGCCAGCTGGCGCGTGAACAGCGTGATGTCCTTGTCGGTGATCTTGCCGCCGCCGCGCAGGCGCTGCTTGCGGATCTTCTGCACCAGGATGCCCTGGCGGCGCAGCGTCGCCTGCACCACGCTCTCGCCGGGCGCGCGAATTTCCCCGCGCAGCGTCTTGCCGCTGCGATCCTTGCCTTCCCAGTTGAAGATGAACTCTTTGGGTTTCGCTGCCGCCGCCGTCGCCATGCTGCTCCTCCGGTGTGATCACACCCTGAGACCGTCCTCGATGATGCCTCGCAGGCTCTCTTTTGTAAAGCCTCAGGTTTCCACTCTAACGGACTGAGTTTGTGAGTTTTTCCCGGTTTTCGAGTGCGCTCTTTGCAGATGCTTAAGCTTCCGCTTCCTCGACCGGCTCGGGGGTTGGTGGCGGGCGGAACAGGCGCACGGTTTTCACTGCCCGGCCCTGCACCGCGACGATCTCCATCGGCACGCCGGCGATCTTGAACGAGACGTTTGCCTCCGGGATGTCCTGTAGCTGCTCGAGCACCAGGCCGTTCAGCGTTTTCGGGCCGGCGGTCGGCAGCGCGAGCTCGAGCGCGCGGTTGATCTCGCGCACCGCCATACCGCCGTCGGCCAGCACGCTGCCTTGCTCGTCCCAGGCGAGCGCCGGCGCGACCGTGGGCAGCGAGGTCGTGAACTTGCCGATGATTTCTTCGATGATGTCCTCGAGCGTCACGAGGCCGAGCACCTCGCCGTACTCGTCGACCACCAATGCGAGGCGCTCGCGGTTCTCCTGGAAGTACTGGAGTTGGGCGAGCAGCGGCGTGGAGGCCGGCACGAAATAGGGTTCGCTCAGCATTTGCTCGAGCGCCGCACGATCGAGCCCGCCGGCATGCAGCAGCCCGAGCACCTTGCGCAGGTGCAGTACGCCGGCCACTTCGCCCATGCTCGATCGATACACCGGTAGGCGCATGTGGTAGCTCGTCGCCAGCTGGCGCACGATGGTCTCCATGTCGTCATCGAGCCTGATCGACTCGATCTTGGCGCGCGGCGCCATGATGTCCTGCACGCTGATCGATCCGAGGTCGAACAGGTTGAGCAGGATCGAGACGTGCTTTTTCGGCATGAAGTGCGACGACTCGAGCACCAGGGTGCGGATTTCCGCCGGTGAGAGGCGCGGCACATCGTGCTCGGCGCCCTCGCGTACGCCGGCGAGGGCGAGCAGCGGACGCGCGAAGAGATTGACGAACCAGACCACCGGCGTGAGCAGGCGCTGCAGCGGTCCGAGGACGTAGGCAAACGGCAGGGCGATGCGCTCGGGGTAGGTGGCGCCGATCACCTTGGGCACGATCTCGGCGAAGACGACCAGCGCGAAGGTGGTGCCGATCGTGCTCACCGCGTACGCCAGCTTGCCATGCCCGAGCAGATCGACCGCGATCAGGCTGGCGAGCGTCGCAGCGGCGATGTTGACGAAATTGTTGCCGATGAGGATCGCGCCGAGCAGGCGGTCGGTGCGGCGCAGCAGCGCGGCGGCGCGCCTGGCGCCGCCATGCCCCTCGCGCACCAGATGCCGCAGGCGGTAGCGGTTGAGGGCCATCATGCTGGTTTCGGAGATCGAGAAGAACCCCGACATCACCAGCAGGACGATCAGGCCGACGACCTCTACGGTGAGCTCGTACTCGTCGAGCCACTCCATGAACGACCTCTCAGCTGCGTCCGAGGAGCACTTCGAGCACGAATCGGCTGCCGACGTAGGCGAGCAGCAGCAGCACGAAGCCGCCCAGCGTCCAGCGTAGCGCGGTGCGTCCGCGCCAGCCGTAGAAATGCCGTCCGACGAGCAGCGCGCCGAACGCGACCCAGGACAGCAGCGCGAACAGCGTCTTGTGGTCAAAGCGCAGTGCGCGCCCGAACACCGTCTCGGAGAACAGGGCGCCGGTGACCAGCGTCAGCGTGAGGAAGACGAAGGCGAGCGCGATGATGCGGAACAGCAGCCGCTCGAGCGTGAGCAGGGGCGGCAGGCGCGACAGCGGACCTTGCAGCGGGCCGCTGCCCTCGTGCGCCGCGAGGCCGTGCGGCATGCGATGCAGGCGCCGCTCGACCAGCGCCATGAGCGTCGCGTGCAGCACGGCGATGACGAACAGGCTGTAGGCGATCATCGCCAGCACCAGGTGCAGGCGGAACTCGATCGAGTGGACGCGCGCGTCGCTTAGCGCCAGGCCGGGAAAGATCGCCGGCAGGGGCGCGGCCAGGGCCGCGGCGCCGAGCACCAGCGGTTCGACGCCTTCGAGGTGGTAGAGCAGGTTCTCGGCCCAGTACACCAGCACGCCCAGCCAGAGCATGACCGACAGTGCCTGCGCGAAGCCGAAGCGCAGCGGGCTCGACAGTAGCAGCGCGTTCACCAGGGTCCAGCCGTGCAGCGCGAGCGGCAGCAGGATCGCGGCGCGTTCCCAGGCCCGCAGGCCTGCCGCCGCCGGCGGCTGCTGCCCGCGCCAGCGCGTGTTCCAGAAATGCAGTGTGAGCCCGGCGTATGCGGCGGCTGCGGCGCCGTGCATTAAAATATCGGGCATCAATCCAGTGTATCACCGCGCCGCGGCACGACGCCGCGCCGCACGGCCCGCATGCTCGACACCCTGACCGGACGACTCTCGCGCATCGTCAAGACGATTCGCGGCGAGGCGCGGCTGACCGAAAGCAACGTGCAGGATGCGCTGCGCGAGGTGCGCATTGCGCTGCTCGAGGCCGACTGCGCGCTGCCGGTGGTCAAGGATTTCATCGCCGCGGTGCGCGAGAAGGCGCTCGGCACCGAGGTGATCGGCAGCCTGACGCCGGGACAGGCGCTGGTCGGTGTGGTGCACCGCGAGCTCACCCGCCTCATGGGCGACGCCAACGTGCAGCTCGATCTGGCGACGCAGCCGCCCGCGGTGTTCCTCATGGCGGGCCTGCAGGGATCGGGCAAGACGACGACCACCGGCAAGCTCGCGCGCTGGCTGATCGAGCAGCGCAAGCGCGTGCTCGTCGTGTCCTGCGACGTCTACCGCCCGGCCGCGATCGAGCAGCTGAAGACCGTCTCCGCACAGGCCGGCGCCGAGTTTCTGCCGAGCGACGCCGGGGAATCGCCCGCGGCAATCGCGCGGCGTGCACTGGAGCATGCCAAGACGCGCTACTTCGACGTGCTGATCGTCGACACGGCCGGGCGGCTGGCGATCGACGAGGCAATGATGAACGAGGTGCGCGAGCTGCATGCGCTGCTAAACCCGGTCGAGACGCTGTTCGTGGTCGATGCGATGCAGGGCCAGGATGCGGTGAACGTCGCGAAGGCGTTCGGCGACGCGCTGCCGCTCACCGGCGTGGTGCTCACCAAGCTCGATGGCGACGCGCGCGGGGGTGCAGCGCTCTCGGTGCGTCATGTCACCGGTAAGCCGATCAAGTTCGTCGGTACCGGGGAGAAGCTGAACGGCCTCGAGCCCTTCCACCCGGAGCGCATGGCGTCGCGCATTCTGGGCATGGGCGACATCGTCAGCCTCGTCGAAGAGGCGCACCGGCAGGTCGACCTCGACGAAGCGCAGCGCGTCGCCGAGAAGATCAAGAAGGGCAAGGGTTTCGACCTGGAGGACTTCAAGGCCCAGATCCAGCAGATGCGCAAGATGGGCGGGCTCGCGGCGATGATGGACAAACTGCCGGCGCAGCTCGCCGGTCAGATCGGCCCCAACCAGCTTAACGACGACCGGCAGATCCGTCGCATCGAGGGCATCATCAACTCGATGACGCCGGCCGAGCGCAGCCGGCCGGAGATCATCAAGGCCTCGCGCAAGCGGCGCATTGCGGGCGGCGCGGGCGTGCCGGTGCAGGAGGTCAACCGCCTGCTCAAGCAGTTCGAGCAGATGCAGAAGATGATGAAAATGATGAAAGGCGGGGGGCTGGCCCGCATGATGCGGGGCCTGCGCGGCACGCCGCCCGGGCTGCGCTGAGCGGGTCACCTCAGGCCTTTCCAACGCCCTGATTTTTCCCGTATAATCCGCGCCTTTTCGCAGCAAAGCGGGATTTCCCAAATGGTGGTGATTCGACTGGCGCGCGGTGGCGCCAACAAGCGGCCCTTTTACCATGTGGTGGTCGCAGATTCGCGGCGTGCGCGTAACGGCCGCTTCATTGAGCGGCTCGGCTTTTACGATCCGAAGGCACCCGAGGGGCGCGAGTCGTTGCGCGTCGATCTCGAGCGCGTCGATCACTGGAAGACGAAGGGCGCACAGCTCTCGCCGACCGTGTCGCGCCTGGTCAAGCAGTTTGGCAAGAAGGCTGCCTGACGCGCGCGTGACCATGGGGCGTGTCGCGGGCGCCTACGGCGTGCGCGGCTGGATTCGGGTGCTGGTGGATGATCCGGAGGACTTGAGCAGGCAGGCGCGGTGGTGGGTCGGTGGCGTGGAACGCGCGATCGAGCAGGCGAAGCCGCACGCAGGCGCGCTGCTGGCGAAGCTCACCGGGGTCGACGACCGCGGTCAGGCGCAGGCGCTGAACGGTGCGGCGGTGGAGCTGCCGCGCAGCAGGCTTCCGGCACTCGAGCCGGGGCGGTATTACTGGGCCGATCTGATCGACCTGGCGGTGGTGAACGAGTCGGGCGTTGTGCTCGGTCGCGTCAAGGCGCTGTTCTCGAACGGGGCACATGACGTGATGGAGCTGGAAGGGCCCGACGGCGGTGCCGGGCGGCTGCTGCCCTGGGTGCCGTCGGTGGTGCGTGCAGTCGACCTCGAGGGCGGTCGCATCGAGGTGCAGTGGGGTGCGGACTGGTAGGTCCGGGCCCGGGACGCGGGTCGTGATTCGCTTCGACGTGGTGAGCCTTTTTCCGGAGGTGTTCGCTGCGGTCGCCGACAGCGGGATCAGCAGCCGCGCGCTCGGGCAGGGGCTGTGGGCGCTGGCATTGTGGAATCCGCGCGATTTCACGAGCGACGCCTACCGCACGGTGGATGACCGGCCCTACGGCGGCGGGCCGGGCATGGTGCTCATGGCCGAGCCGCTGGCGAAGGCGCTCGACGCGGTCGCCGCGGCGCAGCGCGCCGCGTGCGGGTCGGTGGGGAAGGTGATTTACCTCTCGCCGCAGGGACGCCGCTTGGACCACGCGAAGGTGGTCGGGCTGGCAGGGCGGGAGGCGGTAACGCTGCTGTGCGGTCGCTACGAAGGCGTCGACGAGCGACTCATCGGGCAGCGGGTGGACGAAGAGCTGTCGATCGGCGATTTCGTGCTCTCGGGCGGTGAGATCGCGGCGATGGCGCTGATCGATGCCGTCGTGCGCCAGCTGCCGGGCGCGCTCGGCGACGCGGTTTCGGCAGCCGAGGAATCGTTTGTCGACGGTTTGCTCGATTGCCCGCAATACACCCGGCCGGAGGTCGTCGGGGGCGAGCGGGTGCCGGAGGTGCTGCTGTCGGGGCACCACGAGAACATCCGGCGCTGGCGCCTGAAGCAGGCGCTGGGGCGCACCTGGCTGCGGCGGCCCGAGCTGCTTGCGGCGAGGCGGTCGAGCGGCTTGAGCGAAGAGGAACGCGCGCTGCTGGAAGAGTTCCAGCGCGAGCATGAAGACGGAGCGAAGCAATGAATCTGATCCAGCAACTCGAGCAGGAAGAAATCAAGCGGCTCGGCAAGAAAGTGCCGGATTTCTCGGCGGGTGACACGGTGGTGGTCAACGTCACCGTGGTCGAGGGCAGCCGCAAACGCACGCAGGCCTTTGAGGGCGTGGTGATCGCAAAGCGCAACCGCGGTCTCAATTCCTCGTTCACCGTGCGCAAGATTTCGTCCGGCGAGGGCGTCGAGCGCACTTTTCAGACGCACTCCCCGCTGATCGCGGGAATCCAGGTCAAGCGCCGCGGCGAAGTGCGGCGCGCG